>CAZVMM010000014.1:0-49689 GCA_964628205.1 uncultured Muribaculaceae bacterium
CTCATCGGCGCCACGACCGAGAATCCCTCGTTCGAGGTCATCCGTCCCCTGCTCTCCCGCGCCCAGGTCTACGTTCTGAACCCCCTGAACCGCGACGACCTGCTGCATCTGCTGGACCACGCGCTCAAGACCGACAAGATGTTTCAGGGACGCGAGGTGCGCGTCGAGCAGACCGAAGCGCTGCTGCGGTTTGCCGGCGGCGATGCCCGCAAGCTGCTCAACATCCTGGACCTCATCATGCAGTCGCTCCAGGAGGGCGAGCCGCTGGTCATCACCGACGACATCGTGACCGACCGCCTGCAGCAGAACCCGCTAGCCTTTGACAAGGGTGGCGAGATGCACTACGACATTATCTCGGCGTTTATCAAGAGTATACGCGGCAGCGACCCCGATGCCGCGGTCTACTGGCTGGCACGGCTCATCGCGGGCGGCGAGGACCCCAAGTTCATCGCCCGCAGGCTCTGCATCCTGGCTGCCGAGGACATCGGCCTGGCCAACCCCAATGCCCTGCTGCTGGCCAACGCCACATTTGACATCATCAACAAGATCGGCTGGCCTGAGGGCCGCATCCCCCTGAGCGAGTGCGCCATCTACCTGGCCACCAGCGCCAAGAGCAATAGTGCCTATCTGGCCATTGACGCCGCCCTGGCCCTGGTCAACGAGACGGGCAACGCTCCCGTGCCGCTGCACCTGCGCAACGCGCCCACGGGGCTGATGAAGCAGCTTGGCTACGGTAAGGACTACCGCTACGCCCACGACTATCCCGGCCACTTCATCAACCAGCAGTACATGCCAGCCGAACTCAACCACCCGCAGCTGTGGCATCCGCAAGAGGAGAACCCAGCCGAGGCACAAATGGCCGCGCGACAAAGGAGCCGCTGGGGTGACAACGCTGGCCACGGCCCCAAGGAAAAGGATTAAACAATCACTTTAAGAACGTATCGCTAACCACACCATGGCACAGTTCAATAAATTGGGACAACAAGGCGAGCAGGCAGCATGCGAATTCCTGATCGCCAAGGGCTATACCGTGCGCGAGACCAACTGGCGGCTGGGACACCTCGAGATAGACATCGTGGCCCAGGAGCCCGCCGCCCAGCGCCTGCACATCGTGGAGGTCAAGACCCGCTCCAGCATCGAGAACTATGACCCGATGCAGTCGATCAACCGCAAGAAAATCAACAATCTGGTAAATGCTGCCAACGGCTACATCGCCCTTCACCGCCTGCCCATGAGCGTGCAGTATGACGTGATGATACTTGTGGGACATGAGCCCGACTTCAACATCATCTACATCCCCAACGCTTTTGAGCCGCCGCTTCGCACCATCGGCCGCTAGCTAAGATTTGTCCGCATCGCCATTGCGGGCGCGGGTCGGCGTCATGCCGTAGTGCTGGCGGAACACGCGCGAGAAATAGGCCACATCGGCAAAACCGCACTGCTCGGCGACTTCGCCAATGAGCATGTCGGGGTAACGCCTCAGCAGGTCCAGCGCCTTGTCCATGCGCAAATCGGTGATGTGAGCGATCACGTTCTTGCCGGTAACGGACTGCACCTTGCGCCTCATCGCGCTCTCGCCCATCTTCATCGACACAGCGACCTTGTCGAGGTTTACCCTGGTCACGCCGCTGGTGATCTGCTCGCTCACCAGTTCATTGAATCGTGCCATGAACTTCTCGTCCTCGCTGTTGTCGCTTGTCTTGCCCACGGAGGCGGCCCGCAAGCCGTTATTACTTAAAGTATCACTATAGTGTCGGATGGACATCTGTCTGTTTTGCAGCAATCTATTCGCCCATTCCATCATCTCTTCGCTCACAAACGGTTTGACCATATACACGTCGGCTCCGGCCTTGATACCGGCAATGCGGTCGTCCTTACCCGTGCGGGCACTGAGCATGATGACGGGGATGTGGCACAACTGCGGCGACTGGCGCACGCGGCGACACAGCTCACAGCCGTCCATGGCGGGCATCTTGACATCGGTGACGATCAGGTCAGGAACGAGTTCCACGGCCCGCGCAAGCCCCTGCTCTCCATCACTGGCATAATGCACGGCAAACCGCTCTGCGAGCACACTGCCCACCAGCTGGGCCACGTCACCGTGATCCTCGACGACCAGCACGACTGGCTTGTCGTCGCCTGCCGCGGGCTTGCTGCGAACCGAAGCCTCACTGCGCTTGACGGCTCGCCGCGGATGCAGCTTGGGCAAGACGCGCGAGGCCACATCTTCCAGGCGGTCTTTCACGCCGTCGTTGTGCTTGCAGGGCAACGTGATGGTAAAGACCGACCCGTTATCCTTCTTACTGTCGACGGCCACCGATCCGCCGAGCGCCATGACCATGTCGCGCACGACCGTCAGGCCGATGCCCACCCCCTCGGTTATCTGCTCGGCCTGAGCGCCACGATAGAAGGGTTCGAACACATGAGGCAGGTCATTGGACGAGATGCCCATGCCGTTATCGGCAACCCTGATGACCAGTTCATCACCCTCTTGGCGCGTGGTAACGGTGATCTTGGAGTAGTCCCGGCTATAGTTAATGGCATTCTCGACCAGGCTGCCCACGATAGTGCTCAGATAAGAAGGCACGGCATCCATGACGATGCGGTCCTGGCTCGAGGCATAGGTGAGCTCGATCTGGCGCGACACGCATTGTTCGCGGTAACTCTCGATAATCATGCGGATAAAGGGCACCACATTACCGGTGCGCCAGTCCAAGTCGCTCACGGCGCTGCGCACGCTACCCACCTCCAGGATTCGGTCCACCAGCTCAAGCAGGTTACCACCCTGCCTGTCAATCATTTCCAGATTCACGAGTTGCTGGGCACTGGGCGGCGTTGCCGATGACTTGGAGTCGGCAATGATACTGTCGATGGCGCCCATGATAGCGGTCAACGGGGTGCGAAGGCGGTGCACCACGTTGGTAAAGAACAAGGAGCGGGTCTCCTCGATCTGATGCATGACGCGCTGGGTGCGCGAGCGCACACGGTTGGCATAGACCAGCGTGGCGATGATGGCACCCGCCATCAGGAGCATGAGCGACACAGCGGCAATCATCAGGTTACGCATACGTTTCAGGTGGGCGATGTTATTGTTGAGCAAACTCAACTCGCCGCTCTTGAGGTTGCGCTCGTAGTCCAGGCGCTGGGTGCGCATCTCGTCGGTGCGTTCGGGGCCGTTGATGCTGTCGGCCAGCTCGTCGCTGTGGACGAAGTATTTCAGCGCCTTGTCGGGATCACCCTCGAGTAGGGCCAACTCATAATGGACTTTATAGGCACGCGCCTGATGTTCCCGGCTGTTGATGCGCAGGGCTTCGGCCTCGGCTTCAGCCACATAGTTGTGCGCGTCAGCCACGTCGCCTAACTTGATGCACACGCTCGACAGCGCCAGGCAGGCTTCGAGCCAGTGCCAGCGGTCAATCTCCTTGAGCCCGTCATAGGCGACCTGGTACTCCTCGCGGGCATGCGAGAAGCGGCGGTCGCTCTCATGGAGCTCGCCAAAGTGCAGGTGGCACAGGGCCACGCCTAGCTCACTGCCAGCCAGCTTGTTGTATTCCAGCGACTTGCGGTAATACGCCCAAGCAGAGTCTATCTCATTCCTGCGATGCTTGATGAAGCCCAGGTTAGCGTAGTTGATGGCCATACCCACGTTGCTGCCCAGCTTTTTTTCGCCCGCCAAAGCCTGACGAAAGATCGTATCGGCAGTGGCGTAGTTGCACATGCCGAGCTCGATGTTGCCGATGCCATTGAGCGTGACGACACGGCTCTTAACGGCCTCGTCGCTCTCGTGGTCACTGTAGGCATCGCTCAGCCTGAGGGCGTCATAGTGGTAGGTGTATGCGGAGCTCAACTCGCCCATGCGGCGGTAATTGGTCGCGATATTGTCGAGCGCCAGAATCATCTCGATGGTGTCCTGCAGGCTGGTGGCAATATGGTACATGCGGGTGTGCGCCTTCACGGCCTCGTCAAACATCGCATTGCCGCGCATCAGTTTACCCTGATACTTCAGCGCCAGCATCTCGCCCACGGCGTCATGCTCATTGTGATATCGGTCAACCAGGGCGGTCAACGAGTCGATGGTGGTAATGGTCCGCAACAGGCTATCGGCGGCACAATAGTGGGCATCGGCGGAGTGACTCGGCGCCGGCATGTGGCGGTGGCACGCCCCCACGAGCACGACAAGCGCCGCCATGACTGCCACAGTCACGGCAAGAGGGAATCTGTAATCACGATTCTTGCAGTTATTCACAGGTCGGTTCATGTCGAGTCCGCAAAGCTGATGTTCAATTGCAAAATTATAGTTTTTTTCTCAATCCCAGCCATTTCCAGCACGTTTTTTTGACAGGCTGCCGTTTTTTTGCCCCCAAGTGGCAATCATTATCGATTTTAATGTGTAACTTTGCCGTTTGATATGATGGAACAACAAGCTAAAAAGAGCATCTACCAGCGAGCCGCCGAGTGGGGTCTCCCCTTCGGCCTCTATTTGTCGGTCATGGCGGTGTCGTCGATCACTGCCGACTTGTTCTCCCCGCTGAGCATCGTCTTCCTGGCCATGCTCTTCGGCACGCCCGTGCTGGTGTATGCCTTTCAGCGGCGCAAGTTCATCGAGGACAACGGCTTCACCGAGTATGCCGGCCTGTGGATGCTGGGCATCATGCTGTTCCTGCTGGGTGCCCTCGTTGCCAGCCTGTTCGTCTACCTGTTCCTACAATACGTCAGGCCAGACTTCATCTATGACCAGGCGCTACTGGTCATCGACACCTACAGCAAGATGCCCGAGATGCGTGACAGCGAGTTGCTGCACGTCGTCCAGCGCATGGTCGACGAGAAACTCCTGCCCACGCCCATCGAGATGGTCATCAACGTGTACTGGTTCATCACCTTCGGCGGCTCGCTGGCGAGCGCATTGACCGCCCTGGTGGCGCAACGTTCCATCAACAAGCATCGCAAAACGAATTAATCAGGCAATCGCCGAGAAAAACAAGGATATCACATATTTATGGACATTTCAGTAGTAGTACCTCTCTATAACGAAGCCGAGTCACTGCCCGAGCTGGCAGCATGGATCGAACGCGTCATGCAGGAGAACAACTTCACCTACGAGGTGCTGTTCATCAACGATGGCAGCACCGACAACTCGTGGCAGGTGATCAAGGAGCTCAACAGCCGCAACCCCCGGCTCAAGGGGGTCTCCTTCCGCCGCAACTACGGCAAGTCGCCGGCGCTGAACACGGGCTTCGAGCGGGCCCAGGGCAACGTCATCATCACCATGGATGCCGACCTGCAGGACAGTCCCGACGAGATCCCCGAGCTCTACCGCATGATCACCCAGGACGGCTATGACCTGGTGAGCGGGTGGAAAAAGAAACGTTACGACCCGCTGAGCAAGACCATCCCCACCAAGCTGTTCAACGCCACGGCAAGGCGCGTGAGCGGCATCCACAACCTGCACGACTTCAACTGCGGCCTGAAAGCCTACCGCAAGGAGGTCGTCAAGCACATCGAGGTCTACGGCGACATGCACCGCTATGTCCCCTATCTGGCCAAGAATGCCGGCTTCAACCGCATCGGCGAGAAAGAGGTGCACCACCGTCCCCGCAAGTATGGCACGACCAAGTTTGGCCTGGACCGCTTCGTCAATGGCTACCTGGACCTGCTGACGCTTTGGTTCCAAGCCAAGTTCGGCGTCAAGCCGATGCACTTCTTCGGCCTGCTGGGCAGCCTGATGTTCCTGCTGGGCTTTATCGCGGTCGTCGTCGTGGGAGCGCTCAAGCTCTACAACATGTACAGCGGCAACAGCTACCGGCTGGTCACCGAGTCGCCCTACTTCTACCTCTCGCTGACGATGATGCTGCTGGGAACCCAGCTGTTCCTCACGGGCTTCCTGGGCGAGCTCATCATCCGTCACAGCAACGACCGCAACCACTATGAGATCGGCGAGGAGACCGACGGCAGCGACAGGGCTCTCGAGGCTCCGAGTCACGACAACGGTCTGTCCCAGGCCATCAACGTAGAGAGCAAGCCTCTCACCGTCAGCCCACAGCAATGAACCGACTGCCGCATCTAGCCCTGCTGGCCATCGCCTTCATCCTGGCAATCACGGCCTGTAACGACGACAGCTGCTATGACAATGGCAGCAGCCTGCCGCTGGCTCAGTGCTACATCAACGGCGGCCAGATGACCCTCACGGGACTGACCATCAAGGGAATCGGTGTGCCCGGCGACAGCCTGCTGGCCGACTCCAGCGCCCTGAGCGAGTTCTACATGCCGTTGCGCGCCAGCGTGTCGTCCACGAGCTACATGATACAGCGCCAGGTCATCATCAACAGCGTCCCGATAAAGACTGTCGACACGCTCACCATCGACTATGATCCGATTGAGTACTTCCATTCGACACAATGCGGTGCCATGTTCAATTTCAGGGTGCGTCATGTGACCTGCACCAAGCACGGCATCGACTCTGTCACCTTGCTCACGCCACTGATAACCAACGCGATAGTGCCCGCACTGCGCATTCACTTCACCGACCTCAACCCATGAACAGACGCGCCTTGACATCCATCAGCCATCGGATACCACGGGTAAGGACGCTCGTCGTGGTGATGCTGTGCCTGCTGGGCGCCCTGCAGGGCGCGGCCCAGCAGCCCGACAAACGGCACGTCACACCCGTCAAGCCCGAGACCAACCAGGTGAAGCCGCCACCCAAGGGCACCGACGAGAAAATCATCCAGCAATACATCAGCGGCGACAGCGCGGCAGCCTTGGCCGAGGCCCGCAAGGACTCCCTGCGCCGCGTCTATCACCACTACCCCAAGCTCACCGACCTGTCCATCGGGCTCAACGTTGCCGACCTGCTGTTCATGACCTTTGGCCAGAGCTATGCCAGTGCCGACGTGAGCGCCACGCTCAACATGTGGAACCGCATCCAACCCGCCGTGGAGCTGGGGCTGGGATGGGCCAAATCCACCCCCGACGGCATGAACTTCACCTACAAGTGCAAGCCATCACCCTATTTCAAGGTGGGACTGAACTACAACTTCATGTTCAAGAACAGTCCTGACTACCAGGCCCTTGTCGGCATTAGGCTGGGATACAGCACCTTTGGCTACGACATCACGGGCGTTCATTACCGGAACACCTACTGGCAGGAAGAGCTCCATTACGACATCAGCGGCGAGCACTCCCACGCCCTGTGGGGCGAAGCCGCCGTCGGCATCAAGGTCAAGCTGGCGGGCAGCGTGTCGATGGGATGGATGCTGCGTTACCACAACATCTTTAACTATGCCAAGAGCGAGCACGCCGCCCCGTGGTTCATTCCCGGATACGGACCGCGCAAGGGCTCACTGGGATTCTCGCTGAGCATCAGCTACAACCTGCCTATCAAGGGCCACACGTCGCGCACTGCCGACGCATCAGTCATAACTAATCAACAATAGTTCAACATGATCAGGAAGAAGCCATCGGCAATCCCCCGTCCTGGCGGCCGCATTCCCCGGCTCACGCCACCCGCCGACCCCAACTGGTTCAAGCGATTCAAGCGGCTATCCACCGCCCCTGGCGGCGGTGAAACCGCCAACAGTGACAATCTTGTAAAATTTCATCGTTTTTTAAAAAAAATTTTGCCAGTTCAAAAAAAGTTCGTAATATTGTAGTCTGAAAAGCGGGAGAAACAGCACCCATTGTGCTCTTTTTGCTCATTTTCAAATGTTTACAATTACGCTTTCAGCTCTTCTGCTTCAACAGCAGAGGGAGCTTAAACCCAATGAATTAGAAACAAAACAACAAAAAATATTAATTAACATTATTACTAACATTTTAACTCATTTAATTATGAAGATTAAAAATTTACTTCTTTTTGCTGCTGCAGCTTCGCTGAGCATGTCCGCTTTTGCCGATGGTGACAAGGCAACTGGTGAATATGCATTCATGTCAACTGGCGAGCCTGCTATGGTTGGTCAGACCACCAATGACCACCTCTTCGTTCGTGGCGACAATGATGACATGGGTACCGTTCGCACCCTTGACAACGTCGTTTCTTTCAAGGCTGGCACTCCCCAAGTTGTTGCTTTGTGGCTCGATGACGATGAGATCTATCTGAACGACAAGGTTCAGGCCCTCACTCCCGTGGCCTATGACGAGGAAGGTAACCTCTACAAGGAGATCACTTATAACTCACTGCAGTGCGACATCTATCTGCCCATGAGCATGCAGCTCGTAACCTACAAGTTCGAGGGCGAGAAGAGGAAAGTTCAGGCTTCGCAGGGCGACCGTATGCCTTACGATGCTACCATCAGCTGGGCCGAGAAGGCTACCAAGGTCGTTGACGGCATGGAGTACCGCGTGTACACCCTCGTTGTCAGCAACAACAACAACGACGCTTGCCACTTCTCTGGCAAGGAGCCCGAGGAGTATGCCGAGAATGGCGCCCTCAGGAAGGACGACGCAGCTCTGCTGTTCATCGCCGTTGACAACGCCGAGCAGGAGGTTGCTCAGGGCCGTCTCGATCAGGACATGATCATCGCCAACACCGAGTTCGGTTTCCGCGAGGGTGTTCGCGACAAGTGGACTCCCAACGAGTATCGCTTCATCTATGGTGAGGGTGGCAACAATGAGACCCAGCGCTTCCAGTACTACAACCGCGTTGAGCTCTATGGCAGCAGCGCCGTTGTTGAGAACCTGGCCGAGAAGACCGTCAGCAGTGTGAAGTACTTCAACATTGCCGGTATGGAGAGCAACGAGCCCTTCGAGGGTGTTAACATCAAGGTGACCACCTACAACGATGGCACCACCAACACCTGCAAGGTGATTAAGTAAGAAGGGATTTCCCCACTTATTTTGAGGTAACTAAAAAAGCCGCGGGCACCATCATGTGTGCCTGCGGCCTTTTTTTGTGTTGGGCGGGAAGCGTCATCATGACAGGTACGTCACCTGCCAGCTGTCGCGGGATATGGATGGGTCAACCCCAGTGCCGCCAGGGTTCACACCCTTGTCATGCATCAGGTACAGACCGATGGCACGGGTCATCAGGATGTCGTCGTGCTTCCCGGGACGCGCACTGTAGCGGCCGTTGTGCTCCTCATAGTCACGCATCTCGTTCACCGCCTCGATGTCGCGCTCCTGATAGCCATGGATGCGCTGCACCCTGATGAGTTCGGCGATGGCCATGCCCTTGGTCTTGACATTGGTGTGGAATCCCAGTTTGCCCGGACCACGCTGGTACAGCCGGCCATAGACCTGCCTCAGGTTGCGCAGGATGTACTCGCTCTCACCGGCACGGGCGGCCTCGTTGACGAGGGTGTTGCTCTCAATGACCAGCAGCGCGTTATTGTAGTGCTTTGCCAACTGCATCGACTTCCACCCCAGCATGTCGTGATCGATGTGGCCGCGCCACTGGGCCACGATGGCAGCCTCGCTGACAGGCGAACTCATGCGCCACACGGCAATCACCGAGTAGTCGCTGTCCTTGGCCCTGCCGCCCACATCCACCACGACCAGGTAACGCGCCGCCACGGGAGCGTCAACCCGCGGCATCTCCCACACCTGGAGCAGGCCCTGCGCGTCGCTCACCAGGCGGATGTTGCGCTTGGCCTCCTGGCCTGTCAAGCCATCGCCCTGAATGTCCCCAGTGAACATGGGCGGACGACATCCCTCGGCCAGATAGTCCAGATCCTCGCGGACAAACGGATTGCCGCCCGTCATGGCAAAAGCCTCGCTGGCGGTCGACGGATACTCGGCCATCATCATCTCGTGGCCGCGATACTCACGGCGCTTGTGGTGATACCAGTTGATCTGCTCGAGCGTGCACCCGTCGTTCCACAGACCCCGCTCGTAGTCATCCATCTGTTCCCACAGGGCCTGCGCGTCATCGACGGCCAGCGAGTAGATGCCGATCTCGTGCCATGGCACAAACACCGGCTCCTTGTCGCTGCGGCCTGCCATGGCACGCAGCCATTCGTCGTGGAAGTAGTCCCCGACACCGTTGGCGGTCGACTCGAGCACGATCACCGTTTCGGCCTTGAGGGCGATGCTGCCACACACACTGCGCACCACGTCATCGGGATTATGCATCGCGCTAGCCTGCCAGAAGGCCACCTCGCTCAGGTGGGCCATCGAGATGTCATAGCCGCGGACCGCATCCTCGCTGCGTGAGCTACCCGTGAGCACCAGGCAGTCACGGGCAGTAATCTGCTGCACGTTGGGCTGGCCCTCGAGCTTGGTGAACCGCGGCAACTCGTCGCCCTCATCGAGCATCTCGCGAGGATAGTGCCTGATCAGCAGGTTATACATGCGCTTGATGCTCTTGCTCGTGGCGTGCATGTGGCCGCATATCAGGCTGTTCCATCCCTTGTGGCGCACCAGCTGCATCCAGGCCAGGTACATCTGCACCAGCGTGGAGCCGCCCCACTGGCGGGCCTTGAGCAGTATCACCCTCACGGGACTGCCCGCCACGCGCTGGTCCTCCATCACTCCCAGCAAGCGCCGCTGCGGCCTGTTGAGCACAAACGGGATGTTGCGGCCCGTGATCTTGTCCTTGATGGTCACACACCTCGCGCACCAGAACTCAAAGTCCTCGACAATGCGCACCCTGTCTCGCGCCGGGGGCTCCAGCAGGTCATAACCGGGGGTGCGGGCAAGCACGGCACGTGGCACCAAGCAGCCGGCCGCCTCCACCCTGTCTCCCCAGCATCCCACACCGGCCATCGGGTCATAGTGGTCCTGTTCAAGCGCCGCATGTCGTCGCCCGTTCTCGGCAAGGACCTCATGAATCGGTAATGTAGCACCACCCTCTGTCATGACTTGATCGTGAAAAGAATGGTGGGCAAAATCAACGTGCCGGGGCGTGCTTGTCCGGCCAGATTCAGTCGCACCATGCGGGCCGGGACAGCCATGGGCGCTGTGGCCAGCGGCTGCTCTACCCCACCGCTTACCGCGATGGTGCTCACATTATGTTCCATGGCCATGATGCCTCGCTGCCCCATGACCCGCAGTGTCAGGTCCACATCGTCACCGCGCACGTGCCACACCACACGCTTGATGACCCGCGCCATCAGCACGTCGAGCCCGATGGGATGGCTATCCCAAGCCACGGCAACCCGCCCGTCTTGCCGCTCCAGCTCCAAATCCAGCACCTGACCGTCAGGGCTGATGGCCAGCGCATGCTGCGCGTCGCTCCACAACTGCGACGCGGCGATGCTGCGCCGGCTCATGGCTCCGCTGGCCATCATCGCCAGCGGTTCGCCATCGTGGGGCAGCAGCCACAGCTCGCCATAGGCATTGCACCACGCCAGCGCCATGTAGTCGGCTTGGCGCTGGATCACAGTCAATGCGGCACCACTCAGGCGGCACAGGTGGTAGTGGCGCGACACGAACCAGATGTCGCGCCCGGCCTCGACAGGCCGCACCGTTGCCTCGATGACCGTGCGGTCGACCAGACGCGCCTCGCCCAGCGTTCCCGTCGCGCTTTGCGGGATGGCATAGATGCCGTCGTCAGTGAACACATACACCGGATAGCGCCCGAACCCGCCCGAGTAGAGCGGACGCGTCACCACGGCCAGCGCCAGCGGGTTGGCACCCAGCACGTTGCGACGATGGGCCTCGACCAGCGCATTGCCGGGAGCGCTGACGATCACGCTGCCCTGGCGGGTGCAGCAATACAGCCTGCCGGCAGCGGCCGTCGAGCACACCACGCCGTCGACCGCAAGCATCGACCCTACGTCAGCACACTGAGCGGGAGTCAGCGACAGCGGCTGGAGCGGAGCGGTAAAGTCGTTGCCCGTCATGGTTGCCGATGCCGGAGCGGTGGCGATGACCTGCCATGACGAAGCGGCCAGTTGGGCGGCTATGGCGGCATCGCTGCGGCGGCTCAGTCCCATCTCCAGCAAGTAGGTCCTCGGGGCCGTCGTGCGCGTCACGCAGCGGTAGTCGAGCGAACGCGCTGCCGTGAGCAACTGCGCCTGGGGTGTTGCCAGCACGTCCACGCTATCGACCAGCGGCAGCCACTCGGCGGCAATACCCGCCAACACATCGATTCGCAGCGAGTAGCTCACCATGGGCAAGGTGCTCGCCGCGATGCCCGTAAATCCGCTATTGCCCGTGTTCACAGGCACCGAAATGCGGCCAGCGTTGGCCAGGGTGATATCTCCCACCCGTTGCGGATCGCTCATCCACAGGTAGGTGCCGTCCTTGAGACGCACCGCCCAGCGCACCAGCATCGGTGCCGTGTGGCGGCCCTCGGCCAGGGCGTCGGCATTGAGGGAGCTCCATGCACTGTTGAGCAGACGAGCCAGCGCGGTGGTGTCGGCAGTGGACAGCGGCGCCCGCCACTGGGTGTAGGGTTCGGCAAAGGCGTAGGCCTCGATGTCGGCACCCGTGGTGGTGGAGGGCGTAGTGAATTGCAGCCGGGGAATGGCGGCCTCGGGGCTCATCACAGCCCATCCTGTTTCAGTTGCCAGCAGATAGACGAGCCCGCCGCTGGTGACCACCACAATCAGTTCGCCGATGGCATGGGCATTGACGATGGCGCCGTCGACCGTTGCCACGGTCGCCCCGTCGATCAGCACCCGCTGGCCGGCACAGGTCACATAGTGTCCGCCGGTAACCAGCAACAGCCGCTCGTCAGCCCCTATCCGGCCTATCGCCATGGGCAAGCCGGCCACCTGAAGCGAGGATTCCTGTTCCCGCACGTTGAGTGCGGCACGGGCGGTGCCGCGTGTTGCCGCCTCGCTGTTGATGAGCGGCACCATTGCCCTGGGTTCTACCAGGGTCTGTTTCATTGTGTGTTTCTTCATGATCTATATTATTAATGTGAAAAGGATATCGCCGACAAAGATAACACACCGCCCAACCCGCCCGCAATGACAAAAAGCACATCACGCGCACCATCCCCCATAAAAAAAATGGTGAGGCAAGAAGTACGACACAACCATTTGTGTCCTTCTTGCCTCACTGTGTTCTTGCCCACACTGCCTCCTCATGCCCCATGGCATGCGAGGACGGGCATCATTTCATCAGGACTGCCAAGTGCCACCCAGCAGGAAGTCGATCAGTGCCGACACGTCGCCGATCTGGATGTCGTTATCCTGATTGGTGTCTGCGTTGGCCACGACGATGGTGCTGTAATCGCCGCTCAGCAGCGCATCGATCAGCGCCGACACATCAGCGATGGTCACATCGCCGTCGCCGTTCACGTCGCCACGGATGACATCGCTGGGAATCACAAAGCGCGAGCCGTCGGTGTAGTACAGGCGGTTGTCATACCAGCCATACCACAGGCCGTCACCATCACCGGGAACGGTCAGGCCCCAAGTAATGGCCGTCGGGGTCACCGTGCCCACGTTGCCAGCAGTAGCCGCACCGTTCTCGTAGGTCATGTTGCGCCACACGCCATCACCACTGGGATAGTCGGCATCCACCAGGTCGCGCAACGGCTGAGCGGGATAGCTCATCGTGCCGTCGACATTCAGCTCCATGTAGTTCTCGCCCCAGCCATAGCCATAGAGGTTCATCACATAGACCTTGCCGCCATTCTGGTACATGTACACATCGACGGTGCGCGTCTGGCCATCAGACTCGTTCTTGAACTCATGCTTGCCGTTGGGCTTCATCAGGCGGGTGTCGCGCAGCAGCGGAGACACATTGCGCTTGGTGTCGGTCGTCACCGTGGTCTCGCCCTTACTCGTGACAGAGCGGGTGATCACAGTCTCGATGTAGTAACCGAAGCCGTCGGCAATCACAATCGAGCCATCGGCAAGAATCTCTCCGGTGACATCGGCCAGCGGGCCCTGATTGAGCATCCAGTCCTCGTTCACGACGTAGTAGTTGATCGTGGTGTCCATCTTGATGACGGTGCCGGCCACAGTGCTCGTCGAGCTAGCGGTCGACGTGGCAAACGGCGTATTGTCGGCCACCAAGGTCACCGTGCCTGCCGCTGCGTCGATTACCAGGGGCTGAGCGACCTCAAGCAGGATGCCCTCGTTAGCTGTCACGCGGCCGTCTGCGCCAGTGGTCAGCGTGGTCGTCCATCCGCCCACGTTCTGCGGGTCACAAGCCACAGCCTGCATCACGCCACCAGCTTCCTCGACACACGCATACTGGTGCAGGAACACGATCCTGCCGCCAGTCATGTCATTGCTCGTCACTCCCAGTGCCGCCGACCTGATCGGCGACACGCTGGCAGCGGCACGCTCCACTGCGGGCCTGATCATCGGCAGGCCGGAATTCACACGGGGCACGCCTGCCAGTGCGGTCAGGCCTGCGCACACACTCATCAGTGCTAATAATCTCTTCATATTGCTGTTCTCTATTTTGATTTTTATGATTTCTCAACTTATCAAACGGCAAAGTTACAAAAAATTAGTCATGCTCCACAATTATTGCCCATAATTTGTTCTTTTTCCTGACATTAAATACCGTTTTCAGCCATCACTGCTCCGTCGCCGGCCCACCCTAATGCGAAGAGAGCCCCCGCATAGCGGGAGCCCCCTTTCTCAATTATGGTCTAATATCTACCTCGTCGATGATGAGGATCATTTAGTCCATTCGCCATTCAGCAGGTAGTCGATCAGAGCCGACACATCACCGATGCCGAAGTCGCCATCCAAGTCGCAGTCAGCGCCCTCGGGCAGGTACATCGTGGTGTTGAGCAGAGCGTCGATCAGGGCCGACACGTCAGCAATCTCCACCCTGCCATTGTTGTCGACATCACCACGCAGAGAGGCTACAGCCTTGGCGGGGATGACAATCTCCTGCGAAACGACTTCGCTGGGAAGCTTGCCCTCCTGCTGTGCTAGAGCCAGCATGGTAATGGTCTGGTCGGCTTCGCCACGAGCCACGGTGTAGGGGTTCTCTACGGTGGTGCCATCGCTGGTAGCCAGCACCACGGTACCCTCACCGACGGCGGTAATCACAACATTCTCATCGTTAACCACGTAGCTGATAACGGGAGCAACGCTCTTCTGATAGTAGAACACGTCGTTGTTCAGCGTCAGCACGTTGTTAAACATGGGAGGATATGCAACATAGGGGAAATAATAGTTATTATTGTAAACCACGAAGTTACCAACTCGGGTACTGTCCCAAGTAATCTTGTTGCTGTTTACCAGACCATAGGTATCACTGGCATCAACAGCATTTCCACCATTACCGTTCAAGAACACGTTGGACATCTGAGCGCCCTCGGGCAGATCAGATGCATATTCGCTTACATCTTCCTCCATGATAGCCTGCAAGGGGAACTTCATCGTACCATCCTCGTAGATGATCATCTCGCTGCCGATGCCACCGAATCCCCACAGGTTCCAAACCTTCACGGTCGTGTCGTTCTGCTGGTACATGTAGACAGGAACTTCGTCAGAGTATGTATTACCTTTATATGAGTAATCAAAGTTGTGGTTACCAGTCGGAACCATCATGTAAGGATTGCGGAAAATCTGCGAAAGCTCTGCCGTGGTATCCGTACTCACAGCACTACCATTCTGAGAAGTGGTGACAATCGTCTGGAAGTAATAGAGGAAACCGTCATTGAAGATAATCGAACCATCGTCCAGAATCTGGCCCTGAAGGTCAGCGGGTTCTGCATCCTCGGTAAACCACTTCTCGTTAACATAGAACACGTTTTCCACGGTGTCATAGGTGAAACGGCCCGACTCACCATGACCCGTGGACTGCGCTGCCAGCGTGAAGGTAGGCATGGTCACCGTCTTGTTGGCCAGGTCTACAACGAAATTTGCAGGCACTACGTAATAAAGGCCATCGCAAGTATATTCGCCATCCTCATCACCTGCAGTCAAGTCAATGGTCAATCCGCCAACTGTGCTAGGCACAGCAGACTCAATAATGAGGCTGTCATTGTCATTAACCGACCAGTTATACACCTCCATGAACAACAACTTGGAAAGCAGAAGTTCCTCAGTGCCTACGCGCATCGGAGCTTTCTTGGACAGACGGTTTGCGTTCAGGTCAACATTGTTCTCGCGAACAAACTGTGAGAACGATGTGCTCTGGGCCTTACCCATTGCGGGGGCCATGAACTTAGCGGCCATGGAGTTGCCCTTCATCACCAGGTTGCCTTCAGCCTTGTGGGTGACATGAGCACGATTGAGTTGCGGCATGCCTGCCATTGCGGTCAGACCAGCGCATACAAAAGCGAGTGCTAAAAATTTTTTCATAAATCAATTGATTTAGGAGTTAATAAATGGTTAATTAAATATGATTAAAATCTTATGTACATTAATAATTTGTTAATGTGCTTCTTTGGTCAGGTTAGTGGACATCATTTCGCCTAATCAAAAAGATGCCACAAATTTACTCTCATTATTTGAATTCAGCAACTTTTTATCACTAAATTTCATCAAAATTCCACAACTTCATGCAAAATAATTGACAATCGACTATACAGAACCATTCTCATAAATAAACATATATGCCCTATCAATAACCGCTTTTTGAAAAATACAAGAATAATTCCACTTTGTAATAATTCTGTATTACTTATATGGCATATACACTATTAACATCCTAACAACCAATCGATTTGGCACCCATTCCCCTCCCACCGAAAACAATTGGGTGGCCAGGGAAAATACGAAAAGGTTTCATCAGGTTTAACAGCAATGTCATCATGCTAGTCTCGCATGAAGGTCCTTGCTTTTGAAGCCCGTTAGGGCTGGCCAGGGTATTGAAGTGCACCCCAAAAGTTGGACACAAAACTTTTGGGGTGCACTTCATGGCACTAATAAAAGTTCTATATTCTCTACGGCTAATCCCGTGGCGCGATAGCTGAAGAATCAGCGCGTTTTTACTTGACGATGCGCTTGGTGGCCGTGCGGGTGCCGTCGCTGTGGGTGGTCACCACGATGTTGACGCCGCTCTGCGGCAAGTTGCTTACCACGCCCGCCGAGTTGACGTACTTCACATCCACCACCTGGTCGCCCGTCTCGATTTCCTCGACGGCCGAGCACGAGAGCACGGCAAGCGGATAGATGGTGTAGTTGGTGTAATAGTCGTCGTCGGTGGCATGGATGCGGCGCAGGGGAGCAGCGGCTGCACCGTTTTCCTCCCACGGCTCGTTGAGCGTGAACACGCACAACAGGCCATAGTTGCATCCCTGCTTGGCTGCCATCTCGGCCTCGAGGGCGGGAGCATAGTCGAAGTTCATCTTGACCACGACCGTATCCTGCTCGCTGCACAGGCAGGGCACGCCATCCCTGTAGCGGAAATAGCCATCAGCGCGGCCCACCTCACTGCCCAGGGCCGTCAGGTAATCAGCGCTCAGGTCATAGCGGAACAGCGACAAGGTGGGCAGCTCGGCATCGGCAAGGGGCGCCGGGGTGCTGTTGAGCACCAGCCGGGGATTGGTCAGGCGATCCATCAGCACGCCCTTGACCGTGCCGGGGCCGAGCACGTCCATGGCAGCCAGCTCGCTGTAGCGCTGCTCGTCGCCCGAGCAGTCGAGCGCAATCCAGTCGGGATACCAGTCCATCCACTCAGCGTAGCCCCAGTCGGCATAGGTGTCGTAGTAGATTTTGTCGACATTGTCGGTCACATAGACCAACTTGCCCCGCTCGCTGTCGACCGAAGCGGCGACATACAGCGTGTCATTGAGCTTGTACTGCACGCCGTCCTCGCCCTCGTAGAGCACCCGCCACAGGCGCGTGCCCGCATCACAGGTGATGCTGTAGGGGAACAGCTCCATGGTGCCGTCGAAGATCGACATCATGCCCTCGATGTTGTAGCGCTCGGTGGGGTCAATCTCGGGATAGTCGATGCCAAACTTGTTGAAGCCGGTCATCGTGGCCTGGTATTCATTGCCATCCTCGTCGGCCTCGTCGCTGTAGATCGTGAACATGCCCTTGTTGTCGATTTCGCTCAGGGACACGCCGCCGAAGTACACCTTGTAGTTATCCCAGCCCGCCTCGGGGTCTGCGACATAGTTAAGGCCTCCCGTGCAGTCAAATGCGGAGTACATGTCATAATCGAGGATATTCTTGGCGTTGGCGAAGTGGGCGGGCTGAGCGGCCTCGATCTGGCCACGGTAGGTCTGCTTGACGGCAGTCCATCCCGCTGGAATCACCGAACCCAGGCGGTACTCCTTGCCCGTGTCGCCATAGATGAGGCCTGCCAGGGCATTGCCCTCGCTGTCGAGCTGCATCACCCACAGGTATTCGTTCCACTGGTAGTTGACATAGACGTCGCTGGTAAACTGGAAAGCGGTGCCGTCGGGCAACGCGGCCAGGTGGTGGAGCGAGTCGAGTTTCTCGATATTCGGGTCAATGGGATCTTCGGGGTCTTCACCAGGGCCCTCGGCGCTGGTAGTGACTACCAGCGTGGCCACCTGGGCATTCTTGCTGCCCACGTGGGTCAGCGTCACACTGGCGGCGCTGCCGGTCCAGGTTCCCACACTGCCGTCGGCGCTGTAGTCGCCAACGTCGGCAATGAGGTCAAAGTTAGCCGTGTTGGCGGCATTGACGATGATGCCGGTAATCGCGCCCTGGGCCACCGACAGCGTGATCGAGCCGTCCACATAGATGCGCAGCGTGTAGCTGCCCTGGGAGTTCCAGATGCGCGTGGCCGTCGAGCCATCGGCGGCCGAGAGCGTCACGCCGTCGACGGTCACCGGGCCTGCCTGCGTGAGGTTGGTCCCTGCACTCTGCTCGGGCACATCATAGCCCATAGCGGTGATACCCTGGGCTGTCGAGAAATCAAAGGTCACGACAGCGGCACGTAATACAGAAAAGGCCACTGAGGCCATCAAGAAAATCGAGAAAAAACGCTTCATTTGCACATTAATAGTTTTGATGCTACAAAATTACTACCATGGCGCGAATTGGGCACAACAAAGGCCCGAAAAAAGTTATCAACAAGCACTACTTTTTTCGGGCCCCGCTTGATGTCCACAGTGGGCTACCTGCTGAACAAGATGCCCGAGAAATAGGAATAGGTCACATGACCATTATTGAGGGTGATGCTGTAGCTGTCGACAACGAATGCCGCCTCGCCGTTGTCGAGGATCAGTGGCGCCACCTTCTCGCGGTGGTTGCGCTCGATGTCGCGCTCAGCTAGCTCATTGATCGACAAGCCAAAGCGATGATGCGTCACCGCCTCGTCGGCACCCCGGGCCTGCACATCGAGCACGATGCGGTTGCCCTGCTGCTCGGCCAGGATCACGTCACTGACGTCGGTCATGCAGGCATAGCCCCGCGGAATGGGCGCACGCATCATCAGGAATTCACTGTTATTCTCGTATCGCTGCGTCAGTATGGCTTCCGACTCGGGGTCCTCGCCCTGATGGCCTGCCTTGCCGAGGATGGCATCCTTGTCGACCAGGCCCAACGTGCAGTCGTAGCCGTAGTCCCGTTGCAGGTAGTACAGCTTGTCGTCGACCATGCGGGCCACCTTGGCATCGGCCGTGTGCAGCCACCGGTCATACTGCGCCCCCGTGAGCGGCAACTGCTTGACGCCCGACGCGGTGAGGGCCTGGCTCACCTCGCCCAGCAAGCGGCGCTCGGTCACGCTGGGGATGCTCCACGGACCCACCGAGATGAGGAACAGCACCGCGGCAAACGAGGCGGGAATCCACCAGATGCGCTTGTTGCGGCACAAGAGCAGACCCACACACACCACGTAGCACCACAGGTTGAACGCCACCACATAGAGGCGGCTCACCGTGATGCCATAATCGCTCAAGCGGCGGCCGATGGCAACGGTCATCAGCGCCAGCAGCGGCAGCATGGCCAGCGGCATCCAGCGCGTCACCGACTTGAAGAAGGTCTTCTCCTGCTCGTGCTGCAGCGGATAAGTGATGTAGATCAGCGCCACCATGCCCACCATGCTCGCGGTCACCAGGTAACTCACCCACCCCACCGGCAGCTGCCAGGTGAACAGGATGCGGGCCGCATAGACGTAGAGCGTGACCACATACAGGGCCAGCAGCGGCACGAACAGGTATTGCGCCACACCCTTGGCGAAGCCCGAGTAGAGGGTCACCTGATGGTCATGCTTATCCTCGCCGGCAGGAATCTGGCTCATGAACAGCAGCGGAGCCACCAGCACCATGCACACCGCAGGGATGTCGGCAAAGACGCAATCGTTGACCTCGACCCCAAACAGCCACTCCAGCGACTGGGCAAACAGGATGAGACCCAGCGTGAGCAGCACGCCCACCACGCCGCCGGCAATCATCGACACCAGCGTGCGCTGCGAGAAGTTCCAGAACGGCACGTCATCGCCCTTACGGTAGAAGCCCAGCAGGAACACCGACAGCACCATCGCCACAACAGTGGCGCTCACGCCTGCCAGCTGGGGCAGCGAGAACCGGTCGAAGCCGGCCAGGTAAACCGATATGCCCAACCACAGGACGTGGCCCAGCACCTGGACGAGGACGGCACGGAGCCGGCTCTTGAAATCCTCGGTGAGCAGCTGAAGCGAGATGCCCAGCACAGCCCCTGTCGAGGGATAGAAGATCCAGAAGAAATGCTCCTTTTCGGGCACTCCGCCCACGTGAATGTAGTAGAACAGATACCCCGCCAGCACCAACAGCAACAGCAAGGCCACCGGGAAACGGCGCAAGCACAGCGAGAGCTGCTTCAGCCATTCGGCCAGCGAGAATTTCTTGAGTAAACCCATAACCTGTCAAGATTTAAACTTTTTTTATATTCTTATAACGGATAAGTTGACGGTAAATTGCTATTCCCTCGCTTAAAATACATTATTCCACCATTCGCGATTACGGGAATGATTATTGTAAACAACAAACAAAGGTTAAAGTGTCAAAAAATTTGCACAGTCTGAATAAATGATGTACCTTTGTGCACACAAATCAAGAGCAGTATGGCGGCTTGTCGCTCGTTAACGTCATGGTTGCGAGAGGAAAGTCCGGGCAACGCAGAGCGTCACATTTCCTAACGGGAAGCTGTGGGAGACCGCAGGGTTTAAAGTGACAGAAAATGACCGCCACGCGCACACCGTGTGGTAAGGGT
This sequence comes from uncultured Muribaculaceae bacterium, assembly GCA_964628205.1. GTDB lineage: Bacteria > Bacteroidota > Bacteroidia > Bacteroidales > Muribaculaceae > Sodaliphilus. The sequence continues at coordinate 20,973 of CAZVMM010000014.1, forward strand.
GAAAAGGCGGGGTAAGAGCCCACCGGGCGTTGTGGTGACACAGCGCGCCGCACCACCTGTGAGTTGCAAGTTCATGTATACCGGCATCTAAGGGTTGCTCGCCCATTGCCGGGGGGTAGAACGCTATACTGACGCAGCAATGCGCCAGACAGATAAATGACAGGCACCTGTCCCTGGTGGCAGGCACATAACCCGGCTTACAGCCATACTGTCTCTTCTTTTTTTATCAAAAACAGCGTTTTTGTTTCATCAAAGGAGGTAGATTCGTTTCGGGTTTTTATAGAAAAGATTGCGCCCCAAGGGTGACAAAAACAGAATCTGAATTAACAGTCACGTGAGTGACTCAACATTAGAATAACGAGACAACCAAAATGGCACGAAAAGAAGAATTGGCCCGCATGTGGGACAAAACACTGGAATACCTGTTCAGCCAGCGTCCGGCCTTCGAACGCGACGGGGCCGCCGGGTACAAGCCTGGCCTGGATACCAGCCTTGCCCTCGACAAGCTCTACAAGGAACCCCACCGCCGCTATCGCATCATCCATATCGCCGGCACCAATGGCAAGGGATCGACAGCTCACCTGTTGGCCTCATGCCTGCAGCAATGCGGTTACCGCGTCGGGCTGTTCACTTCTCCCCACTTTGTCGACTTCAGGGAGCGCATCCGCGTCAACGGGAAGAAAGTGAGCCGCAACTTCGTCATGCAATGGGTCGCTGATTACCGACAGAAGGAGCTGGACGGCTTTCAGCCATCATTCTTCGAGCTCACGTCCACGATGGCATTCGACTATTTTGCATGGCGCAATGTCAACGTGGCGGTCATCGAGACCGGCCTGGGAGGCAGGCTCGACAGCACCAACATCGTCACCCCCGACCTGAGCATCATCACCAACATCGGATTTGACCACCAGCAATTCCTAGGCAATACCATCGAGGAGATTGCCAGCGAGAAGGCCGGCATCATCAAGCACGGCCAGCCTGTTGTCGTCGGCCATGCCGAGGGCAGCGTCCGCCAGGTCATCAGCAACTATGCCAAGCGGCAGTATGCCGACATCAGGTTCGCCGAGGACAAGCCCGAGGTCATCGAGGCAAAGCAGGTCGACGGCATGCTCCGGCTCAAGACCGTCAACTACGGCACCATCGACTGCGAGCTCAACGGCGAGTTCCAGGTCGAGAACGCCAACACCGTGCTCACGGCATTCAACATGCTCAAGCGGCTGAAGTACCGCGTCAAGGAGAATGCCATCCGTAAGGGCTTTGCCACGGTGGTCGAGACAACGGGACTGATGGGTCGCTGGATGAAGATCGACTCCAAGCCGCTCACCATCTGCGACTCGGCACACAACATGGCCAGCATGCCTCTGGCCATGCAGCAACTCAAGCGCGAGACGTTCGACAACCTGCACATGGTCATCGGCTTCATGGCCGACAAGGATGTGAACGGTATCCTGGACCTGCTGCCCAAGAAGGCCTCCTACTACTTCACCCAGGCACAGACCCAGCGAGCGCTGCCCGTGGAGCAACTCCAAGCGCTTGCCGCCGAGCATGGCCTCAAGGGCAACATATATAATAATGTGATGGAGGCGCTCGATGCCGCCCGCAAGGCCGCGGCTCCACGAGACCTGATCTATGTGGGCGGCAGCATGTATGTCCTGGCCGAGCTCTTCCAAGGCATCGGCTACGACGACAAGCTGGAAAGCTGACGCCTGCCATCTCTACATAACACCAACCCCATCCCATAGCCAATCCCGCTGCCGTGCCAAGCCACGCGCCGCGGGATTGATTGATTACAGTTATGACAAAATGTCATTAATTGTTACACAGATACCCGGTATTGTAAAACTATTTAAAAAGATATGCTTTGGCTATTAATTTAGTTTAAAAACCAGGCCCAAAGTATTGTTTATGTCATTTTTCGTTGTACTTTTGGCACGGGATTTGAAAAGTTAAATTTAACACTTAGAAAAATTAAAATCAACAATAAATTAACAATAAAATCAACAAACACATGAAGAAAAACCTGAAATTAGCGATTATGCTCGTGGCCGCTTCCATCCTGGGATCGGCAGCAACCATGATGGCGACCAGCGAGTTGCAGAAGAAGGGTGTCATCACCGACACCTACGTGCTGAACAAGGAGAGCCAGCCTGCAAGCGACGGCTTTGTGCGCACATCGACCAGGACCGTCGACATGAGCCGCGACTTCACAGACGTGGCCGAGAGCACCATCAACTGCGTGGTGAGCATCAAGAGCTACGCCACCCCCAAGCAGAACTTCTATCAGGGCGACTTCTTTGACCCGTTCGAATTCTTCTTTGGACCGGGCTACGGCCAGGGACAGCGCCAGCGCAAACAGCAGCAGCAACAGAAGAGCGAGCCCCAGCCCGTCGGCATGGGGTCGGGTGTCATCATCAGCCCCGACGGATACATTGTGACCAACAACCACGTCATTGACGGAGCCGAGAAGCTCGAGGTCACCCTGAACGACAACCGCCAGTTCAATGCCACTGTCATCGGCACCGACGAGAAGACCGATATCGCCCTCATCAAGATCAACGCCAAGGACCTGCATGCCATCACGTTCGGCAACAGCGATGCTGTCAAGGTGGGCCAGTGGTGTGTCGCCGTGGGCAACCCCTTCGGCTTCAACTCGACCGTCACCGCCGGCATCATCAGCGCCAAGGCTCGCGGCATGAACACCAGCGACAATGGCGGCATCAAGGCGTTCATCCAGCATGACGCAGCCGTGAACCCCGGCAACTCGGGCGGCGCACTGGTCAACACCGCTGGCGAGCTCATCGGCATCAACACGATGATCTATTCACAGACGGGCAACTACAGCGGATGCTCCTTCGCCGTGCCCAGCAACACCGTCAAGAAGGTCATCACCGACATCAAGCAATATGGCACCGTGCAGCGCGCCGTGCTTGGCATCCAGTACACTGAGCTGACCGGCGAGAAAGCCAAGGAGGAGAAGATCACCGCCACCAACGAGGGCATCTATGTCGCCAAGGTCACCGACCGCGGCGCCGCCAAGGAGGCCGGCCTGCAAGAGGGCGACGTCATCGTCAAGCTCAACGGCGCCCGCGTCAAGGACAGCGGCGAGATGCAGGAGGAGATGAACAAGTTGCGTCCTGGCGACAAGGCCGAGGTGGAGTACTACCGCGACAACAAGTTGCGCCACACCACGGTTACCTTCAAGAACGACCAGGGCAATACCAAGATGACCAAGCAGAGCGACGTCATGTCGCTGGGTTGCGCCTTCACCGAGCTGAGCAAGAACGAGAAGGAAGACCTGGCCATCTCCAAGGGACTGAAGGTGGTCGGCATCAAGGCCGGCAAATTCAAGAACGCTGGCATCCGCGACGGCTTCATCATCACCGACATCAACAACATCCCCGTTGACTCGCGCGATGACGTGGAGAACATCTACAACCAGATCATGCGCAGCGGCGACAGCGACAAGGTGATGTTCATCACCGGCTTCTACCCCACCGGCAAGAAGGTCTACTATGCCGTCGACCTGAGTGACGACGAACAGTAACACACACCATAATATCACAACATTCCATTTCACGAAGCGGTGGCGGCCATGGGTTGTGCCATGGCCGCCACCAACTTTTTCTCATCCCCACAACTGCCGCGCGAGAGAGAGAGACGGCCGCTCCGATAGCAAGAATAATATCATTGAAGAAAATAAAAATATTTTTTCAAAAAAATTACTCAAAACAGTCAATTATTTAAAAAAATTGTAGTAAATTTGCAACATATTATTGTAAATGACAATCTCTAATAAAAACGAAGAATTATGAGAGGAGGATCAAGACCAGGCGCCGGAAGGCCCAGAATTTACGGAAAGCGAGTGCAATTATCCATCCTGATTTCAGAGGACACCAAGATTAAGCTCAAGGAGCTTGCCATCATCCAGGACAAGCCTCTGGCAGGAATCGTCGAGCAACTGATCATCAGCGAGCACGCCAGGCAAGCGGTAACGTCGTGACTGTGGCGGGGCACGCATGCCAAGCATGCATGACCACCCCCACACTGATTTCCTTCAGCATCCACAAGAGCTGGACCCGAAGCATTCACACGATATCACCCCGACAGCAAGCATTGATCGCGCTCTCCTTTTTCCGCAATGTCGCTATATCACGCATATAGTGACGATGATTTGTGTGCCCACCCTTGACCCGGGAACATGCCGCACCAGCAGTTGGCACAATTCTTGCTATACACCTATTATTATCCGCTTTATGAACTCTCATGAGGTGAATTTCGCATTTTTTAGGCAAAAATCTTGCAGTAATCAAAATAATGCCGTATCTTTGCACGCTTAAACTCTACACAAGTTAGATGAGACAACTTAAAATTACAAAATCCATTACTAATCGCGAGAGTGCGTCACTCGACAAATACCTTCAGGAAATCGGCCGCAAGGAACTCATCACAGTCGATGAGGAGGTCGAGCTGGCACAACGCATCCGCCAAGGCGATCAGGCGGCGCTTGATAAGCTTGTCAATGCCAACCTGCGTTTTGTCGTTTCAGTCGCAAAGCAGTACCAGAACCAGGGATTGAGTCTTCCCGACTTGATCGACGAGGGTAATCTGGGCCTTATCAAGGCAGCGCAGAAATTCGACGAGACGCGTGGTTTCAAGTTTATCTCCTACGCCGTGTGGTGGATTCGCCAATCCATCCTTCAGGCGCTTGCCGAGCAGTCTCGCATTGTCAGGTTACCACTCAACCAGGTGGGCTCGATCAACAAGATCAGCAAGGCTCAGTCACGGTTTGAGCAGGAACACGAGCGACGTCCGTCGGCCGAGGAACTGGCCGAGCGACTCGACATCCCCGTCGACAAGATCAGCGACACGATGAAGGTATCGGGCCGCCACGTCTCGGTCGACGCCCCCTTTGTCGAGGGCGAGGACAACAGCCTGCTCGATGTGCTGCCAAACAACGACTCGCCCATGGCCGACTCGACCCTGAACCATGAGTCGCTGGCCAAGGAGGTCAATCGCGCCCTAGATCAGCTCAACCCGAGAGAGAGGGACATCCTGAAGATGTTCTTCGGCATCGGTTGCCAGGAGATGACCCTCGAGGAAATCGGAGCCAAGTTTGACTTGACGCGCGAGCGCGTGCGCCAGATCAAGGAAAAGGCCATCCGCCGCCTGAAGGGCCAGAAGAGCAAGTTGCTCAAGGCTTATCTGGGCTGAGAGACACCCGACCATTGGTCAAATCATGTTAGTAAAAGTGTATCAGGCTGCCTCGCAAGGGCAGCTTTTTTTTGTCTCGGCACTCACGTTTTTTGACAAAAAAGCGACTACGTGTTGCCAATATGAAAAAAAAACTATAATTTTACACTTTGTTTTACTAGCGGCAATTCACATTATCAATAAACAATTACATTTTTGTTCAAGAAGAGATGAAAAAGATTTTTACTTTTGTTTGCTTGCTCATGCTGGGCATGGGCTTGGCGCAAGCACAGGTGCAACAGGGCCAAACCGCCGTGGGTGCCAACCTGGTTTACGGCAGCGAAATCGAGAGCCTGGGACTTGGAGCCAGGTTCCAATACGGCATTATTGACCATCTGCGTGCCGAGGTGGGATTCAATGGATTCTTTGCCCACAAGCACACCACGTGGTGGGATGTGAACCTTAACGCCCATTACCTGTTGGGACTGTGGAACCAGCAGCTTTACTTCTACCCCCTGGTCGGCCTCAACTACACGATGACCAAGGTGAAAATTGACAACGTGTCCGACGAGGAGAATCACGTGGGCATGAATGTGGGCGCCGGCGTGGAATACGAACTGACCGATCACTTCGGCGTGAACCTGGAGTACCGCCACACCATCATCCGCAAGGTGGATCAGGGCGTTATCGGCCTGGGCGTCAATTACAAGTTCTGACCCCCACTCCCCTGTGTGACATCCGCAACAACAAATCAGGGCAGCACGATTCGCTACGTGCTGCCCTGATTTGTCGTTTATTTCACTTCGCTAGTCACTGCATGGGCTGCAGCTTGTCGATGGCGCCGGTCATGAACGAGGAGACCCCGCCCTCGCTATCATCAGCTTCCTCGTTGCCAAAGGCGTCTCCGCCCTTGATGGTGCACAACGAGCGCAGCAGTTCCAGCACCGCATTGGCCTTGCTGTCGCTGGTGTAGAAGTGGCCCTTGCCGTTGTAGATGTCATCCAGCCCGAAATCATAATAGCCGCTCACGCTGTCGTTACGCGTCTGGGCAAACAGCCCCAGCAGGGCATGCCCGAAGAATTGCCGCACGGGTTGCATCTCGTAGGCATAGCCCTCGGTCTGCTCGTAGTCGAGCATCTTCATGTACAGGATGCCATCGATGACACCGATGCGTATCATCTTGTTGTCATACTGATAGATGTACTCGCCCTCGTAGAGCTCGGGGGCCTGGCCCATGGAGTTGGCAAACGAGCTGATTCTGGACACCACACCATCGGGGTCGGTGGAACGTGTTGCCAGCACCATATTCCACTCACCCTCGAGATGGGGGTCGCGGGCCAAGCCGATGGTGAACGGGCCATCGACGGTAGCGAGGATACTGGCCAGATCGATGCGGCCGATATAGGGCAACCTACCGAACATGGACAGCAACTGCTGTATCTGCTTGAGTTTCACAAAGCTGTTACCCTTCACACACATGGTGAAGATATAGTCCATCGAGTTAGGAATCGCCTTGAGCACGTCTTCGCTGGGCTGGGCCAGCGTGGAGTTGAGCAACTGGGCATACTCGCTGTCCTGGGCGGCAAGTATGCGTGTCACCATTTCCACGCCATCCTCTTCCATGTCGACATTGCAGGTCACGGCATCGATGTCACTCTCGGTGAAGATGCCGACCAGGGGCATCTTCTGGGATATCTCACGATAGACGTCACTCTTGTTCAGAACGGCCTTGAGCCCCTTGCCTTGCATCCAGGCATTGATCTCGGTGTCGCGGTTGTGCAGCACGTCCTTGACCTGCTTGTTCTCGAGGATGCTCGTCGCCGTGTGGCTCAGAATCCCCTTGGCGGCACGGGCAGCACGCGAGATTTCCATGGCCTTATTGACGGTGCCCACCAGCAGCACCTTGCCATCGATGGCATACAGGTTATCGCCCACATACATGCAATCCAGGCCCTCGACCTTGGCGAAGTCACCGCCCACGCGCAGCTGCAGGGTCTTGCGTGCCTTCTCGGCATCGTCGAGTCCCACCAGCAACACGCGCCCGAAGGTCTTTACCGTGAAGAACATATAGGCCTTGGCATCGGCATTGATGCCCATCTGCGGCAGGTCGCTCAGCAGCACACACAACGGCGACGTGTCATTATCATCGATGACCTGCTGCAGCGACGGTGGCAACACGATCTTGCCGTCATCGACCATGCCTGCCTTGTCCAGAATCTCAGGCACATCAAAGCACACCACACCCGTAGCATCGGCGGGTATCATTTTCTCCAGGTTATCGCCAGCACATGCCGTCAACAGGAACAGGCACAATGCCATCGACATTCGTATCAACCATCTCGTCCTCATTGCTCAGAGACTGTGTGAAGATTATTAAAGGGGTTTCGAAAAATAAAAATAGTAGTAAACAACGATAGGTGGCCATGACAGGCCACTTCTCACAGCGCAAAATTACTACAAGTTGAGTGATTGCGGGCAAGAAACGCAAACTTTTTCATTACATTTTCGTCACACACCCTCCCGACAGCGGACAGCGGCAAGTGAGGCCAGAATGAGGCCCGTGAACACAACAGCAAGTAAAAATCACAGGAGTTTTGACCATTATCAATAATATTTGAATTTATTAACAAAACTATAAGCCATGTTCCAAGAAAATAGTATTATTTTTGGACATTGAAAAAACTAAGCTAAGTATAACCAAAGACAGGTTGTTATCAATTGCGGCACCTGGTTAATAAAGGAAGAAGAATATGAACGATATTTCTGAAGTATTGCGTGAACTATTGGACCGTTTCAGCAACACGCCTGAACTGGATGAGGAGTTTGAGCGCATGAGACGGGAAGTTGAGAACTTTGATAGCGATTACGTTACTTGGTGTGAGGATAATGGCTACACCGTCAGGGACGGATATCGCGACTTCATCAACGAGATTGTCGAGTCTCAGGATTCCTATTGGGACAATTATCAGGAGTTCGGCAACAATATCTAAACTACCATTTCCGTTATATATCTAACCACAGCAATTTTTCATATCACAACATATCGACTGAAGTAAGAAATAAATAAATGTTCCCCTCCAAACGCAACCGCAGCTTTGCTGCCGAATGGGATTGCCAGGACGGCATTCTCATCGCTTGGCCTCACGCCGGCACCGACTGGGCTTACATGCTCGACGAGGTGACGGCTTGTTATATCGAAATAGCTCGCGCTATCCTCGGGGATGACGGGCGCCTGGTCATTGTCGCCCCCGATGCCGACGAAGTGCGCGACGCGCTGGGCACCGAGGCTGACTGGCAGCGCATCGACATCATCGAGCTTCCCACCAACGACACCTGGGTGCGCGATTACGGCCCGATCACGGCATTCCGCGATGGCCAGATGCAGCTCATGGACTTCACGTTCAACGCGTGGGGCATGAAGTTCGCCGCAGATTGTGACAACCTGGTCACATCGAGGCTCAACGCGCTCGGCACGTTCCACATGCCGCTAATCAACTGCCGCGACCTGGTGCTCGAGGGCGGCTCCATCGAGACCGACGGCAATGGCGCCGTGATGACCACCGCCTCTTGTCTGTCGGCTCCCAACCGCAACGATGCCCTGACACGGCAGCAGCTCGAGAAAATCTTGCTTGACCGCCTGGGGTGCGAGAAGATGTTGTGGGTGGAACACGGTGAGCTCACGGGCGACGACACCGACGGACACATCGACACCCTGGCACGCTTTGCCCCCGGCGGCATCATCCTGTACACGGGTTGTGATGACACCAACGACGAACACTTCGAGCCCCTGAAGCAGATGGAGGAAGACCTGAAGCGATTTACCGACACCGACGGCAACCACTACCACCTGATCAAGCTGCCTCTGCCCGACCCCATCGAGGACGAAATCTCACGCCTGCCGGCAACCTATGCCAACTTCCTGGTAATGAACCACCAGGTGCTGGTGCCCGTTTACGGACAGGCCGAGAACGACATCAGAGCCTGCCAGCTCATCGGCGAGGCCTTTCCTGGCCGCAAGGTCGTGGGCATCGACTGCAATGCCCTCGTTCGCCAGCACGGCTCGCTGCACTGCGCCACCATGCAGCTGCCCAAAGGATCACTGAAAAAAATTACTGACCGCTAGAAACATCTCATTATGAAAATCGGAATCATCCAGCAACACAACACCAGCGACATCCAGGGCAACCGCCAGTCGCTCATCAATAAGATCAAGCAACTCGCCAATCAGGGCGCACAGCTCGTGGTGCTCCCCGAGCTTCACGACTCGCTCTACTTTTGCCAGGTGGAGAGTGTGGACAACTTTGACCTCGCGGTCGAGATTCCCGGAGAGGTGACCAGGGAATATGCCGCCGTTGCCCGCGAGTGTGGCATCGTACTCGTGACGTCCCTGTTCGAGAAACGGGCCACCGGACTGTACCACAACACGGCGGTGGTGTTCGACACCGATGGCACCGTGGCCGGCCAGTACCGCAAGATGCACATCCCCGACGACCCTGCCTATTACGAGAAGTTCTATTTCACGCCCGGTGACCAGGGTTTCCTCCCCATCGACACGTCACTGGGCCGGCTTGGCGTGATGGTGTGCTGGGACCAGTGGTACCCCGAGGGTGCCCGCCTGATGGCGATGCGCGGGGCGGAACTGCTCATCTATCCCACCGCGATCGGCTATGAGAGCAGCGACACCGACGACGAGCAGGAGCGGCAACGCGAGGCATGGACCACCGTGCAGCGCGGACATGCCGTTGCCAATGGCCTGCACGTCATCACCGTCAACCGCGTGGGACACGAGCCCGACCCGTCGGGCCAGACCCGCGGCATCCAGTTCTGGGGCAGCAGCTTTGTTGCCGGTCCACAGGGAGAGCTCATCTATCGTGGCCCCAACGACTGCGAGGACTCCCAGGTCATCGACATCGACATGGAACGCAGCGAGCAGGTAAGACGTTGGTGGCCATTCCTTCGTGACCGCCGCATCGAGTGCTACGGCGATCTCGACAAGCGCTACATCGACTGACAATACAGGCTTTAGACTTTAGGCTTCAGGCTTTAGGAGAGGCCTACCCCCCTAAAACCTAAAACCTAAAGCCTAAAGCCTAAAAACTAAACTCACGCCTGGCCTTCGTCCTTGGGACCGAAGGTGTTCTTCAAGAAGTCGCTCACCTTGTCCATCACATCGTCGGCTGCCTTAGTGGCATCATCGAGCATATCCTTGGCCTTATCGATGACGCTGGGCTCGCCCTCCTTGGGCTCAAAGGCATCCTTGGCCTTCTGGCTCAGGTCCTGGGCCATATCGGTTGCCGCCGTGGCACTCTGCTCCACAAAGTCCTTGGCCTTGTCCAGCAGGCTGGGCTCACCTTCCTTGGTCTCAAACATCTGCTTGGCTTTCTCCAGCAAGTCGCCGCTCATCTCGCCGGCAGCGGCAGTGCCCTTGTCAAACATCTCCTTGAGCTGGTCCAGCACACCAGCCTCGCCGTCCTTGCCCTCAAACATTTCCTTTGCCTGGTCAAAGACACTGGGCTGGCCGTCCTTGCCCTCGAACACGCCCTTGAGTTTGTCGAACACGTTACCCTCGCCGTTGGTGGCCTCGTCGATCATGCCCTTGAGCTGATCAAAGATGTTGGCGCCCTCGTTCTTTACTTCGTTAGCAGCCTGCTCGGCATTCTTCATTTCCTCATCCATAATTGATTAGATCCTGTATTTTGGTAATGATGCCTACTCCCTTTCAAGCGTTTCGGCTTCCTCTGTGACCCCCAAATTTACACATATTTTATTTATAAATAACTATTCTTCCTCTTTTTTTCCTACTGGCGCCCCTATCGCCGGAACAATCTGGCAACGGTCCGCTTGGCCCGGATGATGAGTTTCGACATCGTGAGTGTGCCATAGCGCCTCAAGGACCACATGGGACATTTGCCATATTTCTTCCAAAACGCATCATAGTCAGCCGGTTTCACGGCACTCTCAACGATGCTGCGATTGCGCTTCAATACCGAGTTCACATCGACCTCGTTCATATTCATCTCGCACCTTTCCAAGAAAGAGCGCCCACAATCGCTATAAGCGAGCACGGCACTAACACCCTTATTATCATCGACTTCAATGCCAGGTATCTTCTCTGCGCCCCATAGGTCTGCAATCAAGATGTCGGCCCCACTCTTTCCCGCCTTGAACGGGCAGGTAAAGCACGAGGGCCTCATGGTATAATTGGCTAAGAAACAAGCCATGTAGTCATCGTCATCGTGGGGTCTTGAACGATTGCCGATTACCACCGAATAATTTCGCCAACCCGTCGACTTATCACGGAAATTGACTCGGGTGATAGCCCCACTATTGCCCTTCATGCCCAGGTAATCTCGCCACACACCGGGACTGGGAACGCCATGACAGGCAATCTCAACGGTAACCAGATTGGAGTAATCCTTGTTTAAAAACCGTTTTAAGCCTGCAATTTGGCATGGTGTTCCGGTGAACAAGACCTCGCGCCCTTGTTTCAAGAACGATTCGGCCTGTTCAAAACTATTCCCCATGACCGATTGAACGTATTTACTACCACGAAAAGCAATAACCTTGTCAACCGTATCGGCATAGTCATGAATGACAGACCATTTCTCGTCAAAACGAGCCCCGAACACCACTCCGCCGTCGCTGATCACCCTATGAGCAAACACTGAGAATATGCCTCCAGATGAACTAGCGGTTCTAATGGTGTCATCGGGATGAGTAGCGGCAAAGCATGCTTGGGTTTCCCGCTTCTCTCCTGCATTCAAGACAGGGCACACGCGCTCACACAAGTGGCAATCGATGCATGCTTCCTGGTTGACATGAGGATACAGGAAACCGTTTTCATCTTCCTTCAATGTGATGCAACCATGTGGGCATCGCTGCACACAACCCCCACAGCCACAGCAGTCCGATTTATTCTGGATATCAATCATTTCTTGAAAAATGCGATAAAACGTTCGATCGTGGGCCTGATGGGATTGGTGATGAAAATCAAGTCATTTTTTAGGACTTTCTTGTCATACAACCTATTAATCTTCTTGATGTAGTCTCGACGCACTCCGTCGGGCATCGCATCCATCCGCTCGAGGGTCGAGAGTATCGTGTTACGATAACTGTTGATGAGTCTCTTGTACTTCTTGCGCTCGGTGTACTGTCCACGGCTGTGCGAAGCGCGCCGTATGAGGACACTATACATGATCCTGTTGATCGTCAAGCAGCGGTAGGAATATAGAACAGGCAACATGAGTTGCCAATTCTGGCCGGCATTACGTTCGGTATAGATGTCCAGGTCGGGAATTGTCGCCTTGAGCGCCTTGGTCTTCATCATATAGCCGCCCGGATTATACCAGTAGTCATTAATCCCATACAAGCAATCATCAAACAACTGGTCGGAGTATTCACGGCTCGTGTCCAGGGTGCGATTGACCGACAAATCTTCCTCATTGAGATACTCCAGCATGCACCTTGACATGCCAACCGAATCGTCGGTGCCATCGAGCGACTTGACAAGCGCCTCGATCGCATCTTCGGTTTTATAGAAATCATCGGCATCGGGCCAAACGAAGTATTCACCAGTAATCAAGTACAAATGGTTCTTGATGGCAACAGACTGCCCCTGATTGGGCTGGTAATGATAAAAAAGCCTGTATCCCCGTTGCTCAAATTTGGGGATATACCCGTCGATAATGTCCTTGGTGTCGTCCACGCTGCCATCATCAATCACATGCATCTCGATGGCGGGATAAGTCTGCTTCAGGACAGAATCCAGCAACCTGGGAATAAACTTGCCGCAATTATATGTTGGGGTCAATATGCTAACCAAATTTGACATATCTCAATAATTTACTTTTGATTAATTCTTTGACTTCAGCCTCGGCTATCGAGTAAGTAATCACAAAAATGACGATCGTCGAAACGACACCCACAATGAGCAAGCGGAGAAATCCCTCCTGGAAGTAAAACCGGGGCAGATATGCTACCGCAAAGGCTATCAGGGTGATGGGGGCGATGGGCAACAACACCTTCTTGATAAAACGGCCTAAAGTTATCAACTTTACCGAGAGGCTTAGCGTGTAAACGTTGTTCAAGCAGCCAACAAACACGGCCAACGCGTTGTAAACAAACGCGAAATACAGGCTGCCATGCAACCGATACACGACATAGGAGACAGGTATGACACTCAAATACAGGGAGCCATTTATCAGGCTGATTCTCTTGATCTTGCCCGTAGCATGTATGCCCATAGCCATCACCACCGACATCAGTGCCGAGAAATTGAAGATGATCATCAACCTCACAAGCCAAACCGTGTAAGGAGGAACTATCTTCAACCACAATTCCAGGACATAATGGGCTTCCATGAAGACAGGTACCGATACAATCAAGAGCAAGAGATAGAGATACTTGGCCGACATATAGACCAGAGACGACATACGCTCGTGGTCATCGACTGAATAGGTCTTCACAATCTGAGGTCTCACCGCAGTCGTGATTCCCGAGGTGAACTGCATCACAATACCCTGCACCGTGAATGCAATGGAAACGGCAGCATTGGCCACCAGGCCGAAAAACATATTAACCAGCATGATCACTCCCTGAGTCCTCGCCACATCACTCATGTTGCCATACAAATCCCACCCCGAGAAAGAAAGCATGGGTTTAAGGATATCCTTGCGCCACACAAAGTGGAAATGAGACTCAGAAAAATGCCTGATGCAATAGTATCGGTACAAGCCCATCATGAAGGCACTAACCGCCAGTGAAAGGATAGAATACAGAATCAGTTTATCAAAACTCCCGATAACAAGCAAGTATAGAATCAGCAGCCTCAACGTGACGGCCAGGATATCGAGATAAGCATATATGCTCATTTTCTCATGAGCAATAATCACAGCATTATAGGGCACCTGGGTAATGGTCAGCATGGCACCGATGATGTTTGCCTGATAGACCCATCGGGCCGCTACCATTCGCTCTGGCGGAATGACCAGTTTATTCTCGAGGAACCATAGGCCGACCGTCTCGCCTAGCACAAAAATCAGCAGCATGATGCCAATGTGAATGATCATCGCGCTGCTGAATGTGTCAGACAACTTCTGCTTATTGTTCCTGCCTAATTCAAAAGTCAAAAAACGGCTGGTGGCACCACTCATCGACGTCTTGATGAAACCCATCATCGTGATGATGCTACCCACCACCGAATAGATACCATAATCCTGAACCCCAAGAACATTGAGAACGACACGTGAAGTGTAGAACCCAACGGCCATCGAGATAAACATCCTGAAGTACAGGGCAATGGCATTCTTAGCCACCCGCCGCCCACTAACAGTGGGTTCAGGAGACTCCTCAGCCTTATCAATGGACTGCAGATTCTCGTCAATCGCTGGCTTTTCCAATTGTGTTTCGCTAAACGATTGGTTGGTATTCTCTTCTTCTTTTTTTGGCATTTACTAACACCTTGGTTGACGATGGAAAAACAGTTCACATGATCTCCATCTGTCGATATGCAACAACCTATTTAAGGGGACTTCTATAAATTAGCTTGACATGGATTTTGGTTTATTTTTGAGCAGATTTTGACTTACCTTCGCAGCAGCATAGCGAGCTATGGTGCAAGAAGATAAGGTAAAAGATGCCAAAAAGAGACAAAATACTGTCAACATAAAAAATCCACATTTTGGTAATTTATAGAAGTTCCCTTAACAGTTGGTATGTTCGGCAACAAAATTAATCATAGTCCGTGATATAACAAAAAAAATATCTCGAAAAACACCCAAGTCGTTCACGGGCTTGAAGGCCTCGACAGCAAAAAGAAAGAACCGGGGCAACGGGTAATGTGCCTCGGTCCTTGATTTTGTTGTAGACTGCGAAAGACATCGGGCATTAAGCCTCGTCCTTCTTGATAATACGGCGCTCCTTGATGCGAGCCTTCTTACCGGTGAGACCACGCAGGTAGTACAGCTTAGCGCGACGCACCTTACCATGCTTGTTGATGGTGATGCTGTCGATAAACGGAGACTCGAGCGGGAAAATACGCTCAACGCCGATGTTGTCACTAATCTTGCGCACGGTGAAACGCTTCTTCTCACCCTCGCCATTGATCTTAATTACCACACCACGGTACTGCTGGATACGCTCCTTGTTACCCTCCTTGATGCGGTATGCTACCGTGATTGTGTCACCCGGGAAAAACTGCGGGTGCTGCTTGTTTGTAGCAAATGCTTGTTCTGCAACTTTAATCAAGTCCATTGTTATATCATTTAATCTGTTAATAATCACTTCGCAATATACACAAGCCACTCTTTTTCTTGTCAGAGATTACGAAAAGCGGTGCAAAGGTAGTACAAATTCTTGAACTGGCAATGAAAAAAATACATTTTTTCCTTTCCTGGATTCTTCACAGGCCTAGGCTGAGTGCGCCCTACTGCATTTATTGCGCACCCCACTCTGTCCAAGCACTTAATTACGCTGAGAGGATAATGTTGAGCACAGCGTTGATGTCCGAAACGGTTACCTCGCCATCCTCGTTGACATCGGCCCTAGAGCGCATCTGGTCGCTCACTTCGGCCCCAAGCAGAATGTCAAGCAAGGCATTGACGTCAGATATACCCACCTCTCCATCACCATCTACATCTCCCCAAACAAACTTCTTGAAAGTGTTCTCATCGAGGTAGGCGATGCGACGCTCGAGCCAGTCGCTTACATACTCTAACTCGACATCAAAGTCGAGCGGATAACCGCCCAATTCCGAACATCCCGAGAAGCGTAACGATTCGCGGTACAGGGCTCCACTATGGCGCAAGTCGTCATAGAGGTCCGTAAAGCGGCTAATCAGACTGTCGGGAACAAGGATGTCCTTGCGCAACTCCCAGTAGCGATTAACCACCTGCTGCCTGAATTCCGGCCATTCCATCAGTCGCATGAACAAGCGGTTTTGGGACAACAGAGACACATCCTTGAGATCTCGCTCAGGGGACACTATTGCACCATGATAATAAGCGCCATCATTCCTCCAGTACTGGCCCATGACAGCATCCATGTCCCAAACGGCCAACGTCAACTTCTTGTCCTCCGCCCCGTCAAAACAACCCCAAATGATATTCTTGCACACGTTATCAACGGCCAGCAGAACGTTGATGAACACATAATAATCACGCAGCACAGGCAGGTCGAAATACTCGCCCACGTGCTCACGGAACTCGGCATCATCACTGTTCTCCACAAAGGCAATAGCATCGCTCAAGATATGGTAATCGGTAGGACTGACATCTTCCAAATCAGGATATTCCAAGTCAAATCCCGCCCAATGCTCCTGCTCGTTATCGTAGATCGTGTCAGCAGCAAAGAGCGTCTGCCAAGTTTCCTCCTTTGCCTTCCATAGCATGCCGTGGAACTCACTTTCGGCATCATCATACTTCTTGAGCTTCATCTGCTTGCGGTCGAGATACTCGGCCATGTCGCAGAAACCCATGTACCTCTCGTTGACAAACAATTCGACAATGAAACCACGGGTATAGGATCGCGCATTGGGCTGAACTTCTTTGTAATAGGGTTTTGTCCCCATGTCGGCCCACAGGCCGTTGGAGACCTTGTTACGCACGCGGCAGAAATCTATAACACCGCCATCCAGGCGCCAGTGGTTATCGTTGCGCAAGCCGTTGAAGGAGACGTCCATCTTCTCGAGGGTGTCATCCAGGAACTTGACGTGGAAATTGTGCTTGCGAAACCAGGATGCGGTAGTCGAAGCGCCTGCCAACTTGAGTTTGGCATTCCATTCACGGATAATCGTGTCCTCAGGAACCTCCATGTAAGCCTTGCCAACAATATACTCGTCAGTTATATTTCCACTGAGTTTCATTACCGGCAGGAACGTGAAACGAACGCCACCAAACTTAATGACGCCATTACAACGATAGGCAAACGTATAGGTGGTATCGCCCTTGACGACCTTGAAGGGCATGGTATCATAAATCTGACGGCCATCCTTTACCACCTGGGCCACAGAATCATCGCGCACAAAGCGTGCGGTATAGGGTTTTCCGTAATAATCCTCGGGTACCGGCAACAAGAAAATGCGCTCGACGTTGTCATAAAAGGGACGCTTGCCGTCAAGCGTAAACTGGGCGCTCATCACCTGAGCGCAACACAAAACCAGCAACAGGTACAACCCTCTCCTCGTCATCATCACTTCATTCTGAGCAACATGTCGATAAGTTCAGTCAAATCTTCAATATTAACTTGGCCGTTTAAATCAATATCGGAATTGCCCACATTAATCAATTCAATATTGCCTGTCAACAGGTAGTCGATCAACACTGTGAGATCATCGATGCTCACCACACCATTGCCATCCACATCACCGCGTAACGTATTCACAAAGGTATTGGTATCCAAATAGGCAATGCGACGCCTCAACCAGTCGCTTACATACTCTAATTCGACATCAAAGTCGAGCGGATAACCGCCCAATTCCGAACATCCCGAGAAGCGTAACGATTCGCGGTACAGGGCTCCACTATGGCGCAAGTCGTCATAGAGGTCCGTAAAGCGGCTAATCAGACTGTCGGGAACAAGGATGTCCTTGCGCAACTCCCAGTAGCGATTAACCACCTGCTGCCTGAATTCCGGCCATTCCATCAGTCGCATGAACAAGCGGTTTTGGGACAACAGAGACACATCCTTGAGATCTCGCTCAGGGGACACTATTGCACCATGATAATAAGCGCCATCATTCCTCCAGTACTGGCCCATGACAGCATCCATGTCCCAAACGGCCAACGTCAACTTCTTGTCCTCCGCCCCGTCAAAACAACCCCAAATGATATTCTTGCACACGTTATCAACGGCCAGCAGAACGTTGATGAACACATAATAATCACGCAGCACAGGCAGGTCGAAATACTCGCCCACGTGCTCACGGAACTCGGCATCATCACTGTTCTCCACAAAGGCAATAGCATCGCTCAAGATATGGTAATCGGTAGGACTGACATCTTCCAAATCAGGATATTCCAAGTCAAATCCCGCCCAATGCTCCTGCTCGTTATCGTAGATCGTGTCAGCAGCAAAGAGCGTCTGCCAAGTTTCCTCCTTTGCCTTCCATAGCATGCCGTGGAACTCACTTTCGGCATCATCATACTTCTTGAGCTTCATCTGCTTGCGGTCGAGATACTCGGCCATGTCGCAGAAACCCATGTACCTCTCGTTGACAAACAATTCGACAATGAAACCACGGGTATAGGATCGCGCATTGGGCTGAACTTCTTTGTAATAGGGTTTTGTCCCCATGTCGGCCCACAGGCCGTTGGAGACCTTGTTACGCACGCGGCAGAAATCTATAACACCGCCATCCAGGCGCCAGTGGTTATCGTTGCGCAAGCCGTTGAAGGAGACGTCCATCTTCTCGAGGGTGTCATCCAGGAACTTGACGTGGAAATTGTGCTTGCGAAACCAGGATGCGGTAGTCGAAGCGCCTGCCAACTTGAGTTTGGCATTCCATTCACGGATAATCGTGTCCTCAGGAACCTCCATGTAAGCCTTGCCAACAATATACTCGTCAGTTATATTTCCACTGAGTTTCATTACCGGCAGGAACGTGAAACGAACGCCACCAAACTTAATGACGCCATTACAACGATAGGCAAACGTATAGGTGGTATCGCCCTTGACGACCTTGAAGGGCATGGTATCATAAATCTGACGGCCATCCTTTACCACCTGGGCCACAGAATCATCGCGCACAAAGCGTGCGGTATAGGGTTTTCCGTAATAATCCTCGGGTACCGGCAACAAGAAAATGCGCTCGACGTTGTCATAAAAGGGACGCTTGCCGTCAAGCGTAAACTGGGCGCTCATCACCTGAGCGCAACATGACATCAGCAACAGAAGTAATGCTCTCGCTGCACACATTCTTAATGTTCTAGCAACATGTCTATAAGCCATGATAAATCTTTAATTGATACTTCAAAATCCATATTTACGTCTGAATTGATTTTCATAATCAACACATTCTCATCATTCAGTAGATAATCAATAAAAAGAGAGACGTCGCGGATGTTCACCTCGCCATCGCCGTTCACATCGCCGCGCAACACGGCAAACGTGTTGCTGTCCAGATAAGCGATGCGGCGGACGATCCAGTCACTCAAGTAGTCAAACTCAGCGTCAAAATCCAGGGGCCGGTAGGCCAGGTCCCTATCGCCCGACCAACGCTCGGTCTCGCGGTTGATGGCTCCGCTTCTCTCCAGATTGTTGTGAATAGCCGCATAGCGGGCAATGAGGCTGTCGGGCTGCAAGATCGTTCGCCTCAATTCCCAGTAGCGGGCTTTTACCATCTCGTTGAATTCGGGCATCTGCCTCAAGCGCATGAACAGGCGGCTGAGCCACAGCTTGGAGAAACGGTGACCATACTGGTCCAGGTCATTCTCGGGCCCGATTTCCTCGGCATGGAAAAATCCATCGCCATCATACCAGTGCTGGCCCACCGTTGCCTCGAGGTCCCACACCGAAAGGGTCAGCTTGTTGCTCTGAGCGCAATCATAGCAACTCCAGATGATGTTCTTGCAGGTATTGTCGATAGCAAACAGCACGTTGATAAACACATAGTAGTCAGCAAGAATAGGCAGGTCGAAGCGGTCGGCAACCTTCGAGACGAAGGTCAGCGAGTCGCTCTCGGCAACAAAGCTGATCGCATCGGCAAGCACATCATAGTTGGTGGGCGACACGTCGTCCAGGTCGGGATACATGATGTCAAAACCGCCCCAGCGCTCCACGGTGTTGTCCACTGGCTTGGACGCGATGAACATCGTCTGCTCAGTCTCATCCTTGCCCTTCCACATCAAGCCATGGAACTTGCCTTGCACTTCGTCATATTTCTTGAGCTTCATCTGCTTGCGGTCGAGAAACTCATGCAGGTCGAAGAAGCCCATGTACTCGCCGTTGAGAAACACCTCCACATGATTGCCACGGGAGTAGGAACGAGCATTGGGCTGCGCATCGGCATAGTAGGGCTTGTTGCCAAAGTCGGCCCACAGGCCGTGAGCCGCCTTGTTGCGGTAACGCAGCATGTCGATGATACCGGCATCCAGACGCCAGTGGTTATCGTTGCGCAGGCCGAAGAACGACACATCCATCTTCTCGAGATTCTCGTCGACAAACTTGATGTGGTAATTGTGCTTGTTGATCCAGTCATAGGTCGTCGTGCCGCCAGCCCACTTGATTCGCGCCTGATAGTGCTGGGTTGTGGTGTCGTCAGGCATGGTGATCCGCACCTGGCCCAGCTTATACTCCGTGTCAAACGTCCCGTCCATGCACAAGATGGGCAAGCTCGTGAAGCGGAGCTTGATCTCGCTCAGGCGGCCATTGTGGGCATACATCACAGTGTAGGTCGTGTCGCCATTGACGATCGGGAAATTGGCGGTCTTCCACACGGTCTTGCCGGCCACACGCACCCACGAGACGGTATCGTCGATGACTGCTGCTGCATTATACGGGTGCCCGAAAACCGAATCGGGCAACGTCAGCAGATAAGTGTCGGTCAGCTTGTCGTATACCGGGCGCTTGCCGTCATAGGTCATATGGGCCGTTAACGGCAAGCACACCAGGCAACAACACAGTAATACATATAAAATTCTATTTTTATTCATATTCATAGCTATGATAAGTACTCTTTGATATACAATTCGCATGATGCCACCAGGTGGTCATACCACTGCTGACCATAACGCTCGATGAGCGGTTCGCGCAGGAACTGATACAAGCGTATGCCCTCACGGCGCCCCAGCACCTCGGCACACTTGCATATCTTCCAGCGGTCATAGTTCACCGCATCATATCCCGGAAAACGCTTGACGCGGGCAGGATACAGGTAGCACGAGATGGGTTTGCGCCAGGAGATGCGGCCTTCGCGGTAAGCTTTCTCGATGGCACACAGGCACATGCCGCCACGCTGATAGGTAGTGAACACGCAATTGGCACCTCCCACCAGTTGAGTAACCAATTCACCCTCGACATCGACATAGGCGACCCCGTTCTCGGTAATCTGCTGCTGGGCCTGGGGCAACAGGTCATCCCACACCTCGGGCAAGATGGCCTTGAGCTGCTCGTATTCCTCACGGGTCAACGGCGCCCCCGAGTCGCCCTCGATGCAGCAGGCACCCAAGCAGGTGTCCAGGTCGCAGCAGAAGAAGCGCTCCACCAGGTCCAAGCTAACCAATGTTCCGTCGATGTCAAACATAAGTCTTTTTTTGCGTTTTTCTTTGAATCTCAGTTATTCCTTCTCAACGAGGGCCGATAGCGCATGCTCCAAGTCGGTATTTGACAGGCCGATGTGCAGTTCGCCTTTGTGGGCATAGGATATGCTCCCCCTCTCCTCGCTCACGACGATGGCGATGGCATCGGTGGCCTGCGCTATGCCCTTAGCCGAGCGGTGACGCAATCCCAGGTATCGCGGTATGTTGGTGTCGTGTGACACGGGCAGGATGCAGCCGGCACTCATGATTTTGTTCCCGGCAATGATCAGGGCGCCATCGTGCAGCGGGCTGTTCTTGAAGAAGATGTTCTCGATCAGGCGCGAATTGATGTCGGCATTGATCATGTCGCCCGTCCGCTCATAGTCGGTGAGCGGTATCGACTGCTCGATGACAATGAGGGCTCCGGTCCTGGATTTGGACATGTTCATGCACGCATACACCACGGGCATGATCCACTTCTTCTCGTCTTCGATCTCTGCTTTGCTCTTGAAGAGTTTCTCAAATATCTTCAGGCCGCGCCGGGAGCCCAGCTCCGTCAGGAAACGCTTGATCTCATCCTGGAACAGAATTACCAGGATAAACAAGCCGATGTCGATAAACTTGTCCATGATCGTGCCGATGAGGCGCATATCCATCATCTTGTACATTACCACCCAAGCGACCACGAATGCCAGGACGCCGACAAAGATGTCGAGCGAGCCCGATACCTTCATCGTGCGGTACAAGTAGAACAGCAATGTCGCTACCAGCAGGATATCTATCAGATCCTTGATGCTGAACAGTGTGAATATTGATGTAGCCAGTATCATGATGTTATCTTATCGTCGATCTAGTGGCGCCCTGACGCAACATGGACACAATCTTTACCGCCTCGGCAGCGGCTTTCACGTCGTGGACGCGCAAGATGTGGGCCCCCTGTTGCAGGGCTACGGTATTAATGACTGTCGTTCCGTTCAGTGCCTGGTCGGCGGTGCAGCCCAGGGGGGTGTAGATCATCCTCTTGCGCGATACGCCCACCAGCAGCGGCGCGTTCAGCGCATGGAAGGCATGAAGGCGTGCCAGCAGCTCATAGTTCTGCTCCACGGTCTTGGCGAACCCGAATCCCGGGTCGGCAATCACGTCGGCGACACCCAGTTGCCGCAGCTCATCCAGGCGGCGGGCCATCCACTCGAGGACCTCGGCAGCGACATCCTGATAGTCGGTCAGGGTCGACATGGTCGCGGGGGTGCCACGCATGTGCATGAGCACATAGGGGACACGCAGGGCCGCCACCGTGGCAAACATGTCGGTGTCCATTGTGCCGCCCGAGATGTCGTTGATCATGTCCACGCCCCACTCGGTAACGCAAGACCGGGCCACCGACGAGCGGTAAGTGTCCACCGAGATCATGACCTCTGGCGCTTCGCGCCTGATGATCGACAGTGCCCACCTCAAGCGCTCCGACTCCCCGTGCTCATCCACGGCCTGGCTGCCCGGGCGGGTCGAGCAGGCACCCACATCCAGGATGTCGGCGCCCTCATCCACCATGGCATGCACGCGCTCGACAAGGGTCCGCTCATCGGTGGCGCGGCTACCGCTGTAGAACGAGTCGGGCGTGACATTAACAATGCCCATCACCCAGGGACGGTCGATGGTCACGAGCCTGCCTCTCAGGTTGAGGCTATAGGTCCTGAACGGCTCAAACATTACTATATCACATTTTAGTCTGCAAAGTTACGAAACTTTTCCGAAAAATGACCTATCTTTGCGCTACAGAAATCATAACATTATGGTTACACATACACAAGGCGACATGATTGAGCAAGCCCCGATCGGGGTATTTGACTCCGGATTCGGTGGGCTGACCATCCTGCGGGACATCAGGCGGGTGCTGCCGCAATACGACTACCTGTTTATCGGCGACAACGCCCGGGCGCCCTATGGCACCCGGTCGCGCGAGCTGGTCTATGAGTTCACCCTGCAGGCCGTCAAGCACCTGTTTGCACAGGGGTGCCATCTCGTGATCCTTGCCTGCAACACGGCATCGGCCGAGGCGCTGCGCACCATCCAGCAGCAGGACCTCCCCACACTCGCTCCCGGTCGGCGCGTGCTGGGCGTTGTGCGCCCCACGGTCGAGAAGGTGGGCGAGCTGACCCGCACAGGCCACATCGGCGTGTTTGGCACGCCGGGCACCATCGCCAGCCGCAGTTACAATATCGAGATCGAGGGGATGTACCCTGGCTTCAAGGTGCACGGCCAGGCGTGCCCGATGTGGGTGCCATTGGTCGAGAACCGCGAGAGCAGTGGCGACGGTGCCGATTATTTCGTCAAGAAATACATCAACCAATTGATGGGTCAGTGCCCCGACATCGACACCGTGATCCTGGGCTGCACCCACTACCCGCTGCTCATCGACAAGATCAATCAGTACAAGCCCCAAGGGCTGACAATCATCCAGCAGGGGCCCATCGTGGCCGAGAGCCTTGCCGACTACCTGCACCGGCATCCCGAAATCGAGCGGCACTGCAGCCAGGGCGGCACTTGCCGCTACTACACGACCGAGGATCCTAACCACTTCTCTCCGTTGGCCAGCGTGTTTACCGGCGAGCAGGTCGAGGCCCAGCGCATCATCCTCTAGCGCCGAACTTCAGCCACCGGCAGCCTCCGCCATCAGGCAACCACATGTTGGACAAACGCCCATGAGGGCATGTCGTAATTGGCATGCCCTCATGGGTTGTGGGTTGCAAGTTTTTGAGAATCAGCGCTTGCGGGTACGCAGCTGGAACGACGTGGCCGTGTAGAGCTTATCGCCGTCCGAGAAGCCGATCGAGAAATCGACGGTACCGTCCTTCAGTTTCCTGGTGGCCACGACCTCGCTCTGGTAACGCACGGCCTTGCCGGGAGCAAGCTCCTTGACGACTGCCGTGGGAGACAAATAGATCTGCTTAGTGCCCGTGACGGTGATCACAGGAGCGATGTCATAGACGTAGTCACGGCCCGTGTTGCGCATGATGAACACCAGGCGGGCGTGCTCATCGGCATCCAGGGCACGGTTATTGTTGTCATCGACAAAGCGCAGCTCCTCGATCTGGATGCTGGCATACGGGCTGTAAGCATTGTTCTGACGGTAG
Organism: uncultured Muribaculaceae bacterium; assembly: GCA_964628205.1. Classification (GTDB taxonomy): domain Bacteria; phylum Bacteroidota; class Bacteroidia; order Bacteroidales; family Muribaculaceae; genus Sodaliphilus. The sequence goes on from CAZVMM010000014.1 coordinate 45,526, forward strand.
TCGTCCATGCCATAGTCATAGTAGTAGTCCGATGAGCGGTAATTGCCGTCATCGGTCTTGGGAGCCGTGGCTGCGGCACCTATCATGCCGCCAACGGCCATTCCCACCACGGTGCCTAGGTCGTGGCCTCGGGGTCCGTCGGCCAAGCCACCGATTGCCGAGCCGAATATACCACCCAACGAGGCACCAGTGGTGGCGCCATAGAACTGATTCATCGACTGGCAACTCGTCATCAGCATGGCGGCTGCCGTCAAGGCCATTAATACTGTCTTCTTCATCTTTCTAATTCCAAATTATCAGAGTTTTAATGTCGCTAAATTAGGCATTTGCAAGAATTGTGCCAAATTATTTCCACAAAATCTCCAATAACAGCTGCAAATAAGGCAAAAATGGGGTTTGGCCGTCAATAGTCAAACATAGCGCTGATGGATATATCGGTCAGAATCCCAGGCCCTGGAGCCACTTCTTGACTTTGTTGCGGCCGGAGCGCACTTCGTGACCGTAGATGGCGAAGCCGGGCTTCACTTCTGCGTTGGGGTAGGATTTCTTCACGTCCTCCACACAGCTGGCCAGACCACTGCCCTCGTGAGTGGTGAAGGGGATAATGGTCTTGCCGCCCAGGTCATAGTCGCGGAAGAAGGTAAACATCACTTGGGGATAAGTGCCCCACCACACGGGACCGCCGATAAAGACGGTGTCGTACTGGTCCAGATTCTCCAGCTTGCCCACCATCGGCGGCAGCTCGCCGTCGTGGGCCTCTTGCTTGGCGACCTCGATGAGCTGCATGTAGGGCATGTCATAGTCCTTGTCGGCCACGATCTCAAACTGATCGGCACCTGTCATTTCACTGATGTAATCGGCAACAATCTTGGTATTGCCCACCTCGATGTTACCCACACTGTAGTTCTCACCGGCATGCGAGAAGAACACAACTAGAGTTTTACCGTCTTTCTTCATATTGGTTTCGTTTTGATTATTGGTTGATGACTGATTGGCATGGGCCGTGCAGCTCATGGTCAGCAGGGCCACAATAGCTGCTATACATGATTTGAATCTCATCATTGCTAACATAGTTTTTTTTGAGTTATTCTTTCGATTGCAAAATTACTATCATCAGGTGTGCCGGGTGTTACACATTTTTCGGTAGTTATTTCACTTTTTGACAAAATCGACCTACATCGTGCCTGATTATGGCGAGTCACACACATCAGCGTTAGGCCATCATCGATTACTAAAACCGAGACATGACGGCCACTTGGGGGTGCGGGGGCCTCGGGTATTCTGAGCCAATGGTGTCCGGGGAAACTTCGAAGAAGTAAGCGGTTCGGAGAACCGATTTCAATGAGAAAGACCATGCAAGAGCGTCGGAGACGGTCGCAGCTTGGTCCAGAAGCGTGTCATGGCATGTGCCTCGTAGAGGAACTTTGTTATCGTCAGCACTTTTCTCCGGTAATAAATTTGAGCTGTCTGTTATCTTTGCGGCTCATGGGCACAATACTTCTCGATAGCCGATCTGCTGTGCCATCCAGACCTACGAGCCTCGATTGAAGTCTGAGGGGGAGAAGGTGATCAGGGCGGTCTTCTCGCTATCCTTGGGACGCAGGTTGATGATGATGCGCCTGTCGGCCTCGACCATGAGGTCCACAAAACGGTTCCACGGCTCGCCATAGTCTCGGAGCTGCCTTATCCACAGTTGGCGCACATTGTCCTTGTCGGCGCCCAGCGACGACAGGAACATGGACAGATTGCCGGGCAGCAGCACATCGACCAGCGCATAGCGGTCACCGACCATCGTGAAGGAGCCGATACCCCACCCGTCACGGTAGCTGATGGGACACTGGTCGTTCAGTTCCGTGACGTAGGCGTCGACATCGGTCGCAGGCTGGTCCTGGGCACAAAGCATTACGGGACACATCAGGCCCAGTATCAGGAAGAATAGCAATATCGGCTTTTTCATCATATCAGGTTCCACACTTATTGGTCTCTATATTCCAGCACATCGCCAGGCTGGCAGTCCAGTGCATGGCAGATGGCATCGAGTGTCGAGAAACGCACAGCCCGGGCCTTGCCGGTTTTGAGTATCGACAGGTTGGCAATCGTGATGCCTACACGCTCGCTCAGCTCGTTGAGCGACATCTTGCGGCGCGCCATCATCACATCTAGGTTCACAATAATCATACCCGCTATCCGTTGCCGACAAGGCTTTTATTGCTGATTGGCGGCAGCCTCGGCATCCAGACTATCGACGACACCGGCAATCATGCCGTCGACGATGCTGCTGCGATAGCCCAGGGCCAGGGCATAAATCTTGCAGATGGCCATTTCCTGCTCATCGAGTTCACCATCGATCATCATCATGGCCACCATGTCACGCAGGTAGGCCAACTTGGTGTCCTCGTCCTCGGGCAGGATGATGCTGACACTGTCAGGATCATCGATGACGTGATTGAACTCCTCGGGGGTGATGTTCTCGCGCGATGCGACAGCGAGCAGCACTGCCATCTCGGAGTCGGTCAGGTGGCCGTCGGCGGCGGCAAGCATCACTAGGTTTTTGAGTTGCCCCAGTCGCTGGCACTCCTGGGGATTGTTGATTATCTGGCTCATGATTGTCAATAAAAAAAATATTTGGTACAAAGGTAGTGTTTTTTCGCGAAGTTGGTGTAATTTTGTCCCTATAAAAGTCAAGACAAGATGAAAACCATACAAGAAATCAAAGATATGCTCTCGCGCAGCGAGGGAGAACAGGCACTCAGCGCCGCCACCGAGATCGTCGAGGACAAGGCCGCAAGCCGCGAGACACTCGCCATGGCCTACTACCTGCGCGGCAACGCCTATCGCCAGCAGGGCAACGTGCGCCTGGCGCTCAACAATTACCTGGAATCCATGGACATCGACCCCAACGGCCCGGCTGCCGAGGCCTACCGCCACCTGCAGGAACTGCTCGACTTCTACAACAAGGACTACTATAATCCTTGATTCAGTTAGAAGTTAGTTGTTAGAAGTTAGAAGTTAGAAGTTGGGCATCCGCACTCACTTGCGGCAATTCTTCTGGTGGGTCTTCAGCAGTTTCACCGCTTGGCCATAAGGGCTGGTGGTGACACTGACAAAATAGGCCGCCATCGTCGTCGTGTAAGTGTTCTTGTAGTAGCCCTTGGTAAAGAGTTCCTCCTCGCTAAAACTCTCGGCAAGGCTTAGCATCTCCTCTTGGGTCTGCTGCAGGAGATGGCTGGCCTGCTCCAGCGGGGTCCCTTGGTGCTTCTCGACCAGCATCTTGTCCATCTCGTGATAGTTGCGGCGGTATTCATCGGGCAGATAGTCGCGGGGATGCCCTTCGCGGATGTTCTGCACAAACTCGCGCATGAGCACCTGCCACTCGTGCAGATGGATCAGCAAGTCACGCAGGCAGCGGTCGTACTGCCAGCGCACGCCACACTTTTTGGGGTCGGCAGTGAAGTCAAACGACGCCAACTTTTCCTCATCACTCATTTTTGCGATCTGATCGCACAACTTGGCATATCCATCGGTCATGGAAGCCAACAATTCCTGTTTATTCTTCGGGTTAGCCATTATACTCAAAATGTATTCGTTATACTTTGATTTGACTTATGCTCGGTTGAACATGACTGCACTTGAGTAACAATCAGATAAAGCGGCAGGCCTATCGTAAGGAGGAATAGCAGGCACCAGCCTAAAACACGTTTATACCTGTTGCCTGACTCAATCCACGCATCAGACTTCTTGTCCAAATAGCAGAAAAGCAAGACACCTATTCCAAAAAACAATAAGCCAATGATCAGTTCAGTCATGTTTTCATATTTTAATCGGCGGCGAGGTCGTCGTAGGTCTGGTAGAGGAAGTCATTGTAGGGGAACCTGGCCGTGTGAACGGCCTTGGCCTTGTTGTAGAGCAATTTCTTGAGGCTGTCGATGTTCAGCTGCTTCTTGGCGCTGATAAACACGCAGTTCTCGCCCATTCGGGCCATCCAGGTCTCCTGCAGTTCCTCGAGCGGGATGTTCTCGCGCTGGCGCGGCGTGAGGTCGTCCTCGTCCTTGGGGACATAAGAGAATTGGTCTATCTTGTTGAACACCATCACCATTTCCTTGTCGCCCGCATCACACACCTCTTGCAGGGTGCGGTTCACCACCTCGATCTGTTCCTCGAACT
>CAZVMM010000015.1:0-49450 GCA_964628205.1 uncultured Muribaculaceae bacterium
TTCAGCACCTTGCCGGTATGGAGGAGAGCGATTTCATCATCGCCATCAACAAGGATAAGTTCGCTCCCATCTTCAGTGTCGCCGACCTGGGTATCGTGGGCGACCTCCACAAGATCGTTCCCATGCTCACCGAGCGCATCAAGAAGGAACTCGAGAAGTAATTCCTATCGACTACCGACTACTAGCGGGGAGGGTGCCATACCACGGCATCCGCCCCGCTTGCGTCTTCAGCGCTTTCCCCGGATTCCAACAAATCTGAACAGCTGTCGCTGTCACCTGATAAGATGGCGGCAGTTGGCACAGTTGTTGCAGTGCCAATGTTTAATCAGTAACAAATGAAGATATGTATAACAGAGAATTTACACCGGCTTGGATCAATGGGCTGAAGGAGAACGAAGTCTTTGTGTTTGGCAGCAACCTGGGTGGATTTCATGCTGGCGGGGCTGCCCGTGTCGCCATGGAGCGGTTTGGCGCCGTTTGGGGCCAGGGAGTTGGCCTGCAGGGCCAGAGCTACGCCATCCCCACGATGCATGGTGGCGTGGATGTGATCAAGCCCTATGTGGACGAATTCATCGCGTTTGCACGTGCTCATCGCGAGCTGAAGTTTCTCGTTACGCCCATCGGTTGCGGTATCGCGGGCTTTGCCGTCGAGGAAATCGCGCCGCTGTTTGCCGATGCCATCGATGACGAGAACATCCTCCTGCCCGAGAGCTTTGTCAAGGTTTTAGGCTTTAGGTTTTAGGCTTTAGGGAGAAGATATAAATGAAGAATAAAAAGAATAATCAAGAGAAATCGCGCCTGGAGGATGTGATTAAGGCGATGCGCCGTGGCAACCGTGAGGGCCAGCAGGAAGTGCTGGGTCCTGGTTTTCACTCGACTAACCGTGTGCATCGCTCTAAGAAGACCTATTCGCGCAAGGAGAAGCATAAGGGCGGCGGATTTTTGTAGTTGGGAGAAAATGACTACATTTGTGGCGGTATTGATATTTTATGAAGAGGTATATGAAAAAGTATATTAGATTATTGGCGGTAGCCGTCATTGTTGCTGGAGGCCTGCTTACGGGTTGCAAGAGCGCCCAGGACGTAGCGCGGGTAAACGACAAGACGATGGACTCGAGCCAGTTTGTCAACATTACCGACGTGGTTCCTGATGCGATACTGGAGATCCGTTATCACAGCACCTACAACTTTGTGGGCGCCCGTATCGACGGCTATGAGGAGCCGACGGCGCTGATGACACGTCAGGCTGCTGATAGCCTCAGGGCCGTGAGCTTGGACCTGAAGCGTCATGGCTATGTGCTGAAGATCTATGACGCTTACCGTCCGCAGCGCGCCGTGGACCATTTCCTGCGCTGGGCGCTCGACGAGACCGACACGGTATCCAAGGCCTATTTCTATCCGCGGCTGACCAAGAAGCAGGTGTTTGATGGCGAATATGTCGCCGAGAAGAGTGGTCACTCACGTGGCTCGACGGTGGACCTGACCCTCGTCGACATGAAGACGGGTAAGGACCTGGACATGGGCGGCACATTCGACTGGTTCGGCATCGAGAGTCATCCCGACTATGGTGGCGGCAATCCCGAGACACTGGATTTCCAGCAGACGGTTCCCACATTTACCAGCGAGCAGTTCTACAACCGCATGGTGCTGCGCACCGCGATGCTGCGTCACGGCTTCAAGCCGCTGGACAACGAGTGGTGGCACTTCACCCTGAAGGATGAACCCTTCCCCGACACCTACTTCAACTTCCCCGTCAAGCGCTTGCCCACACGCTAAGATATCCCAGGTCTCACGCCACGACGGCACACGCCACGACGGCACATGCCACGACGGCACATGCCTCACGCCAAGTCGCCAAGCCGCTAAGTTTTTTTTCTTTGCGTCTTTGCGCCTTTGCGTGAGGCATGGTAGGGGGGCTGAGATGAGAGCGGCCTGCCCGTGGTGAAACGGGACAGGCCGCTGCCGACTCTAATGTGCCTTTTCTCTGGTAAGCATACTATTTTTTTCTTGGCAGTCGTCGTTGCGCGTTGGTTAGCGGACGACGATTTTCTTTCCCTGGTGGATGTAGATGCCGGGCGTGGTGGGCACCTCCTTGCCCACGGCGCGGCCCATCAGGTCGTAGTAGTTCGCGTCCTGCAGGCGGCGTCCATCAGCAGCCACCTCGTTGATGCCATCATGGGCACCGTCGCGATAGCGCATGCCCTTGTAGATGATCTGTCCGTCCTTGACCACATGACTCAGTCCGCACCACTCCTGGTAGTCGGCATTGGGGTCGGGTTTGCGGGTGAACGGCGTGAGCAGGTCGCCCATGTCGCGGCTGTCGAAGCCGATGCCCTGGACAATGTACAATAACGTGTCTCCCTGCTCGTCAAGATGGGCAAAGCGTTTACACTTGATGCCCTCAATAATCAACGGCTCCACCTCAACAAAATTTTCACGGGTCAGGAACGGTTCTTTTTGGCGGTAAATGTACCAGTTTAGTGTATAGTTAGGGTCAATATCAGTGACATAATTGTCGAATTTGTACATCTCCCAATAATTATCAAATCCTATACTGCTATATAAATTGACCATGTCCCTTCCTTCTCTTACCACTTTTTTGAAAGGTGAATTATAGCGTATCATGCCATTGCTTGTATCAAGACCATAATCCCAGCATTGATACTCCGCCACAAGTTGTACTGCATCGGAGTTGTCGAAGGTCTCACCCGTATAGGAATAGCAGTAAGCAAACCCCTGCGAGTCACATCCTCGGAACTCATATTTGTAGTAATAACAGGAGGTGTCACCGTTCTCGACGGTTACCCTTTCATTTACCCATTGAACACCCTGTCGAGGAATAGGTAATTCCTCGTCATCAACAGACTGGGGTGTGATCTCCAAACTCTTGGAGGTATAAATGGTATCGCCATTCTCAATGACATGACAAAGCATGTTATGAAAAGCAGATAAAGGATATCCCTGGCTCATACCGTCAAAACCGATACCTTCGATAATGCAGCATGAGTCAAAAATATAGCGGTTCACTTTCTTCCCGGCTACCGTTATCTTATCCTGAAGCACACTGTGAACATAGAATCCATCAGGACTGCCCTGAACCGGATACCTAATATTGTCCTTGATGAAATTAATGGGGTCGTTGAAGTCATACAGGACAAACTCCTTGCCTTCACGGATTTCCTGCTGTGCCTCTGGCCACCAATTCATGCCCACCGGGCACTCGGTGTACGTTTTGCCGTCAGGCACAATACCGTACACCACTTTGTTCTCCTCACGCAGGAAAACGGGTATCGTGTCGTTCATCACATCGATGGCTTCGCCGCTATACTTGTGCATGGCTATATAGCTTTTTCCATCAATCACAGAGTCGCCCGATAGCTCCAATGTGAAATAATTGTGTTCAGTTTTCAAAAATCCCAAATAAGGATTATCATTAACTAAATGAGGGTCGTCACAAATCCACTTGACGCCTTCACGCACGAATGGGACGTACTCGTACTCCTGGGCCATTGACTGAGTCATGCCCAGTAGGGCCAACACTAGAATAAAGAAAATCCGTTTCATAATAGTATTGATTTATAGTTTATTGTGCAAATATAATCAACTTTATTGAAAATCAAAGTGAAATTCCTAAAAACATGCAGGATAAACCGCACCAATCTCGGCATGGCCGTTGTTCTTGATGATGAGCTGAGCGCTCACGGGGCTGGCACCGGCCAGCAGGCAGAATAATACTGCCAGAATGTTGAATTTTTTCATAATGTTCAAAATTTAAAGTTTTAAAAATATACAGACAATATAAAATATTATAACCACTTTTGTCGATGAAATCGTCTAAGTGCTATTCTTTTCAGAATAAAAATCCGAAAAAATCCGCAGGCATGTCAACAGATGTCGGCATGGTCATTTTGGTGCCCCTCAGTAGTTGGTGAACAGGCCCTCGTACACATTATTATATGACGAGGTGATGACGATGCGGTAGTTGTCGCATGGCAGTGAGCTGATGTCGATGGTGTCTCCGTATCCGCTGACCTGGGTGGTCAACTCGATCTGCAGTGTGGACACGGACACGATGTCCACGTCGTAGTAGCTGGCAAAGCCGTCGGCATAGATGGCAATCTGCTGATAGTCCGGGTCATAATACACCTCAGGCTTGTCGGCAGGGTCATAGTACTCGTTGTGGGTGCCTGTTGCTCCCTTTTTGTGAATTTGGATTGAGTGTCCTCTGCCAAAGGCCATCAGGGAGATGGTTGCAATGATCATAGTAAGTACTAGATTTTTCATAAGAAGTTTATTTGAGTTCATAATCTGTGGTTGATTAGTGCAAAGTTAGACAATAAGCAGATTATTCTCCAAATTTTTTCCGTAATACATTTTTGTTATATCTATTTGATTTACAGGCTGTTGAAAATAAAAAAATAATACATGGCCCCATTTGACAAAAAATAGGCCCAATAAATGGCTGTGCTGAAAGAATTTTAAGGATTTTTTAAGAGTGTCCGAAACTGGCGGTGTATTCGTTGAGAGAGCAGTCGATTCCCATTTTTTCTGCCAGCCGCTTCTTAACAGGGGCAATGCTGGTGTGGTTTGTGTATCCAAGAATGATGGCCATCTGGATGTATGAGAAATCCAAGCAAGTCAATGCAATCAAGAGCAGGTCCTTATCATTGAGTTGGGGATACTGTTGTCGAGTTATTGTCATGATCTGGTTATACCGAGCGTCGATGTATCCGTATAGCGCCGTCCACTCATCGTGATTGCGCTCATTGTACTGCAAAATCTTCTTGACTTTACGGCCTAGCGCTGACTGTGGTTCCTGGTAGCAAGCGATGGTAATGTCCTGAAGCATGCTCAGCTGATTGTTTACAAACTCTTTCGTATGATAATCATTGATCTGCAGTTTGTCGATGTTGCCCTTGAGTCGGCTCAACACCATCAGTTGCTGCTGGTATTTCATTTTTAGTTCTTTGATTATCTGTTTATAGTCATTCTGCCTGTGTTTATATCTGATAAGAGTAATGACAGCAATGATAATCAAGGCGGCCGCTGAAATAAAGATCTGCCAATCCCTGCTCTTGTTCTTTTTTCGGTGATCACGCTGAATTTTGGCATTGTGTTCTATCTCTGCGTTTGAAATTGTCACTTTAGGGGAATGTTGCTGCAGTGAATCCAGCACTTTGTTACTCTGGTTCTCGTAATACCGTTGGCGCTCCATGTCGTTGCGGGCAAAGGCGATATTGCTGAGGCTTTCCAGAAAATACCCGCGTTCCTCATCTGTAAATACAGGATTGGCCTGCTTAGCCCTGTCGAGAAAGAATGTTGCACTGTCGGGCATACCCAGCATGGCATAAACATTGGCCGCACTGGAGCAGAAGGAAACGTCCACGGGCAAGCCATATTCGCGTGTTCGCAGAATCATAAGCCGTGCATGTTCGTATTCGCACTGATAATAATAGAGCACACTCAGTGCGTGCAGGTCGTCAATAATACCTGCAGTGTCATGTTGTTGTTGTGAAATGGATAGAGCTTCATTAAGTAAGGTCTCGGCTTTCTGAGGATTGCTCTCGCGATACAGGCAGCCTAAATTGTTAAGGCATTTGCGTTGGAATTGGATTTCGTTTGATTGTTTGAAGATATCAAGAGCATTCTCATATTTGTGAATCCCCATGCCGTCATAGGCATAATGGTCACAATACAGTGCGCCCATGCGCATCTTGGCGTATCCGAGGTTGAAGTAGTCGGTGGGGTCTGCGGCCGTCTCGGCATCCATGTAGTAGTGCATGGCGGAGTCGGGGTGTCCGAGTTCCTCCATGACGGCGCCCTTGTAGATGAAGGCCCGGGTGAGCTTCTCGCGCTCGCCCTGGTGGTGGCGGTAGTAGTGCAGGGCGCGGTTGATGTCGCTGTCGCTGGTGGCGGTGATGTAGCAGCGGTAGCGGGCCTGGGTGAGCAGCAGGTCGCGGTAGGCGCGGTCGCCCTCGGTGGCCAGGGCGGCGCGGTCCACGTCGCTGACGATGGCCAGGGCACTGTCCGGGTTGTCGCGCATCAGGCTGTCGGCGGCCATCAGGCGGCCGTCGTAGCGCGGCGTGCAGCCACCGCCTGCGGCAATCGCCACAAGTCCAGCCAGCACGGCAACTATGTGCAGCAAGCGTCTCATCTGTATCATCAATAACGTCTCCAGCCCCCAAATTATTGCATTTGCGTTGATAAAGTGCTAGCTCACACAGATTAGCGTGAGGTCGTTTTGTGTGCTGTCGTTCTCTAGATGCGGTGGCAGACGGTGCAGACGTAGCTCGGGTGGACGGTCGTCTCAAAGGCCACGGGAAGGCCGTCTGTGAGCATGTGGGCAATGTCGCCGTTGTTGTCGTTGCCCGTGAGCTTGTAGAGGCTCTCCTTCATGGTCCACAGGCGGGTAAATGCCACGGCGGGGTGGGGCGACGTGAGAATCTGGTGCATCTCCTTCTCGCTCATCACGCGGGCGGCGACCTCAGGGCTGTAGTGGTCCAGGGTCTCGATGTCGATGCCCACGGCTCTACAATCAACAGCACAGGCCACCGCCTCGCGGCAGTGGCTCAGGCTGAAGTGAATATCGGGATGCCCCTGCAGGCGGGGCTTGCCTGACGGGGCATATTCAAACTGTGGTAACTCATCGCTGATGCCAAATTCTTGACTCAAAGCGTGCTGCAAGAGCTTGTAGGCCGCCAGGCACTGGCGCTGGTCGCTCTCGGTGCGGTAGCGCAGGGCATGGGCACGCCGCTGCGGGCTGACTTGTTGCAGCGCCAGCGGCAAATCTAAATCACTGATATGCTCGTCGATGTAGACTTTAGGCATTCGTCTCTAGGTCTTTCTTGGGCATCAGAGCTTTGTTGGGAGCTCGAACTGGATGCGGCGTCCCTTGTGCAAAGCCATGATGGCTATGCCCTCGATGATGTAGGCAATGAGGTAGCTGTACCAGATGTACTGTGGCATCGTGCGGGCCATGATCCACAGCACGGGAATGACCGTGAGTGACAGGGCGAACGAGATGAACAGCGCCATGCGGTGGTGGCTGTAGAGCTTGTAGACAATCATCAGTACGTAGATGTAGCTGAAGGGGATGAAACTCAATGCAAACACGCGTAGCACGTGACGGCTTTGTACCAGCGTAGCGGGATCGTCACAACCAAATAGCCGTGCGATGCTCTCGGGGAATACACACACCAGCAGGCAGGTGATGACCATCGACGTGGTGATGAAGCGGAATGCCCGCTTGATGACCGAGCGGATGCCCTCATTGTGACCTTTGCCCACCTGGATGGCACCCAAGGACTGCAACGTCTGGCAGGTGCCCGAGATGAACAGGTTATAGACCTGTAACAGGTTCATGCACAGGGCAAACACAAAGATGCCCGTGCGCCCGGTGGTCGATAGGATGATGGAGTTGGCACTGTACAGCAATAGCGTCAAGCAGATCGAGGCCACCGCCAGCGGGGCTCCCTGTGAGATGATGCGCCGCCACGATGGCATCAATCCATCGGAAGCAAAGGTGAGCTTGAGGCGGCGGTTCTCGGGCTTGAGCCAGTGGCTGAGCAGGATGGCGATACCCGCGAGATGACCCACCACGGTCGCTGCCGAGGAGCCCGCTATGCCCCAGTCAAACACCTGGATGAACACGATATCGAGCAGCAGATTGAGTGCGTTGTCGATGATGACGGCCAGCGACACCAGTCGCGGGCTGCCATCCACGCCTACCATGGTGGACAGTCCCCACATGAGGATAAAGGCCGGGTTACCCAGCAGCAGCACCTGCATGTAGTCGCGTGCCAGCGGCAGCAGCTGGTCGTTCTTGCACAGCATGCGGGCCATCTGCCCGGGAAATAGCAGGCCGCCGGCGATGGCCAAAACGATGCCTAGACCCATGCTCAGGGTCAGGGCACGCGAGAAGAATCGTCGGGCCTCATCAATCTGTTTCTTACCCAGCGCATAGGCCACCAGCATTCCTGCACCCGCATTGATGAGCAGGTGCAGGGTGAAGATGAACTGGTTGATGGGCTTGGACAGGTTGATGGCGCTCACACCATCGCTGCTGATGAGGTTGCCCACGATGATACCGTCGACCACGTTGCCCAGGCAGCCCGAGAGGGCCACCAGGATATAAGCAGACAGGTACCGGTAGAATTGAGCGGTGACGTCACCGTCTTGCAGTCGCTTATCCATTTCTTATAGCATATCAAAGAAACCGAGTGAACCGATTGCCGTGAGCATGCGCTCCACATAGTCCCACGACGTGGGCGACCAGGAGAAGCCCAAGCGGTAGAGCACCTGGGTGGTATAGTCGTTCTCGCGCTTGACGTCGGTGGTTTTCTGGCCATGGGCCATATCCTGGTAAGCCAGCAGGCTCGACATGGTGCGGGCCTTCTCGGGATCGTCTTTGGCGGCATCCATGATCTGCTGGAATTCGTCGGGCTCGACAAACTTCACTCCGCTCCCCACCTTGGAAAGCCCCATGAGCACGTCGCCTAGGAACTGGCCATGGATGTTGTAGGGGTGGAACACGCAGCACTCGCGTGGCGTGTTAGCCAGCAGCACGATGGCGTGGGCCACCTCGTTGATGGGCGAGAATTCCACCTGCTTGTTGCGCATCGAGTGAGGACAAGCGCCCAGCATGTTATAAACCTTGATGCGACCCATGAACGAGTTGGTCTGGAAGTTAGCCTGGAACTCACCATCGGTTGAGCGGGCCGCCAGGTTACCAACACGCATGATCTTGGCACTCAAGCCATGACGGGCGACGGCATCGAGGATGAGACGCTCGGCCATGAACTTGGAGTAGATGTACTTGTTGCCCAGGAACTGGCCCATGAACAGGCGTTGCTCGGTGAAGATGTCGCTCTTGACCTCACCGGCCCACAGGCCACGGGTGCTGGCTGTGGAGATGTGGACGAGCTTGGCGCCCGTCTTGACGCAATAGTCCACGCAGCGTTGAGCACCGCCGATGTTCACATCCTCGATCTCGGTTCCCTCGCTGAAGTGCTTCACGATGGCTGCGCAGTTGAAGATGGTGTCGACGTGCAAGTTCTCGTCGAAGTCGCTCGTCACGTCGCCCAGCACGATGTGTAGGCGCGTGCCGAACAGGTCGGCAAACGTGTTGTCAAAGTAGTAGAACAGGAGCGACTTCAAGCGGCGCTCAGCAGCCTCGAGTGTCTTGCCGCGCACCAGACAGTGGATCTCGCGGGCATCGCTGTCGATGAGGTCACGCAGGATGTGGATACCCAGGTAACCCGTGGCTCCCGTGAGCAGCACGCTGCCCAACTGCTGGCACTCACCGCGGCGGAATGCCGCCAGAGTGTTACCCTGCAGCAGGTTGTCGATGGGCGTGTAGTCAAAGTGCGTAACCGTCTCGTCGCTTGAATCCTCGCTCTCGCCGGTCACCAGGTGTGCCAGTTGGCGAGGCGTGGGGTTGGCAAAGACGTCGCCATAGGCCACGTGCATGCCCGCCTTGTCGGCCTCGATGATGACGCGGGTCACCACGAGTGACGTACCGCCGAGCTCAAAGAAGTTGTCCGTAGCGCCCACCTTGTCCATCTGGAGGATGTCGGCAAAGATATCGCAGAATGCGCGTTCCGTGTCATTGGCCGGTGCCTCGTAGGCCGAGCTGATGGCCAGCACGGGCTCGGGCAGCGCCTTGACGTCGGTCTTGCCGTTAGGTGTCATGGGCATTTCGGGCAACTGCAGGTAGGCCGTGGGCACCATGTATTGGGTTAGGCTCTTGGAGATTTCGGCCTTCAGGGCATCGGGCGCGATCTCGCGGTCAGCGGTGTAGTAGGCACACAGATGCTCCTTGCCGCCCAGTTTGCGGATCATGATGACGACCTTCTTCATGCCCTCGACCCTGAGCATCACGTTCTCGATCTCTCCGAGCTCGATGCGCAGTCCGCGCAGCTTGATCTGGTGGTCGGTACGTCCCAGGATGACGACATCGCCATCGGGCAGCCACTTGGCATAATCGCCCGACTTGTAGATGCGCTCACCGTGGTAGTCGATGAAGCGTTCGCGAGTCATCTTGTCCAGGTTGTTGTAGCCATGGGCCACGCCACGACCGCCGATGTAGAGCTCACCCACAACACCCACGGGCAACTCGTTGCCGTCGGCATCGACGATAAACTCCTTGACGTTCAACTGCGGTTTGCCCACGGTCACGACATCGGCATGGGTCAACTCCTTGTTGTTCGAGGCCACGGTGGTCTCGGTGGGTCCGTAGCAGTTGAAGATGCGGGCCTGGGTAACCGAACGCATGAGCGTCAGCAGCTGGTCGGAGAACTTCTCACCACCGGCACGGCAGATTTTTATCTTGCTGATGGCCTTGCCAAAGTCCTCACTCGTCAACCACGTCTGCCAGCGCGAGGGCGTACCCGACACCATGTCGATGCGCTGCTCGCTGATGAGCCGTGCCAGGTCAATCGGGTTGTTGGCCTGTTCCTCGGTGGCGACAATGAGTGTCTTGCCGTTGAAGAAGGCGGTGCCGATGTCCTGCAGGGCGGCGTCAAACGAGATGGTCGTCACGCTCAGGATGCGGGTGGCATCGGTCAGCACACCGTGGGCAAACACGTTAGCGGGATGGCCATAGAGGTAGTTGCAGATGCCGCGGTGATGCAGCATCACACCCTTGGGACGTCCTGTCGAGCCACTGGTGTAGATGAGGTAAGCCAGGTCATCGGGAGTGATGGCGGGAGTGTGGTACTTGCAGTCGTCGGCAATCAGGTCCTCGACGTTGATGGCCTTGCCTGCGGGCACAGAGTCCATGCGGTCGGCGGTGGTGATGATATAGCGGGCCTCGCTGTCCTCGAGGATGAGTTTCACGCGGTCGGCGGGATATTCGGGATCACAGGGAATGTAGGCAGCTCCGGCCTTGAGCACGCCAAACAGCGCTAGAATCAAGCGGCTAGTGCGCGGCAGCAGCAGGGCCACTCGGTCGCGTGCCTCCACACCGCGATGCTGCAGGGCAGCGGCGATGCGGGTGGTGACAGCATCCATTTCCCTGTAGGTGAATGTGGCATCGGTGGCTACCAGGGCCTCATGGTCGGGTTGCGTCTGGGCGTAGTGGCCCAGGCACTCGTGGAAGAACGTGAACGGGGCTTCCCCCTTGTCCTCTATCTCGACCTGGCGCACGTGGCTCAATTCCTCGTCCTGGCCCGCGCTCACGATGGACAACTGGCGCAGGTGGCCTTGTGGCAGCTCCATCATCCTATTGGCGACGGCGACGATGCTCTCGGCCAAGCCTCGGCCCACGCGCTCACTGTAGATTGAGTCGTCATATTGCACGACCACGCCGCGGCTCTCGATCTTGATGTTGATCTTGAACTTGGGCACGTTGAGCTCGAGCAGTTCCTGTCCCACGGGTTGCTCATTGACGGTATATTGCGAGAGGACACCCACCTGGTAGGCGTAGGCGATGGCGGGACGGAAATTATAGTCGGTGGCAATGCGGGCAAACGGGTAGTCCTCATGGCGCAATGTCTGGTCAAAGGAGTCGCTCGTTTGCTTCAAGAAGTCGCCCACCGTCACATCACCGATGTTCAAGCCCAGTGCGAGCGTGTTGACAAACATGCCCACCGTGTCGGCAATCTTGAGGTTGCTGCGGCCACTGCTGACGGTGCACAGATAGACTTCGCGGTTGTTGGTGTATCGCGACACGACATAGGCTGTCGCTGCCAGGAACAAGTGAGCCGGCGTGATTTCCTGCTGGCGGCAGAAGGCCGTTGCCTTGTCCAGGTCGGCAGGACAAACAGCCTCGCCGATCCAGCCCTGTTCGTCGGTCTTGGGCAGGTCGGCGGGAATCTCGCTGGCACCCTCGCAGGTCTGCAGCTTCTCGGCAAAGAACTGCTGTGAGGCCTTGAAACTATCACTCTGCTCTGCCTCTTGCTGGTCGGTGACAAAGTCCAGGTAGCTATAAGTCTCTTTTTCCACGGGCTTGCCCTCAAGAGCGGCATTGATCTGTCGGATGAGCAGATCGGCCGAACCGCCGTCAAACACGAGGTGGTGGACATCCAGCAACAGATAAACGCTGCTCGGGGTCTTGACAACCTCGGCACGGTAGAGCGGAGCCTTCTGCAAATTGAAGGGCCGCACAAACTCGTTCTTGTGCTCTGCCAGTTGCTCCTCGCTCATCTCGGTGATGGCAATCTCGACAGGAACGCTGTCATTGGTCGTCTGGACAATGGTGTCGCCCTCGGTCGTGAAGTGGACGCTCAACTCGGGATGGGCCTCGATGACGAGCTTGACGGCATTGGCGAGCCCGTTGGCATCGGTGCCTTCAGGATAGGTCAGCAGGTAGGGGATGTTATAGATGGTGGATGCCGGATTCTTCAGGCAGTCGAAGTAGACACCCGTCTGGGCGTAGGACAGCGGCACGCTGTCCCTTGTCTCGCGAGTGGCTTGCTCGTGTTCGGCTACAGGCGCATTTCCAGCCATCATCTGGGTCAGGATCTCGTTCTCGATGCTCTGCAGGGTGCCGCTCTTTACCAGCGACTTGGAGTCCAGGATGATGCCAAAGCGCTTGTTCACCTTCACTGCTAGCTTAATGGCCGAGATCGACGTCAATCCTGCGTATCCCAGAATCGTTGTCACGCCAAAGTCGGTATTACCCACCACCTCGGCAATGATGTCGTGGAGTTGCTGCTCCAGCACGTTCATGGGCACGTTGCTCTCCTCGATGGCGGCAGCGGCCTTCTTCTCGGGCTTGGGCAGGGCACGCTTGTTCACTTTCTGGTTCTGGTTCAGGGGTATGGCATCGATCTGCATGGTCACGGCTGGAACCATGTAGGGCGGTTTCTCGTCCAGGATGAAGTTGTTCAGGGCATCGATGTCGATGGTCTCTTCACTGACGATATAGGCTGCAATGAACTTGCCGCCGCCATCCTCGTCAAATGCTTGCACCGTGGCGTCCTTGATGCCCGGGAACTCGCGGATGATGCTCTCCACCTCCTTGAGCTCGATGCGGAATCCGCGTATCTTGACTTGGCCGTCGCGGCGTCCCACAAACTGGATGTCGCCTGATGGCAGGTAACGCACGATGTCGCCTGTGCGGTAGACGCGCGCATACTTGCTGTCGGTAGTAAAGGGGTTAGAGATGTAGACCTCGGCCGTCTTTTCGGGCCGGTTCAGGTAGCCGCGGCTCACCTGTGGGCCAGCTACCCACAGCTCACCTGCCGCGCCGACGGGCAACCGGTGCCCATGGGCATCGACGATATAGAGCCGCATGTTGTCCAGCGGCTTGCCGATGGGTATCTCCTTCATCTTCTTGTCCACAAGATAGGTGGTGGTGAAGATGGTGCACTCTGTGGGGCCATACACGTTGTAGAACTTCAGGCCTTGAGGCGGTGTGAGCGAGGCCAGCTTCTCGCCTCCTGTCGAGAGGTAGAGCAGCGAGTGGTTGTCGATGCTGGTGGCAAACTGGTATCCCACCTGGGTGGTCATGAACGAGTGGGTGATGTGGTTTTGCTCAAAGTAGTCATTCAGGCTGATCAAGTCGAGCCTCAGCTCTTCGGGAATGATATGCAGTGTCGCTCCGTGGGTGAGGGCGGGGTACATATCCATCATGCAGGCGTCAAATCCGTAGCTGGCATAAGCCGCCACGTTGTGCTCGGGCTGCAGGTCGTAGTACCGCTGATACCAGTGGCAGAAGGCCACCAGGTTGGCGTGGGTCAGCTGGCATCCCTTGGGGATGCCGGTCGATCCCGAGGTATAGAGCATGATGAACAACTGATCGGGCTTGATGTCGATATCGGGAGCCGCCTGGCTTGGCAGGGTGGCGATGTCGCGGGTCAGCAGCACGTCGCCCTGATATTCGTCGACCAGAGACCGCAACTCCTCATCGGCAATCAGTAGCTTGGCGCTGGCGTCCTGCATCATGAAGTTGAGGCGCTCCTTGGGGTAGCTGGGATCCAGGGGCTGGTAGGCACATCCGGCCTTGAGCACACCCAGTGACGCGATAGCCATCCACTCACAGCGCGGAATCAGCACCGACACGACATCTTCGGCTCCCAGACCCATCGTGGCGATACGAGCGGCGATGCGGTCGCTGGTCTCGGCCACCTGGCGATAGGTGAAGCGCTTGTCCTGATAGACCACGGCCACCTTGTCGGGGGTCTTCTGGGCTTGGGTGTTGAACAGCGATACGATGGTCTGGCTGTCGTCATAGTCAACATCGGTGTTGTTGAAGCCGTCGAGCAATTCGATCTGCTGGCCCGAGGCGATGCTGATATCGCTCAGGCGCTCTACCGAGAGGAATCCCTTCACCACGGCCTCGTAGCTCTCGAGCAGCTGGCTGATGAGCTCATGGGAATACTCGTTGGCATTGTACTCGGCCTTGACCTGATACTTGCCATCCATGATAAACATCTTCAAGTAGAGCGACGCCTCGAGGGTGCTGTTGCCGATGCGGATGGTTCTCATGGGCTTGTCGCCCATCGTCTCATTGTCAAAGAGCATGCCGTGCCAAGCAAACATCGAGTTGCTCTGTAAGTTCAGGTCGGTAATCACGTCGCTGTAGGAGTAGATGTGGTGCTTACGGCATCCGCTCATCTGTGCCTGGCCTTGCAGGAGCAATTCCAGCACCGTGGTGTCGGCGGTGAACTTGGCATAGACGGGAACCGTTTGCACCGTCATGCCCACCGAGTGCAGGTAGCGCTTGTCGTTGCGGCCGTTGTACACCGTGGTGAACAACGACTCCTGTTCGTTGTTGAACTTGGCCAGCACGAAGGAGTAGGCTGTCGTGAACAGGGTGGACTTGTAGATGCCGTTGTCGGCACAGTAGCGCTCGACCATCGTGGTGTCGATGTCCAGGGTGCGCAGCATGCTATCCTCGCGACGGGTCGGTTCTTCGAGGTCGGGCAACAGCTGGGTGAATGTGTCACCGCAGTCAAAGTTCTGGGCATACCATTGCCGGGCTTCGTCCATGGCGGGTGTCTGGCGCAGCTGTGCCTCGGCCTCGGCCACCTGCATGAGGGTCATCTCTTCGGGGGCAATAGGTTGGCCATGGTAGGCCTTGTCGATGTCCTGAAGCATGATTTGCATCGATGTGCCGTCCACGATGATATGGTGGTAGTCCAGGAACAGGTAGTAGTGCTCGCTGGATTGCATGAGCTCCACGTGGAATAGGCGTCCGCCCTGCAGGTCAAAGGGGGTTACCAGGCGTGCCTTCTCTTGATCGATGTCCTGGATGGGCCTTATGCTTAGCGACCAGGGCTCGTTAGCCATTTCGATGGTCTGCCTGGGCTCTCCGTCCTCGTCGACCTCGATGCGGGTAAAGAGGGTGGGGTGGGCCTTGAAGGCGGTTTCGATAGCATCTAGCAGGCGCCCACCGTCAAGCGAGGGGTCCAACTCATAGATGTAGGGAAGGTTATAAAACGGTTCGCCGGTGTGGCTAGCACATTCCACATAGATTCCATACTGTGATTTGGTTAAGGGAGTTGACTGTTTCATTGAAGTTTGGAGTTAGGAGTTAGAAGCTTGGAGTTGGTCTCATTTAGGGCGCTAAAGCCTAAAACCTAAATGAGAAGATGCGGGGGTTGACGCTCAGTGACAGCCATCCCCAGCGCAGCATGTTGTTATTGTTGGAGCGCTTGAGCTTCTCCATCGTCTCGGTGCCCTTCATCAGCGAGCCGCCGATTGAGACGGTGACGTCACGGGATATGCTGTAAGACGCTTGAATTTCAAACTCATTGCCCAGCGGGCGGTCGATGTCCTCGAGCTTGGTCGCTGTGGCCAGATAGTGGTAGCCGGCATTCAGGCTCAGGTTGGGTATGGGCTTGTAGAATGCCTGCAGGTAGGCCTTCTGTAAGCCTGGCGTGAAGCCATTGACGTAGGTGGTGACATAGAAGAAGTCCATAGCCCCGTAGAACTTGTGGTGAGATCCATAGACCGTGCTGAATCCCCTGATTACCTCATGGCGGGCCATGCCGATGGACCCTTGGGGCGGCACTGCAAAGTACTTGTCTCCGCTCATGTAGTCATAGCCGAGGGTGAATCCGTAATTGGCGGGGCTGAACGACACCTTGGCACTGGCCATCCAGGCATTGATCCTCATGCCGTCTTCGTTCTGGCCCAGCTGGTGGTAGTAGGACGCCTCGGCCCGCCAGTGGGGCGGGGCAAACTTGAGGTGGCTACCGAGGAGCTGCTGGAACTTGGTGCCCACGGTGCTGGCGTTGTCGCTGTTCTGCATGCCGATGTTCATAAACAGTAACGAGGCCCCCAGCGGCAGTCGGGGCAGGTCGTAGTGGTACCAGAGCACCTGCATCGTCTTGTAGGGCTGAGCGCCGTTCACATAATAGGAGCTGCTGGTGCCCAGCACCTTAGCATTCTGGTTGTAGGCGAGGATGGCGTGCGCCTTGTGGCCGTGGCCCTCATATCCTAGCCGCAACACGTCGTGTGACTGCGAGGCCATCGCCCAGTTATCGGAACCGATGATACGCTCATCGTCATAGCTGAGTGCCACCCTTCCCACCTGGGCAAACAGGCCGCAACGGGCCGTGAGCTTGGCCCAGGACTCATACAGGTTGAAACTACCCTTGCCTTCCTGTCCCCACACACCCGAGTGCTGGGGGGTAACGCGCGCCTCGAGCCAGTCGCGCTTGTAATTGATGGGAAGACGGACGCGGCCTTGAATGAAGTTAGACTTGCCGACGCTTTGGCTCTCGCTGTCCTCGTCCTCGCTGGCTGGGATGCCGCCATAGCGCGACTCCCCACGGGCATAGAACTGCATATCCACTGTCAGCTCATTCTGCACCTGGGCAGTAGAGTCGCTGGCAAACTGCGCTGTGGCCCATAGTGATGGCAGGAGCGCGGTAAGCAGCAGGAACCATTGCCGTAAATGACCGATGTAGTAATGCATGATAATAATCGTTTTAAAAAGTTGGGCTTCCCCCCAAAAAAAGCAGGAAAGCACAAAATACAAAATTACACTTTTTCCGCAAATTAATATGTGTAAATCGGTGGAAAATATGCTAGATGGGATGGTTTTGAGGAAAAAAAAGATTATCAAAACTATCCCGATATCTCTTTATCTCACAATGTCTTCGGACTGGGTGACATTGTGGTGCTCGCACCCCTTGGGACACAAGTAGCCAAACGGGTCGCTACTCGATGTGGGAAAACTGTAGAAGACCCAGTGCGATGGTCTCTTGAAGCCAAAGCGGCGGCCGTTGTGTTCGTGTACGGGAGCCTGATAGCACACAGTCACACCGGAGATGTATTTGTCGTTCTCATAGGGGCTGTAGCGCACGCCGTCGTTCTCGATGTAGGCGAGATCCTCACGGCAGTCGTGCTCTAGGATGAACGATGGCAGCGCCCGCTTGCCCTCCAGCACTTGTCGGCAGGCGTCCAGGTACTCGGGGCCGGCGGTCGTCTGCCATCGACGGCTGGCGTGGGCAAACCATCCGCAGTCGGTGGCCCACTGTGCAATCTCCTGGATGCTGGGATTGGCTGCATCGGGATGTCGGTGCTCAAACAGGTTGAGCAGCAATGATATCTCGGCGGCGGCTCCCTCGGGTGTGCCCTGCTCGGCCTTGCCCAGGACGGCAAAGAACATGTAGCACTGTTCGGCTGTCTTGCCGTTGACAGTGGTGTCGGAAATCGTGTAGGCCTTGTTATCACGTGCCGCCGAGGCCGCCTGTATCAGGGCGCGGAAATAGGCCAGACCATCGTCAAGCGGCATGAACCGCAGGGCATCGTCAGCTCCGTTGAGGTGCTTTTTCACGGCCTCCTCGGGATGGTATTGCACTCCCAGGGCAAAACGCTGGTCGGTGCGCTCGATAGCCTCGATGACGCTGATGCCGTCGTCGGTGGTCACGGCGGTGACCTTCAGTGGTGTGCCGGCCAGGTCGCTCACGGCCTGATGGTGCCATGAGGGCACACCGCTGATAGCGGTTGTGCGGGTAATGGAGTAGAGGATGGATGTGGTGTCGGTGACCGTGACATCATGGGGTGTGTAAGAACGGTTGCCGCTCACATCGCGCTGGGCGCGGTGCAGGTAGCGGTCGTGCTTGCCCAGGCTGTCGTAATACGCGCCTAAGTCCTGAATCATCGACGCCCCTGACACGACACCCAGCATCTGCATGCCACGGCACAGGCCCAGAATGGGAATGTCATGATCCAGGCAGAAGGTCATTGTCAAGTATTCTGACACATCGCGCGTGGTCTGGTAGTTGCGTTCGGCCTCGATGCCATGCCATGGCTGCGGCGTGGCCAGCAGGGTGGGGCTGATATCGCCACCGCCCAGGAACACGACCGCGCAGATGTCGCGCATCACCCGCTCAATGCCGCATCCGTGATAGGTGTCGCGCTTGACGATGTCGGCATACTGCTGGAGCAGAATGCCGTTTTGGTCCATGTATCGTGGTTGCAGCTCCGTGCCGTCGTAGTCAAAGCCAGCAGGCCGCATTTGGGGCAGGATGACAGGTTCCCCGCCAGCGGCTTTAATGGCCTGGATGGCTCGCGCGAAATTGTCGGCCGACTGTTGCCAGGCGATGCCGATGCGCACGGGCCGCTCGCTATCGTTTGGTCGGGCATGGAGCGAAATAGCCAGACAGAGAATCAGGAAAATGTGATAAGAGAGACGTCTATTCATTGCCAAATCAGATATTTCACGCAAAAATACAATAATTCTTCGGCAAATGGTGCGCTGTTGCGATGAAACTTGAAGAAAAACCGTCCTGACAGGTCGGCTGCCAGGACGGAAAAGGTTTGAGTAGAGAGGGATGAGACAATCAGCGGACAGTGAAAGTGGCCTTGAGGGGCAGGTTGTCGCTGGCGGTGCCCACGAGCATCGTGCGCTTGCCTAGCGAGGTTGTCCAGCCACCAGTGGCCTCGTTCCAGTACTGGAATGCACGGCCGCCGATGGTAAAGGTGATGTCGCGGCTCTCGCCGGGCTGAAGGGCCACCTTCTGGAAGCCGCGCAGCTCCTTGACGGGCATATCGACATTACCGCTCTGGTCGCTGACGTAGAGCTGGATGACCTCGGCACCGGCCCTGTTGCCGGTGTTCTTGACCGTCACGGTGGCACTGACGGTGCCATCGGCAGCCACCTCGCGATTGTCGAGTCGCAGGTTGCTCACGGCAAAGGTCGTGTAGCTCAGTCCGTGACCGAAGGCAAACATCGGTTTCTTCTTCTGCTTGTCGGCCCAGCGGTAGCCCACGTAGATTCCTTCCTTATACTCCTCGTCGATGGTCTTGTGGTCCTCGCGCCATGTGCCGGGATAGCTTCCCAATGCGTGAGCGCCCACATCGTTGAGGCTCACGGGCCATGTGAACGGCAGTTTGCCCGAGGGGTTGGCATCGCCAACGAGAATGCTGGCAAAAGCGGTGCCCGCCTCGCTGCCGATGAACCATCCCTGGACGATGGCGGCCACCTTGTCGCGCCAGGGCATGGCGACGGCATCACCCGAGATGTTGACAAAAACAACGTTCTTGTTCACGCGCACCAGTGCCTCGACGAGCTGATCCTGGCCGTAGGGCATGTCCATGTGCTTGCGGTCATGTCCCTCGGCATCCTGATAGTCGCTCTTGTTCAGGCCGCCAAAGATGATGACATAGTCGGCCCCCTTAGCCTTGTCGACGGCCTCGGCGATGAGTTCGCTGGCCGGACGCTTGTCGGCGAGCGACTGCCCCGTGGTCACGCCATTGTAGTTGCCCGTGGTGTCGCCCACATATCCGCGGGCGTAGTCCACCTCGATGCCGGTCCCTGCCAGACGATGCTTGAGGCCGTCCAGAGGCAGTACCTCGTGCTGGGCCTTGAGTGAGCTGCTGCCGCCGCCCACAGTCATCATCTTGATGGCGTTCTCACCGACCACCAGGATGCGTCCCTTGCTGTTCACGTCGATGGGCAGGATATTGCGCTTGTTCTGCAACAGCACGATGCCATCCTGAGCGATCTTGAGCGCCGCGTCATAGTGGGCCTCGCTGCACAGGAAGCCGCGGGCCCGCTTATTGCTCATCGTGGTGCGGAAGAACAGGCGGAGCACACGGCGCACCTTGTCGTCGAGTTCGCGCGTGGTGAACTTGCCCTGCTGAATGAGTTTCTTGTAAGGAAGCGCCAGATAGTATGCGTCATAGGCGTTGCTTGCTCCCCATGCCAGGCCGTCGGTCCAGCTGCCGAACTCCATGTCCAGCCCGTTAAGGACGGCCTGCTCGGTGTCATGCGCACCGCCCCAGTCACTGACCACCACGCCGTCGTACTGCCAGTCACCTTTCAGAATCTGGTCCAGCGTGTACTCGTTATGACAGCAATGCTGGTCGCGATAGGAGTTGTATGATCCCATGATGCCCCAAGTGTGGCCCTCCTTGACAGCGGCCTCGAAGGCGGGCAGGTAAATCTCGCGCAGCGCACGGTCGCTGACAATGACGTTGACCTGATGCCGGTATTCCTCGTCATTGTTCAGGCAGAAGTGCTTGACACAAGCCGCAGTGCCCGTGCTTTGGAGACCCTGGATGTAGGGCACCACCATGCGTGATGCCAGCAGGGGGTCTTCGCCCATGTACTCAAAGTTGCGTCCGTTGAGGGGCGTGCGGTTGATGTTCACGCCAGGCCCCAGAATCATGTCCTTGCCGCGGTAACGGGCTTCCTCGCCCAGGCTGCGGCCATAGAGCTCTGCCAGGATGGGGTTCCAGGAAGCGGCCAGGCAGGTGAGAGCAGGAAATGCCACACACGAGTCGTTGGTCTGTCCGGCTTGTTCCCACTCGTCCCAGAGGACGTCGGGTCGCACACCGTGAGGCCCGTCATCGGTCCAGAAGTCGGGCATTCCCAGACGTTTCACGCCAGGCGACGAGAACTTGCTCTGTGCATGGATGACAGCGATCTTCTCGTCGAGGGTCATGCGCGAGAGGGCGTCCTCGACCCGTTGCTCGATGGGGGCGTTGTCGTCAAGATAGACTGGAGTCTGCTGGGCCATGGACGTCATGACCATGGCCGCAGCTGCCGCCAGTAATGTGAATCGGATTATCCTCATTGTCGATTATTTGCTAAAACCTGAGTAGTTGTTTGAAGTTAGGAGTTTGGAGTTTGAAGTTAGATCCTAAAGCCTAAAGCCTAAGAGCTAAAGCCTAAAAAACCTATTTCTTCTGGAATACGCGCACATAGTCCACCTCCATCGTGACGGGAAGGACGCTCTCGTCGACTCCCATGGCGCCGCCCCAGTCTCCGCCCCAGGCGAGGTTGAGAATGACATAGAACGGGTCGTCATAGGGCCAATCATCGCGACCCAGGCCACGGTTGTCGTAGCTCAGTTGCACCTTGCCGTCGACATAGGTGGTGATGTTCTGGGCCGTCCACAGGATGGCATAGGTGTGAAACTCACCCTCAGCACCCTTGCAGTACATCTCGTGGGTGACCTGGGTGTTGTTGGAGTGGACGTGGGCGTTGGCATGCAGGCTCGACGACACATAGTCGGGGTGGTAGCCTACCTCCTCCATGATGTCAATCTCGCCGTCGGCAGGCCAGGAGGTGAAGTTCACGGGCATCATCCAGAAGGCAGGCCATGTTCCCTTGCCCTTGGGCAGCTTGATGCTGGCCTCGATGTAGCCATACTTCCAACCCGTGTTGCGCTTGGCATACACGCGGCCAGAGTAGATCTTGCCATTCTCCTTCAGCGCGGTGATGCGCAGGTGGCCGTTTCTCACTTCGGTAACCTGAGCGCCATTGGGGGTCTTGTGGTTCACGTAGTTCTGCAACTCGTGATTGACCCATCCGCTGTTCTGCACCTCGTGATACCAGTCGTCGGCATTGAGCTCCGAGCCCTTGTCAAACTCGTCGTGCCACACCAGGGTGTAGCCCTCGGGGGCATAGTAGGCGGCTTGAGCAGCGGCTTCCTGCTTGACCGAGATGCTCTTGCGTGCCGACCCCGACATGATGGTGACAGTTGCCGAGCGGGCTTCGGTCATCGGATTGGCAGGCACGGTAAGCGTGACAGTGCCCGACTGTGAGGTGGTGTTACGTGCATCGATGGTGACAAAGTCCTGGTCGGAATATGCTCCCCATTCCTTGCCCGTCGTGGTGACGCTGATAGCGTAGGAGCCACCATCGGCAGGGACGTTGACAGCCTCCTGCGAGACGGTGATGTTCACCTTAGCGGGTTGGGGCTCATCGTTGCCGCTCCCACCGCAGCCCATGAGGGCCACGGCGAGAGTGAGCAATAATGTGTATAGCATTGATTCTTTCATTTTTCAGAAAAAGGGGTTATTGTGCCTTGTGCTTCTGGATAATGATGTTGCTGATCTTGGCCTCAAAGCCAGCGGGGCAGCCACCGAAGTCCAGGATGAACTTACCCTGGTCGAACTCGATC
Organism: uncultured Muribaculaceae bacterium; assembly: GCA_964628205.1. Classification (GTDB taxonomy): domain Bacteria; phylum Bacteroidota; class Bacteroidia; order Bacteroidales; family Muribaculaceae; genus Sodaliphilus. The sequence continues at coordinate 22,310 of CAZVMM010000015.1, forward strand.
TCCTCATTACCATTCTTGGCCACTACGCCGATGAACTGGAGCACGTTCTCGCCGTCCTCGAGCGCAAAGTCACCCTTGTAGCACAGCGTGTTGGGGTCGTTGGTCACGTCAGGATCCTTATTGACCTTGACGGTGGCGCGGCCCAGCTCCATGTTGGTGGTGACGGTGACGCGAACGTCATAGGCCTGACCCTTCTCGATGTGCAGGGGCACGCCAGTAATAGAACACTGAGCCTGCCACTCCGAGGCGGTAGCATCGTTAGCCGTCACAGTGTAGACACCGTTGGCATAGGAGAATCCGGGATCGGCAATCTGCTGCCATCCGGCATCGGCCCACCAGAAGGTCATCAGGCCTGCGGTGTTGAAGCCAGCGCCCAGGTTGTCGGCTGAATTCACATCTACCCAGTCGACTGTGGGTTCATCGGGAGTGACGGGCAGCACGGTGCCGTCATCGTTGGCATGGTCCTTGAGAACGATGTTCGAGATATTGACGGTAGTACCGGCCTGGCAGCCGCCAAAGTCGAAGAACAGATTCACGCGCTCCATGTCGATGCCGGGCATGTCGCTCTTCCAGAAAATATAATCCTCACCGGCTTTCAGGTCGATGCGGTCGGCGAAGTAGAAGACATTGTCATCGCCATCCATCACGAGCTTCACGGTCACACCATTCAGGTCCTTGTCGCTGTTGATGATGCATGAGAAGTCGTAGTTGTGAGCTGCCGATGTCGAGATGTTGGTGGTCTTGAAGGCCACCTGTGCCTGCCACTGGTCGGTAGTGGCCTCGGGCAGAGTGATGGTATAGTCGTTGCCATTGGCCTCGAAACCAGGATCGGCAATCTGTGCCCAACCGGGGGCATAGTAGTAGAACATGTTGTACTGCACGCCCTTCCACATGTTGAACTCGCTGTTGGGATCAAATCCGGTGAAGCCCTTCTCTTCCTCCTCGCTGGTGAAGACGAAGCGCCAAGCGATGCCGCGGTCGGGAGCGTCATAGACGAGGACCATCTTCTTGGCCGTGAGCGACTCGATGCGGAACTTGGGGTTCTCGTACTGAGCATCCGAGCTGATGTAGGGGAAGGCGGTGTTCGGTGCGAGCTGGATGTAGGTCTGCTTGGTGACGTTGCCGTCGGCATCCTCCCAGTCATATTCCTCGAAACTCCACGTGGCCGTCTGGTTGCCGATGGTGGCATCCCAGTCAGCATCCTGGTGGCCCCACTTGGTCGTACCGGTGTTCACGTAGGTCAGGCCGTCCTCACCAGCGTTGTAGGTGAAGGTGCCGCCCTTGCGGTTCTCGGCGGTGAAGGTCAGACGGTCGTCATACACGCCGAAGTCCTTCTTCTCACTGGGCTGTGCCGACCACCATCCTGTGCCAGCGGTGCCGGCAGGACCGCAAGCCAGGTGAGCCACCTCGCTGTAGTCGATGCGCCACTCCTTCTCGGTGATGCGGCGGAAGTCGTTGGTATAGTCAATCTTGGACTCGTTGAAGGTATATTCCTTCTTGATACCGGTCTGGCTGATACCGTTGCGGTTACCCAGGCGCAGCTCGATGGTGTGGGTGCCTGCCTCGTTGTTCTTGTAACCCACCTCTTGCAGTGTGGAGTAGGAGGTGCCGTCAAGAATCCAGATGGGATAGGTGCCAGGCTCAGGAGTGTACTTGGCAATCATCTGGTTGGTCTCCTGGTCAACGCTGATGTTGAAGTCAACACCGCTCACCGTTGGAATACCGTTGGGGTCTGCTCCGTTAAAGTCATCGGGCGAGCAGGCCGTGAAAGCCATAGCCAATAACAGGATTGCTATTGCGCTGCTTATTTTGTTTATCTTGGTAATCATAATTTTGTAGTCTCTAAATTACTGATTATTAATAGTTGTTCTGAACCAGTGTGGGATCAGCGTCGAGCTCGCTCTGTGCCAGAGGAATGTACTTCTTGCTGGGTGTCCACGAGTTGGTGCGGTAGCCATAGTTGTCGGGAACCAGGACGGTCGAAGCCTTCTGGGTGGCACCGGCAATGCCCTCGGCACGCACGAGGTCGAAGTAGCGCTTGCCCTCGCCGCAGAACTCCAGATGGCGCTCGGTGAAGATATCATCGATGGTAACGCTATTCAGGCTCTCAAGGCCGGCGCGGTTGCGTACCTGATTGACGTATCCAGCGGCCTCGGCGGCACTGCCACCGGTCTGGAGGATAAGTTCAGCGGCATTAAGCAACGTCTCGGCATAGCGGTAGATGCGCTTGTTATTGTTATAGTTCAGGTTCTTGGAAGTGGGGCAGTCCTTGTTGTTGGCCGACTGCGGGCGATACTTGCCGTGCCAGATGTGGGTGTCCTGATAGCGCTCGGTGTAGCTGTATCCGCGCACGTCCCAGCAGGTAACATCGCGACGCAAGTCGTTCTCGGCATACATGTTGTAGGTCTCGACACGCATGGGCAGGAAGCCCCAGCCGTCAGAGCCACTGTCCCAGCCTTCGCCACCGCCCCAACCGTTGGGTGAGCACAGGGTGGGGAATATGGTGCCGCCGGCATTCATGGCTGCTGCACCCCAGTCGCGCTGGGCCTGGTCGTCGTTGTAGTTGATCTCAAAGATGCTCTCGGCGCACCACTCGCCGCTCTCCTGCCACAGGTCATAGAAGCTGGGGTTGAGCGAATAGCTAGGGTCGCTGATGATCTGCTTCATGTAACCCAAAGCAGTCGAATAGCGGGAGTTATCGTTCTGGTACATGACCATCTCGGCATAGAGCATGTAGGCAAATGCCTGGCTTACGCGTCCGCTCTCGGCAGTGGGCCAGCGCATGGGCAGCACGCCGCTGGCGATGATCTCCTCGAGCTCGGGAATGAGCTGGTTGTAGATCTCGTCGGCTGAAATCTGGGGCGCGGTGTAGGGCACGGAGAGGTTCTCCAGATAGAAGGGCACGTTGCCATAGTAGTGCCACAGGATATTATAATAGTATACGCGCAACAGGCGGGCCTGCATCGACATTGACTGGCGGAAGCTCTCGCTGGCCTCGCCAGGCCATGACGCATACTTGATGGCATCGTTGCAGCGCTTGATGCCGCTGTAGAAGTCGCTCCACAGGGTTGCCAGCGTGTTGTTGCCGTCAGCCTCAAAGTTGAACAGGCGGTGCCAGTGCTGGTTGTCGGTGTTGTCGGCACCGCCTACCCAGAAGTCGTCGCCCATAATCTCGCCATCGATGGTAAGGTCGTTATAAGCCGCATTGTCCCAGTCGGGCCAGTGCAGGGGAGCGTAGGCCGCGGTAAGGGCCTCGTTGAGGGTCTGCTCGGTGGTGTAGTATTCCTCCAGGGGTTCGCCCGTCGGGTTCTTCACCTCAAGAAAATCGTCGCTGCAGGAACTCAGTGCAAGAGATGCTGCAAACAGACCTGCAATTATTGAAATATGCTTTTTCATATTGATCATTCTTTATTGAATTGTTAGAGTGAAAGGTTAAATCCGACAGTGAAGGTGCGGGCCTGGGGATAGATACCGTAGTCAACACCGAAGCTGGTGGAACCAGAACCGATCTCGGGATCGAAACCCCAGTACTTGGTCCAGGTGAAGAGATTCTCGGCGCGGCCGTAGATGCGCAGGCGGCTGATGCCAATCTTGCTGGTGATGCGTGGGCTCAAGGTGTAGCCGAGGGTGATGTTCTTCAGTCGCAGGTAGCTGCCATCCTGAATGTACATGTCGCTGATGACCCAGTTCTTGGAGTCGCCGAGGGTGGGCACGGTGTTGCTGGTGCCCTCACCGGTCCAGCGCTGGAGCACCCAAGTGGGATAGTTACCGGATGCGATGTCCTGGCGGTAGGTTGCGTCGAACACATCGGCACCGCTTACGCCCTGGAAGAATACGCCAAGGTCAAAGCCTCTCCAGTCCACGTCGAAGTTAAGACCGAAAGTCCAGTCGGGCACACCGTTACCGATGTTGGTGCGGTCGTCGCTGTTGATCTTGTTGTCACCGTTGGTGTCCACGAAGCGGAAGTCGCCAGGATTGGACGTGGTGCCGTACATGGCGTTATAGGCCTCGGCCTCGGCCATGTTCTGCAGGATGCCGTTGGTCTTGTAGCCATAGAAGAAGGGGAAGGGCTGGCCGTTCTCGGCACGTGTGCCGCCGTCACTGAACTGGTTGATGCCGTAGTTCAGGAAGCCCGTGTCGTTACCCAGGTTCTTGAGCTTGTTCTTCAGGTAGGAAGCGTTGCCCTTCAGGGCGAAGTGCACGTCAGAAACGTTCCAGCGGTAACCGAGCTCAAACTCCACACCGCTGTTCTCCATGTCACCGACGTTGGCCAGCGGACGAGCCTCACCCACATAGCTCGGGATAGGCATCTCGATGATCATGCCGTTGGTCTTCTTGATGTAGTAGTCAACACTGAAGGTCAGCTTGTTGTTCCAGAAGCCGAAGTCGATACCCAGGTCGGTCTGTTCGCTTTCCTCCCACTTGAGGTCTTCGTTGGCCAAGCGGTTGGCCTTGGAGCCGTAGACCATGGCAGCGGTCTGACCGAAGTAATAGTTGCTGGTGTTGCCGAGCGCGGTCAGTGTGGTGTAGGCAAAGTCGCCAATGTTATCGTTACCGTTCTTACCCCAGCTGACGCGTAGCTTCAGGTTGTTGAGCCAGTCGCGCTGGCTCTCCATGAACTTCTCGTTCATGATGTTCCATCCAGCCGAGAACGAGGGGAAGACACCGTACTTGTGGTTAGCGCCGAATCGGCTCGAACCGTCACGGCGTACGGTGGCCTGGAACATGTAGCGCTCGTCGTAGTTGTAGCTCACGCGGCCAAACAGCGAAGCCAGGCGATGCTCGGTGTAGGGACCACCCCAGACACCGACCAGGCTCGTTGCACCCGTCATCTTGCCATCGGCATCGGTCGAGATCTCGATATCGCCACCGGTGGTGTAGTTGATGCTGGGCTTGTCGGGGTTCACAAGATACCAGTGCGAACCGCCGAGCTCATCCCCCTTGAACTTAAGGGCACTCTGGCCGAGCACGACACCGATGGTGTGCTTGCCGAAGGTCTTGTCGTAGGTCAAGGTGTTCTCGATCTGCCAGGTGCTGTTGTTACCCTTGAAGGAAACGGCCGACGTGTGGTCAGCGTTGTTGTTGCCCGAGAGGTAGAACTCCTGCTTGGTGGCACCACTGTAGCCCCAGAACGAGAGTTCGGCGCTATAGGTGAAGTGATACTTCAGCGCATCCCACAGTTGCAGGTCGATTGAGAACTTGGGCATGAACTTGTGGCTCCAGTTCTTGTTGGGCGTGCCTTGCATCATGGCAATGGGGTTGTTCTGCTCATTATAGCTGCCGATGTAACCGGGAATGGTGTAGGGGTTACCATCAGCATCCTTGTACACGTCGTAGGCGCTGTAGTGGTCGATCATGTCCTGTGCCACATCTCCCTTGAGCACGACGGGCAGGGTGGGGGCCAGATAGAGGGCCGAGCCCAGGGGTGAACCCCAGGTGGAGTTGGCTTCGATGCCCGTGTTGTGCACGCGCATGTACGAGAGGTTGGCACCCAGGTCAACCTTGTTGAGGAAGTTGCGCTCCTTGGTAGCGTCCAGGATGTTGAACTGGTTGTTGGTGCGCATGGTCAGGCGGTCATAGTTGGACTGGCCATAGTTGCCGCCCACAATACCGTCCTGGGTAAAGTAGCCCAGCGAGAGGTAGTAGTTCACCTTCTCACTGGCGCCGCTGATGCTCACGTCGTGCTGCATGATGGGCGCATTGTCGTTGAAGATCAGGTCCTGCCAGTTGGTACCGAAGCCCACGATCTTCTCGCCGTTAGCGTCAATCAGGTTGTAGGGATCCTGATAGAGCGGGGCCAGACCGTTCTGCACGCGGCGCTCGTTCTGCAGGATGGCATAGTCGGTGGCACCCGTCACGTCACGCTTTCTCCAGGCGCTCTGCCAGCCATAGGAGAAGTCGTAGTTGATGCTGGCCCTGCCGAGCTTGCCCCTCTTGGTTGTCACGAGGATGACACCGTTGGCAGCGCGAGCACCATAGATGGCGCCCGAAGCGGCATCCTTCAGCACCTCAATGCTCTCGATATCATTGGGGTTGACGCTCTCCATACCATATTGGTCGGTGGGCATGCCGTCGATGATGTAGAGAGGATTAGAGTCGTTGATGGTGCCGATACCGCGGATGCGTATCATCGACTGCGAACCGGGCTGACCCGAAGACGAGGTGACGTTGACACCGGCGGCCATACCCTTCAGTGCATCCTCGGCACGCAGGCGGGTCTTGCCAGCCAGGTCCTCGGACGACACCTTTGCGATCGAAGCCGTCACAACGCTCTTCTTCTGCACACCATAACCGATCACGACAACCTCGTTGAGCAACTCGGAGTCCTCGGTGATGACGATGTGCATGTTGTCACCGGCAAGTACAGTCTGCTTGCCAAATCCCACGTAAGTGATTTCCAGCTCGGCACCAGCGGGTGCGTTGATGGAGAAATTGCCGTCGATGTCCGTAACGGTGGTGTTCGACGTTCCCTTTTGCACAATGGTAGCGCCAATCACCGGCTCGCCGTTGGGGTCAACGACGGTACCCGTGAAGGTCTGGTTTTGTGCAAATGCCGCTATCGACAACATGATTGTCAACAGCAGTGAAAGTAATCTTTTTTCTTTCATGTCACATTTTTTATTGGTTAATTAAAATATATTTGATGTATGGTTATTCTCGTATTGTTGCAGGTTTTGAAAGAATGTTTTGCCGTTGGCAGTAACGCTTGCTTGTCACTGCCGCTAGCACCGCAAATTTATATTTTAAAAAGGTGTAATCTACTCCCTAAAAATAAAAAAGTGGACATTTTTAAGTCGTAAATAAGTGTAAAATACAGATTATTAGGCTTTTATGATTTCTCTTAAAACGTTAAAAAGTGGTTAAAATGTAGTCCTATCGAAAAGGGCGAAATCACGAATTCATCGTATTTTTTGGCCATTTTGTGTTGGCCATACGGAACGAAACACTTATTTTTGCATCTCATAACCGATATTACCCGAAAAACCGATGAAAAGGCTACTATTGATATCATTTGTGCTGATGGCAGCACTTGCTCCCCTGGCGGTCTGGGCCGATGAAATCGACCTGGAACAGGTGTATCTCAAGCTCGACGAGGCCATCAAGCACACCGACGAATATGTGCAGCAGCGTGAGAACCGCATCCAGCGATATAAGGCAGCGCTCGGTGTTACCGAGGACCTGCGCGTGCAGTATGAAATGTGCCGTCGTCTGTTTGACGAGTATCACCCTTACATGAACGACTCGGCCATCCATTATCTGGACCGCTGCATCACGCTTGCACGCAAGCGCGGCGACGGCATCGGTGCCGACGAGTGCTCTCTGCTGCTGGCCTACCAGTGCTCCGAAACGGGCATGTATCACGAGGCCATGGATATCCTGAACTCGATTGATTCCAAGCGCATCAACGATGCCAATAACGAGCGCCGCTACTATAGCACGCTGGCCCACTTGTACAGTGAGTTGGGGTACTTTTGTAAGGTGCCTCGTCTGCAGGGCGCGTATTATGCCAAGCACGATTACTATAAGGCCCTGATTGACAGCACCAGCCCCTCGATGAACGACGATGAAGTGCTCCAAATCAAGGAATTGGAGCATTATGCCGCAGGTGATGCACAGGGCGCACTGCACTATAGCGACATTCGCTTGAAGCAGGTGAAGGAAGGGAGCCACGAGTATGCCATCGTGTCGTTTTACCGCTACCTGGATTATGCGCTGCTGGGTGATTCTGTCCAGGCTCGCTATTGGGTCACCCAGTCGGCCCTGAGCGACGTCAAGAATGCCGTCATGGACCAGGGCGCGATGTGGGAATTGGCCAATTTACTCATGGCAGATGGCGACATTGACCGTGCCTACCGTTATATCCATTTTGCGTGGCAGTGTGCCGGGAAGTTCAATACCGTTAAGCGCAATAACCAGATATCACCTGTGTTGACGGCTATCAGTGACAACTATGAGGCATCGCTCAAGCGTGCAAACCGTCAATTGCTTGTGCTGGCCATCGTCTCGAGCCTGCTGGCGGCGATGCTGTTGGTAATTCTGTTCTACAGTAACAGCCAGCGCAAGAAGTTGGCTCGCGCCCGAAACGAGTTGAGCGAGAGTAATCAGCAGCTGGCAGGACTGAATGCCCAGTTGTCGCAGCTCAATGCCCAGATGCGCGAAGCCAATGTGAAACTCAACGAGTCGAACCGCGTCAAGGACGAGTACGTTGGGCGATTTATCCACTTGTGCTCGTTCTATATCGACCGCCTGGACGAGATGCGCAAGCGCGTGGGCAAGATGGTCAAGGGCAAGGACCTGGATGCCCTGCGCCAGTTTACTGGCGACAGTGTGCTGAGGGACAAAAACCTGAATGAACTTTACGAGATGTTTGACAGCACGTTCCTGCATCTGTTCCCCAATTTTTTGAACGATTTCAACGCTCTGTTGCGCCCCGAGTTCCGCATCACCTTGCCCGATGAGAAAACCCTGAATACGGATGTCCGTATCTTTGCCCTTATTCGCCTGGGCATCGAGGATAGCAGCCGAATCGCCGAGTTCCTGCACTACTCGGTTAATACCATCTATAATTACCGGGCGAAGATAAAAAATGGCGCCATCGGAGACCGTGACGCCTTTGAATCCCAAGTCAAGTCCATCGGGATGTGATGGGGGAGTGAGGAGTGAGGAGGTAGGAGTGAGCGTCCTAGGAGCTAAAGCCTAAAACCTAAAACTGAATTGCTGCCGCTGCACGTCGCGGCTGTTGGGGCCGATCATGGCCTCGAAGTCGCCAGGTTCGCAGACGAATTCCAGGTCCTTGTTATAGAACTTGAGCAGTTCTTGATCGATCGTGAAGGTGACAGTGTGGCTCTCGCCGGGCTTGAGGTTGATGCGTTCGAATCCCTTGAGTTCCTGCACCGGGCGGGCGATGCTGCCCACCATGTCGCGGATGTAGAGTTGTACGACCTCGGCTCCTTCACGGCTACCGGTATTGGTCACGGTGACGCTGGCCTTAATGGAACCGCTAGCAGTCATCGAGTTGCTGCTCAGGGTCATGGGGCTATACTCAAACGTCGTGTAGCTCAAGCCGTAACCGAAGGGGAACAGCGGGTCGTTGGGCACGTCGAGATAGTTGGTGGTGAACTTGGTGAACCACTTGGGATTGGGGCGTCCCGTGTTCAGGTGATTATAGTAGATGGGTACCTGGCCCACGCTGCGTGGCATCGTTGCCGAGAGCTTGCCGCTAGGCGACACGTCGCCAAAGACCACGTCACAGATGGCATCGGCTGCTTCGCTGCCTCCGAACCACACGTTCAGGATCGTGGGGATATTCTCCACTTCCCAGTTCATGACGGTGGCGCGTCCCGAGAAGTTCAGCAGCACGATGGGCTTGCCGGTGGCCTTGAGTGCGGTAAGCAGGTCCTTCTGCGCATCCAGGATGGACAGATCGCTGCGCGAACTGCTCTCGCCCGACATCTCGCTGGGTTCGCCCATGGCAGCCACGATGACGTCGCACTGGCGCGCGATGCGCACGGCCTCGTCGCGCATCACGTCCACGGGACGGTTGTCGCGCATCTCGCGTCCAAACATGGTCGAGTTCTTCTCGAGCTCGGCATCATAGCACACGTTGCAGCCCTTGGCATACATGACCTCAGCCTTGTCGCCCACCGCGCGTCGCATGGCCTCGAGCAGCGTGCTGTAGCGGTCGCTGGCGGCAGCAACGCTCCAAGTGCCAGGCATGTTGGCGCGGGTGTCGGCCAAGGGTCCCACGAGGGCTATCTTGCCCTTGCGCTGCAGGGGCAGCACATTATCCTTGTTTTGCAGCAGCACGAAGGTCTCGGTCGCCAGCTTGCGGGCGGCTGCGCGATGCTCGTCGGTGTAGATATCCTTCTTGGCGCGTCCCTTGTCGAGGTAGCGGTAGGGGTCGTCGAACAGCCCGAGTTTGTACTTGGCCTCGAGGATGCGTCGGCATGCCTTGTCGATGTCCTGGATGGTTACCTTACCCTCACTGAGCGACTGCTCGAGCGTTCCCAGAAAGCCGTCGGCCACCATGTCCATGTCGGTACCGGCCTTGAGAGCAAGGGCGCTGACCGTCTGCAGGTCGCCCATGCCGTGATTGATCATCTCGCTGATGGCAGTGTAGTCGGTTACGACAAATCCGTCAAAGCCCCAGCGGTCGCGCAGCACTTCGGTCATGAGCCAGCGGTTACCGGTTGCGGGGATGTAGTCAATGACGTTAAACGAAGTCATGAAGCTGCCGGCACCGGCATCCACACCAGCCTTGTAGGGCGGGAAATACTCGTTAAACATCCTCACGTGGCTCATGTCCACCGTGTTATAATCGCGTCCGGCCTCAGGCGCACCGTACAGGGCGAAGTGCTTGACACAGGACATCATCGAGGTCTTGTCGGCCAAGTCGCTTCCCTGGTAGCCCTCGATCATCGCGCGGCAGATGGCGGCACCCAGGTAGGGGTCCTCGCCGTTGCCCTCGCTCTGGCGGCCCCAACGGGGCTCGCGGCAGATGTCAACCATGGGGCTGAAGGTCCAGCAGATGCCGTCGGCTGTGGCCTCGATCGCTGCGATGCGTGCCGATTCCCTGATGGCATCCATGTCCCAACTCATGGACATGGCAAAGGGGATGGGGAACACCGTCTCGTAGCCGTGAATCACGTCCATGCCGAAGATTAGGGGGATTCCCAGCCGACTCTGTTTCACGGCCACTTCCTGCAGAGCGCGAATGCTCTGCACGCCCTTCATGTTGAACAGTCCGCCCACCTGGCCGGCCTTAATCTTGCCGACCACGTCTCCGCTCACCGTGGAGCCAGTGATGATGTCACCGGTGACGGGCAGGTTGAGCTGTCCGATTTTCTCCTGCAGGGTCATTTTCCCCATCAGGTCGTCGATATACTGGTTCATCTTGGCCAGATTCTGACCTTGGGTAACCATCGCTCCGCATGCCAGTGCGATGGCAAGTAAAATGCGCTTGAAGTTTGTCATATATGCAGTTTTAGTAGTTAGTTGTCAGTTTTTAGTTGTGGAGTTCCTGTCTGGGTTGCAAAAGTAGTAAATTATTCTGATATGGTAAAGCCCAGCTTGGCGAGTCCTGTTTGGACCTCAGGACAGCTCATGAACAGGCGCCAAAGCAGCCCTGTGCGGTAGTTCTCGATCATCGGGGCGATGGTGCACTGGTCGATGGCCAGGTAGCGTGGCAACGTCCATCCGCTCGAGGGACTGAACGCATCATAGAAGCCATACTTGCCCCAGATGGACTCGCCGCGGCCGTAGAACCCCTTGAGAGCCGCCATCGACTGCTCGGGCGTGTAGGGGAACGAGGACAGAGCCGCCGTGGGGGTAATGACGCCCAGGTCGTTGCCAGGGCTGTGGGCAGAGTATCCTTCGGTCGAATAGCTTGCGGTCAGACCCCAGCAATCGGTGCCGTAGCCCGTGTAGCGCTTGGGGTTCTCGACACAATACTGATAGTTGCTCATCGCGTGGTTCCGGACTACCTTCCAGTAGTCGGCATACTGGTCCTTTAGCCCCTTGGGACAGAGCCCGATCCAGCTATAGTGGGCCCAAAATAGCGGACCTCCCGTCTGCTCGGCGCCGTTGTGCTTCAGCTCAAGCGGGTAGCCATAGGGGGCTGCATTGCTCTTGATGCCGCCACTGCGTGCCCAACCCTTATGGTAACACGAGGCAGGAACGCTGTGGGTGGGCGATGCTGCCGCGAGGACATACACGATGAGGCACTCGTTGTAGCCCTCGAGCGGGAAATTCATCTCCCACTGGTACTCGGGCGACCAGTGCCAGTAGATGACATCCTGTCCGCCGCGCGTGTACCAGTCAAACTCCATGCCGTGCCACAGGGCATTGATGCGCTCGATGAGTTTCTTCTCGCCGTCATTGCCATTGTTCAGATATTGGCGTGCACACAGCAGGCCCTGCATCAGGAAGCAACTCTCGACCAGGTCGCCGCCGTTGTCCTTTTGTCCGAAAGGTTTCACCTTTCCTGTGGGGCCATTGAGCCAGTGTGGCCACACGCCATGGAAACGGTCGGCACGCTCCAGGAAGCCGACAATGCGCTCCAGGCGTTCCACCCCCTGTGAGCGGGTAATGAAGCCCCTTTCCATCGCGGCAACCAGTCCGGCAATGCCAAACCCGCTGCCGCCGGTGGTCACCACGTCCTGGTCATTCTCGGGGTATTGTCCGTCGAGGTGGATGCGCTCGCGTGCCAGGCCCGATGTGGGTTCGGCACCGTCCCACATGTAGTTGAAGTGTACTCGCTCGATGTAGTCGAGCAGGGCGTCATCGCTCTCAAACGATGTGGGCCGTTGCGTTTGCGCCTGGTCGTCAGGATCGGCGGGGAGCGTATCGGATCCGCGGTCGGTGGCACACGCGCTGATGGACAATGCCATCATCAGGATAATTGATTTCAAGTGATTGGACTTCATTTATTCAGTTGTTAGTTGTGTAGTTGTTAGATTATTCTAAAACCTATTTCACGCTGATGGCCTTGCTGAGCGGGCTGCGGCCTGTCTCGGCAAGGGCCTCGATGGCAAAATAGTAGTCGGTGCCCACGTCCAGTCCGCGCAGGTCATAGCAGGTGTCGCCATTGACCGTGATGCAGTGGTACAGCTTGTCAGGAGCCGTTCCGAAATAGATGTTGTAGCCATAAGCTCCGTTGACCTCGCTCCAACTGATTGATGCGTTGCGGGGGTCGTGCTTGTCGCGCTTGACCTTGAAATGCGTGACCGCAAGGGGCAACTCTCCCTGGGCGCGACCGAAGACGCGCAATTCGCTCAAGCAGAAACTGCCGCCTGACGGCATGTGCACGTTTTCCAGACGCAGGTAACGTGTGTTGAGTGCCTCACGCAACTCGATGTAGTCATGAGGCACGTCACGGTCATTGCCGCTCTTATCGACCACCAGCGTCCAGTGCTCGCCATCATCGCTGGCCAGGATGCGGTACTGGTAATAGAGGTCATTGGCGCGCCCCTGCTGCACCGTCTTGTGGTCATAGAAGTTGAGTTGCAGAGCCCTCACCTCGCGCTGTCCGGCCAGGTCCATGACAATCCACTCGTCGTCGCTGCCACTGGCTGCGCTCCAGTAGGAGCGCATGTTCTCATCGGTGAGGCTGGCGGCAGAGAATGTGCTGTCGCAGCTCGACACGGTGCATCTCTTGCCGTAAGACAGTAGCATCCAGCCCGTGAAACGGTCGGCAGGATCCTTGATGTCATGGTCTGCATTCCAGCACGGATAGTCGCCAAAAGCCGTCATCGTGTACATTACGCCATTATGGTCGAATGCTGTGGGGTACAGGCCCACGCGGCGCTCAAACTTGTACTTCAAGGACAGCATGCAGGTACCCACGTGCCAGTAATTGCCCCTGAAATCGGCAAACGTGCCGCCGTGTCCCACGCCCTGCACATAACCGCCTGGCTTGTAACTCATGGGGTTATGGCGCTGGTAGGTAAACGGCCCGAGAGGTGAGTCGCCCACATAGACACCGTCGGCGTAGACCTTGAACTCGGTGCCTGGGGCGCCATACTGCAGGTAATACTTGCCGCCATGCTTGGTCATGAAAGCCCCTTCCATGAAGGGCTTCAGTGTCACCTCGTCGTCGTTGTTCATCCCGAATCGTTCCCAGCCATGGCGCTCGGGGCGCAATAGCACCAGGTCGTGTATCTTGCTGATGGGGGTAAAGTCTTCACGGCTGATCTCTACACCCTTGACGGGGTATTCGTTGCTCGACCCGTAGTATTCATACAGGCGACCGTCATCGTCCAGAAAGACGTGGGGGTCCCATGTGGGCAGGGTGTTGCGCTCGATGGCCCGGAGCCAGCGTCCGCTCTTGGGGGCGGTCGAGTACCAGATGGGCAGGCCCTCGTAGGTAGAACCCGTATAGAACAAGGTGTCGCCCACGACCCACGCGGCAGGAGCGCACTGGTCGTCGTCGGTGGGATAGCGCTGGAATGAGGCTTGGCAAAAGTTCCAGTCGCTCAGGTTGCTCGAGTAGTGGAATCCGCCCTGGTTGGTTGAGAACAGGTAGTACTCGCCCTTGTAGGTAAGGCCCATCGGGTCGGCCGATGAGCGGAAAGAGCCTCCCTGGCGAGTGTTGTTGTTCCACGGCTCGTAGTTGTAGCTGATATTGAGAGGATTGCAGTATGTGCTGGTCTTGGTATTCAGGGGGTCGTACCATCGGGTAGACTGTGCCTGTCGCCGAGGCGATGCCATGCTGCCGCTCGACTTGTCGGCAAGGGTGATGTTGACCACTTGTTGCCCCTGTTTGCGGGAGATCACAGTCATCTCCTTTCCTGGGAAATGTACACAAAGGTTCACATCCCCGTCAGTGCCTACAAGAGAGTATCGCCCCTGGACATCGGTGTTGCAGTGAGCAGGGCTGTGGAGCCACATCACTGTGGCGCCTTCCAGCGGTCGGCCCTGCAGGTCGGTTACCACGCCGGTAACGTCCTGCTGGACTACAACGGGAATATAGTAGTCGCTTACCTGACCCTTGACGACCTTGACCGAGTCGGTGCTGGCACTGGCTGTCATGACGGCCGAAATCGCTATAACGGCAATAATGGGCTTCATCGGATGGCTTTTTTTAAAAAAAACAGAAAGGGGCAGGATAATGCCTGCTGGGCGTAATATCCTGCCCCTGATAAATAATTAGGTGTAAATGAATCGAAAAGAAGCAGATTTATTCTGCCTTGGGCTCATTGCTGAGCGTGGGCACAGTCTGGACCTGGGTCAAGGGCAGGGGGTAGTACTTCACGCTCTCGCTCCAGCCGCTGAGCACGCTGGCTGCCAGGCCGGTGCGGATGAGGTCGTTGTAACGCTCGCCCCACTCACACACGAGCTCCATGCGGCGCTCGTCCAGAATCTGCTCGACGGTTACGTTGCTCATCGTTGGCATCTGGGCGCGGCTGCGCACCTGGTTGAACGGGGTGTCGCCATTCTTGCCCTGGCGCACCTTGGCCTCGGCATTGATGAGCAGTACCTCGGCGTAGCGCAGGATGCGGATGTTGTTGTTCGAGCCATACTTGGTGCGGCCCTCGGTCAGCTGGTTGGTCGGCGTGTAGGCCTTGCCGTTCCAGGTGTTGGTGTTATTGACGTTGCCCATCACGTTGATCTCGTCGCCATCACGGGTCGTGGTGCCGCCCACGAGAACGGAGGTCTCAAGACGGATGGTCTCGCCGCGGGCTTGTGCCCAGTTGATGAAGTTGTCGGTGATGCCGACAAAATTCCATCCACCCAGATTGCCGGGTCCCTGGAAGACAAACCACTGGTCGGCGTCGACCATGTCGCCACTGCCCTGGCCGAAGTCGGTGCACTGGCACTCCATCAGACTCTCGTTACAGAGTTTGCCAGGGATCTTGAACAGGTTGTAGAAGTCACCGTAGAGCTGGAACTTGTTGCTCGCGATGATGTCGTCGGTGAGTGCCTCGGCCTGGGCATACTCACCTCGGTTCAGGCGGATCTTGGCAGCCAGCGCCTCGGCGGTATAGGCCGTCACGGCACCATAGTGCGAAGCCTCGTTGGGACGCACCTTGGGGCAGTTCTCAATGGCGTACTGCAGGTCTTCCAGCATATAGCGCTCAACAGCATCCTTGGTCGACCGGGTAAGGTCGCTCTGGTTGTTGTTGCGCAGAATCGTCACGTCACCAAAAGCCTGGGTGAGCCTGTAGTAGGCATAGGCACGCAGGATGCGCACCTCGCCGCAGTATGCGCGGTAGGTGGCGCGGTCGGCATCACTGGTGATGTGCTCGGCATAGGAGTCGAGTGACATGAGTGCGCCATTGGCCACCTTGATCATGCCGTAGTACTGGTTCCACATCTCGTTGAGTCCCCAGAAAGAGTTGTCGTACTTGAAGTTGCCAAAGTCCACGAGCAGACCCTGGTCGTCGACACGGCCGCTCCACACGTCACCGTCGCGGACGATGGTCAGGGGCCAGATTACCCAGTGCATGCCACCAGTGCGCAGCTTGGCATAGACACCCGACACGGGCATGTACATCTCGCTGGTCTTGGTGTAATCGACATCCGACTCGGGCAGTGTGCTCTCGGGCAGAATGTCCATCCAGTCGTTGCAGGATGTGGCACTAACCATCAGCAAACCTGCAATCATGATATATTTCAGGAATTTCATTGTCTTCGTAATTTAATGTTAGATTGGTAATATGCTCATAAGTTAGAAGTCGATGGTCACGCCAAACGTGTAGGTTGCCGTCAGCGGATAAACCTCGGTGTCCCAGCCCTCGGGATCGTTGAGCTCAGGAGTGAAGCTGTTGGCCTTGAACAGGGTGATGGGGCGATCGGCGGTCGCGCTCAAGCGCAGCGAAGGCAGGGTGTAGTTGCCCATCTTGATGTTCTTGAAGGTGTAGCCGATGGTCACATTCTGGATGCGGAAGAAGTCAGCATCCTCGACGAA
Source organism: uncultured Muribaculaceae bacterium (assembly GCA_964628205.1). Taxonomy (GTDB): domain Bacteria; phylum Bacteroidota; class Bacteroidia; order Bacteroidales; family Muribaculaceae; genus Sodaliphilus. Next base: position 38,718 of record CAZVMM010000015.1, read on the forward strand.
GAACGAGTTGACGCGCTGGTCACTCACGTTCCATGAGCGAATCCAACCTTCGGCCGAAGGATACTTGTTGGTGGAACCAGAACCGGTCCAGCGGTTGGCCACCTGGTCGTGGTCGAAGTTATAGTTGGACTGGGCATAGCGCAAGGCGCGCTTGCGGTTATACATCTGTGCACCGGCGTTGCCATAGGTGGTCAGCGCGAAGTCCAGGTTCTTCCACTGGAAGCCCAGGTTGATACTGTAGATGAAGTTAGGCAGGTATGATCCCAGTGTCGTGCGGTCCTCACCGTCAACGATGCCGTCGTTGTTCAGATCCTTGTACTTGAAGTCACCGGGCTGCAGGCCGTTGGCCTGTGCCGTCTTGTCGCTGGCGCACTCCTGTTCGGTCTGGTAGATGCCATCGACCACGTATCCGTAGAACGAATTCATCTCCTTACCCACAAACTGGTAGGTCTTGCCGCCGGCAATGTAGGGGTTTCCGGCCAGGTCCTTGACCTCGTTCTTGAGGTAGGACAGGTTGGCACCGATGTAGTACTTGAAGTCGGGACCGATGCGGTCGGCCCAGTTGATGCTCACGTCGACACCAGTGTTGAGAATCTTACCGATGTTCTGGAGCAAGGTGCCGTTCTCGAAGGGCAGTCGCGGAGCGATCACAGCCTTGCGTGTCATACGGTAGAACCAGTCGATGTCAACGCTCAGGCGGTTGCGCAGCGTGGCGAACTCGACGCCCACGTTGGTCTCATCGACAACTTCCCACTTGAGGTTGGTGAAATAGGTGTTGTTCTGGAATCCGGCGATGGTGGCGTTGCCAAACACGCCCGACGAACCCACACCCGTGGCTACAGAGCGGAAGCCGTCGCTTGCAGGAACGGCATTGTTACCCAGGCGTCCCCAGCTGGCGCGCCACTTCATGTAGTCAATCACGTTCTGGTTGTCCATGAAGCTCTCCTTGCTCATTACCCAAGCGGCACCGAACGACGGATAGTAGCCCCAGGTCTCCTGGTACTTGCTCGTGCCGTCGGCACGGAATGTGGCCATGAGCAGGTACTTGCCCATGTAGTCGTAGTTGATGCGGCCAAAGTAGCTGTTGCTCCTGTATCGGCTACCGCCATCGCTGGCGCGGCGGCTATCGCTGTCGGTGCTGATGCCGATGTACTTGTAGGCGTCGTCACCATCCACGATGCCATAGCCGATGCCATAGAGGTTGCTGAACTTGTCCTCGCGCAGCGAGTGTCCCAGCATCACGCCGACATTGTGATCACCGAAGGCGTCCTTGTAGGTCAGCACGTTGTCCCAGATCCAGTTGTTGTAGGTGTCCACATTCTTGCTCACCCACGACTTGTCGTTGCGCTGGTTGCTGCTCACGTAGTACTCGGGCATGTATGTGCGGTTATTGACAGCCGAGTAGTCATAGGCATAGCTGGTCTTGAAATTCAGCTTGCTGGGAATGAAGGTTATCTGAGCATAGAAGTTGGTCAGATACTTGCTGATGTCGTTCTGGCTATTCTGGTAATTGGCCGTGGCAACAGGGTTGAAGAAGTTGTTGGTGAATCCTACCGACTCGGGTGAACCATAGTGGGTGGGGTAAGTGCTGGTGTTATTCTCGTCCATGACAGGATAGATGCCGGGAGCATTGAATGCCTGCTGCCATGCCATGTTGTTGGGCGTGCGCTGCTTGCCCTTGGAGAAGATGCCGTTGAATCCCACCTTCAGCCAGTTGGTTGCCTCGTAGTCGAGGGCGGCGCGGAAGTTCAGACGGTTGTAATAGTTGTCCATGTCCATGACACCATCCTGGTGCAGGTAGTTGATGCCCAGCGAGTAGGTAGCCCTCTCACCACCGCCGGTGATAGTCAGGCTGTGGTCGGTGATGGCGGCGGTGCGCAGCAATTCCTTATACCAGTCGGTGTTGCTGCCATAGGTCCACTGGTGGAAGTCGCTGTTGGCGTAGCTGCCGCCGTAGCGGTCGATCGAGGCCTTCATCGTCGACACGTAAGCGTCATAGTTAGCCTCCATCAGCATCGTCGCATATTCACTCGAGGAGGCCATCTTCAGCACGTTGGTGGCCTTCTGGATGCCATAGTAACCGTTATAGGTGATTTTGGCTGGTTGGTTCTTGTTGCCATGCTTGGTGGTGATCAGCACGACACCGTTAGCGGCGCGTACACCATAGATGGCTGCTGCCGAGGCGTCCTTGAGAACCGACATGTCGGCAATGTCGTTGCTGTTCAGGAAGTCGATGTTGTCATAGAACATGCCGTCCACCACATAGAGCGGGCTGCCGCTCGTGAATGAGCCGTTACCTCGGATGTGTACCTTGGGCCCCTCGCCGGGAGTACCGCTGTTCACAACGTTGACGCCGGCCACCTTGCCCTGCATGGCTGCCATTGGCGATGCGGTGGGTACGGCAAGCAGTTCCTCGCCCTTGACTACGGTAATGGGTGCGGTCAAGTCCTTGGCCTGGGCCGATCCGTAACCAATCACGACCACCTCGTCCAGGTTGCGCACGTCGTCCATCAGTTGCACATTCATCACGTCGCTGGCCGTCATCTCCACAGCCTGCATGCCCATGAAGGTGAATTTCAGCACAGCACCGTCGGGCACATTGGCAATCTCAAAGTTGCCATCAAAGTCTGTGACAGCCCCCATCGTGGTCCCCAGGACCTTGACGGTAGCGCCAATAACGGGCTCGTTGACCTGGTCAACGACCGTTCCCCTAACCGTGAGCGCTTGTGCCGCCATGAGGGAGCACACCGCCACGAGTAGAAGCGTAAGGAATCTTTTGTTCATTAGCTTTGTATTAAAAGGTTGATTAATAATTGTATTTTTTTAAAAAAAACGATACAAAATTACGCGTTTCTGCTTATGGTTGCAAATTATGAGCACTAGAAATCGAGTAAATATGCAAAAATAGCCTGATTATTATTGATATTGATAGCTGAATCCATTGGAACTGGTGCAGTGATCAGATAGCGCCAGAAGCAAAACGATACGCGAGTGGAAACGTTCCCCAGTGACCAGGGGAAACCACCCCACCCGCGTATCGCCCGTTAAGCTATCGCGCATTGGTTGCTGTGATTACAATCCCATCACGAGACCCATGGTCCAGGTGTTCTTGATTTCGGGACCAAAACCGTCCTTAAAGAACTTGCCAGGGCTGTAGCGGCAGTAGATGCCAAATTCGTTCCATGAGAGTGCGCCCATGAAGTCGAAGTTGACCTTCTGCTGCTTCAGCTTCTTGAACTTGGTCTCAACCTCCACATGGTTGATCTCGTAGTGATTGTCAACGCGTGCAAAGAAGTTCCAGTTCATGATGCCGCCAACGGTGATGTTGAGTTTCTTGACAATTCTCTGAGAGAACATCAGGGGGAACTGTGCGGTCCACTCGTTGAGATTGGATGTGCGGTTCTTGATCTCGTCGGCATTGATCGAGGGATAAGTGCTAGGAGTCACAATCTGGTCATTATCGCCACGGACGAGCATGTGTGGCCGCTTCATGCTCAAGGAACGGTGGTGGATACCCACACCGAGCGAGAGGTTCTGGCCGTGCAGACTATTGTAGTTGACGGCAACAAAGTTGAGCAGACCAATCTCAAAGGAGTTGTTGATGAGCTCCCAATTGTGCTTCACGCCCATACCGATGTAGAAACCATCGGTGATGACCGACCAGTGCTTGGTGGACTCGTTCTTGTCGGTGAAGGGGTGCTGATAGGCTGACTCGTTGTTTTCATCGCTGGTTTGGGTTGCGGTGGCAACCTCGGGGGTTGCGGCTTCATTGCCGACATTCTCGGCATTCAGTTGAGTCATTGCAAGCATGGCTGCAATGATCAGTGTAATCTTTTTCATTAATTTAATTGTTAGTTATTAGTTATGTAGTTGTTAGTTGTTAGTGGCTTGCGCATTCTGCTAACAACTAACAACTGAAAATGCCTTATGGCTCGAATACAAACAGGTTGATAAACCCGGTGATCTTGAACACGTTCAGGATGTCGTCATTGACGTTGCGCAGAACGACGCGTTTGCCTTTGGCCTTGGTCTTCTTGAGCACGTCGAGCAGGATGCGCAGGCCGCTGGATGCGATATACTCCAGGTCTTTGCACTCGATCGTGACATCCTTGTCCACGCCCTCGGCGGTAACGGGCCTGAGCATCTGTTCGGTCTCGATGGCTGCTGCGGTATCGAGCGAGCCAATCATGGTGACAATGATGTTGTTGTCTAATTCTTCAATTCTTGTTTCCATCTTTTCTGTATTATTCTAATGAGTAATATTGTTTATTCTAGCAGGTAAGGGATAATTTAGGAGCCGATGGCCTTCTTCAGCGTGAGCATGTTCTTGCCATTGATGCGCTCGTAGTTGATGGTATCCATCAGCGACTGAACCAGCAAAATCCCCAGTCCGCCGATGGGGCGGTCCTCGGCCTTGAGCGTCGTGTCGGCGTTGATGCCTTGGGTGGGGTCAAAGGCCTTGCCCGAGTCGGTAATGATGAACTTCAGGCTCTGCTTTGTGGCCTGAGCGTCGACCTGGATGTCGCCCTTGGTTCCCAGGGGGTATGCATAGCTCATCACGTTGACGACGGCTTCCTCGACAGCCAGTGTCAGTTGAGACTTGAGTGAGGGTTCGAGGTTTAACCGTTCGGATACGGTTTTGACGAAATTATTGAGTTCGGGCACCTGCTTGATGTCGTTGCTCAGGGTCAGGGTCTCGTTGAGGATAACTTCTTCTTCTGGCCTGTGGTAGTGGATGGCAAGCATCGACAGGTCGTCTCTCTGTCGGGCCCCGTTGGTAAACAGGGTCGCTTGGCGCAGCAGCGAGTCCATGAGGATGTCGGGGGAGACAAGTCGTTTCTCGAGGCATTCGCTTGCTGTGGTGATGATGCGTTGCAGACCGAACATGCTGCCCTCGCTATTGGCGGCCTCGGTCAGGCCGTCGGTGTAGAGCAGCAACGTGGCATCGGCGGGTAGCGTCATTTCCTGAAGGCTATACCTGATGTCCTCGAACACGCCGACAGGCAGATTGGCATCCACCCGCAGCGGTTGCGTCCCGTGGCCGATGAGCAACGGCGCGTCGTGGCCCGCATTGCAATAGCGCAACCGGCCCGATGGCAGGTCCAGCACACCGATGAACAGGGTGACAAACATGTTGGTCTCGTTGCCCTCACAGCACACCCCATTGATGGCCTGCATGATGTGTGAGGGGTTGCTCTCGTGCTGGCCGAGGCTGCGGAAGTGGGAATGAACCACAGCCATGACCAGTGAAGACGGCACGCCCTTGCCGCTCACGTCGCCGATGCAGAAGTAGAGTTTCTCGTCGCGGATGAAGTAGTCATAGAGGTCCCCTCCCACCTCGAGCGCTGTCACTTGCTTGCCGCTGACGTCCACATCGGGACGATGGACGCTGTGGGTGGGGAGCATCTCGGACTGGATGCCACGCGCGATGCGCAGCTCGCTATCCGCGCGTTCCTTGCTCGTCATGGATTCATTCAGGCGCTGCACATTGCGGTTGAAGCGGTACAGGATGAACCCCAGCAACGACAGTCCGGCCAGCATCATCAGCAGCAGGTTGCGGCGCACGTTCTTCAGCTTGCCGAACACCTCACTATCGTAGCACACCATCACGAGCTGCCAGTGTGGCTTGCCGCGCATGAAGGCGTAGTAGGCGTAACCCTTACCTTGCTCCTTGTCGGTGAAGGTGATGATTCGGCTGTGGCCCGATGTGCTCGACTTGCGCTCGCATGTGCTGTCGTTGATCATGCTCACTACCATGGCGACATCGCTCTGCTGCGTGTGGACGGAGTCGGGCTTGGAGATGAGTTCACCCTCCTCGGTGAGCAGCAGGAAAAAAGTGGACGGGTCGTTATGGCGGGTGTTCAGGGTGTCGATGATTCCCTGGGTGGACATGTCGACACCAAAGACGGCGACCGTCTTACCCGTCTCGTCGGTTATGGGTGTGGAAAAAGTCGACACCTGCTTGCCGCTGGCATAGGTGTCCGCATAGGGGTCGGTCCAGCTCGACATGTTGCTGTCGACGGCTAGATGGTAGAACTCACGCTGGGTGTAGTCATGCTTGTCGCCTGCCAACTGCTGGGCCATAATGCTGTCGCCGCGCCTGAAGACGCTGGGCTCAAAACGCTTGCCGCGCTCGGGAGAATAGTCTGGCACATAGGCAACAAAACTGCTCATCACATCGTGGTTGGTTGACGTCAGGCGGCGCAGAATGCTGTATAGGGCTTCGGGGCGGTAAGTGTTACTCTGAATGAGCCATGTGTAGTTGCGCACCATCTTTTCGGTGGACTTGAGCATGCTCCTGACACGTATCGACTTGAGAGTCAGCTCGTTCTCGGCGCGATGGTCTAGCTCTTCCTCCATCAGCTTATGGATGTAGTTGTATTGCGTCAGCGAGATGGCCTCAATCATCAAGCCGGCCAGCAGGATGATGCCTACTGTCGAGAGGGCCCGCGATGACTTGTCGCGGATAAGTCTGCTGAACAGTTGCTTGACTCTCATATCTCAGATTCTATACGGTTAAAAATTATTAATAGCTATTCATAAGCAAATTGCTGCGCTACTTGAACATGCGGCCGATGACAGGCAATTTGGCCAGCATCTGGCCCAGGTGCTCCTTGCGGTAGATGAAGCCGACAAACAGCACCAGCAGCACCGTCCGGTAGGTCAGCCGGAGCCACGTGTTCTCCACGGGCAGCATCATCGCGGCGAACAGGATGCCGGCCACAACGGTATAGATGGCGATGTCGCGTAGCGGGTAGCGGATCGGGAAGTACTTCTGCCCGATAAAGTAAGATAAGAGCATCGACACGCTATAGGCAATGAGACCGGCCCAGGCACACGCCATGTAACTGAAGCGCGGGATGAACAGCAGATTGATCACAAACAGCACCACGGCACCGATGCCCGAGAAATAGGCTCCCCAAATGGTGCGGTCGGTGAGTTTGTACCAGAATGAGAGGTTAAAGAAGACGCCAAACACGATTTCGGCCGCCATCACAATGGGCACCACGCGCAGGCCGCTCCAGTAACTCTCACCGATCAGATACTTGAGCAGGTCAATGTAGGCCATCACCACAAGAAATGCCAGCAGGGTGAAGATGATGTAGTATTTCATCGTCTGGGCATACACCTCCTTGCTGTCCTTGTCCTTGACCTTGCTGAACACAAACGGCTCGTAGGCAAAACGGAAGGCCTGAGTGATCATCATCATGATCATCGCTATCTTGATGCAGGCGCCATATATGCCCAGTTCGCCCATCACGTTGCCTCCCTGATACACCTTGGGAAACATGATCTGAGACAGGCTCTGGTTGAGTTGGCCGGCAATACCCATGACAAGGATGGGCCAAGCATAGGACAACATCTGGCGGCACATTTTCTTGTCAAATCCTGAGTTGATGCCACGCAATTCCTTGTGCAGGAAAACGAGGTTGAACATCGAGCAGAACAGATTGATGTAGAACACCCACGCCACGTCGTAGTGGAACGTCTCGCCATAGATGCCGAAGGGGTTGAGATGCATCATGGGCAACCCGAAGAAATAAATCAAGTTGAGCACAATATTCAAGCCGATGTTGGCAATCTTCAAGGAGGCGAACTTAATGGGCTTGTGCTCACAGCGCAAGTAAGCAAACGCAATGGCCGTGAAGGCATCGAGTGCTACGGTGATATACATCACCGCCACATATTCCGGGTGGTCGCCATAACCTAACAATGCGGCGATTTCCCCACTGAAGAGCAAGACGATAACCGTAGTCACCATCCCCACCGTTCCTACCATCCTCAGCACCGTGGAGTACACCTTTTTCCGATCCATGCCCTCCTTGTTCATGAACCTGAAGAAAGTGGTCTCCATGCCGAATGTCAGCACCATGATGAGAATAGCCACATAGGCATAGACGTTGGTGATGATGCCATATTCACCTCCAGTGGAAGCGAATTTCAACGTCTGTATCGGCACGAGCAGGTAGTTGACAAAACGAGCCACAATGCTGCTCAAGCCATAGATGGCAGTATCCTTTGCCAGAGATTTCAAATTAGCCATAGTTTTCAGTTTACAGTCAACAATTCACTGTTCACTAGAATATAGAGCCCACCTCGCCGGGACGCTCACGTTTCAGGTGGTTATAGGCCAGCGTGGTCGCTTCGCGTCCGCGGGGAGTGCGATTGATGAAGCCTTCCTTGATCAGGTAGGGTTCATAGACCTCCTCGATGGTGCCGGGGTCCTCGTTCATCGCCGTGGCGATAGTGCTCAAGCCCACTGGGCCGCCGCCAAACTTGTCGATAATCGTCAGCAGAATCTTGTTGTCGATTTCGTCCAGGCCATATTTGTCGATGTTCAGGGCCTCCAGGGCATAGCGGGCAATGGCCAGGTCGATGCGGCCGCTGCCCTTCACCTGTGCGAAGTCGCGAACGCGGCGCAGCAGCGAGTTGGCGATGCGGGGCGTGCCACGGCTGCGCAGGGCGATCTCGGTCGCCGCCTTGTCGTCGATGGGCACGGCCATCAGGCGTGCCGAGCGGCGGATGATACCCTCTAGCACCTTGTGGTCATAGTACTCCAGGTGGCAGTTGATGCCAAATCGCGCCCTGAGCGGCGATGTCAGCAGACCGCTGCGCGTCGTGGCGCCGATGAGGGTGAACGGGGCCAGAGTCAGCTGCACCGAGCGAGCGCCAGGGCCCTTGTCAATCATGATGTCGATGCGGTAATCCTCCATCGCACTATACAGGTACTCCTCCACGATGGGGCTCAGGCGGTGGATCTCGTCGATAAACAGCACATCGTTCTCGTCGAGCGACGTCAGCAGGCCTGCCAGGTCTCCGGGCTTGTCCAGCACGGGTCCCGACGTCACCTTGAATCCCACGCCCAGCTCATTGGCGATGATGTTGCTCAGTGTGGTCTTGCCCAGTCCCGGAGGACCATGAAACAGCACATGGTCCAGCGACTCGCCGCGCAGCTTGGCCGCAGCGACAAACACGCGCAGGTTCTCGATAATCTTGTCCTGGCCGGCAAAGTCCTCAAACCTCACGGGCCTCAATGCCCGCTCAAAGTCCTGATCGGTCTTGAGCGACTCGCGTCTGATGTCAAATTCCTCTTCCATACTGATTTGCAAAGGTACAACAATCTTTCTTACTCAAGAAAAAAATACCTATATTTGCACCCTGAAAGGGTCCCTAAAGACCTTAAAGTCTCTAAGGTCCTTAAGGTCTTTAAAGTCCTTAACGACCTTAACGTCCTTTAATTAACCATTTAGTAACACTCGATTAAAAACTCATGCATCATGGGCGACGAGAAGCTCATCCGCCACAGTGGCAATTACCGCAAACTGCTCTCTTACCAGAAGACCGAGGTCATCTACGAGATGACCTACTACTTCTGCCACAAATACCTGAACGGAAAAGACCGCACCGTCGACCAGATGGTGCAGGCTGCCCGTTCAGGCAAGCAGAACATCGTCGAGGGCTGTGCCGCCTCGTCAACGTCTGCCAAGACCGAGATAAAGCTCCTTAATGTTGCCAAGGCAAGTCTACAAGAACTCCTCGAGGACTATATGGACTATCTGCGAACCCGTGGCCACCGGCAGTGGGAGGAAAATTCGGCAGAGTGGACAGCGATGCGCGAGTTGGGCCGTCAGCACAACGATGCTGATTACTTCATGAAGTTGTGTGAGACCCGCCCGCCCGAAACCATTGCCAACATGGCGATTATACTCATTCATCAAGCCGACTACTTGCTCTTCAAGCAACTCGAGCGGCTGGAAAAGGACTTCCTCAACAACGGCGGCTTTGCCGAGAAAATGACCCGCATGAGAAAAGACAACCGCGGCTTCTGACCAAAGCGAACTCGGCCAGCTCTAACCCTCACCCCAATTATTTTTCCTTTTTTTCTTTTTTTCGCGTGCACGCGGGTTTTCCACCCCGGCAGTGAAAAGTGGAAAGGACGCGTGCACGCGAAAAAAAGAAAAAAACGGAAAAACGGAAAATCCCCTTTTTGGCTGATTGCCAAGAGAGTAATGCTTGCCCTCGTTGTGTTGGTTGTCGTGGGTGTTGTTTGAGTTGTTTTTCTTGTTTTTCTTGTCTTTGTTGTCGTGGATGGGTGCGGAGGAAGGGCTGATTCAATTCCTAACTCCTAACTTCTAACTTCTAACTGTTTAAGAGGTAGGGGGCGGTGACGGAGTGGGGGCTGGCGAGCATGCCGCGGGGGGTGCCCTGGTAGATGACTGTGCCGCCCTGGTCGCCGGCGCCGGGGCCTAGCTCGATGACGTGGTCGGCGGCCTTGATGACATCGGTGTTGTGCTCGATGACATACACCGTGTTGCCCATGTCGACCATCTGCTCGAAGAGGTTGATCAGGTGGTGCACGTCCTTGAGGTGCAGGCCGTCGGTGGGCTCGTCGATGACGAAAACGCCGCGTTGCCCGCCCTGGTCCAGCGGCAGGGTGTACTGCTTGAGACAGGAGGCCATCTTGAGCCGCTGAAGCTCGCCGCCCGAGAGGGTGCTCAGGGCCTGGTTCAAGTGCAGGTAGTGCAACCCCACGTCCATCATGGGCTGCAGCTTGTCCTGGATGCTGGTGCCAGCGAAGAATTCACAGGCACGTCCCACCGACATGTCCATGACCTGGGCGATGTTCAGGCCGTCGATGGTGTATTGCAGGGCTTCGCGGGAGTAGCGCAGTCCGTGGCAGGCCTCGCAGGTGGTCTCGATGTTGTCCATGAAGGCCATCTCGGCGATGACCA
>CAZVMM010000016.1:0-48579 GCA_964628205.1 uncultured Muribaculaceae bacterium
CGCCCCGCTGGGGCTCTCTCGTCCGCTTGGCCCTGTCGCCCCGCTGGGGCTCTCTTGTCCGCTTGGCCCTGTCGCCCCGCTGGGGCTCTCTCGTCCGCTTGGCCCTGTCGCCCCGCTGGGGCTCTCTCGTCCGCTTGGCCCTGGCCGCCCCGATGGGGCTTTCGCCGGATAATAGGCTTTAGGTTGGCAAATGCTGAAACCTAAAGCCTAAAACTTTTGCTTGCAGGTGTTGTTTTTTTGCGGTAATAATGTGTATCTTTGCAGATATGAAAGCATTTGTGGATGAAATAGGGCGTTTCTTGCCAGCAGACAGGATTTATACCGATGAGTTGCGGACACTGGCTTGGGGCACTGATGCCAGTTTCTATCGGCTGACACCGCGGGTGGTAGTCCGTGCTCAGAACGAGGAAGAGGTGTCACGGATTGTCCAGGTTGCCGCCGCGCATGGCTTGCCGTTCACGTTTCGCGCCGCCGGCACGTCGCTGTCGGGGCAGAGCGTGAGCGACAGCATCCTGATTGTGGCGGGCAACAGTGGTGCAAGCCGAGTGCAGTGCCGAACTTGTTCGGACAATGCCAAGACGCAGCCCACTGAAGCCGAAGGCAACAATTGGGAAGACTACCAGATCGCCCCTGATGGCGAGAGCATCACGCTGCAGCCAGGCATCGTGGGGGCCCGGGTGAACCAGATCTTGAAGCCGCTGGGCCGCGTGTTCCCGCCTGACCCTGCCAGTATCGGCTCGGCCATGGTGGGCGGTATCGTGGCCAACAACGCGTCGGGGATGAACTGTGGCACGCACGCCAACAGCGACCGCATGCTGCTCTCGGCCCGCCTGGTGCTGGCCGATGGCACCGTGCTTGACACCGGCGATGAGCAGAGCCGCCAGGCCTTCAGGGAATCGCATCCTGAGTTCATCGCCCGCATCGAGTCGCTGCGCGACCGCGTCCGCGCCAATGGGCCACTGTCCGAGCGCATCCGCAAGAAATACAGCATCAAGAACGTGACGGGCCTGAACCTGCGGCCGCTGCTGGCCTATGACGACCCGATGGACATCATCGCCCACAGCGTGGTGGGCAGCGAGGGCACGCTGGCCTTTATCAGCCAGGTGACGATGCGCACGCTGCATGACTATCCGTGCAGGGCCTCGGCGATGCTCTACTTCCACACCATGCGTGAGAGCTGCGAGGCCGTTGTCGCCCTCAAGCAGCTGAAATCGAGCGACGATGACATCGCCATGAGCGAAGAGAACCTGATGGTTAAGAGCGCCGAGATGCTCGACTACCTGTCGCTGGCCTCGGTCGACGACCCAGTGTATCTGCAGTACAAGCGCGATGTGGATGCGGGCAAGATCCCGGGTGTGGCACCGGGCGACTACCATAACCTGACGGCCATCCTGACCGAGACCAAGGCCGTTACCCCTGCCGACCTGCAAGACCGCATCGACAGCATAACGCAGTGCCTGTCGCGGTTCCAGACTTATATCCCCGTTGAGTTCACGACCGACCCCGCAGAGTATGGCAAGTTTTGGGCTATCCGTTCGGGCATCTTCCCCAGCGTGGGCGGTGCTCGCCCGGTGGGCACGTCGTGCCTGATCGAGGACGTCGCCTTTGCCGTCGAGGACCTGCCCGAGGCCACCGTCAAGTTGCAGAAGCTCATTGCCGACCACGGCTACAAGGACGCGTGCATCTACGGGCACGCCTTCGAGGGCAACTACCACTTCATCATCAATCAGCTCTTCAGCGACGAGAGCGAGGTTCAGCGCTATGCCGCCATGATGCGCGACGTGGCGCGGCTGGTGGTCGAGGAGTATGACGGGTCGCTCAAGGCCGAGCACGGCACGGGACGCAACATGGCTCCGTTTGTCCAGTATGAGTGGGGCGAGGAGGCCTTTGCCGCCATGCGGGAGTTGAAGGATATCTTTGACCCGCAGCATCTGCTCAATCCCGGTGTTATCTTCAATGACGACCCCGAGTGCTTCATCAAGCACTTCAAGCCGCTGCCCGAGTTGAAGCTCAGGGGCCTTGACACGCCCCTGCCTGCTGCGGGAGACGGCCACGACAGCACGCGCGAGACCGTTGAGGGCGTGCTGAAGGCCAACAAGTGTATCGAGTGCGGCTTCTGTGAGGTGAATTGTGTGACCTGCGGCTTGACGCTGTCGTCGCGGCAGCGCATCGTCGTCCAGCGCGAGATTTCCCGCTTGCGCGAGACGGGTGGAGACCCCGAGCGGCTGTCGACCCTCGTCAGGCAATACCATTATCTGGGAAACCAGACCTGTGCCGGCGACGGCCTGTGCGCCACCTCGTGTCCCATGGGCATCAATGTGGCCGACCTGACCCACCTGCTGCGCCAGGAATCGCTGCCACAGGGTAGCATGGGTTACAGGGCGGGCGATTTTGCCGCGCGGCATTTTGCGGGCGTCAAGAGCGGCTTGAGGCTGGTGCTGGACACGGCACGCCTGGGCCATCACGTGCTGGGGACGGGTGGCATGGACGTTATCGCAGGAGCGATGCACAAAGTGGGACTGCCCCTGTGGACTGCCGCCATGCCCGGCAAGACGCGTCAACCCCGGTCGGGCAGGGTGGGCGAGAGCGACCTGAAGGTGGTCTATTTCCCCTCGTGCATCAATCAGACGATGGGACTCGCCAAGGGCGCTCCCGTGCGTAACACCCTTGTGGACGAGATGGTGCAGCTGTGCCGCAAGGCGGGCTACGAGGTGATTTTCCCCGAGGGGCTGGAGCGGCTGTGCTGCGGCACCATCTGGGAGTCGAAGGGTATGCTCGACATTGCTGACCGCAAGACGGTCGAGCTCGATGAGGCCCTGTGGCACGCCAGCGGTCAGGGCAAGTACCCGGTGGTGTGTGACCAGAGTCCGTGCCTGCACCGCATGCGCAAGTGCATCAGCCGCATGCGACTCTACGAGCCCGTGGAGTTCATCTGGGATTACCTGCGCGACCGCCTCGAGTTCAAGCCCATCGACCGCCCCGTGGCACTACACTTCACCTGCTCGACCCGCGAGATGGACCTGGTGGACAAGATGACGCAGCTGGCACGCCTGTGCAGCAACCAAGTCTTCCTGCCCGAGGGCGTGGGCTGTTGCGGCTTTGCGGGCGACCGCGGCTGGACTCACCCCGAAGTCAACCGCTGGGCGCTCAGGAAACTGCGCCGCCAACTCAGGGAGAACCATATCGAGATGGGATACAGCAACAGCCGCACCTGTGAGGTGGGCCTGGAGACTAACGGCGGAATCCCCTACCAGAGCATCATCTACCTGGTCAATGAGGTAACTACAGGCTTTAGGTTTTAGGTTTTAGGTTTTAAGTTAATAAGTGGCAAATTATTAATAAATTAACAATCAGGAATATGGCGCATATCTGTGAAAATTGCAAGTTCAGGGCTCACTACGACAAGAAGCCCAATTCTGCGCTGGGCCGCTTCTGGCGCTGGCACATCAACTTCTGTCCCGGCTGGAGGAGTTATTTCTCCCGCCAGAGTGAGGAAAAGAAGGCCGAACTGAGGCAACGTTACAACTTCAATAAATACTAGTATGATGCTGCAAGAAGGATTATCACACACCAGTCAGTTGACGGTCACCCAGGCCCTGACGGCGGTTGCTATGGGGTCGGGCGACCTGCCCGTGCTGGCCACGCCAGCCATGATGGCGCTCATGGAGAATGCCGCCATGCTTGCCGTGGCCGACCACCTGCCCGAGGGGTGCACTACCGTGGGCGGACACATCGCCTCGTCACACCTCAAGCCCAGCAAGCTGGGCGAGACCGTCACAGCGACGGCAACGGTCACGCGCACCGATGGCAAGAAGATTGAGTTCAAGGTCGAGGCCCGCACTGGCGACACGCTGCTGGGCGAGGGCACCCACCTGCGCTTCATTGTGGATAAACAAAAATTCATGTCAAGATTATGAAGAAGATAATAACGATTACATTGCTGGCGATAGCCCTGTTCTGTGTCAGGGCCAATGCCCAGACCGAGGGCAATGCAGTGCCCAAGAAGGTGTATGACGAGCAGATTAATCCGCTGGAACAGATCGACCAGGCCGTGGCTCAGGCGCAGGCCGAGGGCAAATTTGTCATCTGCCAGGTGGGCGGCAACTGGTGCCCGTGGTGCCTGCGCTTTGCCGACTTTATCACCAACGACAGCACCATCAGTGAGGTCATTGAGAAGAACTTTGTCTATATCCATGCCAACTATCATCCCCGCAAGGCGGGCGAGGTGGGCAAGGCGCTGATGAAGCGGCTCAACAACGCCGGGCGCTTTGGCTTTCCCGTGATGGTAGTGCTCGACGAGCAGGGCAACGTGATCCACATCCAGGATTCTGGCCTGCTCGAGGAGGGCAAGGGATATAACAAGGAGAAGGTGCTGAGTTTCTTCCGTCACTGGACGCCCGCCGCCGTGCGGGAATAAAACCGCGCACGTGTCGACGTGATGAGCAAGAAAAAGATTTATTTTGCGGGCTCGATTCGCGGTGGGCGCGTGGACGCTGACCTGTATCGCCGCATGATCGAATACATGCAGCGAACTGACATCGTGCTTACCGAACACGTGGGCCACAGCGACTTGAGCCTTACCGAGCAGGGCCGCGAGCGGGATGCGCGCATCTATGACCAGGACACGGCATGGCTGCGCGAGAGCGACGTGCTGATTGGCGAATGCACTTGCCCGTCGCTGGGCGTGGGCTACGAGTTGGCTTATGCCGAGGCCCGAGGCGTGCCGTGCCACATCTTTTATGACGTGGGCAAGACCCAGCTGTCGGCCATGCTCACTGGCAACCCCTACTTCCATATCCATCCCTACCGCCACGAGCACGAAATCTATCCCCTGCTGGACAGAATTCTCAACTGATCATTTTAAAATACAGGTATAGGTTATGGTATCATTGTGTGTGATTAATGCGTTGATGCTTGTGCTGGCCATTGTGGTCGCAGCTGGCAAGGGCGACAAGCTGATTGCCGGCTACAACACGGCAAGCGATCAGGAGAAACAGCAGTTCAATATCAAGCGGCTGCGCGGGGTCCTTGCTGCCACGGTCGTGTTGTCAATACTGGCGGTCGATATCCCGTTTCTCATCGGGCAGGAGGACAATGCCACGATGCATGTGGTCGTGGCGTTCGCTCTGGTGTATGTGTGTATCATCTGCGTCATCGTGGCCAACACGTGGTGCAAGCAGAAATAAGGGAGCAATATGCTGAAACGAGGAGAAGTACACAATGCCACGGAGCTGGTGGACCTGATTCAGCGGATCGGGTTCCTGCCGTTGCTCTATAGCGGCATCAGCGGCTACTCGGCCGAGGATGTCGTGGACAGCGATTGCCGTTATGTGGTCTATGACGACGGGGGCTGGGACTGGCCCATGTGGAAGTGGAAGGGCCCGATCGTCACCGAGAGCCCTTGTGTCTACGGCAAGTTCTTTGACAAGAAAGCCGGCTACATCAGCATGGACTGGTGGCCCGACTTCATGAACTACCGTCGCCACGCTTATCCCAAGCCAGCCGAGGGGTCCATCGAGGAGGCCATCGTGATGACCCTGCGCGAGCATGGTAGCCTGATTACGCGCGAGCTGCGTGCCGCCTGTGGATTTGCCGGGGCAAAGATGCGCAGCCGCTTTGACGGCTATGTGACCCGCCTGCAGATGGCGTGCCGCATCGTCACTCAGGACTTTGTTTATCCCCGCGACAAGCACGGCCACGAGTATGGCTGGGGATGGGCGCTGCTCACCACGCCCGAGCAACTGCTGGGCAAGGAGGCCTGCCGTTGTGACCGCTCGCCCGAGGAATCACTGGAGCGCATCAAGGGGCACCTGGCCTCGGTCTTGCCCCAGGCCACCGAGCGCCAAATCATGAAATTAATCAAATAGAATCACACGGATATGAGAAGAGTCATTTTTTCGCTTGTCCTGCTCATGGCAGCCACCGGCATTCAGGCCCAGAAGATCAGCCACATCGAGACCACCCGGTCGTGGCACTACGTGTATGACGACAAGGGCAAGAAGGTGCACACCTTCAGCACCAGCCAGGGCGAGGTGGTCGCCTATAGCGACACGTTCTACATCGTGAAGCACGGCAGCTGGTACTACACCTATGATGCCAAGGGGAAGAAGCTGTATACGTTCAGCCAGAGCAGCGTGGGAGAGGTGCTCAATGCCGCTGGCGACACGTTCACCAGCCGCAAGGGCAGTTGGATTTACACCTGGGACAAGAAGGGCAAGAAAATCGCGACGCGGTCGCGTTAAGTTTTAGGCTTTAGGTTTTAGGCTTTAGCAATTACTTGCGAACGCCTACCTAAAGCCTAAAGCCTAGAACCTAAAGCCTTAAAAAAGCTTTACTGGGCCACGAGCTTGCAGATCTCGACGATGGTCATCATGGCCTTCTCCATCGAGGGGATGGGGACGTACTCAAAGCGGCCGTGCATGTTCATGCCGCCAGCAAAGATGTTGGGGCAGGGCAGGTTCTTGAACGACAGCTGGGCTCCGTCCGTACCGCCACGGATGGGCTGCACCTTGGGCGTCACGCCAGCGTTCTCCATGGCCTGCTTGGCGATGTCGATGATGTTCATCACGGGCTCGATCTTCTCGCGCATGTTGTAGTACTGGTCCTTGATCTCGCAGGTGGCACAGTCAGGGAACTCGCAGTTGATCTTGTGGCACAGGTGCTCGATTTCGCGCTTGCGGCTCTCGAAGCGGGCACGGTCGTGGTCGCGGATGATGTAGTTCAGTGTGGTCTGCTCCACGCCACCCTCCATGCGGATCAGGTGATAGAAGCCCTCGTAGCCCTCAGTGTGCTCGGGCGTCTCCCAGCGGGGCAGCATCATGGCAAACTGCATGGCCACACGCATCGAGTTGATCATCTTGTGCTTGGCGGCACCGGGATGTACGTTCAGGCCCTTGAAGGTGATCTTGGCACTGGCGGCGTTGAAGTTCTCGAACTCCAGCTCGCCCACAGCGCCACCGTCCATCGTGTAAGCCCAGTCGCAGCCGAATTTCTCCACGTCGAAGTGGTGCGCACCCAGGCCGATCTCCTCGTCGGGGTTGAAGCCCACGCGGATGTTGCCGTGCTTCACCTCGGGATGCTCTTGCAGCCACTCCACGGCGCTCAGTATCTCGGCGATGCCGGCCTTGTCATCGGCGCCGAGTAGCGTGTCGCCGCTGGTCACGATGAAATCCTGCCCCGTGTAGTCATTCATTTCGGGATTCAGTGCCGGATCGAAGACGATGTTCAGCTCCTCGTTGAGCACGATGGGCTTGCCGTCATACTTGACGATGCGGGGCTTTACGTCGTGTCCGCTCATGTCGGGGGCGGTGTCCATGTGGGCGATAAAGCCGACGGTGGGCACAGCCTTGTCGGTGTTGGCGGGCAGCGTGGCAAACAGGTAACCGTTGTCATCGAGCGTGATATCGCTCAGGCCCATGGCGTGCAATTCCTTCTCTAATTCCTTGGCAAACACCATCTGGCCGGGTGTCGAGGGGGTGAGGTTGGTGAGCTCGTCGCTCTGCGTGTCAAACTTCACGTACTTCAAGAATCTGTCAACTAATTTTGTCATAGCAGTAATATTCTCTATTGTTAATGGTTTTTGTCTTTTCAACCCGCAAATTTAACTATAATTCCCCATACTTTATTATATATCCACAGTTTTTTTAGTGCGCTGCTGACAATAGTGGGGATAACTTGCTCCGTGTATTAATAAATGTTAAATATTAGTGAAGGCTCTTGACAGGAACAAAAATTGCATATATCTTTGCGATATCATTTTGATATCATTTTATTAGAACAAAATATTAACTTTTCAACTTTTATCTATTATGGAAACGAAGGAATTTAATTTCAAAGGTATTACCCTGAACGGATTCTTGATGCTGTTCGTTGTGATTTTGTTGCCTATTCTTGCTGTTTGGGGCATCTACAAGAGCATCATCTTGTTCGACTTGCCAAATCATGGTGCTCTACCTTCTGTATTGCTTATCGTTAGCATCCTGATGATCATTGCTACCTTGTTTATTTTAGGCGGTTTCCTCATGCTGGAGCCCAACACCGCCCGCGTGACCACTTGGTTCGGCAAATACAGTGGCACATTCACAAAGACTGGCTTTTACTGGATTAACCCCTTTTATGGCGCTAAGAAAGTGTCTCTGCGTGCTCGCAACCTGGATGCCGAGCCCATCAAGGTCAATGACAAAGTGGGCAATCCCGTGATGATTGGCCTGGTGATGGTCTGGAGACTAAAGGACACTTATAAAGCTCTGTTCGAGGTCGATTCGCAGACGATGGCCTCGACCGACGGCACCCTGGGCGGCAATACCAAGGGCTTGATGCACGCCCTTGAGAACTTCGTGAGCGTGCAGAGCTATGCTGCCTTGAGGCAGGTGGCTGGCCAGTATGCCTATGATGACAATGAAGAGAATACAAGTGAACTGACCCTGCGCTCGGGTGGCGACGAGATCAACGAGCAGCTCGAAGCCAAGCTCAACGAGCGCCTGTCGCTGGCTGGCATCGAGGTGGTCGAGGCCCGAATCAACTACTTGGCCTATGCTCCCGAAATCGCCGCTGTGATGCTGCGCCGCCAGCAGGCCAGCGCCATCATCACCGCCCGTGAGAAGATCGTCGAGGGTGCCGTGAGCATGGTGAAGATGGCTCTTGACAAGCTTTCAAGCGATGGCATCGTTGAGCTTGACGAGGACAAGAAGGCCTCGATGGTGAGCAACCTGCTCGTTGTCCTGTGCGCCGACGAGTCGGCCCAGCCCGTGGTCAACACCGGCACATTGAACCAGTAACCAGTTTAATAACAACTGATTCATCTGAATGTTCTGATTTCAGATTCATCAGATTAGTCAGTTGTTTTTTATCAATTAGCAGACCATGGCAAAGAAAGCCACCAAGAGTTTCATCCTGCGTGTCGACAGCGACACCATGGATGCCATCGAGAAGTGGGCAGCCGATGAGTTCCGCTCGACCAACGGTCAGTTGCAGTGGATCATCACCGAGGCGCTGCGCAAGGCCCGCCGTCTGCCCAAGAAGAAACGTGAGACCTCATCCGCAGAGCAAGGTCAGCATGATAACTGAGAGGTTGTGGCAACGGTGGGGCGACACCGTCAGGTTCCTCTTGTGGGGCTTGGCGGTGGCGTTGGTATGCTTTTTGCTATATCATGTCATCGTGAACAGGAATGCTGCACATCTGGCGCCCTTGAGCGAGGGTGGGCGCGACAGTCTGATGACCGTCGGCGTCCCTAACGGCATGAGCGACACGCTGGTGAGGTGTGACGCTTTCGTCGTGCACTTCAACAGCGGCCGGGGCATCGCCAACTGCGCTGCCTATGAGCTCGTCCGCAACGAGTTGAACGGAACAGCCGAGCGCTCGGGCGAGTTTCTGCCTGACACCGGCGTGAAGGGTTGCCCCTCGCCAGCCGATTATGCAGGCAGCGGTTTCGACCGTGGTCATCTGGTCCCAGCAGCTGACCTCAAGTGGAGTGAGGACGCCATGCGCCGGTCGTTCCTGATGACCAATGTCGGCCCGATGCATAAGGCGCTCAATGAGGGAGGCTGGGCTAAGCTGGAGGAGAAGGTCCGCGAGTGGTCTCGGCGCGACAGCGCTCTGCTGGTGTTCACGGGGCCTGTCGTCAGCGATTGTGACACAACGCTGGCCAGCGGACGGGTGACGGTGCCGAGCGCTTACTATAAGGTCATTGTGGCTCCATGCGTGAGGCCCAAGAGGGCTATCGCGTTCATCTATCCGAACGGTCGTAGCGGTGGCCGCCTGCGGCAGTATGCTGTGAGCGTCGACGAGGTGGAGCGCAGGACTGGGCTGGACTTTTTGCCCTTCTTGTCGACAGAGGAACAGCAGCGCCTGGAGGCTCCAGTCAACCTCGACGCTTGGCTCAATTAGGGAGATAGTTAACAGCTAATAGTTATAGTTAATCGTTGGTGAAATGAAGCACGTAGTAAGAATCTGGATTCTGGTCTTCGCTATGGTCATGGGTGGAGCTCTGCCGCCTCAGATCATGGGGGATAACGGTATTACCTCGCAGTGGTGTGCCCAGGCCAAGAGCAAGAAGAAATCGAAGAAAAAGTCCAAGAAATCCAAGAAGGCCAAGGCGCCACGGAAAGTCGGCAAGTCCGGTCGGGCTGTCGCCTCGCCGCTGGTCAGTGTCCCCACCATCGGCCAATCACGCCCGGCCACAGCTCCGCAACAGGCTGCCAACCCGCTGTTGGCCGTCGGCATCCCCAAGGGCGTTTCCAACCAGGTCATCAACTACCGGGCCATCAGGGTCAACTTCAACCCCACACTGCGGATTCCCAACTGTGTGGCCTATGAACTGACGGCGACAATGGTCGACATGGCCGACGCGCCAGGCCACGAGAACCGCAAGAACTATAACTATGCCAAGGACGCCGGCGTCAAGACGTGTCCCGAGAACTGGGAGTATCGCGGCAGCGGCTACAGCCGCGGCCACATGGCCCCGGCAATGGACATGCGTTGGGACAAGACCGCCATGGCGCAGTGCTTCTACATGACCAACATGTGCCCGCAGGACACCAAGCTCAACAACGACCACTGGCGAGTGCTCGAGGAGAAGGTGCACCGTTGGGCCAAGCGCGACAAGCGACTGATGGTCTATACGGGTCCCATCATGGGTAAGAACCCAAGGATGATAGGCAAGGACAAGCAGAACATTGCCGTCCCCGAGGCCTTCTTCAAGGTCGTCTATGCTCCCGAGCAGGGGAGGGCCATCGCCTTCATCTACGACAACAGGCCCTGCCCTGGCGGCATCAGCAAGTATGCCGTCACTGTCGCCGAGGTGGAGCGCCGCACGGGCCTCACCTTCTCCAGCGCCATCCCCAAGCGCCAGTGCAAGGTCGACGACTGGCAATAACACCCGTGGCCGAGTTTGTATGTTCGGCCAAAATGAATTAACTTTGTGCCGATTAATGATCTGTGGCAATAACTTTGTGTAATCCACATGAGTAAAGTGTTGACGAGATGAACAAGAAGAGAATATTATACCTGATTGGGGCCGTAGTCGTGCTACTGCTCGGCTATAAGGGGCTTGGCAACAAGAACTCCTTCTACAAGTCGGCCTATAACGACGAGTTGCCCACCGGGCAACAGACCTCACAGCACCCTGAGGACGAGGGCAAGGAATACAAGTCGACCGGCGACGCGTCGCTGCTCGACGTGAAGTTGCCTGAGCGCCTCGACAACCAGACGGTGCGCTACAAGTCCATAGTCGTCTACTTCAACAAGCATTACCGTGTGCCCAACTGTGTGGCCTATGAGCTCACCAGCACCATGACGTCGATGGCCGACTCGCGTGATGCCGAGAACCGCGCCAACTACAAGTTTGAGCGCGACCATGACGTGAAGGGTTGTCCCGACTGGTGGGAGTACAAGGAGAGCGGATACACACGCGGCCACATGGCCCCGGCAATGGACATGCGCTGGGACAAGACCGCCATGGAGCAGTGCTTCCTGATGACCAACATCTGCCCCCAGCTCGACGAGATGAACGACGGCGAGTGGCGCCACGTCGAGGAGGCCGTGCACAAGTGGTCAAGGACGGCCAAGAGGCTCATCGTGTTCACTGGCCCGATTTTCTCCGACGGCATGAAGCGCATCGGCAAGCATGAGGACATCGCGGTGCCAGAGCGCTTCTTCAAGGTCGTGTACTCACCGGGTCACAACCGTGCCATCGCCTTTGTGATGGAGAACAAGAAAATGCCCAACAGCTGGACCAACTATGCCACCACCATCGACAAGGTGGAAACCCTCACTGGGTATGACTTCCTCGGCGTGCTCGAGGACGGTGTCGAGAACGTCATCGAGAGTAAGCAGAATATCAAAGACTGGCCCGCATATTATCCACGCCGATGAATATCAATGAATTATCAAGCCTTATGGGCGACACCATCTGTGCTGTCTCCACACCTCAGGGCCGCGGAGGCATTGCTGTTATCCGCGTGAGCGGCCCTCAGGCATTGGCCATCGTTCAACAACGCTGGCAGGGCAAACCCCTAGACAGCATGACGAGCCACACCGTTCATCTCGGTAGTGTTATCAACGACTGCGGTGACATCCTGGACCAGGCCGTGCTCACCGTCTTTCGCGCTCCCAACTCGTTCACTGGCGAGAATGTGGTGGAGCTGGCCTGCCATGGTTCCACATGGATTCAGCAGCAGGTGGTCCATACCCTTATCGATGCGGGTTGCAGGCACGCTACGGCAGGCGAGTTCACACGCCGTGCCTTTGCTAACGGCCGTATGGACCTGTCGCAAGCCGAGGCCGTTGCCGATGTCATCGAGGCCCAGTCGCGAGCAGCCCACCACGTGGCGATGAGTCAGATGCGCGGACGATACAGCGCAGAGTTGGGCGCATTGCGTGACAAGTTGCTGCACTTTGTGGCCCTCATCGAACTCGAACTCGACTTCAGCGAGGAGGATGTGACTTTCGCCGACCGCGGCGAGGTCACCGCCCTGGCCAGCGAGATTCATGCGCTGATCAGTCGATTGGCCGACAGTTACCATGAGGGTAATGCCATCCGTAACGGATTGCCCGTAGCCATCGTGGGACAGACCAATGCCGGCAAGTCAACCTTGCTCAATGCACTGCTGCGCGATGACCGTGCCCTGGTGAGCGACATCCACGGCACGACGCGCGACACCATCGAGGACACGGTGATCATGGGCGGAACGCTTTACCGCTTCATCGACACGGCGGGCATACGCCAGTCGAGCGACACCGTCGAGCGGATGGGCATCGAGCGTTCTTGGCAAGCCATCGACAAGGCCAACATTGTCCTCTGGGTCGTTGACGTGACCAGTGCCGACACCAGTATGGCGCACGACATCCTGAAACACTGCAACGGTAAGGCCCTCATCACCGTGCTCAACAAGACCGACCTCGACGACGATCTCGCCGCCAGGAGTGAGCTGAACGACCTACTGCCCGAGGGTACCCCAGTCGTGGCTATCAGCGCCAAGAGCGAAGGCGACGTGGAGGCCTTGCGCGACCTTATCGTCAGGACCGCGGCCCTGCCCGAAGTGGACAGCAGCGCCGTCATCGTTACCAACGCCCGCCACTATCAGGCCCTGACCCGCGCACGCGACGCCATCGCCCGTGCCATCGACGGCCTGAACAGCGGCCTGAGCGGTGACCTCCTCGGACAGGACATTCGCGAGTGCCTACACTGGCTCGGCGAAATCACCGGCGAGATAACCACCGACGCCATCCTCAAAGACATCTTCTCCCACTTCTGCATCGGCAAGTAATTCTCTATAATACACTGAAATACAGATGGTTACAATTTTTACAGAAGAGGATAAGCAATTTTTGATAAGTATTGACATTCAATAAGTTACACTTAGTTTTGCAAATAATCACACGATAAAATCGTCATTTTTTCTACCCCATTCTTACTCATTTTCAGGGGTGTTGACAACACAACCATTTTTATTATTATATACCAAGCCACTCTAATGTGGCCGTATATAATATGTTCTTAAAAAACTACAAGTATTTTCATGATCCATTCGAAAGACTGGACCAAAAATGGCAGTATGCAATTGCCAAAGGTTACCTGACAGTAACCGAGACAGCTGAACTATCAGGGTTCAGCCGCCAGTATGTCAACAGCCAGATTTTATCGGGCAAGATCAAAAGCGTAAAAGGCCGTAACGGAACCATCGGAATTCGTGCCAGGGAATTCACGAAGTGGTATTCTTCCCTAGACGTCCTTCCCTCATCTCCAATCGGGAAAAGCTCCTTTTCTCTGAAGGGGCTCATGAAGCAAATCAGAATGGGAAGGGCTTGGGTACTGAAGTTTGCCGACAGGAATAATATCTCTTGCTATTATCTTGGCAAGTTCAGAAGATTTGACAAAGAGGAAGCTATTGTAGCCTGGGACAGAGAACGCTTTCTGTATCAAAAATGGATCACTGTGGAAGAAGCAACGCTCAACATGGAGATCACACAGCACGAGCTGTACATGCTCGTCGCCACTCACCTGGTAAGGACAAGGAAGATGGAATGCGTCCTCCACTATCTCAAGAGTGACATCGCAAAAAATATAGAAAGGAGGCAACACCATGTATAGAGTTGCATTGAGATACAAATCAAAGAGAGGTGACACCATGAAGTCTGTCTACCTTGAGTTCAGACCTTCCATTACTGATATTCGGGGTCATGTCATCAGATATGAGTTCCTGAACCTTGAGCTCTATACGAAGCCGAAAAACGCTATTCAAAAACAGCATAACAAGGTGATTGAGGAAGTTGCGGAGGAAATCCGATGCAAGAGGTATCTACAGTTGGTGAGAAGGGACTTCTCTTTTATCTCGAAAGACAATCTGGATGGTGACTTTTTGGAGTATTTCAGAAAGAATGGTGACTATCATGGTCCCAAGTACGAATGCGCGAGGCTCCACTTCGAGAAATTCTGTAACCACAAATGCGCATTCAAGGATATTAACGGTGCTTTGTGTAATAAATACAGAGCATATCTTTTGAGGGACACAAAGCTGCACGACGGAGCAAAGGAACTGTCACATAATACAGCAAGTGCATACTTCAATGTGTTCTTGAGCTTGGTCAAGCTTGCGTTCGTGGATCATGTCCTTGGCGAGGATTACACAAAATATGTGAGACCAATCAGATGGAACCATGACACCCAGAAGGAGTATTTGAGCATCAACGAGGTACATCTGCTAGAGCAAACTCCATACGAGAAGTGCCCAGAACTGCGGAGAGCATGCCTACTTTCCATCTACACAGGTCTAAGAAGGAGCGATGTGCTGAAATTACATTGGGAGCAAATTGTAGACAGATCGACTCAGAACACCTATATTGAGATCAAGATGTCGAAGACAGACCACTTCGTCTACCTTCCTATATCAAAGGCCGCCATAAATATCTTGGGAGAAAGGCAGAATGAAGGATTGGTGTTTACGAAACTAACAGAAAGCATTCTGAACACACATCTTTCGAGGTGGCTCAAAGCAGCGGGTATCAACAAACATATCACGTTTCATTGCTTTAGGCACACTTTTGCCATGATGCTTCAGGAACTGGGCACAGGAATTTACGTCATCTCCAACCTGCTCGGGCACAAAAATGTATCAAGCACTCAGCATTATACCAAGATGAAAAGCAGTGATGCGCAAGAGGCAATTGACAGGATGGATGAAGCCTATGAAATGAAATAAGTTATAATTGATTAAAAAATAAGAGTAAGGGCTTCTAATCTTTTGCCATGCAGAATATAATCATTAACTTTGCAAATAATCACAGACACAAAGAGTATGGAAGATAAAGAGAAAGCCGTTATAGAACAAACCCAGTCGTATATCTATTCTTTGATCGACCAGACAATTAAAATAAGGGTAGTTGACGACGAGCTTCGAAAGAGAACGCCGGCAGTGCTGATTGAGCAGTACAAGTGCTACATATCATCACTGTTCGGCATTCCCGTGATGCTGTGTTACCCGAAGGAAGTGAAAACACTAACCCCGGCACAGATACAGCGACATATGCAGATCATGTCAGATAAGTGCGGTATCATTAGTATTATTGTTATCAGAGACATCCCATCATACAACATCCAGCGTCTCATCCACCAGCGCGTGAACTTCATCATTGTCGGGAAACAAATGTTCGTCCCTTCCCTGCTGATGGATCTCAGAAAACTGCCTCAGACAGGCAAAGACATAAAGGAAGAAATTCCTGCATTGGCACAGTGCCTGATACTACACAGCATCCTCTTCGGACCGTTATTGATGAGTGTCCATGAAATCATGGAAGCGTTTGACGTTTCCTATTCGACAGCTAACAGGGCTGTAAGATGGCTCAAATCGAAAGAACTGGTCTTGGTGTCAAGAGGTGAGGAAAAGAAAGTGCAGATGATGAAATCAGGAAGAAGCCTGTGGGAGTCCTGCATTACATATCTAAGTTCTCCGATAGAAAAAGTAGTATATTCTGATAAAAAGCCCGATGGTGCATCACTCACTGGAATGGATGCTGTACGCTATTATACCAATACGGCTGATCCAAATGAAGGAACATGCTACGCTATCAGCAAAAGGCAATTATCTGAGATCACGGCTTTCGATGAAAAGGGAAATCATCCATATACAATAGAGGTCTGGAAATACAATCCTAAGCTACTTAGCCAGTCTACTGTTGTTGACATCCTTTCTTTATATATTTGCCACAAAGCAGACAGAGACGAAGAATATACGAAAATGTTAGAGAATCTAATTGACAGTTTTTTCTTTAAATAAATCTTTTATCATGACTTCGTCACTTGCGTAGTTAGACAAAAAATGTCTATTTTTGCAAACGAAATAATAAATACAAGATAATGGTCTTTCAACACGATAAACATATCTGCGTGGATATATTCAAATCAATAGTGAACATATTGCAGCATTAAATAATTGAATATCAGCAACAGGTCACAGCGTTTTATTCACTTTTTGTTGTCTTGAACACTTTATCACATGATGGTCTGTATTGAATATCGCACCTATTGTTGATAGGTATTACTGGAACCTTATAGAAAGGTGACCATCAATGATGATTATCCCTATTCGGGCGAAATGTATCCAATTACTGACTGATTTCGCCCAGTGAACCTTGTTACTGCCAATGGTTGCTGTGACTTCCCCGTACAAATAAGCCAAATAACCAAACGGAATCCAGCCAAATGACCAAACGGAATCCAGCCAAATAACCAAACAGAATTAAGCCAAATGACCAAATAAATCTTTATTTATCCTTTTATTTACGGGAAAAAGAATTACCTTTGCTGTGCATAATAAAACATAACTGATA
Organism: uncultured Muribaculaceae bacterium; assembly: GCA_964628205.1. Taxonomy (GTDB): domain Bacteria; phylum Bacteroidota; class Bacteroidia; order Bacteroidales; family Muribaculaceae; genus Sodaliphilus. The sequence goes on from CAZVMM010000016.1 coordinate 16,826, forward strand.
TGTCAGACTACAAAAAAAGAATTGCAGATATCCTTTTAGAGGAGAAATTGGAAGCAATGGGGGCCGTCTTGATAGAAGGACCTAAAGCTTGTGGCAAAACGACAACAGCTGAACAGCAAGCTAAAAGTGTCCTTTATATGGATGACCCAGCAAGCATTCAACAAAACCTGCAACTGGCAGAGACCAATGTTAAACGCCTCCTTCAAGGTGACACGCCAAGGCTTATTGATGAATGGCAGATCGCACCACAAATATGGGATGCTGTTCGTTTTGAAACTGACCACAGAAAAGGTGATGGCCTTTTCATGCTAACCGGTTCTGCAGTACCTGCCGATGATTCAAAAATACACCATACTGGTGCTGGTCGTTTCGCATGGCTTACGATGCGCCCTATGACCCTTTGGGAATCTGGAGAGTCGTCTGGCGAAGTAAGTCTAAAATCTCTTTTTTCCATGCCAGATAAAGTTGATGGGGGCAGCTCGCTGAAGATGGAAGACATTGCTTATGTCATCTGCCGTGGAGGATGGCCACAATCATTATACAAGAAGACCCAAAAGGCAGCACTTCGACAGGCCACAGAGTATTTTGAAGCCATAACACGTTCAGATATCTCGAGAGTTGACGGTGTGGGAAGAGACGAGTTCCGCGCTAAAAGACTTATGCGCTCCTACGCACGTTTACAAGGAGCTATGGCCAGTATACCTACTATAGTCGAAGATATGAAGACTAATGAGACTGAAGGAATTAGTGATGAGACCGTAGTATCATATATCAAAGCTTTGAAAAAAATCTTTGTAATAGAAGATATGCCGGCATGGAATCCCAATCTGCGATCCAAAACAGCTATACGAACAAGTGACACGCGCTATTTTGTTGATCCATCATTGGCAATAGCAGCATTAGGTATTGGGCCAAATGACCTGTTAAACGACTTAGAAACAATGGGGCTTCTCTTTGAGACCCTATGTGTTCGAGACCTTCGGGTTTATGCAGAAGCCAATGATGGAAACGTATTCCACTACAGGGATAAGAGTGGTCTGGAATGCGATGCCGTTATTCACCTGAGAAATGGCAACTACGGCCTGGTTGAAATTAAACTTGGAGGCGAGACCCGCATTGAAGAGGGTGCAGCAAACTTAAACAACCTGGAAGGCAAGATTGATATAACAAAGATGAAAAAACCATCTTTCAAGATGGTTTTGACGGCTGTTGGGCAATATGCTTATATGCGAGCTGACGGTGTAATGGTTGTTCCGATAGGTTGCCTGAAAGACTAATATTAGAATAGATTATGGCTCAACCGCTTTTCTATTCTATTATACTTTATGTGTACTACAACTGATTCACTAAATGTGCAATTAGTTGTATTCGCGTAGCGTTAAACTAAGTCAAAAGTGTTAAATGTAAAGGCTTTGAAAGTTGTACTTCAAAACTCTACCACATTTGTACCGTTTAGTTGGTAACTATTTGACAATCAATAAGTTGTATCTTCTCATCGATAACTATCAATACTTTACGTTTTTCATTTCAAGTTATTCGAGTCTTTTTATTTTCTTTTTTCTACCGTATTTCTACCGTAAAAAGTACTATTTATGTCTCAATAACCCATCAATAGCCGACAAAAGCGCATAAATATTGTTAATTGTTGTAGATTTCTATTAATAAATGCATAAAGCTCTTGTTTATGTAAAACTTTATTGATAGTCCATACTCATTTTGCCACTTATAGACCATATTTATAATACTTGTTGCGAGATGTAAGAAGTTGGATTCGGTGGACTGAAATATGAGATATGGAAACATAGAGGTGCGGAATGATAGAATGACAAATTTTGAAGGATTGGAATTAAAAAAAAGGATTCATAAAAAGTGATTTTAGTAAAAAAATATTAATCAACGTAATTAGTTTGGAAGATATTCTGTAACTTTGCAAAGCAAAGTATGCTGAGCGGAATTGTTTTTACACAAACTTTGACGCATGAAAATGGACTAACCAATTTATGGATAAGAAGCGACGGAAATTCTTGATAAAGCAGAATAAGAAGCGTAAAGATAAGCTTCGGAAGCTTAACGGAAGCGTAAAGAATGTGGCTCCGGCAAGTATTGATGTCGCAAAATTTAAACGTGCAGATAAGTTCGTGGGGTGCGAAGAGGCTCTGGATTTATATTTTGTACCCGCTGATGGTGTGATGTATCGTGTAGTACATGACCCCTTGCAGAAAAACGACGAATTGGTACAAAACGAGCAAGAGTTTGAGGGTATAGCCAACACCCGATCTGATTTGCCAATGACGATTGCGCCGAACAGTCCTTTGGAAGATCAGTATGAGCATTTAAAAGAAAACTCACTTTCGTTCTCTTTAGACAACGAGAAACTTGCAGAGTGGTATTGGAATAACCATGATAGCAGAAGAACAACAACGGCTAAGGCAAGGTTCGTGACCAGGATGGGAACTGCCATTGCTAAATACAATATGGTTCCCGAGGTTGGTGTCATGCAGCACGAAGCTGATTCTAATGGGCATCTTGTTGTTGCCGAATATGCAGGCATCAATTTAGATGATTTTAGAGATAAGGAATTTGGATTAAAACCTTTAACGGATTACAGGAATGAAACGGAATGAGACAATTAGTTTGCTGGGACACTTGCAGGTTCTAGACGAACCGCTATCCTCGCTTTATGCAGACCGCACGCGGGGTGTGTTGTACTTGTTCGTGCGTCTGTTTGAGGAAACACCAGTTAGCACTTTCGTATTAACTGAGGTTACGCCAGTGCAGGTAATGGACTATATGGAAGGTCGCCTTGGATTGAGTGGCATATTTAATAAGAATAAAGCCTACTATTATGAAGAAGTGCATGTGTCGTTAGATGCATCGGATTTTACACCGATTACAAAAGCAAATGCCCGAAAGAAACTTAGTAGAGACGGATTAGAAGATATGTTTGATATGCAGTTAGCTTATCGCAGTGTGCCGCTAAAGCAGTATATAAGAAAAATGATTGTTTAAAATCAGATAGTTATGAAGAAGAATCCATTTGAAATATTGCAGATTAGAGAGTTGCCATCATCTATCGTACGCGATGACGAAGTGACAAAGGAAGAAGTTGCGAAGAGCCGTTTGAGTTTTCTGATTGTTTTTCAGCATCAGGAAGGAAATGAAGCAGTAGCTCTTCATGTGAGTCTTCGATATCAGGTGCCTGATGGTGCCGTGTTGCTTCAAGAGGGTGCAACACTTGTAGCCAAAATATCCGGCTGGGAAGGAATGTCTAAGGATGAAACGTCACTGAGGAGTAATGACAGTGTTATTTCACTTGTGGACTATGGCTTAGCATTTGTGGGAGGAATGATTTATCGGCATGTGGCTGGCTCTGTATTAAATAGTGTATTGCCGCCGCATATGGATGCCGCCAGCATTATGCAATATGTTGTGATAGATGCTAAGCCCAATCAGGCTGTTGCAACAGATTCTTAAAACATTTATACATAAAGGGGGTCATGAAAAAATCAAATGGACACCCCTTTGGGGTTGAATATAGGCTCAACTGATAGTATATATGCCAATAACAAAAGAGATACTGAAAAAGCCGGAAAGCAAATGCGGACTAAAAGGCGCAGCTCTTTTTAATGAGCACAGGATAGATAAGGATATTTTGAAGACGATGGATGAGGACACCTATGAAGAACTGGTGGCCTCATGGGCTTATTGGTGCCTGAAAGAAGGAAAGGAGAAGAAATACGAGGATGTTTTCAGATTAGGAGGAGCCGGTGATGGAGGTGTCGATGTAATTGCCTATTATGATATTGCAAAACGTGATTGCGATATTTATCAGTGCAAGCATTATGATCATCCGGTTAATCGAAGTGATGTGATAGCAGAATTGGGTAAGTTCTTGTATCATGTTTATACTGGGGAAATCCTAATGCCACGGGAATACTTCCTAATGTCGCCTCAAGGGTTAAGTGGACCATTCAATAAGATATACTCCAATCCAGATAACTTAAAAAAGGAAATCAGAGATGCCTGGGATAAAGATATTGCAGGAAAAATAGAGACGAAAAAGAGCATTAAACTGGAAAGTGACCTGGAGAAATTCATAGATGCTGTTGATTACAAAAAATTTAAGATCATATCTCCAGACAAACTGATAAGTGATGTTCATCGACGTGAGAACCGCCATGTATACTTCCAATATTTTGGGGTGAGAAAGGATGATATAGAACGAATAAAGATAGATACACCAGCGGAACACCAAGACTACGAAGCTAAGTATATACACCATCTTATGGATGCATATAACGATGTGGAGAGTGTTAGCGATGTGACGCCAGAAAATGTCGAAGAAACTGATTTTGCACGCCATTTTGAGTATGCGAGGGATGAATTCTGGATGGCAGAATCAGTTAAGAAAATGAGTGAAGAGAACTGCCCAGGAGATACCGATGAGTTTAAGGAATTGGAAAATGATATGATGCATCATGTAGCGGACACACATGATGAGAATTATACAGATGCTTATGAACGTGTGAGGCAAGTGACCAAACAAGCAACCACTATGCCGAAGAAAGAGAACCGCATTATTAGTGGAGAATTAAGTTCTGGTGAGTTAAAAGGGGTTTGCTACCAACTATCTAATGAAGATAAACTGGTATGGAAAAAGAAGTGAAGATATTAAATGGCACATTCGAGGTAGCGCTAAGACTGCTCGCAATCATGACAACCTGTAAAAAGGCTATGACTCTGGAGCGTTTGGCAATCTATTCATACTTTGCCCTTTACCTTTCTGATTTGAGCAAAGATGAGGAGAGTCTTCATCCTGAGATACCGTATAGAAACTCTAGCTATATCAATAGTCGTGATGTGATATTGCCCGCTTTGGATATGTTGCTTTCAAAAGGGGTGGTAAAATGTGATTTCTCTAACCGTTCTGTCAGGTTTTCTGCAACAGAGCTTGGAACTGCCCTTTATAAGCAGATAGAAGGTGATTATAAACATAAGCTGGTCGAGAGCATTATGAAAGCCCATGAACTGATGGGAAGAAAGAGTGATAGCAGCCTGAATACTCTAGTATATGGCAAAATGGCCGAATGGGGGAGCGAGTTTAGTTATGAATCGGTTTTTAATGAAATCGCGTATGAAGAATAAAGGCTTCTATATCAAGTCTGTCATTGCCGTGGGAGACGGGATGATTACATCAAGGGTAGACTTCAACGATGGATGCAACCTTTTGTTTGGTCCATCTGAGATGGGAAAATCGTCAGTGTTCTCTCTGATTGATTTCATGTTGGGTAAAAAAGAAGCCCCCAAGTTACCACCCGAAGGACAAGGGTATGATATCTTTTACATGGAAATTGTTACTAAAGAGGAAGCTGCGACTCATACAGTTAGAAGAGTGCTCAAAGAGAAACAGGTGATAGTGAAAGACTGCACATACGAGCAGTTTGATAACAAAGCCATTAACGGAACTACTTACCCAATTTCGGCCAATAAGAAGAATAAAACATACTCACAATACCTCATGGAATTGAATGGGTTTGAGGGAGATTTGCAATTAAGGAAGAGTACCACAGATAAGGCATCGTTTACATATACTTGGATAAGACATCTGATACTGGCTGATGAAAACAGAATCGTTTCTGAAACACCGATATTCAATCCTTCGGACGAGAAAGTCAGTGCGACGCAAGAAAAGAGCGTGATTTACTATCTTACAACGGGTGAAGATGACAGCAACTTCAAATGCCAAGAGAAGGCTAAGCACCGTAATCTGAGATATACGGGAATGATAGAAATTACGAAGGAAAGCATTGAGGAAATAAACAGGAAAATACAAGCATTAGGCGATGTTAGCTTTGCAGACTTCAAGGATGAAACAGCTATGAAAGCCCTCCAAAACAAGATCTCCGAGGATGAAAATAAACTGAAATCATTGTATGACAGAAGGGCGAAACTAGAAGATGAAAAACGCCAGTTAATGTCTAAACAAATGTTTACCAATGAATTCATCAAAAGAATGGAAATGTTGGAGAAACACTATATAACCGACCTGGATCGCTACGAATATTTGTTTGATGGAGCCAATCTGTTTAGCATCCTCACAGAGACTCATGTTTGTCCGGTTTGCAATTCTGAGATCAAGGATAAAACACAGATTAATGATGAGTTTCTTGTCTCTATTCAGAATGAGTATGACCAAGTGAAAGCGAAACTAGAGGATATTAAAGATGTGATTGAGAAGAAGGAAAAGGAAAAACTTCGCCTGCTTAATACAATAAATACCATCACTCATGAATTGGATGGTATTGCAACTGAGGTGAATAATTTCAGTAACCAATTATTATCGATAAAGAATCTGCTGGCGCGTTATCAAGAGAACATCGAAAAGAAAACAGAAGCAAGATTCTTTCAAGAGGAGTCACAGCGACTATATAAGAAATTGGCAGAGTTAGAGAAAGAGAAGACGAACAAACCTGCAGTTCCTGAATATAAAAGGGAGACATCAATCAATGAGGAATTCTGTAAATTGGTGAAGGAAAAACTTGTATACTGGAATGTGCTGAAGGAGAACGAACCAGTCGTTTTTGATGAGAATGGGTTTGATTTCGTGCTTGGAGGAAAAGAGCGCATTACGTGTGGAAAGGGGGCAAGAGGTGTTACATGCGCGGCCATATTGATGTCGTTATTGGAGTATTGCCTACTAAAGGACATTCCTTTCAGTAATGTGCTAGTCCTGGACTCACCGATTACAGCTCATTTTAGCGATGGAAAACAGTATGCGGAGCAGACTACTCAGACACGTTTCTTCAAATACTGTAATGACAATATAAAAGACTATCAGTTAATTATCATTGACAATAAGTCCCCAGAACCAAATGATAGGGCCAACCTTACTAATATTAACTATATAGAGTTTTCGAAGGAAAGCAGGAATGGATTCTATTTGGGGAAAAGTAAGAATCAGTGATGTTCGCATGGAGAGACCGAACTCTCATGGAAGAGAGTGCGTAAAGCGTAAAAAGATAGTATGGGAAGTAAATTAGGAGATTAGTGAGTCATACAGAAAAATTAAAAACCCAAAATATGACTCGCAGGTTTCGACTTTGTATTTGTCCCTGAGAATGCAAATCATTATCATTTGATTGCTTCTAACGGCTGGATTTAAATGTGAATGATGAAAACGCCATTCTCAAATTCTTTTATGAAGACATTATTCGCCATCGTCTTGAGTTCCTTTTTCGGATTGAATTCAATGGCGCAGTCGGAGTCTGACAAGGATTCCGTCGTGATTGCGCGTTTGTCATACCTTCATTATTTTTTTTAAGGATAAAAACGGTATTGTTTGGCAGGGACTCAATGGGAAACATGCAGACCTGCCGCTGATATACTATGGAAATGAGAAATGCTATGTGATAAACCCTCAAACGAAATTTCTGACCAGCTTTGAAAGTTCACTTGTTTTCAAGGATGAGGGAATAATCATTAACAAAACCAAGAAGATTGATGATGCTCCAATTCACATGCACATGACCTACGAATTCGATGATGAAAAGCAGTTTGATTTCCATTCGCCATATATGCAATGCAGCAGCCTGGAGACAACATCCAAGACAATTCCAGACGTTACTACTATAGATGTATGGGCATCGATGGTTCTTCATGAGTATTTTCATGCTTTTCAATTTTCTCATCCAGAGTATGCTGATTATTTCGAGAAGCATTGTGCTTTTTTCGATTCTCATATACTTCAATCCCTTTATCTTAATCATACATGGTATAAGAATAGAGTAAACAAGGAGAATGAACTCCTACTAACAGCTCTGAATTCTTCGGATATTGATCTTGCCCGAAAGCATCTCTGCTCGTTCTTAAAGATACGCAGCAATCGCCGTAAGAAGGCATACAGAAAGTTGCATACAGACATCACGAAGGCAGAACAGACCTATGAAATGACAGAAGGGTCTGCACGCTATATCGAGGCAAAACTATACGAGAGCATTCCTGTGTATCAAGCAGATAGTAGTTGGCTCTATACGGCAGTCAAAAACTACTATTATGCCACAGGAAATAATATTATGGGTGTTGGATAAGTTTGGCTGTCATTTTGGCGAGTTATCTTTCGGATTCTGGCAAAACAACTCAACTTGGCATCTCGCAATCATAGGCACAATTCGGGCGAAATGTATCGGATTTTTGGCGATTTCGCCTGAAGTTTATGTATTTCGGGCGAAATCTAATTAAAAATAGGCGGATTTCGCCCAAAATCTCTTGCTGATGTCAAAGGTTTGCTGTAACTTTGCGATGCAAAACAAAAAGTTTATTATCAATGGAGACTATCATTGGACGGGAAACGGAGATAAAGAGGCTGAAGGCTGCCGTTGAGAGTGCTCGGCCAGAATTTGTGGCCATGTATGGACGTAGGCGTGTTGGCAAGACTTTCTTGATAAACCAGATGTTCAAGAATCAGTTTGCCTTTAAGGTGACGGGCGTTATCGAGGGTAAACTGAAAGACCAATTTACGGCATTTGCCGATGCCATGTATGACTACGGATTCAATATGCCAGAACAGCCAAAGGACTGGATGGAGGCCTTTATCATGCTGAAACATGCATTGAAGCAGAAAGTGGAAAGTGGCGAAAGGTGTGTTATTTTCATTGATGAATTGCCTGCATTGGATGCTGAAGGTTCGAATGTGGCCGGTGCGGTGGGCTATTTTTGGAACAGTTGGGCTAGTCAGTACGATAACATCGTATTCATTATTTGCGGCAGCGCAACAAGTTGGATGATAACCAATGTCATTGACAGCAAGGGTGGACTGCATGACCGCATCACAGTTGAAATGCCCATCCACCCGTTTACACTCAAGGAGGTAGAGGCTTATCTTGAAAGCAGGCATTTCGTTTGGAGTCGCCAGATGATACTTCAGGCCTATATGGTCTTTGGAGGCATACCATATTATTTAAGCCTTTTAGATTCAGGGGAAAGTTTTGTTCAAAACGTGGATCGCCTATTCTTCAGTCAGGACATGCAGATGCGCCGTGAGTTCCGTCGTCTTTTCAATACGCTCTATAAAAATCCAGATAAATACATTGATATCATCAAGGCTTTGAGCAAAAGCCGCAGGGGGATGACACGTGAGGAATTGGCAAAAGAATTGAAAAGCGCTAACAATGGCCATCTGGGAAAAAGATTAGAGGATCTTGTCCACTGTGACCTCATACGCAAGAATATTGTACGGGAGAAGGAAATCAAGCGGAAAGATGCCATATATCAGCTATGCGACTTTTTCAGTCTGTTCTACCTTACTTTTATAGACAGGGCGGAGGTTGAGCAACAGTACTGGGCACACCACATCAACACGCCGGAAATCAATTCCTGGATGGGACTCACCTATGAGCGAATCTGTCTGGCTCATATACAGCAGATTAAACATGCACTGCGAATAGACGCAATATCCACGCTCAACTATTCTTGGCGAAGTAAAACAACTAAGCCTGCAGCGCAGATAGACATCATTATTGAGCGGGCCGACAGAATCGTCAACGTGTGCGAGGTGAAGTATAGCCAAGGCGAATACGAACTGAATAAAGAGGAATATGATAAGATCTGCAAGCGAAGCAAAGCCTTTATTCAAGAAACAGGCCTGAGGCATGCACATTGGATAACCATGATAACCACCGAAGGCGTGGCACAGGGTAAATACACAAGCATGATACAAAGCCAGGTAAAACTCGATGACCTATTTGCTATTTAGACGGAATTTATCGTTATACTTTGTCAAATGTGTTAAATGTGAAGGCTTAGAAAGTTGTACTGCAAAACTCTACCATATTTGTTCCGTTTAGTTAATAACTATTTGACAATCAATATATTGTATCTTCTGCATCGGGAAGTAAATAAATATACAAGTAATCTGAATTTTATTATGCTTTTGCATCTGGAATGGTTATTACCATATATGCATTAGACATAAATGAAGAACTATAACAATAAATGGGATTCTTGTCAGAAAGGGCATGGTCAGAATTGCTTGATCTCCTCCATCATTTTGGGGCGGCGACGGTACTCTTGCCTGAAGAATTCAGCCAGTTGGTGAGCAGCTTGTTTGCCATCGTGCAATTGGCACATGTAGGACATGGCCTCCGCAATGCGGTGATAAGTTTTGACATTCACGTTTATTCGGGCTTCTGACTTGAGCAGTTGCTCGTATGCGTCAAGCAGTTGTTTGGCATGATTCTCGCCAGTGTGCTTAGCATAACGATTCAAGCTATTCAGACGGGGGCGTCCGTGTGACATGATGAGTTCATAAAGTTTATCAACCTCTTTTTCTGCCACATAGATATCAGCAATGACGCTCTGGCCGAACATGCCGCTACCGTCATTGGAGATTTTACTGAGCAGTTGGTAAAGGAAATCCTTCCACTCGTTGGCTGGAATGAGTGCCTTGAGTTTGCGGTAATAGGTCATGGATCCCCTTTCACTGACAAACAAAGTACTGCACATGTCGATTTGGCGTGATTGGTCTCCAAATTTTTCGTAGATTTCCAGCTCTTTTTCCCTCCATGACCGGACGGTACCCCAATGGCCCAATTCACGGGCAACGTCTATACCTTCGTGTATGAGTTGAACAGCGGTTTGAAAGTCTTTCTTGCTAATCAGGTCATTTACAACGAGGGTACGGATCTCAGGCAGGTTTTTATATTTCCTGAGTTCTGCCTGGGCGTCTGCATCGCGATGCAGTTGTCGTAACATATCGACTTTTCTTTCTACATAAACGAATTGATCATACTGCCCTGCGTGTTGCATAATCTGCGTATCAAACATGTTGAGTTGCTCATCGTCGCTCATTGTCGTTTGACTCACTTGCAGAAACATGTGGTCAAAGTCAAAGATAAAGTAGTTGTTTAAGTCGTGGGAGAAACTGGTCTTGGAAATATCATTCAGCTTTTTTGTTAGATCTTGGACCACGTCTTTACTCATTGAGGAGTGTTTTATCGACTTGAGCAGGAGTTGCTCTGCCTGTTCACAGCTATTGCCAATCTCGCAAGCGATATCACCATCATAGTCATCGCTCAGGCAATCTTCGTCGTAGGTGTCCTGTAGCGCCACAAAGAATTCTACTGCAATCGATGCGGCTGCATTGGCGTTGCCTATCGCCAACAATTTGTCTCCTTCTTTAAGGATTGAATTGGCTCGGCTAGTGATGAGATACCAGTCGGGGACTACAAATGAGTGCCACCGGTCTCCGATTTTCTGGGTGAACCCGAAAGAGCCTCTCATCTGCCGGCAATAATCTTCAATGGTTTTCTCGTTTTTGTTGACATATTTGCTGTCAAGAAATGTCAGTAATTCTTGGCGAAAACCTTCATTCTTATGGGCATAATCCTTTGAGAAAGTTCTTAGGTCGCTGGCAGATGCCAGTTTTAATAAGTGCTCCAGATCGTTCATGATAAGTTGTGATTGAAATCAGTCGGGGTCGTTTGAGTACATTGATGCAATCTTGTTAATGCAGTCTCGGGGTTCGTCGCTGAAGCGGGCGATTTCATCATCCGTCAACCATTTGTCCAGGTATAGGCCAGTCACACATTCGAGGTAGTGGGAGCCGGTTGCATGGTCATAGCGGAGGGCCACGTGATGGTTAAACTCGTCTGTGGCTCTGAACAGCTTGATGAAGCGTTTGTGCCACACTCGTTCGATGCTTTGACCATTCTCCTCGCGATATGGTTCGTTGAGCTGCTCGGGAGGAATCGGTTCGTTGGCAATTCGCTGAATCTGTTCCACAAAATGCTTGCATTCCCGTTCGAGACCCGTATCGATGAGTTCACGGCATAGCCGCTTGTCTGCTTTAGAAAGTTCCATAATAATTTGGTTAAGATGTTGTCGTGCAAAAGTACAAAAATAACGCTGATTTTAAGCATGGAGAATAAAAAAGTTCATGATATCATGAATGTTGTCGCAAGTGATCTAACGTTTTAAGGTGTATTATGAGGTGATTTAGAAATAGAGAAAATGCCATTATCTTGTATTCATTATTTTGTTAGCAAAAATAGACATTTTTTGTCTAACTGCGCAAATAGATATGAAAGAATGTCCTATTATTATATTTTTGACTTATTTATTTCAGTTAATTGTGTCGATGCTGTCGACGCAATCAAAGTATTCAATCTTTGAGAATTTCGGCATTTTTCAGTATTCAACCTTTGAGAATTTCGGCATGTTTAGATATTCGACCATTGAGAATTTCGGCATTTTCTGCACTTTCCTTTGATATTTGGTGTTTTATGATTACATTTGCACCCAGTAATACAAAGAGGAAAATGGCAGAAAGAATTTTCAGACGCAAAATATATGAGCAAATGCTGAGTTGGAAGAAAAATCAGCACGGGACAACAGCACTTCTTATCAGAGGAGCAAGGCGTGTCGGCAAGTCAACTGTTGCCGAGCAATTTGCCCGTAATGAATACGAGAGCTACATATTAGTTGACTTCTCAACAGCAACGCAAGCAATACACCGTTTGTTTGAAGATGTATCCAATCTGGACTACATCTTCACGCAACTGCAACTTAACTATCGGACGAGTCTGAAGCCACGCAAGTCTGTCATCATCTTTGATGAAATACAAAAGCAGCCATTAGCCCGGCAAGCCATTAAAACACTTGTGGCCGATGGACGCTACGATTACATCGAAACTGGCTCTCTGTTGAGCATCAAGCGTAAAAGGAAGTCAGCTGGCAACTCCGAGCAACAGAAAAACATTCTCATTCCCAGTGAGGAAACGCGCCTTGATATGTACCCCATGGACTATGAAGAGTTTCGTTGGGCAATGGGAGACGACCAAACTATTCCCCTTTTGCGTACAATGTTCAACAATCTAAGTACGCTAAGTGACGATACCAACCGTCAAATGATGCGTGATTTTCGTCTATATGTTTTGGTTGGAGGCATGCCCCAGGCAGTCAATGACTACCTTGACACACACGACTTGAGCATTGTTGACCAACGCAAGCGTAGCATTCTTGACCTATACGATGAAGATTTCTACGACTTGGATCCATCAGGTCAAACCTCCGACCTGTTTCACGCCATTCCTGCACAACTAAACAGTAACGCATCTCGCTATCAGGTGAGTAGCGTGATTGAGGGAGGAAAACTGGATCGTTTGAGAGGTCAGATAAATATCCTCAAAGATTCCATGACCGTCAATATAGCTTATCATGCCAACGACCCAAGTGCAGGATTGGCATCACACATCAACCGCGACCAGTTCAAATTGTTTTGCGGAGATACAGGACTATTTGTCACTCTCGCTTTCTGGAACGATAAATTTACAGAGAATGTCATTTACCAAAAATTGTTGAGCGATAAACTGAAGGCTGATGTGGGCTATGTATACGAGAACGTGGTGTCACAGATTCTGACAGCCACTGGGAATAAGTTGTATTACCATACGTGGCCGACACCATCGGGCAAACATAACTACGAGATAGACTTCCTGTTGTCCCGTAAAGCTAAAATCTGCCCGATAGAAGTCAAGTCATCGACATCCAATCTTCATGTTTCCATTGATGAATTCCAGAAGAAGTTCTCGGCCCGCATCCTTCAACGATACCTCCTTCATTCGAAGGACATTCGGAAAGAGCGGGACTTGATAATATTGCCAATGTATATGGCAATGTTTCTTTAGTGCAATCAGCTTATAGATTTGATACTATTCCGATAAGATTATGATTATGGTCAAAATCCCCGTTTTTGGCTCATTTAGACCGTTAAACTTAGTCAAAAGTGTTAAATGTGAAGGCTTTGAAAGTTGTACTTCAAAACTCTACCATATTTGTACCGTTTAATGTATAAATATCTGATAATCAATAGGTTGTATCTTCTGCATCGGCAAATAATTTCAGTGTTTTCGGATGTTTGCTGAATGTAAATTCGGGTATTTTCGGATGTTTGCTGAATGTCAATTTGGGTATTTTCGGATGTTTTTGACGAAAACATTTGCGTAATTTAGAATGATGCACTACATTTGCATACGAAATTAGGCATAGAAACGACTATGGAGAGAATATTCAAACGAAAGCTTTATAATCACCTTCTCGAGTGGAAACGAGTGCAGAATGGCAAATCGGCTATCTTGATAGAAGGGGCGAGACGTGTCGGCAAATCCACACTTGTCGAGCAATTCGCAAAAAACGAATATGAGTCCTATATCCTTATTGACTTCAACGAAGCATCCGATGAAGTGAAATCCTTGTTCAACAATCTCATGAACAAAGATTTCATCTTTTTGCAATTGCAAGCACTTTATAATGTTGTGTTGAAAGAACGGAAGTCGGTCATCATCTTTGACGAGGTGCAAAAATGCCCGCTTGCCCGACAGGCAATAAAATATCTTGTCAAAGATGGCCGCTATGATTACATTGAGACGGGCTCTCTCATTAGTATCAAGAAGAATACGAAGTCTATAACTATTCCTAGCGAGGAGGAGCGTGTAACGTTATATCCGATGGATTATGAAGAATTCCGATGGGCCGTCGGTGATGAAGCCACTGTACCCTTACTCCGCACCTTCTACGATAGACAACTTCCACTGGACAAAGCCCATCGAGACAAGATGCGTGACTTCAGACTTTATATGTTGGTAGGCGGTATGCCGCAAGCTGTTAATGAATATATTGAAACTAACAATTTCAGTATGGTGGATCATGTGAAGCGTGGCATCATTAAAGTATATCAAGATGACTTCCAAAAGCTTGATGAAACAGGACGCTTAGAGACACTCTTTATGGAGATTCCGTCTCAGTTAAGCCAGGCCAGCAATCGCTATAAACCATACACCGTGCTTGGCGATGTCAATGACGAGAAACTGGTGGAACTCCTAAAAGACCTTGAAGACAGCAAGACTGCACTTTTTTCCTATCATTCCAACGAGCCAAACGTTGGCATGTCATTGACTAAGGATCGTTCAAAATTCAAGATATTCTGCGCTGACACAGGCATTTTCGTCACTCTCGCATTTTGGGACAAGGACCATACCGAGAATATCATCTATCAGAAACTCTTAAATGATAAACTGAGCACCAATCTGGGTTACGTCTATGAGAACATGATAGCACAGATGCTGGCTGCCTCTGGTAACAAATTGTTCTACTACACCTGGCCAAAGGATCAGACACATAATTATGAGATAGATTTTCTGCTCTCACGGGGCTCGAAGCTTTACCCGATAGAAGTCAAATCATCAGGATATAAATCCCATGCCTCACTGGATGCTTTTTGCCAAAAGTATTCCCATGTCGTTGGACAGCGTTATCTGATCTACACCAAGGACTTGAAGAAGGATCATGAGACCATTCTGCTCCCTGCCTATATGACACCTTTCTTATAAAGCCAAAAGCCGTAAAATACGTTAATCTTAGTCAAATGTGTTAAAAATGAGGGGGAGGAAAGCGGTACCGCAAAACTCTACCATATTTCTGTCATTTGATTAATAACTAACAGATAATAAATGTATTACACATCCGCGTGGGTGTGTGAATCCTGCGTGGATAAGTGTGGGGCGATAGGTGCGCTGATTATTGTCGCATGGAATGTTAGCGGGCAATCTTGAAGGTGATGTGCATGTAGTTGTCGTCGGCTGAGTCGAAGCGCTGGACAAGGGTGGATCCGTCATAGATGGCTTGCAGTTGCAGGTTGATGCCTTGATTGGCAATGAAGCCAAAGGCCTCGGTGTGTTGCAGTTCTTCCTGGGTGAATGTATAATACTGGCTGTTGTTGTTAAACTCGATGAGGATATGATGGTCCTTGCCGCCATAATTCAACGATAGCGGCATTACGTTGGGAGTGAAAGCCCACACGATGTGTGAGTAGTCCGTATCGTAGCCGAAGTCGTAGCTGGCTGTGACGGCAACTGGTGTGGCGCTTGCAAGAGCTTGGCTCAACGAAGAGTCAGCATCCACCACCTTGGCAAGCAGCGACACGGGGAAGTCTTGCAAGAATACATGATGCATCTTGTAATTAGACACATCACAGTGCGCATTATCAAAGGTCTCCCTATAAGCCTCGATTCGGCGATTCCCTGTCTCATCAGTTGTTATTTTGCTGTCCTTGTTGGTGTAGGTGATAATCAATGTTCCCGCATATTCGCCCGTGATATTCTGCCCGAAAGTTTCCTTTTGCATATGAGTCAACCGCATTTCGATATCATTGTCGTCGTTACAAGAGGTGAGGGTGAAGACAGCAAGCATCACACAAGCGATCGTAAGTTTCATTGTTTTCATTGTCCGTTATTACAGGTTTTAAGTGTTTATGCAATAATATAACGTCGCTTGTCTAGTAAAATTGCTCAAAGTGGATTATTATTTCTAGTAGGAATGGCTTTCATGAACAAATGAATCATCTCGCTGTAGTGCTGGCCGAAAAGCTTGCGAAGTATCGTCTTTTCTATCATTCCAATGTCATTGGCGCCCTTCCCTGGAGGGATGCCCTATACTCTAGGCATTCCGGAAGACCGTTTTTCTGCGGAAACTTCATTTTTCTCTAATCTCACCTGATTAAACACGTTATGATGGATATAATTGGCATGAATTGTTGCCAAACTCGTTGCTAAAACGTATTTTTGTAACCGATTTTTTACAGATTAAACAATACTCCAAAATCATGAGACAGAGATACCTTTTTGCACTTGTTCTTGCTGCATTGATGTTGCTGCCGGCCCGCGTGTGGGCACAATTCAATTGGCCTTATACCATTCAGGACGGGACTATTGTCACCCAGGTGCCGCAGCGCCCTGCTGGACAACAGTCGGCGCTGAGGCTCACGGTTGAGAAGATTCCGGTCGTCAGGGTAGCCTTTGTCGGCCTGGGCATGCGTGGCCCTGATGCTGTGGAACGGTGGACCCACATCCCCGGCATCGAGGTGAAAGCCCTGTGTGACCACGAGCGTGACCGTGCCGAGGCTTGCCAGCAGATTCTGCGCAAGGCCTCGATGCCCGCTGCCGACGTCTATGCCGGCGAGGATGGTTACAAGGAATTATGCAAGCGTGCCGACATCGACCTAGTGTACATCGCCACCGACTGGCTTCACCATTACCTGGTGGCACGCCAGGCGCTTGAGCACGGGCATCATGTCGCCATCGAGGTGCCCTCGGCGATGAACATGAGTGAGATCTGGTCGCTCATCAACCTGAGCGAGAGCCGGCGCCTGCACGTGATGATGCTCGAGAACTGCTGCTATGACTTCTTTGAGCTCAATTCGCTCTACATGGCTCAGAGAGGTCTGCTGGGCGAGGTAATCTATGCGCAGGGAGCCTACCGCCACGAGCTGTCACCCTATTGGGACGAATACTGGAAACGTGGCACTGACGATAAGCTGGGCTGGCGCCTGGACTATAACAGCAAGTTCCGCGGCGATGTCTATCCCACCCATGGCCTGGGGCCCATCGCCCAGGTGCTGAACCTTCACCGCGGCGACCGCATGAGAACGCTCGTTGCGATGGATACCCGCTCCTTTAATGGCCAGCAGCTGTTCAAGGCTCGCACAGGCGAGTATTGCCTGGACTTCAAGAACGGTGACCACACCACCACGCTCATCTCGACCGAGAAGGGCAAGGTCATCGAGATCCATCACAACGTGATGACGCCGCAACCCTATAACCGCATGTATCAACTCACTGGCACCAAGGGCTTTATCAACAAATATCCCAATGAGGGCTTTGCGTTGACTTCTGAAGTGATGAAGACGGCCGGAGTTAACGTCAACAAAGAGTATACTGGCCACTCCTACATGAGCAAGGAGGATACTCAGGCGCTGTTGGATTCGTTCACTTCTCCTCTCGTGCGCCGCTATGGCGAACAGGCCCGTGACGTGGGCGGCCACGGTGGCATGGACTTCATCATGGACTCCCGATAGGTCTATTGCCTGCAAAACGGTCTACCGCTCGACATCGACGTGTATGACCTGGCCGAATGGTGCTGTCTGGCTGAACTGGGCTCCCTCTCGATGAACAACGGCAACAAGCCTGTACAGGTGCCCGACTTCACCCGAGGCGAGTGGAGCCGCTTCAGGGGATACCGCCATGCCTGGGCCAAGCCCGAGGACGAGGCCGCCTCGCGCGCTGCCGCCATAGCTTTTACCCAGGAGCTCAAGGCCCGGGGAGCCAAGTATTGGGAGAAAGTGGCCAAGCAAGAGGCCAAAGCCGCCCGTAAAGCCGCCAACAAGAACTAAATCACACTGCGACATGAATACTATCGATACCGCTGGCATTTTGTCACAATTTGAGATCCAGGGTACAGTCCTCGAGGTCAAGCCGCTGGGAGCCGGCCTCATCAACGACACCTATCACGTGCTGACCCGCGACGGCGCTGGGCCCGACTACGTGCTGCAGCGCATCAACAATGCCGTCTTCCAGGACGTGGACCTGCTGCAGCATAACATCGAGGTGGTGACGGCCCACATCCGCCACAAACTCGAGGACGCTGGCACCCCCGATATCGACCGCCATGTGCTGCAATTCGTCAAGGCCTATGATGGCAAGACCTGCTATCGCGACGAGGCTGGCCGCTACTGGCGCGTGATGGTCTTCATCCCTGATTCGGTCACCCGCGAGGCAGTCACGCCCGCGAGCGCCCGCGACTGCGGCAAGGCCTTCGGCCACTTCGAGAAGATGCTGGTCGATGTGCCCGAGCAGTTGGGCGAGACCATCCCCGACTTCCACAACATGGAACTGCGTTGGCGGCAACTATGTGATTCCATCAAGAGTGATGCCGCCGGGCGTTTGGACGAGGTGCTTGCCATCGTCGAGGAACTGGAGCGCGATGCCGGCGAGATGTGCCAGGCCGAGCGCCTGTACCGTGAGGGCCAGCTGCCCAAACGCATCTGCCACTGCGACACCAAGGTCAACAACATGCTGTTTGACCAGCAAGGTCAGGTGCTGTGCGTCATCGACCTGGACACGGTGATGCCGTCGTTCATCTTCTCGGACTACGGCGACTTCCTGCGCACCGGTGCTAACTTCACCTCTGAGGACGACCCCGACCTGTCGCGCGTGGGCTTCAACGTGGAGATTTTCAAGGCTTTCACCACTGGCTACCTGGAGTCGGCACGTAACTTCCTCACATCCCTGGAGATAGAGCTGCTGCCCTATGCCGTGGCGCTGTTCCCCTTCATGCAGTGCGTGCGGTTCCTCACCGACTACCTGAATGGCGACACATACTACAAGATCAAGTATCCCACCCACAACCTGGACCGCACCCGCAACCAGTTGGCCCTCTACCGCGACGTGCGCAAGCATGACAAGGCCATGGCCACCTTTATCCACACCCTGCTATAGTAGTACTTTGAAATTATTTCAAAAAAATCAGGCACGGATGTCACCTTTTGCTTTCTTGACCCTGTTTGATCGAAAATGCTATTCTGGTTGGGTCGGAATAATCAAGGGGACGAATAGACCGTTACACTGCCTTTCCCATGTCGTAGGCGGCTTGTAGCTTGGTGTTGCCGTCGATGTCGCGCGGAGCACCCACGCCGCCGCAGAACAGGTGCCCTGCCAGGCGGCTCTTGGGATAGCAGTCGATCCATCCCGTCAGTCCCTGCTCGGCGCGCTGGCAGACGTGATCCTCGGCCTCGGCAGCAGTGGTCAGCAGATAGACGTCACGGAACTGGTAGTCCAGCGGATACATGGCGTTCATGCGGTCGATGAGGGTCTTCATCTGGCCGCTCATCTCGTAATAATAGATGGGAGTAGCCCATGCGATGACGTCGGCTTTGAGGACGCGGGCCATGATGTCGTTAACGTCGTCGCTGATGACGCAGCGGCCCAACTGCTGGCAAGCCAGGCAGCCCTTGCAGAACTGTATATTCTTGCCTGACAGTGAAATCTTCTCGACATCGTGTCCGGCGGCCTTGGCGCCATCAGCAAACTTATCAGCGAGCATGTCGCTGTTCGAGCCGGGTCTCAGGCTCGTGGAAATCACAATTATTTTTTTCATGATGATGTTTTTTATTGATGATTTATCGGTTAGATGATTCTCATGTTGCCGTTCTTGTCATGACCGAAAACGGTTGCGCAAAGATACCACTTTTATTTGGTAGATTGAAGGACTTGGCCTAAATTTGCAGTCTTGAATCAATGCAGCAATGAGAAACATCGATCATCACATCACAATCAGGCAACATTATTCCCTGCGCGAGCACAACACGTTCGGGCTCGATGTCGTGGCGCGGCAGTTCATCGGCTACAGTACGGTCGATGAGCTTGTTGAGGTTCTGTCGAGCATCAGGCGTGGCGGGCAGCGCATTCTGCACATCGGCAGTGGCAGCAACTTGCTTTTTACCAAGGATTTTGATGGGACTATCCTGCATTCTGACATCAAGTTTGTGCAGTATGTTTCGCGCGAAGCCGGTGAAGTGGTGGTGCGTGTAGGCTCTGGTGTTGTGTGGGATGACTTCTGTGCCGAGATGGCCCGAAACAACTATTATGGCAGTGAGAATCTGTCGCTCATACCTGGAGAAGTCGGTGCGTCGGCAGTTCAGAACATCGGAGCCTATGGCGTGGAGGTGGAGTCCATCATCCGTGAGGTGGAGACGATCGAGGTCTCGACAGGAAAGCCGCGTGTGTTCCAGGTATCGGAGTGTGGATATGGCTACCGTGACAGTGTGTTCAAGCGTGATCTGCAGGGGCAATACATAGTCACGGCTGTGGTCTATCGCCTCTCGACCGTCCCGGTCGTGAATCTGGATTATGGGCCACTGAGCCAGTTGTGCTCTGGCGTAACGGTGCCCACAGCGCAGGCCGTGCGTGATGCTGTTATCGGCATCCGCCAGTCGAAGCTGCCCGACCCCCGCGACCTGGGCAGTGCAGGCAGTTTTTTTAAAAACCCGGTCGTGCCCGTAGGCGTGTTCAGGCAACTGCAAGCCGCCCATGGCCAGGTGCCTCATTATCCCGTGGATGAGGCACAGGTCAAGATTCCGGCAGCGTGGCTCATCGAGCAGTGCGGATGGAAGGGCAAGAGTCATGGCGGTGCGGCAGTGTACGAGAAGCAGCCCCTGATTATTGTCAATAGGCACAATGCCACGCCCGGCGATATCATGGAATTGGCCACACTGGTGGCACACAGTGTCCAAGAGCGTTTCCAGATACAACTTTATCCCGAAGTCAATTACATCTAATACAATTAAAAAATACAATCATTATGGCATCATTCATAGTTGAAGGGGGGCACCCCCTGCATGGAGAAATCACACCCCAAGGAGCAAAAAACGAAGCACTGCAGGTCATCTGCGCCACATTGCTGACCACCGAGGAGGTGATCATCGAGAATGTACCTGATATCCTGGACGTGAACAACCTCATCGGTCTGCTGCGCGACATGGGCGTCGTGGTCAATCACAAGGGAGGCAACACCTATAGCTTCAGAGCCGAGCATATCGACACAGCCTATGTCGAGAGCCCTGATTTTCTGGAAAAATGTGCCAGGCTGCGTGGCTCGGTGATGCTGATAGGACCATTGTTGAGTCGCTTGGGCAAAATGTACTTTGCCAGTCCTGGCGGGGATAAAATAGGGCGTCGGCGCTTGGATACACACTTCAGGGGCATCTGTGGCCTCGGGGCGACATACGCGTTTGATGCTGGGCGGAGAGCCTATCGATTTGAGAGTAAAGGCCGATTGCAAGGGACCTACATGTTGCTGGACGAGGCATCGTTGACAGGCACTGCCAACATCGTGATGGCTGCCGTCAAGGCCCGTGGGACGACGACAATCTATAATGCAGCGTGTGAGCCCTATGTGCAGCAACTGTGCAAGATGCTGAACCAGATGGGCGCTCACATCACAGGCATCGCCTCCAATCTGCTGACCATCGAGGGTGTCGATGAGTTGCACGGAGCGCATCACCGCATCCTGCCCGACATGATCGAGGTGGGCAGCTTCATCGGCATGGCCGCCATGACCGGTAGCGAGTTGACCATCAGAGATGTCTCGTGGAAGAATTTGGGCATCATCCCAGCCAGTTTTGGCCGCATGGGGCTGCGGCTTGAGAAGCAGGGCGATGACCTGTTCATCCCCTGTCATGATCATTATGAGGTGGAGCGTTTCTTGGACGGCTCTATCCTGACGCTGGCCGATGCGCCATGGCCCGGTCTTACCCCCGACCTGCTGAGCGTGCTGCTGGTGGTGGCGACCCAGGCGAATGGCAGTGTCCTCATTCATCAAAAGATGTTTGAGAGCCGACTCTTCTTTGTTGACAAGCTCATCGACATGGGAGCCCAGATTATCCTGTGTGACCCGCATCGCGCCGTCGTCATCGGCCATGACCACCACATCAGGCTGCGTGCTGGCCACATGGTCTCGCCCGACATCCGTGCCGGTGTAGCCATGCTGATAGCCGCCATGAGTGCCGACGGCGTGAGCCGCATCGACCACATTGAGCAGATCGACCGCGGCTATGCCAGAATCGAGGAGCGCCTGAATGCCATCGGTGCCAAGATCAGCCGCATCGGCTGACCCTCGGCAGATTCTGTTGCTCCAGAACAATCAGTGCATTTGCCGCACCGGGTATTTCCTGCACTCCCTGCAGTAAAGTCCGTGTGCGGTAATGCACTGATCTCGGTTGCCTGTCGTTGGTCTTGTGGTTTCATGGTCATGATCATTCAGAAAGGGTCAATAGTGTTCAATGTGGAATCGTTGCAGTTTTTTGCTTATGTGAATGATACAGATGGTAGTCGTGAAACGGGTGCCTGAATAATGGTGAGCCACTTGGCAGGGTCTTTTTGGTTCCAGGGACCCTCGATGTATTGAATCCTGGTATGCCCCGTGACATGATACCCTTGCTTGGTTATGTAATTGAATAGTTCTATGAAGTTCTCGCGCATCATGTCATATGGCCCACCACACTTCATGCACACGGCCAATGGCACCTCGGCCAGGTGCTTGAACTTGATGAGAGGCGTGTCTTGGTATAATTCTTCCACTTGTTCACAATACTCGATGTCCACGTTCTCGTCCCGGAATTCATTTCCGTAATCGATGCTGAAGCTGTAGATGGGCTGGGAGCGCTTGCAGCCGATGCGCTGGATTTCTGGCCCGATGACGTTGGCGCACAGTGCTCTCAGGTCGTTGTAGCTCTTGATGGTTTCCCTGTGCGAAGCCACAATGATTGATGGCAAGGATTGTATCGTGAACTTGTCCATATCGGCAATGAGCCTCATCGAGGCTCCCATCTTGTGCAGCACTTCCAGCCGTTGCTGCAATAGCCTGATCTGTGACTCTGCGTCATGAATCTTTCTCTCGATCTGCGGTATGCTGGGGCGGTGTGTGCCCTCGTCGAGCAGTTCCCGTATCTCGTCGAGCGAGAATCCCATGTCCTTCAGTCTCAGGATGCCATTCATCTGCTGCATCTGTGCCACGTCATAGTATCGGTAGCGGGTCCACTCGTCCACCTCGTTGGGCACGAGCAGGCCCAATTTCTCGTAATGGCGCAGTGTCTTTACCGTCACCTGACAATATTTAGAGAAATCTCCGATAGTTAACCGTATGTTCTTAATCCTGCCCATGGTTATTGATGGTTGTTGATGTCTTGTTTTGGGTCTCAGGCGCAAAGATAATGGCTACCCCTAGGTACGAGTCAAGAGGTCAACGCAATATTTATGATTTATTCACAATTTGAGCGATGCAGGTGCCTATTCAGCGACTTGGCGTGTGGTGTGACACAACTCCTGGGCTCAGCTAAATCGCTCAGCCACGATGTCTTTGTTTTATCGGTGACGGTGAGTGTGGTTATTTGGCGGTTTTGCGTTGTTTCAGGTATGACGCCACGGCAGAGCAGGACGGGCGCATCATCGAGCGTGTCATGGAACTGGCCGACCGCTATGGCGTGGAGATGACGCAGATTGCGCTGGCATGGCTGCTGACCAAGGTGGAATCGCCCATCGTGGGAGCTACCAAGCTGCACCACATCGAGGGTGCTGTCCGGGCACTTGACGTGCAACTGTCGGCCGACGACATCCGTTATCTGGAAGAGCTCTACGTGCCTCACAACCTGTCTGGCGTGATGGCTGTCAACAAGCCGGTGATGAGCGAGGACCCCGTGTGGGTGACAGCTGGCAAGAATAGGCTTTAGGCTTTAGTATTCTTGCGGTTGAGGCGGGTGGCGAGTTGCTGCAGGCGGGTGTTGAGGTCGTGGACGTCGGTGAGGAGGTTCCAGATGCCGTCCTCGCTGAGAACACCGCGTTTCAGCCCGTCGGGCAGCAGGCCTGCTTCGTCGGCGGCCAGGTCCTGGCGCCACACGTCACTGCCATAGTAGCCCATGAGGGCGGTAATCGCCTCCTGGGCGTTCTCGTACTTGTCGAGAGCCGTCTCGAGGCGCTTCACGGCAGCTGTCGCGGCGACAAGGCGGCGCTCCATCTGCCTAATGCGTGCTGATTGCTGGTTGCTCCTATTCATTTTGTTGGTTGTTAGTTTCTCTGATCTCTCAAAAATGCAAAGGTAGTGTCATTTTTCTGTATCAGGATGGGCGGTTAGGTGGTTTTTTATGTATCTTTGCCGAAAACTAATAACAAAACCTATATTAACAATATGAAAATCAACAGAAAAGTGAGCTTGATTGCCGGCATGCTGATGGCAATCGGTGCCACGGCACAGACCAACCCGCTGTGGATGCGCTTTAGCGCCATTTCGCCCGATGGGCAGACCATCGCGTTCTCCTACCAGGGCGACCTGTTTACCGTTCCCGTGCAGGGCGGCACGGCCCATCAGGTGACGACCAACGCTGCCTATGACGCCTATCCCGTGTGGAGCCCCGACGGCCAGCGCATCGCCTTTGCCTCGGCGCGTGAGGGGAGCCTCGATGTGTATCTGATCAACAAGGACGGCGGCACGCCTACGCGGCTGACCACCGACAGCGGCAACGAGACCCCATTGTGTTTCCTCAACGACGGCACGGTGCTGTTCGAGGCCACCAACATGCCCACGGCACAGTCGATCCTGTTTGCCAGCCGCTCGTTCCCCCAGGTGTATCAGGTGAGCACCAGCGGCGGCAGGGCCCGCCTGTTCTCCGAGCTGCCCATGCAGGACCTGAGCGTCAACAGCCGTGGCGACGTCCTGTACCACGACATCAAGGGCTATGAGGACCCGTTCCGCAAGCACCACACCAGCGCCATCACGCGCGACGTGTGGCTCAAGCGTGACGGCAAGTTCACCAAGTTGACCGACTTCGCCGGCGAGGACCGCACGCCGCGTTGGGCCCCCGATGGCACGTCCTACTATTACCTGAGCGAGCAAGACGGCACGTTCAACGTCTACAAGAACACCATCGGCGGCGGCAAGGCCGTGCAGCTCACCCGTCACGAGAAGAACCCCGTGAGATTCCTTACCGTAGCAACTGACGGCACGCTGTGCTATGGCTATAATGGCGAAATCTACACGCTGCAAGAGGGCGGAACGCCCCGCAAGGTCGACATCACCATCGTCGCCGACCAGACCGAGAAGGAACTCGTGCGCCAGATCAAGTCAAGCGGCGCCACGGCCATCTGCGTGTCGCCCGGCGGCAAGGAGGTGGCCTTTGTGATGCACGGCGACGTGTATGTCACCTCGGTGGACTACAAGACCACCAAGCAGGTGACCAACACGCCCGAACAGGAACGCTCCATCGACTTCTCCCCCGACGGACGCAGCATCGTCTATGACAGCGAGCGCGGCGGCATGTGGCAGATCTACCAGACCACCATCAAGAACAAGGACGAGAAGCTGTTCACCTATGCCACCGACCTGGTGGAGCGGCAGCTCACCAACACGGGCCACACCTCGTTGCAGCCCAAATACAGTCCTGACGGCAAGAGCGTCGCCTTTCTCGAGGACCGCGGCACACTGCGGGCCGTGGACGTGAAGACCGGGGCCCTGCGCACGCTCATGGACGGCAAGTACATCTACTCCTACAGCGACGGTGACGTGTGGTATGAGTGGAGTCCCGACAGCCGCTGGCTGCTCTCGTCCTACATCGGCACGGGCGGCTGGAACAGCCAGGACATCGCCCTGGTCAATGCCACGGGCAATGGCGAGATCCACAACCTGACCGAGAGCGGATACAACGAGGGTAACGGCAAGTGGGTGCTGGGCGGCAAGGCGATGATCTTCTCGAGCGACCGTGCTGGATTCCGCAGTCACGGCAGCTGGGGTGCCGAGGATGATGTGTACATCATGTTCTTTGACCTGGACGCCTATGAGCGCTTCAAGATGACCAAGGAGGAGAAGGCCCTGCTCGAGGAAGCCGAGAAGGAGCAGAAGAAGGCCGAGGCCGACAAGAAGAGCGACAAGCCTGCCAAGAAGAACAATAAGAAGAAAAAAGAGGCCGCTGAGGAAAAACCTGCCGTGCCCGCTCTGCAGTTTGACTTGGAGAACTGCCGTGACCGCGTGGCACGCCTGACGGTGAACTCGTCGCGCCTGGGCGATATGGTGCTCAGCAAGGGCGGGGACACGCTCTACTACCAGGCCGCGTTCGAGGGCGGCATGGACCTGTGGAAACACGACCTGAGGGAAAACAAGACCGAGATTGTCCTCAAGGGTG
The DNA here is from genome assembly GCA_964628205.1 of uncultured Muribaculaceae bacterium. Classification (GTDB taxonomy): domain Bacteria; phylum Bacteroidota; class Bacteroidia; order Bacteroidales; family Muribaculaceae; genus Sodaliphilus. The sequence goes on from CAZVMM010000016.1 coordinate 43,380, forward strand.
TGGGTTACGGTCCCATGGTGGCCGACAAGGACGGCAAGAACCTGTTCCTGTGCACCGGCAGCGGCATCAAGAAGATAGACCTGGCAAAGGGCAAACCCGAGCCTGTGGCCTTTGAGGCCAACTTCAACTACCGCCCCCAGGAGGAGCGCGAGTACATCTTCAACCACATCTGGCAGCAGGTCAAGGACAAATTCTACGTCGAGGACATCCACGGCGTGGACTGGGAGGGCTACCGCGACAACTACAAGCGCTTCCTGCCCTACATCAACAACAACTACGACTTCCGCGACATGCTCAGCGAGATGCTGGGCGAGCTCAACGCTTCGCACACCGGCGCGCGCTACAATCCTGCCGGACCGACCCTCAAGACGGCCGCCCTGGGACTCTTCCTGGACGACAGCTATCTGGGCGACGGCCTGCGTGTGCAGGAGGTCATCAAGCGCGGCCCGTTTGCCGTCAAGAAGACGGGCGTCACCGCGGGCTGCATCATCGAGAAGATTGATGGCAATGAGATCAAGGCCGGCCAGGACTACAACTGGATGCTCGACGGCAAGGCCGGCAAACCCATCCGCGTGAGTGTGTACAACCCCCAGAGCGGCAAGCGGTTTGACGTCAACGTCAAGGCCATCAGCAAGGGCGAGCAGAACGAGCTGCTCTATCGCCGCTGGGTGGACCGCAACCGTGCCCTGGTCGATAGCCTGTCCCATGGTCAGCTCGCCTATGTGCACGTCAAGGAGATGGACAGCGAGAGCTTCCGCACCGTGTATCGCGAGCTCTTGAGCGACAAGAACCGCAACCGCAAGGCTGTCATCGTGGATGAGCGCCACAACGGCGGCGGATGGCTGCACGATGACCTGTGCACCCTGCTCAGCGGCAAGCAGTACCAGAGTTTTGTCCCCCACGGACAGTATGTGGGTGCTGACCCGTTTAACAAGTGGACCAAGCCCTCGTGTGTGCTCATCTGTGAGGACGACTATAGCAACGGCCACGGCTTCCCCTGGGTGTACAGGGAGCTGGGTATCGGCAAACTCATTGGTACCCCTGTCGCCGGCACGATGACGGCCGTGTGGTGGGAGACGCTGATCGACCCGACCCTGGTGTTCGGCATTCCGCAGGTGGGTTGCCGTGACATGCGTGGCAACTACTGCGAGAACACCGAGCTCAAGCCCGACATCGAGGTCTATAACACCCCCGAGGACTACCTCACGGGCCACGATCGCCAGCTCGAGCGCGCCATCCAGGAAATGATGAAGTAAGCCAATTATTAGGGTGCCCAGTGAAAGCCCCGGAAGGGGCGTCCAGGTCACATAGGCAGGGGTATTACGAGGCGAAGCCGAGTGATACCCCTGCAGCATTCAGTACATTACTACAAGCGGGTGTATCATAAATTATTACTGTCCGGGGAAAGCGTCGAAGACGCAAGCGGTTCGAAGAACCGATTTCAATGAGAAAGACCATGCCAGACCGTCGAAGACGGCCGCAGCTTGGTCCCAGTTCCAGATACGAATTATGACACACCCTCGGCAGATGGTTGCCCAGGAAACCCTTTACTTGGAGTAGCTGTCGGTGGCGCCCTTCTTGGGCTTGTCGGGGCCCCACTCGCGGTAGCGTATCCACACGTGGAGCCAAGCGCGGGCGATGGAGTCGACAGCATCGGCCAGCAGGGCAGCGCTGTACTCCTCGAACCGCTTGAAGGGCTCGGTCTGCTTGTATTTCTCCCACGAGACGTTGCCGACGGTCGTGGGAACCATCTCTTGAGCCAGCAGGAAAGAATACTGGGCGATGGCGCGGATGTAGTCTCCCGTCTTGGAATTCTTGACGCCCCAGCTGTAGACGAAGGGCCGGCTGATGATTTTCTCCTCCACCGCCTGGATGAGCGGTGCCATCTTGTCGGTCTGCAGCGGGAAGCCATCGGGGTCGTAGTAGAACCTGTCATTGCTCTTGTCGATGCTATAGGACTTCTTGACCCAGTCTTCCCATTTCTCCTCGATGGCAGTGTGGATTTCGCCCAGGGAGCGGGCATCGCAGTGCAGGGGCATGTGTCCGTCGGCAATGTAGTGGCTCATGATAAAGAATCTCAGGGCCATGTGGGTGGAAGACGGACTGATGGGGTTGCCCTTCTCCTCGCGGTACTGAATCTTGAAGTTATCGACGATGGTGTGGGCCATGGCTTCGCAGCGGTCGTCGAGGTTGGAACTGTTGTTGATGGAGTAGGGGGTCTTGTTCTTGTAGAGGGGGGATTCGGCCATCATCAGTTTCCTGACCTCCATGGTCTCGGGCAAGGTGACGTATTTGGGCTTCTCGCCTGCCAGGAAGACGGTGTGCTTCAGCCCGTGGCTGTACCGCTGGTCACAGAACACCTCGTCGGGATACCAGGCGCCCTGAACGACAAAGTCGCGGTAGTTCTTGAACCAGCGCACCAGTGTGCGGGCGTATCTTGCCACTTCCTGACCGTCCTCGACTTCAGGGATAGTAGCCTGGTCCAGGCGCTTCATGGCCATCATGGCCAGCCATGCGTGAGTATATTTTTTCATAGAAGTAATGATGTTGAGAATTGTTTCACAATAGGCCATATCCTGCGGGATATCACCGTTACCGATGACAAAGTTACCCTTTTTTATAGAAAAATCCACCAAAAGGCAAGAGAATTTTACCGAGGAATGAGGTATCTGGAGAAGAATTGCCAGATTTCTTCGCCGGTGTCGATGTCGGCGGTGTGCCAGGAGTGGGCGCCGCCGATGACCTCGTAGAGCCACACGTCGCAGCCCGTCGTGGGGCTGCTGTAGCGATGCTTGACGATGCGATGACCCTCACGGCCCTGCAGGCTCTCTACCTGCTTGACGCTCTCACTCGTGCAGCGGTTGCGTGCCACCCAGTAGCCGACGGCCATCGGCACGGGCAGGTAAGCGCCCCAGCCGCCCTTGTTGTCCATGTCGCCCGTCCACTCGGACACGCGGTCTTCGGTGCCGTGGATTTCCATCAGCGGGAGGGGACGGGGTGCCTGCATCGTCTGGTAGGTCCACGCCATGGTCAGTCCGGCGATGGGGGCCACGGCCTTGAAGGTCGATTGCTTGCTGTAGGCCATCAGGTAACACATCTCGCCGCCGTTCGACATGCCTGTCAAGAAGGTATTCTTGCGGCTCAGGTGATAGCGCCCCTGGGCATGATGGGCGATGCGGCACAGGGCCTTGACGTCATCGACCTGCCATCCTTGCTGGAAGGGGTAGCCCACGTTCCAGCTGGGCTGCCCCTCGGGGTCTTTCAGGCCCTGGGGAATGCATACTGCGAAGTGATGACGGTCGGCAGCTGCGACCATCGGGTTCTCGCGCCAGATGCCTGCTCCGTAGCCGTGCAGGACCACCACCAGCGGGGCTCCCGTCTGCAAGCCGTCGGGCAGATACATCTCCCAATGGCGCATGTGGCCATCGACCTTGAGCGAGTCGGCGACAAAACGCCCGGCTTGGCACGGCAGGGCCGCCAGCAACGCTGCAAGTGCTATCAGATAGGGTATGAATCTTGTTTTCATCGTCTTTGTGCTTTAGCGTGAAGAGTTATCGTTCGTCTTGGGAATAACGAGGTTGAGGATGACGCCCGCGAGGGCAGACAGGCCGATGCCGCTGAGCGAGAACGACCCTAGCGGGATGATGGCTCCGCCGATGCCCAGCGTGAGCACCACACTCACGATGATGATGTTGCGCGTGTGGTCCAGATTGACCTTGTTGTTGACCAGGTTCTGGATGCCGACAGCAGCGATGGAGCCGAACAGCAACAGCATGATGCCGCCCAGCACAGCACCGGGAATGCTCTGCAGGATGGCGCTCAGCTTGCCGATGACCGAGAAGACAATGGCCGTGCCAGCGGCGATGCGGATGACTGCGGGACTGGTGATGCGCGTGATCTGCATGGCGCCCGTCACCTCGCTGTAGGTGGTTACGGGAGGACCGCCAAAGAGCGATGCCACCAGGCAGGCCAAGCCATCACCCAGCATGGTGCGGTGCAGGCCCGGATCCTTGACAAAGTCGCGGCCCGCCACGGCTCCGACGACATAGACGTCGCCGATGTGCTCTATCACGGGCGCGATGGCCACGGGTATCATGAACAGGAACGGCTCCCAGGCAAATTGTGGCAACTCAAAGTGGGTGATGCTCCGCGGCAGGGCAAACCATGGGGCGCTGCCCACGGCCGACACATCGACCACCCCCATGAGCCAGGCCGCCAGATAGCCCACGATGATGCCACACACCACGGGCACCAACTTGACCAGCCCGCGCCCCAGCACCAGCACGAGGATGGCCGTCAGCAGCGAGATGAAAGCCAGTAGCCAGTTCTCCTTGGCCATGTCGACGGCGGCGGGGGCGAGCGATAGGCCGATGCAGATGATGACAGGCCCGATGACCACGGGCGGGAACAGGCGCTCAAGCAAGCGGCGACCTTGCCACTTGATGAGCGCTGACATCACGAAATAGACCAGCACCACACCCGTGATGCCCGCCAGTGTCCCCGGCATGCCCCACTGCTTGGAAGCCGAGATGATGGGTGCGATAAAGGCAAAACTCGAGCCTAAAAAAATGGGCACCTTTGCGCGGGTGACCATGTGAAAAATCAGGGTGCCGATACCGGCCGTAAACAATGCTGTGGCGGGGTCCAACCCTACGAGCAACGGGACCAGGACCGTGGAGCCAAAGGCGACAAAAAGGAATTGAATGCCCACGATCGTCTTTCTGGTCAAAGACAACTCGGCTGCATCCATCATTGTATTTTTCATATAGAACACGGATTTTTGAAAGTTTCACAAAAGTACAACCATTTTTCAATACCAGAAAAACATTGGCCATAAAAACATCACTATTGAAAAGCATTGCTGTCCGGGGAAAGATTACCAAGGTTGCATAAATGCAGTGTAAATAAGCTGATTAGAGGCTATTCCACAAAATGGGGCTTGGCTTTTGCCTCGAAGAGGTTGGTCGGGTCGAAGACTCGACTTTTAAGAGAAACACCATGCAAGTTCATCGAAGATGAACGCAGCTTGGTGGCTGCTATATCAAGAGGAAAGTGCGTCGAAGACGAACTTCCAATCCGTCAAAGTCCTGTCAACCAAAAAGTTCCTCTACGAGGCACTTATAGTATTCTGTACTGTGACCAAGCTGCGAGGCTGTTGCAAAACTCGGTCGTTGAAGTTGCTGAGAATTGGATGGAAATT
>CAZVMM010000017.1:0-47047 GCA_964628205.1 uncultured Muribaculaceae bacterium
CCACCAGTCCGTCATAGACCTCACCGGTGCTACCGTTGATCGAGATCCAGTCACCTTCCTTATAGGTCTTGCCACCCATCTCGACGGTGCGGGCCTTGTAGTCGACCTTAATCTCGCCAGCGCCCGACACGCAGCACTTGCCCATACCACGGGCAACAACTGCGGCGTGTGAGGTCATACCGCCACGGGCGGTAAGGATACCCTGTGCCACGCTCATGCCGCGCAGGTCCTCGGGCGAAGTCTCCAGACGCACCATGATGACTTTCTTCTTGCGCGAAGCCCACTCCTCGGCATCATCGGCAAAGAACACGATCTGGCCGGTTGCGGCACCAGGGCTGGCGGGCAGACCCTTAGCCATAACTTTAGCGTTCTTGACGGCGGCCTTGTCAAACACGGGGTGCAACAGCTCGTCGAGCTTACCGGGCTCCATGCGCTTGATGACGGTCTTCTCGTCGATAGCGCCCTCGCGCAGCAGATCCATGGCGATCTTCACCATAGCGGCGCCGGTGCGCTTACCGTTACGGGTCTGGAGCAGCCACAGCTTGCCATCCTGGATAGTGAACTCCATGTCCTGCATGTCGTGATAGTGCTCCTCGAGCTTCTGCTGAATGTCAACAAGCTGCTTGGCGCACTCGGGCATCGACTCCTCGAGCGAGGGATACTTAGCGGCACGCTCTTCCTCACTGATGCCCTGCAACTTGGCCCAGCGACGGCTGCCCTCGGTCATGATCTGTTGGGGAGTGCGGACACCGGCCACAACATCCTCGCCCTGGGCATTGATCAGATACTCGCCGTTGAACAGGTTCTCACCAGTGCCGGCATCGCGCGAGAAGCACACGCCAGTGGCACTGTTATTGCCCATGTTACCATAGACCATGGCCTGCACGTTGACTGCCGTACCATATTCCTCGGGAATCTGGTTCATGCGGCGGTACAGGATGGCGCGGTCGTTGTTCCAGCTATCAAACACGGCATAAATGGCACCCCAGAGCTGATCATAGGCATCGGTGGGGAAATCCTTGCCGGTATTTTCCTTGACAGCGGCCTTGAAGCGCTTCACCAGCTCCTTGAGGTCATCCACATCGAGCTCGGTGTCAAACTTCACACCCTTCTTCTCTTTCACATCCTCGATAATAGCCTCAAAGGGGTCGATGTCGGTCTTGTTGGTGGGCTTCATGCCGAGCACCACGTCACCATACATCTGGACGAAACGGCGATAGCTATCCCAAGCAAAGCGGGGATTTCCCGACTTCTGGGCCAGCGTCTCGGCCACGGCGTCGTTGATACCGAGGTTGAGGACGGTGTCCATCATACCGGGCATCGACACGGGCGCGCCCGAACGAACCGACACTAGCTGGGGGTTGCTGGGGTCGTTGAACTTGTTACCCGTCAGGCTCTCGATGTGCTCGATTGACTTCCGCACATCATCCTTGATCATGTCCACGACGGCATCACGTCCTTTCTCATTGTACAGACGGCACACCTCGGTGGTAATCGTGAAGCCCGGGGGAACGGGCACTCCAATCAAGTTCATCTCGGCAAGGTTGGCACCCTTGCCACCCAGCAGGTCTCGCATGTCAGCACGGCCTTCTGCCTGGCCGTTGCCAAAAGTGTAAATCGCTTTCATTTACTTTACTTTTCTTATATAAATTCGCAAATATTATAGTATTCTGTTTTTGCGGTGCAAAGGTAGTCATTTTACGCTAAATTTTAGCACAAAAGGCGCTAAAAAATACATTATTTTATTTTATAAGCCCGTTTTTATCTAACCTATAACATTTTGCAAGAAAACAGTGCATTTTTCATTACAATCTATTGACGCGACGGCTCATCTTGCGCCCCTGACACGGGCCGATAGCCCTATTTCAAGCCATTGCCACACTGTTACATTTTATCATCAAGCGGGCATACCCGAGGGTCTGGTAGCGGATTTTTAGGCCCAAAAAGGTGGTAAGATTGAAAAAAGCATTATCTTTGCAGATTGTAATCGAACTCAATTGTTAGTTTTGAATATGGACAATCACACTAAACAGATACTTGACAACGACACAAACGGGTTGTTGACCTATGAATACATTGCCAACAACATGGGCGCTATCGATGAGGATATGCCCGCCCTGGTTGACAACATGATCTTGAAGGACCGCACGGGACAGTTTGTCGTGAGTACGGCCCGCTACCTCAACGCCATCGACCGCGACAAGTATGCCACGAGCATCGACCTGCTGGTCAAGGCCGCCATTGCCAAGGACCGCGACCACGTGTACCTGTCTTACCTTGCCGCCTCGTTATGGGGCGACGACTTCAAGGAGCACGCCGCCGAGCTGAGCGCTACCGACGACAACTTCAGGCGCATCTACAAGCGACTGTACCCCGTCGGCATCTAATGTCCCGAAAGCGAGAACAACCGCATATATAAATTTTCGAAAGAATGATGAAAATGAACTTGTTTTTATCCATTATGATGGCAGCGCTGACGCTCATCTCGTGCTCGGCCACCAACACCGAAGCCAGCAAGGTCAGCAGTGCCACAAAAAAAGAAACGACCAATAACAACAAGATGACGAAAGTAAAACTTGAGACCTCGTTGGGCGACATCGTGGTCGAACTCTACAACGAGACACCCCAGCACCGTGACAACTTCATCAAGCTGGTGAAGGAAGGTTACTATGACGGAGTGCTCTTTCACCGCGTGATCAAGGACTTCATGATTCAGACCGGTGACGGCAATTCCAAGACCGCCGGTCCCGACGACATGCTCGGTGACGGCGATCCCGGCTACACGATTCCCGCCGAGTTTGTTTATCCGAAGTATTTCCACAAGCGCGGCGCACTGGCCGCAGCCCGCACCGGCGACCAGGTGAACCCTGAGCGCCGCAGCAGTGGCAGCCAGTTCTATATCGTGACAGGTAAGCTCTACAGTAGCGACGAGCTGAAGATGATGGCCAAGCGCATGGCCGAAGCCAAGAAACAGGATATCTTCCGCCGCCTGGTGATGGAGAACAAGTCCAAGATCCAGGAGCTGCAGCGCAATCAGGACAACGACGCTATGCAGGCCCTGCAGAACGAGCTCATCCAGCAGACCGAAGCCGAGGCCGCCAATTCCCCCTTCGCCATGACCGATGAGCAGATCGATGCTTACACCAGCGTGGGTGGAACCCCTCACCTGGACGGACAGTACACCGTCTTCGGTCAGGTCATTGAGGGCATGGACGTTGTGGACAAGATCCAGAACACAACGACGGGCCGCGCCGACCGTCCCACCACCGACATCAAGATCATCAAGGCCACTATCCTGTAATTCAGGACCAACCTGGCCTCTGGCCAACGACTTGAGCATAACACCATCTAAACGGACTTACGAGCCACACGCGGCTTGTAAGTCCTGTTTTTTTTGGAAAAATGACTCCAAAATTGAAAAAAAACGGGGAAATAGCTTTGAGATTGGGAAAAAATGCCTAAATTTGGAGTTTGAATATAAACATGAATGTGTGTTATAATCCGTCAGTTGTTTTTTAACCGTCGGTTACGACACACCTTCAATAAACTAAGAAATTATGATGGAACCGCGTGAACAATCTGAATCGATGAACAATCTCGAGAAAGATCAGAACCTGAGCACTGAGCCCCAGAACGAGGCCCAGGAAGTTGTGAGTGAAGAAATTAAAGTTGAAGAGCCCGCCACACAAGAAGCACCTGCTCCTGTGGAAGAGCAGCCCGCCGATGAAGCACCTGCCGAAGCCACTCCCGCCGAAGAGCCCAAGAACGCCCGACTTGACCTTACAGGCAAGACCAAAGGCGAACTTGTGGACATGATGCGCGAAGTGGCAGCCCGCCCCATCGAGGAAGTGAAGGACGAAGTCCAGGCCATCAAGGCGGCATTCTTTGCCCTGCGCCGTGAGGAAGTTGCCAAGGAAAAAGAGGAATTCCTTGCCAATGGCAACGAGGAGAATGACTTCACTGCCAAGGAGGACGCCGACGAGAACAACTTGAAGGAACTGCTCAACGTGCTCAAGGAGCGCCGCACAGAATTCAATGCAGCCCAAGAGGCCAACCGCGAGGCCAACCTCGAGAAAAAGCGCCAGATCATCACGCTCATCAACGAGATTGCCAACGACCCTGACAACATCAACCGCCAGTTTAACCGCGTGAAGCAGCTCCAGCAGGAGTTCAAGGACACCGGCGAGGTGCCCCCCAGTGCCGACACCGAGGTGTGGAAGGAATTCCAGCGCGCCACCGAGCGATTCTATGATGTGCTGAAGATGAACAAGGAACTGCGCGACTACGACTTCAAGAAAAACCTGGAGCTGAAACAGCAGTTGTGTGAGGATGCCGAGGCCCTGGACGAGGAGGCCGACGTGGTAGCCGCCTTCAGGAAACTGCAGGAGATGCACAACGAGTGGCGCGAGATCGGACCCGTTGCCAAGGAGTTGCGCGAAGAGCTGTGGGCCCGCTTCAAGGCCGCCTCGAGTGCAATCAACAAGAAGTACCAGACCTTCTTTGAGGACCGCAAGAGCAAGGAGAAGGAGAACGCCGACGCCAAGACCGCCCTGTGCGAGAAGATCGAGGAGATCAAGACCGATGACCTCAAGACCTATGCCCAGTGGGACGAGGTGACCAAGCAGATCATCGCCCTGCAAGAGGACTGGAAGAAGCTGGGCTTTGCCTCACGCAAGGCCAATGCGGCATTGTTCGCCCGTTTCCGCAAGTCGTGCGACGACTTCTTCAGCAAGAAGGCGGAGTTCTTCAAGTCGATGAAGGAAGAACTGAGCGCTAACCTGGCCAAGAAGATCGACCTGTGTGAACGTGCCGAGGCCCTCAAGGACTCCACCGACTGGAAAGAGGCTACCGACCAGTTTGTGGCCATGCAGAAGGAGTGGAAGACCATTGGCCCCGTTGTCAAGAAGTATAGCGACAGCGTGTGGAAACGCTTCATCGCCGCGTGCGACTACTTCTTTGAGCAGAAGAAGAAACAGAACGTCAACGTGCACGCCGTCGAGCACGATAACCTCAAGGCCAAGAAAGAGATCATCGCCACCCTCAGGACCACCATCGAGGAGGCAGGTGAGGAGGCTGCCCAGACCGTACGCGGTCTGATGGACCGCTGGCAGGAAATCGGCCACGTGCCCTTCAAGGAAAAAGACAGAATCTACGCCCAGTACCGCGAGCTCATCGACAAGGCGTTCGACACCCTCAACATGCGCGGCACCCGCTCCAGCAGTGACGGCGCTCCCCGTGGCAATCGCCAGGGCGGCAGCGACCGCGGCCTGAGTGAGCGCGACCGCCTGGTGCGCACCTACGAGCAGCGCATGAGCGAGTTGAAGACCTTTGAGAACAATATGGGCTTCCTGACCGCCAACACCAAGAGCGGCAACTCGCTGGTTCAGGAGATGGAGCGCCGCATCGCCAGTCTCAAGGACGAGATTGCTGGGTTAGAGCAGAGAATCAAGGATTTGGACAACGCGTAACCGCGTCGTGAGAGCCATTTTGCCACCCCTTGGTTCACTCATAGTATTATTGCCACAACGCAGTGGGAGCTCAGATGATTCCAGCTCCCTCTGCGTGGGCAATGTAGCACCATCACGACACGCCATTAACACCATTTCATGAAGAGCAAAGGCCGATATGGACAATTCATCAGATTGACATTCAGCATCATCGATATGCTGGTTGCCAATCTGTCATACTTCGCGTCTATGATGATCTATCGCGGCTCACAGCTTGGCGGCGGGGAGATGCTTTCCCGTCCCGTGTGGCTAGTGCTCAACGTGGCCATGATGGTGTGTGTCTACTTCTACAGCAACGTTCACGAGCGCCGCTCGTTCTACGCCGAGAAGGTTGTCGGCCAAGCATTTAAGCTGGTGCTCACTCACGCCGGCATCTTTATCACGCTCACGACATTCCTGGGCACCCACGAGGCGCCATGGCAACCCGTCTTGCTGTTCTACGCACTCTTCTTTGCCCTATTATCGACATGGTGGGTGCTGTCGCGACAGGTGCTCAAGATCTACCGCAACCAGGGTTTCAACTTCAAGCGGGTCATCGTCATCGGCGGAGGCACGGTGGGTGTTCGCCTGATCAACGAGATGCTCGCCGACCAGGGTTACGGATACCACATTGTAGGCTTCTTTGACAACAACCCCAAAGCGCGTTCGGCCTCTGCGGCCTATCAGGGCACCCTCGACGACGTGGAGCAGTTTGTCAAGACCCACCAGGTGGATGAGATGTTCTGCGCAGTTCCCGACATCGAGGACAACCAGAACGTGTCACGCATGATCCGCATTGCCGACAACAACGCTGTCGACTTCTATTACGTGCCCCAGTTCGGCAGGACGGTGACCAGGCAGTTTGAGCTCAGCTCGGTTGGCGATGTGCCCATCCTGGCCGTTCACCCCTCCCCCCTAAAGAACCCCATCAACCGCCTGTTCAAGCGGGCTTTCGACCTGCTGATATCCACGGTTGTGCTGGTGTTGTCACCACTGGTGATCATCCCAGTAGCCATCGGCATCAAGCTATCGTCACCGGGGCCCATCTTCTTTGTTCAGAAACGCACAGGATACCGCGGTCAGGCCTTCAACTGCTACAAGTTCCGCACGATGCGCGTCAACGATGACAGCGACACCCTCCAGGCTACCAAGGGCGACCCCAGGGTAACCCAGTTTGGCAACTTCCTGCGACGCACGAGCATCGATGAGCTGCCCCAATTCTACAATGTGTGGTTAGGCGAGATGAGCGTCGTAGGTCCACGGCCACACATGGTTGCCCAGACCGAGATGTACAGTGAGCTGATCGACAAGTACATGCTTCGCCACACCATCAAGCCCGGCATCACCGGTTGGGCACAGGTGCGCGGCTACCGCGGCCAGACCGAGGAACTGTGGCAGATGGAGAAACGCGTGGAGTATGACGTGTGGTATGCCGAGAACTGGACCTTCTTCCTGGACCTAAAAATCATCTTCCGCACCGTGTGGAATGCCTTCAAGGGCGAGGATAATGCTTATTAGGTTTTAGGCTTTAGGATATTAACTTACATCTAACTTTTTTTAGTGGGAATGGCATAATGACGCGTGACGAGAGGGCATTGATGCTGTTACGGAGCTGTTATGGTTATGACAGCTTCAGGGGTCAGCAATGGGACATCATCAGCCATACGCTCGATGGCGGCGACAGCATCGTGCTCATGCCCACCGGTGGTGGCAAGTCACTATGTTACCAGATTCCCGGGCTGATGAGCGAAGAGGGCTTTGCCATCGTCATCTCGCCCCTGTTGGCGCTGATGAACGACCAGATCGATGCTCTGCAGCAGAATGGCGTTCCCGCCTTGGCCCTGAATAGCGAGAAGAGCGACAATGAGAACCGTCAGACCGTGGAATTGCTCATGCAGGGCAAGGTCAAGCTGCTCTACATCTCTCCCGAGAAACTGCTCAGCGAGATTGACCGCTGGTCCACCGTCATCACCGACCGCATCTGCCTGTTCGCCGTCGACGAGGCACACTGCATCTCGCAGTGGGGCCATGACTTTAGGCCCGAGTACACCCAGTTGGGGGCGCTCAAGCAGCGTTTTCCCCACGTACCGGTGATGGCCCTCACAGCCACCGCCGACCGCATTACCCGCGACGACATCGCCAAGCAGCTGAGCATCCCCGAGGCCAAGCTGTTTGTCAGCTCCTTTGACCGCCCCAACATATCCCTGAACGTAGTGACCGGCTCCACGGGAAGGGTGAAATTCCGCCAGATCGTGCAATTCATCAACCTGCATCGTGGCGAGAGCGGCATCATCTACTGCCTGCGCCGCAAGGACACCGAGAAGATGGCCACCGAGCTCACCCGTCTGGGCATCAAGGCCGAGCCATTTCATGCCGCCATGAGCGTTAAGGAGAAGTTGCGCATCCAGCGTGACTTCATCAACGATGATCTGAAGGTCGTGTGCGCGACCATCGCCTTCGGCATGGGCATCGACAAGAGCAATGTGCGCTACGTTATCCACAGCAACATGCCCCGCAACATCGAGAGCTACTACCAGGAAATCGGGCGTGCGGGCCGCGATGGTCTGCCCGCCGACGCACTGCTGTTCTACAACTACGGTGACATCGTCACCCTGCAGCACTTTGCCCAGCAGTCAGGCCAGGTCCAGGTCAACATGGACAAACTGCGCAGCATGCAGCAGTTTGCCGAGAGCGGCGTGTGCCGCCGGCGCATCCTGCTCAACTACTTCAACGAGCGCTACGACCACGACTGCAAGAACTGCGACGTGTGTGACAATCCACCGGAACGCTTCGACGGCACCCGCTATGCCCAGATGGCCCTGAGCGCCATCATGCGCACAGGCCAGCAGGCGGGCATGTATATGATTACCGACATCCTGCGCGGCTGGAGCAAGGCCGAGGTTGTCGCCAGGGGATTCGACAAGCTGAAGACCTTCGGCGTGGGGCGTGAGCTCAGTGTCGCCGAGTGGAACGCCTACCTGTTGCAGATGCTGCAGATGGGTCTGTTTGAGGTTGCTTACGACGAAGGCAAGCACCTGAAGGTCACCCCCTATGGCAACGACGTGCTCTATGGCCGCCAGCACATCGAGCTCAACCGATATGAGCGCAGGCAGATGAAGGCAGCTAAGGAGCAGGTCATCGAGGCTATCGTTCCCGAGACCGCTTCGGGCGGCGAGAAACGGTTCGACAAGGCCCTGTTCGAGAAGCTGCGCGATCTGCGCAAGGCCCTCGCCACCGCCAACCACATCGCCCCCTACATGGTGTTCAGCGACAAGTCACTCACGGCGATGGCCACCGAGAAGCCGACCACCCAAGCCGAGTTTGGCATCCTCTACGGCGTGGGCGAGATGAAGTGCCGCAAGTACTGGCGCCCCTTCACAGCCACCATCCGCGAGCACCTAGATCACAACTGATTACCCGCTCCCTCACCTCACATAATAAGCCTAAAAAGGAGTTAGGAGTTAGAAGTTAGGAGTTAGAAGTTTGCGCCCTAAAGCCTAAAACCTAAAGCCTAAACCTAACGATAACTGGCTACGAAGTCGTCCAGGCTCTGGACGCCTAGTTTATGGGCAATCTGGATTTTCTTGTTCGAGACGGTACCCAAACTACTGTATTTCATACACATCATGATGACCGTACGGGAAAAGCCGCAGGCATAGAGTGCCAGGAAGTTGAGTTCGCTCTCGTTGAGCGTGCCCCCAGCAATGCGCTGCGCATCCACCAGCACGTCACCATGCAGGTCTCCCACCAGTGTGTGCAGGTTGGTCCAGTAGGAGTCGGTGGGTAGCGCACCCTTGTCTGGGAGTGCCATCAGTTCGGAAAACCGCTTGATGAAGGTCGACTCTGGCGTCTCATAGGACAGCTGCATCAGCTGGTGCACCACCTGTATCTGATTGTCGACGATGTCACGCATCTCGTCGGTTTGCCGCTTTCTTGCCTCGAGTACCGCCATTTCCTGGCTCATCCGCTCCTCATTGCCCTTCAACTGGTCCTGAGCGACCAACAAATCGTGCTGCTGCGTGCTGATAGTAGCCTGCATCTGCTCCAAACTCGAGAGCGAAGCATCCAAGTCAGCCCGGAGCAACTCATACTCCATCTCCTTGCGTTTCAGGCGGCTCCTGTAGTGCCATGCCAGCAACGTCAGCGCCAGGGCCACCACAGCGAGCAGAGCGGCAATCATGATTACGCCCCTAGTGCGGGACTCACTCCTCACCCTCTTCAGCTCCTCGAGTTGCAAGTCATATTTCTTCTCCACCTCCAGATAGTTTTTCTGGACGTTGGCCAGCAGCACCGAGTCGGCCATGCTGTCGGCCCGCTCACGGAACGTGATGTAACGTTCCCAGTCCCTGTCGCGCTTGGCAATCTCACTCTGCAGTCGGTAACACATCACTGTGTCGCTGATGCTACTGGCGATGCCGCCACCCGTGGGGGCATGAGTCAGATAGTAGCGGGCAGAGTCCAGACGTCCCAGATTCAGATAGGTCTCGGCAGCGACATAGTGTGCCCGCGGATGGTCGATCACGCCTTGGCCTGCTTGCAGTGCCCTGAGGATATCGACACGCGCCTTGTCATACTCCTGAGTGACAAGACAGTACATCTCGGCACGGTGATACAGGTTCTGGAAAATGAACCAGGCCTCGTGCTCGGCCTCGGCCAGCCTGATGGCCTCGGCCATATAGTGGAGCGCGCTGTCACGACAGGCGACCGATGAATCACGGTAGAAGCCCCCGATGTCGGTCAGGCACACGATCTGATAATGCTTGTCATCCAGCAGGCGGTACAGGTCCAGCGCCTCCTTGTATTTACGGATCTTCTCCTTGGCATAGTTGGAGTGGTCGGCATAGAGTGTCGCCAGGCGCAGTTTGGCGTAAGCCCTGTTAGCCAGATCGCTGCTGTCGGCCACGCTCTCGGCCTGCTTATAGGACGCTATCGCCTCGACAGGCTGACCCATAACCTCAAGGACGCAGCCCTGATAGAGCAGCGAGCGGGCCAGCTTATCGCCGTCAGCATGCTTGCTGTAGTAGTCCACGGCGACGTTGATCACGGCAGTGGTCGTGTCGTCGATGTAGTTCATGTAGTGGGCCAGGGTGAGCAACAGGGAGTAGTACGCCCGTTCTGCTTTGCCCAGGGCGTCGGGGTTAAGTGAGTCCAAGCGATGCAAGGCTGCCTCATAATGGCGGCCTACCGTCAACGTTGAGTCGATGTCGACAAGTGTGCGCATGGTGCCCGTGTCACGACCGCCATTGCAGCTGGCCAATACCGAACAGAACGCCAGCAATAAGTACAGGGACAAAAGTTTTGACTTCATGTTCCAATCGTTGTTTTTTAAGTCACAAAAATAGGGCTTTTTCCACAATCCATCAGCCATTGTGGTCACTGATTATCAAAAAATGAACTTTTTATTTAGCAATAAACTGATTATCAATTATATACAAAAGCCAAAATGAAGTCAAAATGATTATCGATTTCTTTGAGATAAGTTTTTTTTACCCTAACTTTGCGTCAGAGAAAAAACTAAAAAAAGCATCGTTATGAACATTACTCTATCCATTCTCAGAATCGTCTTGATTGCACTGGTCCTGCTGCCTGCGACCGCAGGGGCACAAGACCTACTGCTTGATGACATCTACTACAACCTGGAGGGCGACAACGCCATCGTCACACATTGCGGCCAGGATAACTATTACAAGGGGACTATCGAGATTCCCGCGTCCATCTACCACGACGGCAAGGTCTACCTTGTCACCGCCATCGGCGATGAGGCCTTCGCCCGCAGTCGTCAGCTAGACGAGGTGATCCTGCCCAACACGATCACGACGATACGCCACATCGCCTTTGTCGGCAGTTCCATCTCCCGTTTGGTCATTCCCAACTCGGTGACCACCATCGAGCCTTATGCCTTCTTCTCGTGTTACGGGCTGAGCGACCTGACGATAGGTGAGTCGGTCACGACCATTGGCCAGGATGCCTTCGCGCAATGCATTGTGGAACACCTGACGTGGAACGCCCGACGTTGTCACAACAATGGGGACATGTTTACATACTCCCTCAGCAGCATCACTCTTGGCGACAAGGTTGAGGTGATTCCCGCAAACTTCGCCAAGAGCTCACGCATCACTAGTGTCACGATTCCCGAGTCGGTGACCACCATCGGCCAGGATGCCTTCATGGATTGTGCCGAACTGACAAGTGTGGTCATTCCTGCCTCGGTGACGGCCATCGATGACTACACCTTCTATCGCTGCACGAGTCTGCAGAGCGCTGCGCTATGCAACGGGCTGACCAGTATTGGCGTCGCGGCATTTGAGGGCTGCTCCAACCTCAAGGGTATCGTCATCCCTGCCTCGGTCCAGTCAATCGACGATTATGCGTTCAGCAACTGTTATCAGCTTGCTAGCGTAACCCTGGGCAGTGGCACTACCGCTCTGGGTAACTACGTCTTTGCACACTGCAACCGGCTCACCGACGTGACCTGCAAGGCCATCACGCCGCCAGATGTCATTGGCGAAGGAATATTTGACGACATGGAATATTACAGCCATGCCACGCTCCATGTCCTGCCCGAGTCGACCGAAGAATTCCAGTCGGCTCAGTATTGGAAAGATTTCCAGCAGATTGTTGGCGATGCCATTGGCGGCACTCCCACCGACGTCAATGGTGACGGCGAGATCAACATCGGTGATGCCAACAGTGTGGTCGAGGTCATCGTCAATGGCGGCACTCATGGCCACACCCGCCTGATCGACGACGGCGAGGGCGTTCCTGGCGACGTGAACGGTGACGGCGAGGTCGGCATAGCCGATGTCAATGTCATCATCGACTGGATATTGAGTCATTAGGTTTTAGGTTTTAGGCTTTAGGGGGCAAACTCCTAACTCCTAACTAAGAACGACATTTAGAGTCAGAAACACCCTTTTGGGTATTGCTGCCGAGAAACTGCTGTGATACATTTGCATGAAGAAAACAAGCATAACGACAGCAAACAAACTAACAAAAATATCAATTCTGATGCTTATGGACAGATTTACACTTTTCCTTCGAACGACGGCACTGATGATGCTCATGACCGCAGCCATGAGCACAGGAGCCCACGTGATTGAGGTCAATGGCATCTACTATGACTGCCCAGGGCCGAGCCTGCTGCGCGTGACGACCAACGACGGCCAGTACAACAGCTACAGCGGCGATGTGAAGATTCCCGGCTACGTCATGCACAACGAGCACAGGTACAAGGTCACGTCGATCGACACGTGCGCCTTCAGGGGCTGCACAGCGCTAACCAGCGTGACGATCGGCGACCACGTGACTGCCATCGGCGAGCAAGCGTTTCGCGACTGTCCACAGCTGCGACGCGTGAACATCCCCGAGTATGTGAGCACCATCGCGCCCTACACCTTTGCCGGTTGTGCTGCCCTCGACAGCATCGTGTTGCCCACGGCGATGACGACCATCGGCGAGCACGCCTTTGAGGGATGCTCATCTCTGTCCACCATCAGCCTGCCTTCGTCGATAAACAGCATCGGCGTGTATGCTTTCAAGGGAAGCAGACTGCGGACTCTCAGCTTGCCGGGCAGCGTGAAGACGGTCAGCGACTACGCCTTCTCTGAGTGCACGTCGCTGAGCGAAGTCAACATCCACGATGCCATCACGCATATCGGCACGAACGCCTTCAACGGATGTTCGGGCATGAAGAAACTGGTGCTGGGCCGCAGCGTGTCCACTATCGGCAAGGGGGCCTTCACCCGTTGCTATGCTCTGGAGGCCGTCACCTGCAAGGCTCCCACACCCCCCTCCGCCAGTTCAGAAATATTCGGGTCCGGGACCTATAGCAATGCCACGCTCTATGTCAACCCACTGGCCATTGCCGATTATTCCCAGGCTGCCTACTGGCGCAAATTCAAGCACATCGAGAACGTCCCCTACGAACTCGAGTACCAGGGCATCTATTATGCCCGCATCGGCTTGTATGGTGTCGACGTGGGCGTCTCATATAAGGACACCGACTACAACAGCTATCGGGGCGAGATCAGCATTCCGCGGGGATTCCCGCTGGAAGGCAGCTCCTGGCAGGTCCGGAGCATCGTCAACGATGCCTTCCGCGACTGCGACTCGCTGACCAGCGTGACCATTCCCTCATCGTCGATCACCAGCATCGGTGACCGTGCCTTCCTGAATTGCCCACGGCTGCAGTCGCTGTCGATTCCCGAATCGGTGACCAGCATCGGCCGCAGGGCCTTTGCCGGTTGCAAGAGCCTGACCGACATTACCCTGCCTAGTGGGCTGCAAGTCATCAACGACTCGACATTCCAGGGCTGCACGAGTCTGACAAGCATCACATTACCTAATGGCACCAAGCAGCTTGGCGCCGATGTGTTCAACGGTTGCACAGCGCTCGAGGTCATCAGCCTCAGTCCCACCATGGCCAAGTTTACCGTCGACGAGCGGACACTGAACGGTTGCACCTCGCTCCGCTCCATCAACTGCCCCACCATAATGCCTCCGCTGGTGATTGGCGACTGCTTCAGCGAGGAGCAGTTGAGGCAGGTAACCCTGTATGTGCAGCCATCCTCGCTGCAGGACTACCAGCTGGACCCCTTCTGGGGCCGATTCCTGCACATCGAGACGTGGGATTACGACTTCAGCAGCAACGGCATCTACTACTTGATCACCAGCCCCACCGAGGTCGCCGTGAGCCATCATGCCCCCAGTGGCGGCAGCTACACGGCCAGTTCCATCAGCATACCCGACAAGGTGGTGTATGCCGGCGACCAGTACACCGTGACCGCCATCGGAGAGGGAGCCTTCTTGAACTGCAGCTCGGTGACCAGCGTCACGATGCCGTCTACCATCACCACCATCGGTGAGCAGGCCTTCAAGAACTGCGGTCTGAAGGGCATCACCATTCCCAGCAAGGTCTCGGTCATCGACAAGCAGGCCTTCATGGGGTGCTCACGAATCACGTCCCTGACGATCCCCAACACCATCTATGCCATCGAGGACAGCGCCTTCTATGGCTGTTCGGGAGTGAAAACACTCGATCTGGGCACATCGGTAACCTTTGTCAGCAACTACGCCTTTGCCAGCTGCTCCAGTCTGCAGGACATCTTCATCCCCAAGTCGGTCACAGCGCTGTGCGCAGGGGCCTTCCAGGACTGCTCCATGTTGCAGGACGTGATGCTCGATAAGGACACCAAGAACCTGTCGGTCGACGGAGGCGTCTTCATGGGTTGCGTCAATCTGGCCACCATCACCAGCCTGGCCATCACGCCGCCAGCGCTCGACAACCAGCATGGCGGCTTTGAGCCCACGACCCTGCAACGCGTGACCCTACTAGTCCCCCACTCGAGCGTGGACGGTTATCGCGCTGCTGAGGCATGGGGCGATTTCGCGAACATCTCTCCGCTGCCGTTCGACTTCTTTGTTGACGGCATCTATTATCTGATCAAGGAAGACCGCACCGCCAGTGTGACCAACAATGGCCCGACGAAGCTGCCGCCATACAGCGGCAACATCGACATCCCCGTGAGCGTCAGGCTACACAATGAGTGGATGGATGTGACGTCTATCGAGCCGAGAGCCTTCATCAACTGTAACTCAGTGCGCTCTGTCAACATTCCTGAAGGCGTGACAGAAATCGGCGAATATGCCTTTTCCGGCAGTTCCATCTACCATATCACATTGCCCGTGGGCATCACCGAGATCAAGGACTATACCTTCACGAGCTGCTCCAACTTGAGCCAGGTCACCATTCCCGAGGGCGTAACTGCCATTGGCCAAACCGCCTTCGGCTTGTGCTCCAGTCTGCACGAAGCCATCTTGCCCAGCACACTCAAGACCATCGGTGATGGCGCCTTCTTCACTGCGGGCTTCTATGCGGGTTACTTCAATGTCAACCTGCCGAATTCTCTGATCAGCATCGGTGCCGAGGCGTTTATGGGCAGTGCGGTCAGAGAAGTGACTTTGCCTAGCTCAATCGATTCCATCGCCATGCAGACATTTGCCATGTGTGGCAAACTGCAGCGTGTGAACATCCCCAGTTCGGTCAAGAAAATCGGCCCGATGGCCTTCTATGCCAACAATGCGCTGCGCAGCGTGGACATTCCCAATTCGGTCAAGGATATCGATTATGGTGCCTTCCTGTGGTGCGAACAGCTTGACACAGTGACCATCGGCAGCGGCATTGAGCGCATCGACGAGGACGCCTTTGCCAAGAACAATCTCGAATACTGGGAGGAGTTCCTCGAGCAGCTAGAGCAGGTCGATGATACCGACATGCCGTTTGACATCAGTTGGTTCATCGAGACCTGGAAAAACCTGATGGATGAGCTATGGGAGCAGACCAGACCCATCATTTCGCTCACCTGCACAGCGCTGACCCCGCCAGCGACCCACACCGATGCCTTTATCGGCAGCTATAATACCGCCATGGTGAGTGTGCCTCAGGAATCGCTGGCTCAGTACAAGAATGCCACGGGGTGGAAGAGATTTGTCCACATCAACTCCGTGAGCTCGAACGACGTGAACAACGACGGCGAGGTCAACATCGCTGACGTCAACACCCTGATCGACGCCATCACCAGCGACACGGAGTACACTCCCCGTCTCGACGCCAACAACGATGATGAGATCAGCATCGCCGATGTCAACGCGATTCTCAATGAGATACTGTATGGCAACCACTAACCGCAAAGCATAATACCGCAACTATATGGAAACGCTAACACAACGACACAAGCGCATCGCCCTGCTGGCATGGATGATTCTGATGGTCACAGCCACCATGTGGGGCTATGATTTTGAGAGCAATGGCATATATTATAATTTGAGAGACGGCCAGGCCATCGTCACCAACAACGGGCAGACGAGTTGCTACAGCGGCACTGTCACTATCCCCGAGAGCGTGACCCACGACGATGTAACCTACCCGGTGACGGCCATCGGCGACAGCGCCATGATCAGCTGCCGCAACGTGCAACGGGTCATCTTTCCCGGCACGCTCACGTCTATTGGCAAGAGCGCGTTTGCTGGCTGCTTCAGGTTGCAATATGCCTACCTGCCCGGCAGCTTAACCCTGGTGGGGGACTTCGCTTTCCAGGGTTGTTCGGCATTGAAATCAATTCTGACACTGGGCGATCAGGTGACCGCCATCGGCCAGGAGGCTTTCTCGGGGTGTTCGAGCCTGCCCAGCATGTCGCTAGGCAGCGCGTTGACGAGCATCGGGGCGGGAGCCTTTGCCGGCTGCACAGCCATCAAGACCATCAAGAGCCTGGCCACCGTGCCGCCCACCGTGCAGGACAGCACTTGCCTAGCCTCGTGCTATGGCACGGCCAAACTCATCGTGGGCAACCTGTGGGCCGAGCGGTACCGCAATACTCCCTATTGGAGCCAGTTCACCTCAATGGAGACCTATGCCGACTGCATTGACGGCATCTATTACAAGCTCGACGGCGACTCGTTGGCCGTGACCTACCGCGACAAGAATTACAACAGTTACAGTGGCGAGGTCGCCATTCCCGAGACCGTTGACATCGACGGGACCGTCTATCGGGTCACCGCCATCGGGGATTACGCCTTCAGGGGCTCGACGGGGCTGAAGCGAGTGACGATTCCCGCGACGGTCACAAGCATCGGCAAGGGAGCCTTTATCAAGACCGGCATTACCGAGATAACGATGCCCACGGGCCTGACAGCCATCGGTGACTCGATCTTTGCCGAGAGCCGCATGTTCAGATTCACCCTGCCCGAAGGGTATACCTCCACCAGCCCCTACATGCTGGCGCAATGCCATGATCTGATGTTCGTCAGCTTGCCTCAGAGCCTAACGACCATTGCCGCAGGCACCTTCAACAGCTGCACCCAGCTGCGTGGCATCGACTTGCCCCAAGGCCTGCAAGAGATTGGCGAGCGGGCCTTTGGCGGGTGCGCTGGCATCGAAAACCTGGAGTTGCCCGAGGGCCTGACCACCATCGGGGACTATGCTTTCTCGTTTGCCATGTCCACCTGGGACCACAGCTCCCCCCTGGAACTCGTCATACCCGAATCGGTCACCCACCTGGGGAAGTATGCCCTCGAGGGGATGATGATCACCAGTTTCACGCTGCCCCGCAGCATCACGACCGTCAGCGAGGGCCTGTTAAAGTGGACCAGCAGGCTGGAGTCTGTCACGCTCCACGACGGCGTGACGGCCATCGAGACTCGAGCATTCTTCGACAGCGATATTTCCCAAATCGAGTTGCCCGCCTCGGTGCGGGTCATCGGTGACCAGGCCTTCTTGTCGACCAATTTGCGCCATTTCACGATATCCAACACGGTCGACAGCCTCGGCTTGGCCGTGTTCCGTGACTGCCATCAGCTGCAAAGCGTGCACATCGGCAGTGGCATCAGTGTGCTGAGAGATGAGGTGTTCTATCAGTGCGAGGAGCTTTCCCAAGTGACATTTGACCCAGCCACACCATTGACCAGCATCGGCACACGTGCCTTTGCTGGTTGCAGCGCACTCAAGGCCATCGACCTGCCCGCCACGGTAACGGCTATCGGTACCGAAGCGTTCATGTCCGATAGCCACCTCGTGGGCATCAATCTGCCCGACTCGCTGACAACAATCGGGTCCAACGCCTTCAAGGGCTGCAGCGCCATTGAGGACATAGTGGTGCCCTGCGGGGTCAAGTCCATCGGCAGCCACGCTTTTGAGAAGTGCACGTCACTGGTCAGCGCCAGTCTCAGCGAAAATCTGGAGACTATCGGCGAATACGCATTTGCCAGCTGCTCCAGCCTCAAGTATATCAGGATTCCCGACAAAATTCAGGAAATAAACTACGGTCTGCTCAACAAATGCTCCTCGCTTCAGGAGGTAGTCGTCGGCAAGCGTGTGAGCAAAATCGAGAAATGGGTTTTCTCGAATTGCAACGCCTTGAAGACCGTTATCATGATGCCCAAGGTGCCGCCCACATTTGTCGATTACACTTACTTAGGTCCGTCAGGACTGACAGCGGCTACTGACGTCTATGTCCTGGACCTGGAGAACACCTATGGCAAGTCAGATCAGTGGAGCGGGCTGACGCTCAAGAGCATCTACAAGAAGCAGGATGTGCGGCTTACCCAGGCCTCCATCGTGAGTCCCGATGGAATGGAGCTACTGCATGGAACGCTCTTCAGGCAAGGCGGCGACACCCTGCGCTATGAGGCACAGGACGCCATCATCCATGTCACCGACATGATACCCGTGCACAACGACGTGACCATCAGTTTCCGAGACCAGCTGGGATATGAACACGTCATCGACGACGTGATCATGACCGACAGCGTGCAGTTCAGCAACTACTCGTCGCTGCGGATCAACAACAAACTCATTGAGCCGATGTTCACCATCAACTGCGACAGTGGCTTTGTGCCCGACTCTTGCGGCATCATCTACAAGAACAAGAACTATCAGGGCAACGTGACCCTCAACTATGGTGACCACTGCCTGGTAGAGTGCGCGCCTATCACCAAGGGTGAGCCCTACAGCCACCAAATCACGCCATGGGTGGCCTTCGGCGGCAACATCTATCAGGGCCCCACTGAGCGCATCGGCGAGGACATAGTCCGCGATCCCATGGTGGGCCCCACCAGTGTGGATATGGGTGATAACGCGTTCATCCAGGACGGCGAACAGGCCGTCAAGGTGTACTACACCTTTGAGGGCGAGCACTATGACCACTTGCTCATCACGGGCCTCGACCCTGTGACGACCTATCACGCCACTTGCCACATCGTGGGCACGGACTGGAGTCGCGAGTTGCCCTTCAGTTTCACAACACCACCACTGACGATAGCGGGCACCGAGGCCTGTGTCACAGGTCAGAACGTGGTTATGTTCAAGAGTTGGAGCAATGTCATCGACGAGGAGAAGGGTTGCGGATACGAATGGGAGCGCGTGGGCGTGGAGGGTACCACCAAGCAGAAGGGGGCCTACTCGTTCGACGGCACCCTGGCCACCATCGACAACAGGATAGCCCTGTACACCCCCTATCGCGTCCGCCCGTTCTACAAGTCGGCCAGCGACAGCGTGTACTACGGCGAGTGGACGGAGTTCAGCATCACTGAGAATCCTGGCAACTACCCGCCCATCGCCTACCTCTATAAGGCCGTGGAGCGCACGCCCACCACAGCCACCATCCATGGCCTAGTGCTGCAGGGTACCAGCAACATCCAAGTGCAACGCCTGGAATACTGGCCTAACACGCCTACCAACAACGACCACGTGCTGCTCGATGTCCACGGACAGACGATTGACGTGACACTCACGGGACTCAGGCCCGCTACCTCCTACACCTACAAGCTCGTGGTGGTAACCCAGGATCCCATTCCAAGCGAGCCGTGGAACCACACGCTCTACAGCGGCTGGAGGAACTTCACCACGCTGGCACGCACCGTCGATGTGAACGGTGACGGCGAAGTAGGTATCGCTGATGTGAACGCGGCGCTGAACATCATCCTGAACGATGATCAAGTCGACGATATCGACATCGATGTCAATGGCGACCGCGAGGGCAACATCGCCGACGTGAACGCCATCATCGACAAGATACTCGAGCTTTAGCACAATACGGCCCACCTCATAACCACGATAAGCCGCGAAATCGCTAAGTTTTTCCCTTAGTGACTTCGCGGCTTTGTGTGAGGCTCGAGTCGGCTTATTATTATGCTTTTAGATATTGACGACCTAAAGCCTAAATAATCCCTGTCAAGTAGAGGAAGATGAAGATGATGGACACCGGAGCGACGTATCGCAGGCAGAAGATCAGGTAAGGCTCCATCGTGCCCTTGAGGCGCCCGCCGTTGGTCAGCTGCTCATGGACAATCTTGCGGTCCATGATCCAGCCGACATACACGGCAGTGAACAATCCGCCAAGCAGCATGAAGATGTTGCTAGCGGCATAGTCCATCGCGTCAAAGATGTTCTTGCCGAAGATCAACACATCGTCGAGCACGTTGAACGACAAGGAGGCCAGTACTGCCAGCACAAACGTGAACAGCGCTGTCCAGACAATGGCACGGGGGCGCGACATCTTGCGCTCCTCGATCAGGAAGGTGATGGGAATCTCGCTTAGCGAGATGGTCGACGTCAACGAGGCAAAGAATACCAGAAGGAAGAACAGCAGGGCCCACAGGTAGCTGCCCGTCATCTGCTGGAATATGCCTGGCAACACCTCGAAGATGAGGCGCGGTCCCGCAGTGGGCTCGACGCCAAACGAGAAGACGGCGGGAAAAATCATCACGCCCGAGAGGATGGCCACCAGCGTGTCGAGCACTGCGACCGTGGTGGCATCGCGGGCCAGCGAGGTGTCGTCGTTGAAGTAGGAACTGTAGGTCACCAGGCACGAGATGCCGATCGACAGCGACAGGAACGCCTGGCCAAAGGCATCGAGCACACCACGCATCGTAAGCTCCGAGAAGTCGGGATAGAAGAGGAACTCGAGTCCCCTGGAGGCGCCAGGCAGCAACAACGAGTTGACACAGAAGATGAGCAGGATGACAAACAGCAGCGGCATCATGATGCGGGCCACCCGTTCGATGCCCTTCTCGATGCCGCGGCTCATGACCATGAAGTTGAGGATCAGGAAGAGCACCGTCCAGCCTACACAACGCCACGGGCTAGCCACGAGGGCCGTGAACATGTCGTTGTACTGCTCGGGCGTATGCCCCAACAGTTGGCCCGAGGCCGCCTGATACAGGTACTCGATGATCCAGCCACACACCACGCTATAGAAGCCGATGACCACAAAGCTGCCGAAAATACAGACGTAGGTAAACAGATAGTACTTCTTGCCTGGGGAGAGTCGCTTCAGGGCGGCCTTCATATTACTGTGGGTTGATCGCCCGATAACAAACTCACTCAGTATCACGGGAATACCCATTACAAGAATGCAGCCGATGTACACCAAAATAAAGGCTCCGCCGCCGTTCTGGCCTGCCTCGAAGGGGAAGCGCCAGATGTTGCCCAAGCCCACTGCCGAGCCCACCGCTGCCGCGATGGCTCCCACACGTGTCGCAAATCCTACTCGTTTTGCCATAGTAAATTATTTTTTAAGAATTCTCACAAAAGTAGCATGAATCCCTGAAAAGCGCAAACATTGGGCACATTTTTATTTAGGCTTTAGGTTTATGTAGTTAGATAACAGCCTAAAGCCTAAAACCTCGGCACCGGGTCGACACGCCGCGGCGCAGCAGGTTTTGACCCAGGCCGTTTTTTGGGCTTGGCACGATGCGACGGATCTTTTTTCTTTTTGGATTTGTCATGACGGGGAGGCCGTTTCGACTGGTGGTCAGCCGACAGAATAGAGTCCACCTGAGTCTCAAAGGCCCGCACCTCGATTGCCGCTTGGGCATCCATGGCCGGCTGCGAATGCTTTGCCAACCAGGTGATGGCCATGATGATGGCGATAAAGGCCAGCACAACGATGGTGCCGCGCCGCTCTCGCCTTGTCATTGAGAAAAAGTCCTTATCCATGGCCCTCACTTGTCATCAACAGGCAACAAATATAGTATATTTTCTCCTCAATTTCCGCCTCAGCTCCCATTTTTAGCCCCTAAGGTGCATTTTTTATAGTAAAAACGTGTTCAGTAGATTAAAAAATGTTACCTTTGCAGACTCATTATACATATCAATTTTCTGAAAAGACAACAATGAAATCATTCATTCTAGGTATACCCAAAGGAATCCCGTCAGCTCTCATGGTGCTGATTGTGGCATTCTTTACTTTTGTCGAAAACCCACTAGGAATCAAGGCCTTAAAGATATTCCCCTATGCTGAGCAAGTGGGACACATGATATTATATTTTATTACTGCACTGGTCTTTATCCTGGATTATGCCAAGGCCCGTCTGCCCCATCACAGTAAGCTCAATCAGGAGATGGCCCTCGCCGCCGTGGCAGCAGTTCTGGCCTTGGTGATGGAAATCGGTGTGATGATTTACACTAATGGCTTCAGGTACAACATCAGCAACTGGTACGCAGGCATCCTTGGAGCCGCTTTGGCGTTCCTGTTCTACCACTTCTGGTTGCTGCACCCCTTCCGCCACTACCTGTATCACTCAATCCAGCACCACTGGCGCTACCAGCACCGCCGCAAGAAGAGAAAATAAGCACTGAGAAGCAAAAAGATTCTACATTTTAGGCAATATTTTTGGGCAGTTCCAAAATGTTGCCTAAATTTGTCATATTCTAACAAATCTATCTATTGTTGCTATGTTATTCTCCGACAAAATCAAGCAGTTGCGCCTGGCCAGCGGCAAGCGCCAGAAAGACCTTGCAATGGCTATCGGGGTGGACGTGCCCGCCTATAGCCGATACGAACACGGAGAGCGCCGCCCCAAGCGCGAACAGGTCATCAAGCTGGCACGCATCTTCAAGACTGACGCCAACGAGCTCGTCGCCGCCTGGCTAGCCGACGAGGCCTACTCCCACATCGCCCATGACAAGATGGCCACGAGGGCCGCCACGCTGCTCAGCGGCATGCTGGCTGGTAACACGCCCGCCGAGTCCCCGAAGAATGCCGATATTCCCGAGAGGGTCAACCCCACCGATAATCCAGCCGTAACGCGCGACCTGGTGGCTCGGCTGGGCCGCTCGGCGATGCCACACTACGAGCAAGGCGATGCCGCCACCCTGATGCAACGCATCGAGGACGAGAGCATCGACTGCATCGTCACCACCCCGCCCTACTGGCGGCGGCGCCAGCAGGGGACCGAGAGCATCCAAGCCCGCACGATGGAGGACTTTATCGACGGCATCCTGCAGACGATGGCCCAAGCCTGGCGCGTGCTCAAGCCGCAGGGGTCACTGTGGATCAACATGGGAGACGACACCACGGGCGGTTTTGTACAGGGCATTCCCTGGCGCGTGGTGCTCGCGATGATCGACCAGCAGGGTTGGCGCCTAGTCAACGAGGTCGTGTGGAACAAGACCACCACTTCGCCCCAGGGCAGCCAGGACCACCTGCGCAAGGTGCACGAATTCATGTTCCACCTGGTCAAGACCGATGACTTCTACTACAACGATGAACTGCTGCGTCGCACCTTTGCCCTCATCGTCAAGGACGATGACAAGAGCCGCAAGAAGAATGTCACCATCCAGGAGCATTACCTGCAGCCCAAGGGTGGCCATGGCCTGGTGCCTGGCGACGTGTGGACCATCGGTGTGCAACGGTCGGGCATCGCCCACTACCAGGTGGCCCCCGACACCCTGTACCGCCTGCCCCTGGTGGCCACCTGCCCCCACGACGGCATCGTGCTGGACCCCTACTGTGGCACGGGCACGGCCTGCAAAATCGCCTACGAGATGAACCTGCGCAGCATCGGCTTTGACATCAACCCCGACTACATCAAGCAGGCCCGCGCCAGCATCGAACCCAAGTCATTGAGCCTGTTCTAAATCCAGAAGATCTAGATTATCTAGAGCATCTCGAGCGTCTAGTATATCTAGATTTTTTTGTAATTTTGCCGCCAAATTACAATTCAAGCAATGATTTCGATACAGGGACTCAAGGTGGAATTTGGCAGCCAAGTGCTGTTTGAGAATATCAGCTATGTCATCAACAAGCGCGACAAGATCGCTCTTGTCGGCAAAAACGGCGCCGGAAAAACCACTATGCTTAAGATCATCACCGGCGAGCAGCAACCCACCAGCGGCACTGTCGCACGCCAGGCCGACATCACCATCGGCTACCTGCCCCAGCAGATGCAGCTCCAGGACACGCTCACCGTCAAGCAAGAGGCGGGACGCGCCTTTGAGCACCTGCAGCAGCTCGATGCGGCCATCGACCGCATGAACCAGGAACTGGCCGAGCGCACCGACTATGACAGCGAGGACTATCAGGACCTCATCGACCGGGTAGCACAGAAGACCGAGCTGCGTGCCCTGATGCAGAGCGAGAACATCGAGGCCGAGATCGAGAAGACCCTGACGGGTCTGGGATTTGAGCGCAGCGACTTTGACCGCCCCACGAGCGAATTCAGTGGTGGATGGCGCATGCGCATCGAGCTGGCCAAGCTGCTGCTGCGCAGGCCCGACGTGCTGCTGCTCGACGAGCCCACCAACCACCTGGACATCGAGTCGATACAGTGGCTCGAAGCCTTCTTGAAGAACCGCAACGGAGCCCTGCTGCTCGTCTCGCACGACCGTGCCTTCATCGACAATGTGACCAACCGCACCATTGAGATTTCGCTGGGCAAAATCTATGATTACAAGGTAAGCTACAGCCAATTCGTGCAACTGCGCAAAGAGCGCGTGGAGCAACAGATGCGCGCCTACGAGAACCAGCAGAAGCTCATCCACGATACCGAGGACTTTATCGAGAAATTCCGCTACAAGGCCACCAAGGCCGTGCAGGTGCAGAGCCGCATCAAGATGCTGGACAAGCTCGAGCGCATCGAGGTGGACGAGGTGGACCGCTCACGCATGAGGCTGAAATTCCCGCCAGCGCCCCGCAGTGGCGACTATCCAGTCATTGCCGAAGACGTGCGCAAGGATTATGGCACACTGAACGTGTTCCATGATGTGACATTCACCATCAAGCGCGGTGAGAAAGTTGCCTTTGTGGGCAAGAACGGTGCTGGCAAGTCCACACTGGTGAAGTGCATCATGGGAGAGATACCATTTGACGGCAAACTGCAGATCGGCCATAACGTCAAGATTGGCTACTTTGCACAGAACCAGGCACAACTGCTCGACGAGAACCTGACGGTACACGACACCATCGACTATGTTGCTGTGGGCGACATCCGCACCCGCATCAACGACATCCTGGGTGCCTTCATGTTCGGTGGCAAGAATGCCGACAAGAAGGTGAAGGTGCTCAGCGGCGGCGAGAAGAGCCGCCTGGCGATGATCCGCCTGCTGCTGCAACCCGTCAACCTGCTCATCCTCGATGAGCCCACCAACCACCTGGACATGCCCAGCAAGGATGTCCTCAAGGAAGCCATCCAGGCCTTTGACGGCACCGTCATCGTCGTGTCCCATGACCGAGATTTCCTCAACGGCATCGTGAGCAAGGTCTATGAGTTTGGCGAGCACCGTGTGCGCGAGCATCTCGGCGGCATCTACGACTTCCTGCAGAAGAAGCAACTCGACTCGCTGCAGCAACTCGAGGCCAAGAGCATTCCCAGCACTGGAGCGCAAACCGAAGCCGCAATCGAGCCTGCCAGCCAAGGCAAAATGGACTATCAGCGGCAAAAAGAACGCGAACGCCGCATCCGGCAGGCCGAGAAAAAGGTCAAGACCCTGGAGACCAAAATCGCGGAGCTGGAGCAGCAGCTCGCCGACATCGAGGACAAGCTCTCTACCGCCACAAGCGAAGACGTGGACATCTACTATAAGCATTCCCAAATCAGCCGTGAGCTCGATGACGTCATGGCCAACTGGGAACAAGCCGGCGAGGAGCTCGAGAAAGCAAAACAATAATCTCTATCATGTTAAGAAAGATTCATATCACTAGCCACAACGCCGATGATGACGGGTTAAGGAAGCTCTACGGGACAGCGTTTCCCGTCGAGGAGCAGATTCCCTATGATGACCTGATTTATCTGCTCGACAAACTGGACATCGACTACACTGCCTACTATGAGGGCGACCTGCTGGTAGGCATGACGATGGTATTGAGATTACAACGGTATAATTGGGGCTGGTACTTTGCCGTGCGCGAGGAGTTGCGGGGACATGGCTACGGGCAGGACATCCTGTCGGCACTATTGGACGAATACCGGGGCCAGCGCCCCTTCATCATCGACATCGAGTCGCCCCTGCAGGCCGATGCGCCCAATCCCTGTCAGCGGCAGCGCCGGCACGCTTTCTACGTGCGCAACGGGTTACGGAACACTCCCACGAGCCGCACGTTCCAGGGCATCACCTACACCATCATGACCAACAGCGACGAGCCCTTCAGCCAGGAAAACTATGACGACATCCTAGCCTCGCTCCGCTCGGTCTGGGAAAACATGCCACGCGAGCAGTGATGAATTTAGGTTTTAGGCTTTAGGATATTAACAACAGCAACTAAATCGGACATGAAACGGGCCATCACCATAATTATCGCACTCGTCGCCCTGTTCGGAGCGGCTCAGGAGAACCAGGGCCTCAACAATCTGCGCTTCGATCCGTCCACGATTGCCCCTCAGTTCACCATACCCGAAATGCCCATGACAGTCATGCCCGCCTCCAACATCAAGCCCACATTCCAAGCCAATATTCCTACCGCTGCCGACCTCAAACTGGTTTTAAACACAAATTCCCTCACAGACTCCATAGCCATCTACCAACAGGAATGGCGAGGAAATGGCCTGCCTGCCCTGCCCCGATTCAGCTACGATACCAACCCCTACAGCCGCGACTGGTCATCGAGCGGTGTCATCACCAGGCTGGGCAACGGCTACCTGGTGGGATCAGGCTCACACACGACTTATCCAGGCATGGGCAACATGGCAACGGCCAGCGTGGCGTTGACCCTGCCGATGGGAGAACGCATGACCGTCACCGCTGGCGCTACCGGCAGCAAATATCACTTTGACAGCAATGTCTGGAACGACTATGGCGTGTTTGCCAACGCGTCTTTCCGTCTCAGCGAGCGGCTGTCGCTCAATGCCTTCGGGCAATACTATGCTAACCAGCGATTCCACTCGCTGGCCTCGATGCCGTTTTTGGGCAGTTCGACCTATGGGGGCACACTCGGCTGGAAAGCCAGCGACCACTTCTCGCTCGATGTTGGGGCCCGCCGCCTGTATGACCCCTACACGGGCCGATGGCAGACCCTGCCTGTCGTGCAGCCCACCATCAATCTGCTCGGAGCCCCTATCTCCTTCGACGCCGGTCCCCTACTCTACCAACTGCTCGATGGCCTGTTCGGCAAGGGCAAGAAGAGCATCGACTGGGGCGATCCGCGTTATCGACCCGTCAACGTCCCCAATGCCGTTATGAGCCAGCCCGGCTTCAATCCATTCAGTCCTGTCCCTGTCCCCGATGCCTTCCGCCACTGATTTCATAGGGTTTTAGTTTTTTTAGGGGTATTGATTTTGACAGGTGGCAAAGATGTTGTAATTTTGCACGTTAAACCACTATTGAATGGATATTAAGGGTACCATAGAGGATATTATCAGAGAGGACCTGGCTGACATCTGGTCCATCCTGAACAGCGATGAGAAGCATCTCATTGCCGACAATTTTGTCGTCCACACCTACCGCAAGGGCCAGATTATCTATGCCGAGAAAGATGAGCCCCAATACTTATGGGTGCTCATTAAGGGCAAGGTTAAGCGCTTCAAGAACGGTGTTGGCGGCAAGCAACAGATCCTGCGCCTGTATCGTCCCATCCAGTACTTTGGCTACCGTGCCTGGTTTGCCCACGAGCCCTACGTGGCCAGCACGATGGCCATCGAGCCGTCGCAGGTGGGCGCTATTCCCATGACTCTGGTTAAGCAGCTCATCAACGGCAACATCAACTTGGCATGGTTCTTTATCAATGAGCTGTCCAAGCATCTGGGCGGCAGCGACTCCAAGGTGGTCAACCTGACCCAGAAGCACATCCGTGGCCGCTTGGCCGAGGCCCTGTGTATGCTCGTGGACAATTACGGCTACGAGGACGACGGGAAGACACTCAAAATCTATATGGCACGCGAGGATCTGGCCAACCTGTCGAACATGACGACAGCCAACGCCATCCGCACCCTGTCAACATTTGCCCAGGAACGTATCATTACCGTTGACGGCCGCCGCATCCGCATCGTCGACGAGCCCACATTGCGCAACATCAGCCGCTTCGGATAACAGCCATGCTTATTGCCCAACAGAAACGCAAAGAGAACATCGCCGAGTATCTCCTCTACCTATGGCAGGTCGAGGACTTGTTGCGTGCATGCCACCTCGACATCGACACCGTCGACAAGGTGGTCATCTCGCGCTATGACGTGGACAGCAACACCCGTCACGAGATCAGGCAATGGTACGAGTCGCTCATCAAGATGATGGAGCTCGAGAATGTGCGTGACAAGGGACACATCCGCGTCTGCCACAACGTGCTGATCCGCCTGGGCGACCTGCATGCACAGCTGCTGGCCGATCAGGGCCGCTTCCCCGACTATCATGCCGACTATTACCGTACACTGCCCCACATCGTGCAGCTGCGCGCCACCCTTCCCGAGCAGGACCGCCCCAGCGAGCTGGAGACATGCTTCAACGCCCTGTATGGCGTGATGATGCTTCACTTGCAGGGCAAGGAGGTATCCCAGGACACGGCAGCCGCCATATCCCAGATTTCGCACTTCATCGGCCTGCTTGCAGCATACTACAAGCGCGACGAGGAGAAGCCCCTGTTTGCCGAGGATTTAAACGATAACTTATAAATGAACGTCACCAATATACTTATTACCGGAGCCAATGGCCAGTTGGGTCACGAGATGCGCAATGTGCTCTCTGGCGACCAGCGGTTCAACGCCGTCTACACCGATGTCGCTGGCGACCAAGTCGCCCTGCTCGACGTCACTGACGAAGCGGCTGTCGAGCGCATGATTGCCGACCATCGCATCCAGGTCATCGTCAACTGTGTGGCCTATACCGCGGTCGATGCGGCCGAGGACGACGAAACCGCCGCCGCGCGCCTCAATGCCGATGCTGTGGGCATACTTGCCCGCGCCGCCAAGCGCCATGGGGCCCGCATGGTCCACGTGTCGACCGACTATGTGTTTGACGGACAAGCATGCACGCCCTACTCTGAGGACCATTCCACCAATCCGCAATCGGCCTATGGCCGCACCAAGCTCGCCGGGGAACAGCAACTGCTCGACACGCTGGCCGACGATGCCATCATCCTGCGCACCGCATGGCTCTACTCCCCCTACGGCAAGAACTTCGTCAAGACGATGCTCGCCCTGGGGCAAAGCAAGCCAGCGCTGAAGGTCGTGTTCGACCAGGTCGGGAGCCCCACCTGCGCCCGAGACCTGGCCCGCGCCATTGTCACAGCTATCACCGCCCCCGAGTGGCACCCCGGCATCTACCACTACAGCAACGAGGGCGTCATCTCGTGGTATGACTTCACCAAGGCCATTCACCGCCTGGCAGGCATCACGGGTTGTGACGTGCAGCCCTGCCATAGCGACGAATTTCCCGCCAAGGCCCACCGTCCCGCCTACAGTGTGCTGGACAAGACGAAGTTCAAGCAGACCTTCGCCGTCAGTGTTCCCTACTGGCTCGATAGTCTTGGCGACACCCTTAAGTCACTCTTAACCCCTAACCCTAATCAGTAACAAAATAATGTCCCTGACAACCGAAATCACCCGCCGCCGCACCTTTGCCATCATCTCTCACCCCGATGCCGGCAAGACCACGCTCACCGAGAAGCTGCTGCTCTTTGGTGGCGCTATCCATGTGGCTGGAGCCGTGAAGTCCAACAAGATTAAGAAAACCGCCACCAGCGACTGGATGGAGATCGAGAAACAACGCGGTATCTCGGTCGCCACCTCGGTCATGGGATTCAATTACGGCGATTACAAGATAAACATCCTTGACACACCCGGTCACCAGGACTTTGCCGAGGATACGTACCGCACCCTCACCGCCGTCGACAGCGTCATCATCGTCATCGATGTGGCCAAGGGTGTCGAGACCCAGACCAGGAAACTGATGGAGGTGTGCCGCATGCGCAACACGCCCGTTATCATCTTTGTCAACAAGCTTGACCGCGAGGGCCGCGACCCGTTTGACATCCTCGACGAGCTGGAGCAAGAGCTCAAAATCGACGTTCGCCCCCTGAGCTGGCCCATTAACATCGGTGCCCACTTCAAGGGTGTGTACAACATCTATGAGCACAACATCAGCCTGTTCAAGCCCGACAAGCAACACGTGACCGACCGCGTGGACATCAACGACATCAACGACCCCGCCATCGATGCGGCAGTGGGTGCCGCCGATGCCGAGAAATTGCGTGCCGACATCGAGCTCATCGATGGCGTGTATCCAGAATTCAACACGCTCGACTACCTTGATGCCAAAGTCGCGCCCGTCTTCTTTGGCTCAGCGCTCAACACCTTTGGCGTCAAGGAGTTGCTTGACTGCTTTGTTCGCATTGCCCCGTCGCCCCGCCCCGTGAGCGCCATCGAGCGCACCGTGGAACCCGGCGAGGACAAATTCACTGGCTTTGTGTTCAAGATCCATGCCAACATGGACCCCAACCACCGCAGCTGCATCGCCTTTGTCAAGGTATGCTCTGGAGTGTTCCAGCGCAATGGCAACTACAAGCATGTGCGTAGCGGCAAGAGTTACCGCTTCAGTGCCCCCACGGCATTCATGGCCCAGAAGAAGGAAATCATCGACGAGGTGTATCCTGGCGACATCGTGGGCCTGCCCGACAATGGCATCTTCAAGATTGGCGACACGCTCACCGAGGGCGAGGAG
Organism: uncultured Muribaculaceae bacterium; assembly: GCA_964628205.1. Taxonomy (GTDB): domain Bacteria; phylum Bacteroidota; class Bacteroidia; order Bacteroidales; family Muribaculaceae; genus Sodaliphilus. The sequence goes on from CAZVMM010000017.1 coordinate 30,907, forward strand.
CTTCACTTCAAGGGCCTACCCAGCTTCTCTCCCGAGATGTTCAAGTACATCGAGAACTCCGACCCGATGAAGACCAAACAGCTCAACAAGGGCCTGGAGCAGCTGATGGACGAGGGCGTAGCCCAGATGTTTGTCAATCAGTTCAATAACCGCAAGATTATCGGCACCGTTGGGCAGCTGCAGTTCGAGGTCATCCAGTACCGGTTGCTGCACGAGTATGGCGCCCAGTGCCGATGGGAACCCATCCATCTGTACAAGGCCTGCTGGATCGAGAGCGATGACGAAGAGGCCCTCGAGGCCTTCAAGAAGCGCAAGCACCAGTTCATGGCACTCGATACCGAGGGACGCGACGTGTTCCTCGCCGACTCGAACTACGTCTTGCAGATGGCCCAGCAGGATTTCCCCAAAATCACCTTCCACTTCACAAGCGAATTCTAATATCATCACATATCACCCTACACCACATTCATTTTTTTAAGTTAAGATAGCAATGGAAAGACTGAAAAAATTATATGAGCATTTTGTGGGCAGCGCGCCAACCGAGGTGGTGCTCATGGACAAGGCCGGTTCTAACCGCCAGTACTACCGACTGAACGGCGAGCGCTCCATCGTGGGTGTCATCGGCGAGTCCCGCGAGGAGAACGATGCGTTCATCTACATGGCACGCCACTTCAGGGAGCAGGGCTTGTCTGTGCCCCAAGTCTACGGTGTGAGCGAGGACCACATGGCATACATTCAGGAAGATCTGGGCAAGAAGCCTGAGAACATCCTGTGGAACAAAATCCGCCGCAGCTCCATCACCCATGCCTTTACCAGCGAGGAAAAGGAGTTGCTGTGCCGCGCCATGCGCGATCTGGTGGACATCCAGTTCAAGGGCGCACAGGGCTTCGACTACGATAACTGTTATCCGGCCAAGTGCTTCGACGAGCGATCCATCAAGTGGGACTTGAATTACTTCAAGTACTGTTTTCTCAAGGCCACGGGCATCGTGTTCAACGAGGCCAAGCTGGAGAATGACTTTGAGCGGCTGACCCAGGACCTGCTGGCCATGCCGAGCGACACCTTCATGTACCGTGATTTCCAGTCACGCAACGTGATGCTCGTGGGTGATGCCGACCACCCTGCCGACTGCAAACTGGCTTTTATCGACTTCCAGGGAGGCCGCAAGGGGCCGTTCTACTACGATGTGGCGTCGTTCGTGTGGCAGGCCCGCGCCAAGTATCCTGACGACTTGAAGAAGGAACTTGTCGAAGCCTACCTCGGTCAACTCAAGCAATACCTGCCCGACCTGGACGAGCAGGAATTCTATAGCAACCTGAGGCTGTTTGTGCTCTTCCGCACCCTGCAGGTGCTGGGCGCCTATGGTTTCCGCGGCTACTTCGAGAAGAAGCCCGACTTCATGAAGAACAGCATCGTTCCCGCCGTGGCCAACCTGCGCAAACTCGTCATCGGCAAGCCGTTTACCAACTATCCCTATCTGAGTCTCATCATCGACGAGCTGGTCAACCTCAAGGACTTTGTCAGCGAAGACAAAGGCCTTACTGTCAGAGTAATGAGCTTCGCTTACAAGAAGGGCATTCCCCACGACCCGTCGGGCAACGGCGGTGGCTTCGTGTTTGACTGCCGAGCGCTGAACAACCCAGGCAAATACGACAAGTACAAGGCCTTCACTGGCCTGGATGCCAACGTCATCGAGTTCCTGCAGAAGGAGAGTACCATCGACAAGTGGCTGGAACACGTCTATGCCCTAGTCGACGAGTCGGTGGAGCGCTATGTGAACCGCAAGTTCACCGACCTGATGGTCTGCTTCGGCTGTACGGGCGGTCAGCACCGCTCGGTCTATGCCGCCGAGCACCTGGCACAGCACATCCATGAGAAGTTTAACGTGCGCGTGGAGTTGTCTCACCGTGAACAGCCTGACCACGAGCGCACCCTTAACCCCATCGACCGATGAAGGCGCTGATATTTGCCGCAGGGCTGGGCACACGCCTGCGCCCGCTGACCGACGACCGGCCCAAGGCGATGGTCGAGATTGCCGGCAAACCCATGCTGCAGCACGTCATCGAGCGTGTGGCGGCAGCGGGATTTGACGACATTACCATCAACATCCACCACTTCGGCCAGACGATCATCGACTTCCTGGAATCGAACAACAACTTCGGGCTCAACATCCACATTAGCGACGAACGCGGCCTGCTGCTCGACACGGGAGGCGGCATCCTCAAGGCCCGCCAGTGGCTCGATGGCGACGAGCCTTTCCTGGTGCACAACACCGACATCATCAGCACCCTGGACCTGAAGGCGTTCTACGACTTCCACGTGCGACACAAGGCCATGGCCACTATTCTGGTCAAGGAGCGCAACACCCAGCGCTACCTGCTGTTCGATGAGAACGACCGCATGTGCGGATGGACCAACAAGGCCACAGGCGAGATTAAGCCCGATGCCCAGAAACTGGCAGGCAAGCGATTGAACGAGCTGGCCTTCGGCGGTTTGCATGTCATCTCGCCCAGCATCTTCCCTTACCTGGAGCGTTTCCGCCGACAAGAGGGTGAAAAGTTCTCAATCATACCGTTTTACATCAGCGAGTGCAAGCATCATCTCATCCACGGATACCATCCCGACGCTGACTATCAGTGGATAGACGTGGGCAAGCCCGAGACCCTAGCCCAAGCCCGGCAATTACTCGGAAACGATTAAACTTTCAGAGCAAAAAACCATCAAAAGGATATAACTTTCAAGACAATAAGACGACACTAGAAATGAAAAAGACCATCATCATCGCAGCCATCATGCTGCTCGTGGCAGGCACTGCATCGCTTGATGCCCGCACCAAGAAGAGCGCGACCAAGAAGGCCGCCAGCGCCACGCAGGTCATCTACACCGGCGACATCGCCAAGAAGGTGATAGGCTACAACGGCCCCACCCCGCTGAACATCACCATCAAGAATGGTGTGATCGAGAACATCGAGGTGCTTGACAACCAGGAATCCCCTGGCTACCTCAAGCGCGCCACCGCCAAGGTGCTGCCTCAGTACATCGGCAAGACCGTCGCCGAGGCCAAGAAACTCGACGCCGACATCGCCACGGGTGCCACCTACACAAGCAAGGCCCTTATCCAAAACATCAAGATGGGATTGGACCAAGCCAAGGCAAAGTCCACCTCGACCAGCAAGAAGAAAGCCAATAAGAAAAAAGCGGCCAGGAAACGCCGCTAACAGCCATTGGGGCACTCATTTAATTCATACATCCGCAGTTTTCTCATCAGATTCTGCGGTTTTTTTGTTATTTACAAAATGATAGATGCAAGATTATCGAAAATCTGCGTTTAAAGGGTATAAAAGGACCTATAAGTGACCGAACAACAGATTGTCAACGGTATCAAGAACTATGACCAGAAGGCCATGCGCGCGATGTATGACCTGCTAGCCGGTCATGCCATGGCCACTGCCATGCGCTATCTTGGCGACCGTGACGACTGCCGTGATGTGCTGCAAGAGGGATTCCTCAAGGCATTCTCCCACATGGGCGACTTCCATTACAGAGGAGAGGGATCGCTCAAGGCCTGGTTTTTGCGAATTATAGCCAACGAGTCGATCAATCAGCTGAAACGTCATGCGCGCATCACATTTCTTGATGCCGAGGTGGTTGATGTGCCCGACGATGAGAGACCAGATGTCACCCACGTCCCTCCAGAGGTAATTAACCGCATGATAGCCTCGCTGCCAACAGGATACCGCATTGTGTTCAACCAGTTTGTGTTTGAGCACAAGAGCCACAAAGAAATAGCCCAAGCCTTGGGCATCAAGGAGAACTCCTCCGCTTCCCAGTTTCTGAGAGCCAAGCGACTGCTGGCCAAAATGATTAACCAATACAAACATGAGCACGATGACTGACAACGAATGGATCAAACAACTCCAATCAACGATGGAGGGACACGAGGAACCTGTTCCTGACGGTTTGTGGTCAGCCATCAGCGGACGATTGCCCCGACGCCGCATGAAGGTGCCCTCGTGGCTACGCTATGCCGCCGCAGTCGCAGTTGCGGGTGTAACCATCGGTGCTGGGACTCTGCTCTGGAACCCATCTGACTCCAACGGCACTGCTGCTCCCGAGCGACCCACCATAACACAGGACGAAGACATCACCCCAGAAGCCGCCCTCGTCGAGAGCATGCCCGAAAGTGATGAGCGGTCTGTCCAGTCCACACCGTCATCACGCTTAGCTCATCGCCCAATAGCACCCATCCAGCGCCAATCTCCCCCTCTGCCTCAAGAAGAAGAAGAAGAACGACAGACAAACGTTGATGAGGACCCGGTCCAAACGGTTTCCAGCGACACGACCACGGCACAACCTAGGCCAGTCACAACCCAGCAAGAGCCTTTCCATGCCAACACAGCCATCTCTCGTCCAGTTGCCCCAACGCGGCAAAAGCGGCCCATCACTGTCGGATTATACGCCTCCAACCAATTCCTCGACCTGAGTTGGAACGGGAGGGGTGATTACATGTCCTATGAAGTACTTGACCCTAGCTCGCCCGTTGACAGTACCCAGTTGGAAGCCGGGGATAATCAAGGCAGAAGAGATGCGCCTCACCGAATTAGAGAAGAGCGTGTCAAGCATCATGCGCCCTACTCACTGGGCGTGAGCGTGAGCATCCCGCTGAGTGGACGCTTGGCACTGACTTCTGGATTAGTATATACACGCCTAAAGAGTGATTTCACCACCAGAGAACAAAGTCTGCACTACATCGGTGTGCCGATCGGAGTAACATACTCGTTGTGGAAATGGCGATTTGTTAACCTCTATGCCATCGGTGGAGTGCAAGCCGATTTCAACGTCAAGGCTACTATCAAGAAAAATGCCGAAATCATGAGCCATGACATCGCTAAGGACCGTGTCCAGTTCTCGACAATGCTGGGGCCCGGCTTGCAGCTGAACCTCAACAAGGACTTCGGCATCTACGTTGAGCCGACAGTCCGATACTACTACAATAACGGCAGTGCCGTGCTCAACTACTTCAAGGACAAGCCCTGGAACATCAATTTCAACGCCGGGCTGCGACTCAGCCTGCACTGATTGTCCGCAATTCAGGGAAAAAGAGTATCTTTGCCATCAATAAAATCACGACTACAATGAAGAGCTATTTGGAAATCAAAGTGCCCATCTCCTACGACGAATATTGGTTCAGGGAGTTGCGCGACCTGCTTGACGGCGTCGACATCCGTTGGCAACGGGGATATTACCACATCACGATGGCATTTCTTGACGAGACCCCCGAGAGGGTGAATCTCATACCTGGACTGAATGATTTGCTCAGCGACGCGACGGCACCCACCATCACCTTCGACCAGCTTGATGCTTTCGCCTCAGGCTATCACAGGCAGGTAATCCACCTCACCACCAGCGATGTGCCTGCCGATTTCTTGACGCTATTCGAGGAGGTCAGGCGATATTTCAAGTCCCGAGGATGTGTCATCCAGTCCGATTTCCGCCTGCACGTCACCCTGGGCAGGGTGCAAGACCCGCAGATGAACGTGCATAAACTCAAGGACATCATCAGCCAGGTGGACCTGCCCGCATTTACAATCGAGTTGACTGATGTGGAATACCGCATCTTCCGTGGTAAGACGCTTGGTCAATGGAAATTATTGAATTGATGATGCAAGATTGTTGTATCGTTTGGTTTAATAGGTATCAGATAGTAATTTTAGCGTATGAAACGAATGAAACAGACTTGGAGAATTTTGGTCATAATGACCCTAATTGTGGCGACTTTGTCGTCTTGTAAAGATGATGGAGAAGTTGTCTACATGCTACCAGAGAAAAAGCCCATCGTGCTCAGCGAGGAGCAGAGGCAGATTCGTGACAACAACAATGAGTTTGCATGGCGCCTGTTCCAGACCATGCAGGAACGTCAAGGCGATGTCAGTACCGTGATATCACCCATCGGCGTCACTTACATGCTGGGGATGCTCAATGCTGGTGCAGCTGGTGCCACACGCGAGGAGATCACGGCGGCACTGGGATTCGGCGCTGACCCTGCAGCAGTGAATGAGTTCTGCAACAAGATGATTGACGGGGCCCCCAACGTCGATCCGGCTGCCACCGTGAGAATCGCCAACTGCATTGATGTCAATTCTGCCAAGGGCATTACCCTGCTCAAGCAATATGTCTACGATATCAAGGAGTACTACAATGCCCAGATCGATGCGCTGGACTTCTCCAAAAACAGCACTCTGGACAAGATTAACAGCTGGTGTAAAAAGAACACTGGCGGGATGATTCCGAGCATCTTAGAAGAAATCAATCCCGACGCTGTGATGTACCTGCTCAATGCCATCTACTTCAATGCCGACTGGACCGAGAAATTTGACCTCAACGACACCCGCAACTCGAGTTTCACGCTAGCCGATGGCTCTGTCGTGAACCTGCCCTTGATGCACCGCAAGGCTGTGGCACAGGGCTGCGAAAGCGACTTGTGCTCCATGCTGCGCATCCCCTTTGGCAGCGGTGGCTACAGCATGTACGTCCTGCTGCCTGCCGAGGGCAAGACCATCAGCGACCTCATCCATGACATGAGCCAACAGGCACTGACCGACCACCTTAACAACGTTAACCAGACGCCCCACGAAGTGGACATCCTCATGCCCAAGTTTGAAATCAAGAGCGATATTGACTTGATTGACATCCTCAAGACAATGGGGATACAATCCGCTTTCTCCGCTCAGGCCGACTTCTCAAACATGTCTGATGCCAGCTTGTGCGTCACGATGATGAGACAAGTGGCAAAGATAGAAGTCAACGAAGACGGAGCCAAGGCATCGGCCGTCACTGTTTCGACAGAAGGTTACACTTCCCCAGGGCCGGTTCAATATCAGAAGGCTGAATTTCACGCTAACCGTCCTTTCCTGTATTTCATCCTCGAGGAGACTACGCGCAGCATTTTCTTCATCGGCACCTATCAGGGGAGTTAACAGTTGTAATTACAGTTAATGGGTTTATACTAAAATAGTTGCCAAGGTCACCCCTGGCAACTATTTTATTTATTCTCTGTTAACAGTTAACTCACTCCGGGTTGGTCGTGATCTCGTAGATAACCTTAGCAGCCTCGGCCACGCTCTCGATGGGCGAACCCGACGGAATGATGCTCTCGGTACCAGCCAGGTCGGGGTTGGCATACTGGTCGATGATGTTGCCGTCCTCACCATAGACCGACACCTGCACGATATTGAAATTGTTCCAGTCGTCGGTGAACTTATACAGGGTGAGCTTATAGGCCACTGTCTTGTCATAACCGCGGTCTCGGGTGTAGTATGCCCGTGACTCGGGCAGGTCATAGGAGTTGCGCACCCACACCAGATAACTCTGACCGCCATCGGTGGTGGTGATATCGGGATTGACAGCAAGGGTCTCGCCTCCGTCGGACAGGACATCAAACCAGTCGGCCGCACTAGCCATGGGAGCGACAAACATTAGCGCCACGAGCGCCACGAGAGTCATAAAGAATTTTTTCATTGTTCGCGTCAATTGAATTGTTTAGTTGCGGCAAAGGTATAAAATTATCATTGTTCAATTGCAACAAATGGACAACTTTTAATACACTTTTACATCTATCAGTTTCCCAAAGCCACACTTTCTGACACTGAAACCAATAAAAAAAGCGCAGATTTGTCTAAAAAATTTGCACATCTCGTCTTGATACATTACTTTTGCAGAAATATGATACTTTTTTCCTAGCAAGGCAGCTTCGTCGTGAGACGAGGCGCTTTTGTTTCTACAGGGGGGCTTGCTTCCTGGAGGGCCGTCATTTACCATCTACCCGAAAAATGTCAAAAAAAACATTTTGCTGTTTCCAAATTTTGCAGTAACTTTGGCAGTTTAAAGAGTAAAAGACAAAGTAATTACAAACTAACAAATAAACCATTCAAGTTATGTTTGACGAGAAATTATTACAGGAAGTGACCGCCAAAGCCCAAACGTGGCTCGGTGAAGGTTATGACGAGCAGACACGAACCGAGGTGCAAGCCATGCTCGACAACGAGGACAAGACCGACCTGGTTGAGTCGTTTTACAAGACGCTAGAGTTTGGCACGGGTGGCCTGCGCGGCATCATGGGTGCCGGCTGCAACCGCATGAACATCTACACCGTGGGCAGCGCCACTCAGGGCCTGGCCAACTACCTGAACGAGGCATTCAAGGACTTGGGCCGCCAGATAGCTGTGGTCGTCGGTCATGACGTGAGGAATAACAGCCGCCTGTTCGCCGAGACGGTAGCCAACATCTTCAGTGCCAATGGCATCAAGGTGTACCTGTTTGAGGGTCCGCGCCCCACGCCCGAATTGAGTTACGCCATCCGCAGGCTGGGTTGCCAGAGCGGTGTGAACATCACCGCCTCGCACAATCCCAAGATCTACAACGGCTACAAGGCTTATTGGGACGACGGAGCCCAGGTGGTGGCACCCCACGACGTGAACATCATCAATCACGTGAATGCCATCCAGGACGTGCGCGAGATCAAGTTCCAGGGCAATCCTGAGCTGATCCAGACCATCGGCGAGGACATCGATGCCCCCTACATCGAGGACATCTACACCCTGTCGCTCAGCCCCGAGGTCAACAAGAAGTACCACGACATGAAGATTGTGTACACCCCCATCCACGGCGTGGGCCGCTACATGGTGCCCCGCTCGATCGAGCGCTGGGGATTTGACAACATCATCCATGTGCCCGAACAGGACGTGATGAGCGGCGAGTTTCCCACGGTCGAGTCGCCCAACCCCGAGACACCGAGTGCCATGGCCATGGCCATCAAGAAAGCCGAGGAGGTGGATGCCGACGTGGTGCTGGCCAGTGACCCCGACGCCGACCGCATCGGCCTGGTCATCAAGAACACCAAGGGCAAATATGAGCTCGTGAACGGAAACCAGATCCAGATCATCTTCCTCTACTACCTGATGGTGCGCAACCGCGAACTGGGCAGGCTCAAGGGCGACGAGTATATCGTCAAGACCATTGTCACCAGTGAGACCATCCGCAAGATTGCCGAGAAAGAGGGCATCAAGATGTTTGACTGCTACACCGGCTTCAAGTGGATTGCCACGGTGATGCGCGAGATGGAAGGCAAGGGACGCTACCTGGGTGGTGGCGAGGAGAGCTACGGCTTCCTGCCCGAGACCTTCGCCCGCGACAAGGACTCGGTATCGTCCATTCCGCTGATGTGCGAGATTGCCGCTTGGGCCAAGGACAAGGGCATGACGCTCAACGACCTGTTCATCGACCTGTATATCCACTACGGCTACAGCAAGGAGCGCGGCATCAGCGTCGTGCGTCCCGGCAAGAGCGGTGCCGACGAGATAGCGCAGATGATGGTCAACTTCCGCGAGAACCCGCAGCAGACCATCGACGGCTCTCCCGTGGTGCTGATCAAGGACTTCCAGAAACTCGAGCAACGCGATATGGTCACTGGCGAAGTCACCAAGCTCGATATGCCCGTCACCAGCAATGTGCTGCAGTACTACACCCAAGACGGCACCAAGGTGTCGATACGCCCGTCGGGCACCGAGCCCAAGATCAAGTTCTACATCGAGGTGCACGACCAGCTTGACAAGCCCGAGAACTATGATGCCAAAAACGAGTGGGCCGACCAGAAGATTGACCGCATCTGCCAGTCGCTGGGAATCGCATGATATAGCTTTTAGGCTATAGGCATTAGCATAGACAACCTAAAGCCTAGAGCCTAAAGCCTAAAAAGGACCATTAATCAATAAACCAAATCATAAAAAAACTTTTAAAACAAAAATTATGTCAGAAAAGATTCAGACTTTAAGAGATTCTGCTGCAATGCGCTGGACAGCGCTGTTGTTGCTCGCGCTGGGCATGTTCTGCAGCTACATTTTCATGGACATCCTCTCGCCCATCAAGGACCTGCTGGAGTCATCACCCAACCTTGCATGGAGTTCAACCGCATTTGGTACCGAGGAGAGCGCTGAGGTATTCCTCAACGTGTTTGTGTTCTTCCTGATTTTCGCTGGTATCATCCTCGACAAGATGGGCGTGCGCTTCACCGCCGTCCTGTCGGGTGCCGTGATGCTTATTGGTGCCATCATCAAGTGGTATGCCGTGACCGACGCGTTTGTAGGCACGGGGCTTGAGGCCTGGTTTACCAACCACCTGAACTACATCCCCATCTTTGACGAGCTGGGAGTTTCTCCCTTCTACGAGGGCATGCCTGCCAGCGCTAAGCTTGCAGCCTGTGGCTTTATGCTCTTTGGTTGCGGTGTCGAGATGGCAGGTATCACCGTGAGCCGCGGTATCGTCAAGTGGTTCAAGGGCCGCGAGATGGCTCTGGCCATGGGTAGCGAGATGGCTCTGGCCCGCCTGGGTGTTGCCACGTGCATGATCTTCTCGCCCTATTTTGCCAAGTTGGGTGGCAACATCAGCGTTAGCCGCGCCGTTGCTTTTGGTGTCGTGCTGATGTGCATCGCCCTGATCATGTTCATCGTTTACTTCTTTATGGACAGCAAGCTCGATAAGCAGACGGGCGAGGCCGAGGAGAAGGACGACCCGTTCAAGGTCAGTGACATTGGCAAGATTCTCACCAACAAGGGATTCTGGCTGGTATCGCTGCTGTGCGTGCTCTACTACAGCGCCATCTTCCCCTTCCAGAAATATGCCGTGAACATGTTGCAGTGCAACCTTACCCTTGTTGAGCCCGCCGAGGGTTCGTTCTGGGCTGGTGACTCTGTAGCCATCTGGCAATACATCATCATGATTATCGTGGCCGCTACTGCCTTCATGAGCAACTTCATGAAGAAGAGCAAGAGTGCCAAGTACGGCCTGCTCTGCATATCGATTATCGCTCTGATCGGCTACTGCTACATGGGTTACATGCGCCAGTCGGCCGAGAGCGTCTTCGCTGTATTCCCCTTGCTGGCTGTGGGCATCACCCCCATTCTGGGCAACTACGTTGACCATAAGGGTAAGGCCGCATCGATGCTCGTGCTGGGTTCGTTGTTGCTCATCTTCTGCCACTTGACCTTCGCCTTCATCCTGCCCATGTTCAAGAGCAGCACTGTCGGTGGCATCATCATCGCCTATATCACTATCCTGGTGCTGGGTGCCTCGTTCTCGCTGGTTCCTGCCGCACTGTGGCCCAGTGTGCCCAAGTTGGTTGACTCCAAGATCATCGGTAGCGCCTATGCACTGATCTTCTGGATTCAGAACATCGGCCTGTGGCTGTTCCCGCTGGCCATTGGCAAGGTGCTCGACAAGACCAATCCTGGCGTGACCGACCCCACCCAGTACAACTACACCTGGCCGCTCGTGATGCTGGCTTGCCTGGGTATCGCCGCATTGCTTATCGGCCTGTACCTCAAGGTCGTTGACCGCCAGAAGCACCTCGGCCTCGAAGAGCCCAACATCAAGCCCGAGGCATAAGGGATTATCGATTAGTTATAATAGGGACTTTAGGGGCCTTAAGGACTTTAGGAGCTTTAAGGTCCCTATTCCTTGAAAAAAAAGAAAAACCACATCACATGAGAGAACAGGTAAGAGAAACGATTGCAACCCAGGCTTGGGCACGCTGGACTGTGCTCGCCATCGTGTCGTTCACGATGATGGCCGGCTACATTGTCGCCAAGGAAATGTCCCCGTTGCAGTTCATGCTCGAGAAAACGGTTGCCGACGGCGGCATGGGCTGGACCAGCGGTGAGTTTGGCATCTTTGCCGGATCCAGAGGATTTTTTAACGTGTTCCTGCTGATGCTGTTTGTGGGCGGCATCATCCTCGACAAGATGGGCGTGCGCTTCACGGGCATCCTGTCGTGTGTGCTGATGCTCGCTGGGTCGGCCGCCGTCTATGGCGCCATCACACTCGTCTCGCCCACCCCCATGATATCTGTGCCCCTGCTGGGCACCGTCAAGCAGCAGGTTGTGCTGGCGGCACTGGGATTTGCCTTCTTCGGTATCGGCTATGAGATGTGCGGAATCACGGTTTCCAAGGCCATTGTCCGCTGGTTCTCGGGCAAGGAGATGGCATTGGCAATGGGCCTGCAGGTGGCCATGGCACGCCTGGGCACAGCGCTGGCGCTGGGATTCAGCCCCATCATTGCCTTGCGCTGGGGTCTGCCCCGTCCCATCCTCATCGGGGTGTTCTGTGTGGGCATTGGTCTGGTTGCCTATCTCTATTATTGCACGATGGACCGCCGCCTGGACAAGGAGCAGGGCAAGCAAGACACTGCTCAAGCCGACGATGAGAAGTTCCACTTCTCGGACATGAAGCTGACTATCCAGAATCCCGGATTCTGGCTCATCACGCTGTTGTGCCTGTTCTACTACTCGGCGCTCTACCCATTCCTGGATTTCGCCACCAAGCTGATGATTTCCAAGTATGGTGTGGAAGCCGGCCTAGCCGGTATGATTCCGGCCATTCTGCCGTTCACCTCGATTGTGCTCACGCCGTTATTCGGCGGCTGGTGCGACAAGAAGGGCCGCGGAGCCACCATGATGGTCATCGGCAGTGTGATGCTCACCATCGTGCTGGCGGTGTTTGCCATGCCCGGCAATTCCAGCGCACTGGCCGTGACGCTGATGTGTGTGTTGGGAATAGCGTTCTCGCTGCTACCCGCCGCGCTATGGCCCGCCGTGCCCAAAATTGTACCCATGAAGCAGTTGGGCACATCCTACTCCATCATCTATTACATCCAGAACATCGGCCTGATGCTCATTCCCGTGCTCATCGGCAAGGTACTGGAGCGTGACACCGTGGGCGACCAAGTGGACTACACCCACTCGCTGATCATCTTTGCCATCATCGGTGTGTGTGCCATCGCTACGGCTGCTGCCCTGTTGTGGATGGACCGCAAGCGCCACTATGGCCTTGAGGACCCGAATATCGTATAGAGAGAGAGTTTAACGTACACATAACCATTATTTCATGATAAGAATCAGACATCTGCTCGTCACCGGCCTGCTCATGGCAGCGACCTTGGTCCCGGCGAAAGCACAGAACAACAATCGACAGTTATCAACCGGTATGGAAGAAATCATCCTTGACAACATCCTGGCCCGCACTAGCATCCGCTCCTATCAGGACCGTCCCGTGGAGCAAGACAAAATCGAGAAACTGCTTCGCGCAGGCATGGCTGCCCCGTCGGCAGTAGACAAACGCCCGTGGCACTTCGTTGTAGTTACCGACAAACAGGTGCTCGAGGGACTGGCCACGGCCAACCCCAATGCGGGCATGGCGGCTCGCGCACCGCTGGCTATCGTGGTGTGCGGCGACATGACCAAGGCGCTGACACGCGTTCCCGACTACTGGGTCCAGGACGCATCGGCCGCCACCGAGAACATCCTCATCGCGGCCCAAGGCATGGGCCTGGGTGCCGTGTGGACGGGAACCTATCCAGTCACCGACCGGGTTGATAAAGTGGCCGCCGTGCTCAACCTTCCCGAGCACATCATCCCCTTCTGCACCATCGTCATCGGCTATCCCGAGAAATACCAGGCCCCCAAGAACAAGTGGAATGAGGACAACATCAGTTACAATACCTATGGCGGCAAGAAGCCCGAAACGGCAGAGCCCGAACGCACTTTCCACGAGTTCATTGTGACCGAGGATTTCCTACTCAACCCCTTTAATTACTTCTCTCAGCCCGGCGGCATGCTCGTGTGTGCCGGCAACAGGGAGAAGAGCAACGCCATGACCATCGGTTGGGGAGCGCTGGGCAACCTGTGGGGTCACGGCACCAGCACGGTGACCGTCTATGTCGCCGAGAAACGTTTCACCCGTGAGTTCATGGAGAATAACGATTACTTCACCATTATGACCTTCAAGGATCGCGACGTGCTGCGCTACATGGGCACACGCAGCGGACGCGACGGTGACAAGGCTGCCGCCCTGGGGCTGCACGTGGCCTACACCGAGAACGGCACCCCCTACTACGAGGAAGCCGAGTGCGTCATCGAGTGCAAGACGATGTACGGCCAGGAGTTTGACCCCGCCAACTTCCGCGACGATGTTCCCCGCGAATTCTACGACGGCTTCAAGGCCGGCTATCATTCCTTCTACATCGGCAAGATCATCAAGGCAATGAAGAAATAAGGGCCAGCATAGAAGTAGAAAAAATAGAGTTGTCGAGGATATTCCTTGTCAACTCTATTTTTTTACTCTCTCCACGCTATAGCTTCAATAGCCGCTATCGGCTAACTCCTGTGGATGACGCTGCCGTTGGCCTGGTGGGTGGCCAGGACGAGCAGTTCGGCAACCTGGACGTGCGGCGGAGCCGTCACGGCAAAGGCGACACACTCGGCGATATCCTCGCCAGTGAGGGGCTGTATGCCTTTATACACATTGTCGGCACGCTCCTTGTCCCCGTGGAATCGGGTCACCGAGAAGTTGGTCTCGACCAGGCCGGGCTTGATGTTGGTCACACGGACACTGCTGTGGGCCACATCGATGCGCAGACCGTCGCTCAGGGCCTTCACGGCCGACTTGGTAGCACAATACACATTGCCGCCGGCATAAGCGGCATCACCAGCCACGCTGCCGATGTTCACCACGTGTCCATGGTCGCGCTCGACCATGCCGGGGACGATGAGGCGTGTCATTGTCAGCAGGCCCTTGATGTTGGTGTCGATCATCGTGTCCCAGTCGTCATAGTTGCCTTCGTATTCGGGTTCCAGGCCCCATGCGCCACCGGCATTGTTGACGAGCACGTCAATCTGCTGCCACTCGGGGGGCAGGCCCTGCATTGCGGCTGTTGCCGCCTCGCGGTCCCTCACGTCAAACTCCAGCGTCACGACGCCAGCGCCCATGGCGGACAGTTCCCGTGCCAGAGCATCCAAGCGGTCGGCCTTGCGGCCCGTGATAATCATGTTATAGCCGATCGCGGCCAACTTGCGCGCGCAGGCTTCTCCGATGCCACTTGTCGCGCCAGTAACTAAAGCAATATTCTTCATGTCAATCAGGTTAATTAATTCTCTTGTGCCAGCAAAGGTACAACAATCTTTCCACACGGGCAACAATCATTGTGCTGAGGGTTCAGGGTGCATATTTTATGCGCTTTTGCTTTCCACTTGCGCAAATTTTCACTAATTTTGCAGCCAAATTCGATAAGGCAATATGCAAAACATCCGCAACGTGGCCATCATCGCGCACGTCGATCATGGCAAGACAACTCTAGTAGACAAGATGTTAGCGGCAGGTAATCTGTTCCGCGACAACCAACAGATGGGCACCCAGATTCTGGACAGCAATGACCTGGAACGCGAGCGCGGCATCACCATTCTGTCCAAGAATGTTTCGATTTCCTATAATGGCTACAAGATCAACATCATCGACACCCCGGGTCACAGCGACTTCGGCGGCGAGGTGGAGCGTGTGCTCAACATGGCCGACGGATGCCTGTTGCTGGTAGACGCTTTCGAGGGGCCGATGCCACAGACCCGCTTCGTGTTGCAAAAGGCCCTGCAGCTGGGCCTCAAGCCCATCGTTGTCATCAACAAGGTGGACAAGCCCAACTGCCGCCCCGACGAGGTGCAGGAGATGGTCTTTGACCTGATGTGTAATCTCGATGCCAGTGAGGACCAGCTCGACTTCCCCACCATCTTTGGCTCGGCCAAGGAAGGCTGGATGAGCGAGGACTGGCGAGAGCCCACCGACAACATTACCGCCGTACTCGATGCCATCATTAAGTACATCCCCGAGCCCGAGATGCTCGAGGGCGATGCCCAGATGCTCATCACGTCGCTGGACTACAGCAGCTACGTGGGACGCATTGCCGTGGGCCGCGTTCACCGCGGTACCCTCAAGGACGGCATGGAGGTGGCCCTGTGCAAGCGCGACGGTGAGGTCGTCAAGCAGAAGATCAAGGAGTTGCGCACCTTTGAGGGCATGGGACAGAAGCACGTCGAGAGCGTGAGCAGCGGCGACATCTGTGCCATTATCGGCCTCGAGGGATTCGAGATCGGTGACACCGTCACCCTGCCCACCAACCCCGAGGCCCTGCCACGCATAGCCATCGACGAGCCCACGATGTCGATGCGATTCTGCATCAACGACTCGCCCTTCTTCGGCAAGGACGGTAAGTATGTGACCTCGCGTCACATCTGGGACCGCCTGCAGCGCGAGCTCGACAAGA
>CAZVMM010000018.1:0-39607 GCA_964628205.1 uncultured Muribaculaceae bacterium
TAGCGTTCATCCTGAGCCAGGATCAAACTCTTCGTTGTTGTATCTTGTCTTTTTTTCTCTTTCAAGAATCTAAATGAAAACGCAACGGCGATTCGTTCCTGCGTCCCGGCCGGCACCCCGCTCGGGGCGCCCGGATCTGCTGTGCTTGTATCTTACCTGTCTTTCTCGGAATCTTGACGTGGACTCGTCAGGGTTTCCCTTCCTTGTCTCTGCACTGTCAATTTCCTCATTGCAAACATTTCAATGATCTCGCGCTTTCCGCTTCCGACACCTTACGCATAAGGCGTCAAAAAAAACCGCTCACTCAATTCATGCATCTCGTGAGCCGAAAAGCGATGCAAAATTACAGCCGCTCACCATACCGGCCAAATATTTCGGCAAGAAAATCCTAAAATTAACTCCAGTTAACGGTTTGAAGGTGTGCTTTTATCGTTTACCGATAAAAACGGAGATTACCATTAGGCATTCACCTGGACCTTGATGCCCGCATCACGGAATCGCTGAGCGATGCGCTCGAGTTCTTCCTTGGAAACCTTCTCAAGATTCTCGGCAGGCGTCTTGCGGTCGATGCTGTAGAGCATCACCTCGCGCGGCTTGATCTGGAGGTATGCGCTCAGCAGGGCATCGAGTTCCTCGTCGGTGGTGTTGTCAAAGCGCTTTCCGTCAAACTCACCACGAATCATGATAGTCTGCACCACACACTGCCCGCTGAAACGCTTCAGGTCAGCGATGACGCCCTCGGGCAGGCAATTGGGCGAGACGGGACGGTTGATGGCGATGAATGTGCGGGGGATGGCACTGTCGAGTTTCAGGATGTTGTTGTCCACCTTGAGCAGGGCCTCGGCCACCTGGGGCTTGCCGGCCATGGTGGAATTGCTCAGCACCGACACCTTGGCCTCGGGGAAATACTCCGAGCGCAGTCGCATGACGTCCTCGACCACCTTCTTGAAGTCAGGGTGCAGGGTGGGCTCGCCGTTACCCGAGAAGGTAATCACATCGAGCGTCTGCCCCGCCTGCTTCATCTCCTCGAGTTTGCGCTTGAGCTGTTTCTTCACGGCCTCGCGGGTGGGAACACCATCCTTGCCGGGGCCCTGTGCATTGAATCCGGCTTCGCAATAGAGGCAGTCGAAGGAACAGATCTTGCCATCGTTGGGCATGAGATTGATACCGAGCGACATCCCCAGCCTGCGGCTGTGGATAGGCCCGTAGATGGTGGAATGAAAGAGTACTGTCTGCATAATGAATTGACTTTAGTAATTATCAGTTATTAGTTGATTTTACACATTATTATATAAAAAGAGGGGGCTAAACGAGGTTGAGCTGCTGCAGGATATCAGTAACATCGATATGGGACAGCGTGCGGCGCTGTTTCAGGGCATCGGCAAAGGTGTCCATGGCTTTCCTGACGCGGGAGTCGCTGAACAGGCGCACCATGTTGCTGAACGCCTCGTCAAATATCGGCTCCACCTCGTCGCGCTCGAGCTGGCAGTAGTCGCGCCCGTCCTCGAAGGCGGCATTGAACAGCTCATCGCGCAGCTTGTTGTCTACCTTGTCATTGTCGAGCACCATGCGGCGGCACAGGGCATTGGCGACGGCCAGTCCCACCGAGATGCGATAATGTCCCAGGATATACTTCCAGGCGCCACGCGCCGACAAGCGCGGATTGCCGGCGAAGAAGAATTCAGGAGTGAACTTTATGCACTCCGACCCGTCGCCATCGAGGGTGACTGCGGTGAAGAGGCCGTCGGCCTCAAGGACAGCGAGCCCGAGTGCCATGCCTGCCACACCATAACTCTTGTCGAGTTCGTCACGATATTTCATCAGTCTTTTTTCAGCCATATCTATCAATTACTTGCGGCCAAAATCGGCCGGAATCTCACCCCACTCGCTGGTTTTCCACTTGAGCAGCGCATTGCGCCAAGTGTGTGTCGTCAACCATCGTTCGGCACGCCCGATGATCTCAAACAGCCGCCTGTTGGCATCGGTGCGCCCCAGCTTGGTACGGCACTGCTTGGCCCGGATCCAGGACAGGGCCGTGACGCTGTCGCTGTAGATAGCCGTGTGGTCATTGCCCTGATTGGCAAACAAAGCCAAGGCATGGACGATGGCCAGGAACTCGCCGATATTGTTGGTGGCATCGGCGAACGGGCCCTGGCGAAACAACTCTACTCCCGTGGGGACATCCACGCCACGATATTCCATGATGCCCGGATTGCCCGAACACGCGCCGTCCACAGCGATGCTGTCGCGCACAATATCGGGAATGGCCTCGTAGTTGACAAACTCGCGCGGGGCATTGGCGATGGCCCGGAGGATGTCCAGCTCCCCTGGGTCATTGCGAAAGGCCTCCACAGCCTCCTGCTGTGTCTTGTAGGCCTTGTAACGTGCTCCAGGGTACCCCTTGACACGCAACTCGCACTCTGCCCACGAATCGCAAATGCCTGGCTCGGTCCCCTGCCACACGACATACCACTTGTGCTTGTCAGTTGCCATAAAGTGTTGTCTGTCGAAGAACGGCAAAATTACATCATTTTTCTGAGAACGGCAAATCCCACGGGACTGGCCATGGCTATTTGCTGTGTTATTGGGCGAGCAGGGCAGCGAGGCGGCGGGCGGTGCGGCATGTAGCCTCGGCAGTCTCGATATCGGTGGAATCGAAGTGTAATCGCGCTTGAGCATACCAGTGGGAGCGGGCCTGCAACTCGCGTTGGACAAGCGGAAGGACAGCTGCCGCCGGCAAGTCAGCGATTTTTGGGCGCTTGACCTTCTGGTCGGGCAATAACAGGCGTGCGGTAATACGCTCAGGGCTGGTGGTGAGCCACACTGTGATGCCTGCGCGATTCATGAGCTCCATATTGTCACCGTGGCAAGGTGTTCCGCCACCACAAGAGACAATCACGTCAGTCAGCAGCACCATCTGTCGCAAGGCAGCAGACTCCAGCTCGCGGAAATGGTCCTCGCCCACCGCGTTAAACAAATCGACAATGGTCTTGCCATGCAACTGCTCGATGTATTCATCGAGGTCAATAAAGCGCAAACCCATCTGCTGGGCAAGCACCTCGCCCAGGGTGGTTTTGCCACAACCCATGTAGCCGACCAGGAAAACAGGTTCTGCCATCATCACAGCCAACCAGCCTTGCGATACCAAGCAATGGCCTCACGCAAGCCCTCACGCAAAGAGTATCGCGGCTTGAAGCCGAAGTCGCACTGCGCCTCGCTGGTGTCACACAGCCAGTTGCGCTGCTTCAGTATCTTGAACTTGTCGCGGTTCAGCGTGCTTGCCTTGAGAGTGACCTTACCCACCCACTCGGCCACGTTGCACACCATCCGCACCAACCACAGGGGGCACGTTACGGGGACAACAAATTTCTTACCCAATTCCTCGCAGACGATTCTGCGGAACTCCTGCTGCGTGTAGGCCTTGTTCTCGCTGATAAAATAGGCCTTGCGCAGCGGCCCTTTCTCCAGGGCGTCCATGACTCCCGTCACGAGGTCCTTGACATAGATGAATGTGAGCATCTGCTTGTCAAAGCCCACGCTGAAGTCAAAGCCGCGCTTGATGCTCTTGATCATCAAGAAATAGTCACGCTCACGCGGGCCGTAGACCCCCGTGCAGCGGAATATCGTGAAGGGAAAGCCCTCAAGGGACTGCAAGTAGGTCTCGGCCTTGAGTTTCGACACGCCATAGAACGTGTTAGGCAGGGGCACATCAGTGGGAGCAAAGGGACGGTAAGAACTCTCGTCGCCAGGTCCCATGACGCTCAGACTGCTCATCATCAAGAACACGTCAGGTGTCAGTTCCGTATCTCGCAGGGCATCGACCAAAGCCCGCAGGTAACCATAGTTTACCCGCTCAAAGTCCAGATAATTGGTGCTCTTGGTCACACCCAGGTTGTGAACGATATAGTCCCATCGTCCCCACTCGGCGGCATGGTCGCGCAGGGTGTCGGCCAAGTGGTCCTGGTCATTATAGTCGAGTTCGATAAAGTGGATCCGCTCGTCCTGAAGGAATTCGCGGCTCGTTGTGGAGCGAACGGCGGCCCAGGTGTCATAGCCCCGTTTCAGGGCCTCCTCGACGAGAAATCCGCCAATGAATCCGCCGGCTCCGGTAATGAGTATGCTTTTTTTCATTTTGTGGTATCGTGTGATTCCTGTTCTTGCTTGCGGGACATGGCCAGCCGCGTGGCCTTGGTGCGATGCTGCGCATTATGCTCCACGGCCGCGATCACGCGCTGGGCGATATCATCGGGACTGATATTCCTCAGGCAACGGTAATCGCCATACTTGCAGGGCTTGTCGCCGGTAATGGAGCAGGGACGGCAGTCCATCTCGAGCTGGATGTCGTCCTGCACAACCTGGTTATATCCCTGGTAGCCACACGCTGGCGACGTGGGCCCCCAGATGGTCATTGCCTGCAGGTCGACAAGCGAGGCCAGGTGCATATTGGCCGACTCCATGGTAAGCATCAGGTCGCACTGCCCCAGCAAGGCATACTCGTCGATGAACTTGTGCTTGACCTCGGCCATCGACACCACGTTCTTGTACTTGCGGGCGATGGTGCGCAGGGCAATCTTCTCGGCCTTGCCGCCTCCCATGAGGAACAGCCAGTAATTCTCGTTCTTGTTCAACTTGGCTATCACTTGCTCCATCAACTCCAGGGGGTAAGCCTTGTGGGGATGGGACGAGAACGGGGAGATGGCAATCCAGCGCTGGCCGGGCTCCTTCTGCAACACGATCGGGCTAACGGGCCAGGCGTGGCCATCATACAGGCGAGTGAAATCGTCGGGGGCCTCGAGCCCCAGCTGCAGGAAGACATTGCGGTAACGGTCGTGAATGGGTGTGATCGGCTCGCTGGACCTGTGCTTGACCAGTGCGCGGCGCTTGGCCTTCTCCCTATCCAGCCGCGCGATACGCGCTCCCTTGGCCTTCATGTAGGCATCGATGATCCATGTGCCCGACACATTGTGGAGGTCGGCCACAGCATCCACGTCGTAGTACCTATAGAGCTGTGCAGCCAGTTTGAGCAGACCAAACAATCCGCTGTGATTCTCCTTAACGTCAAAGTCCACCACCTTGAGGTTTGCAGGGCGGTCATGAAACATCGAGGCGGGCCATTTCTTGGTCAACATGATGAAACGTGTGTCGGGGTTGGCCCTACACACGGGATACAACACGGGAATCGTCATGGCCACGTTACCGAGAACCGAGAGGCGCATGACGAGCACATTGCGGAGATGCTTGTTATCGTTAGTCATTTTGCACTGGAATATTAACAATTACTACTCGTTGGCGCAGATTCACATGGCAAAAATAAACCTTATTCACGAATTATGCAACAATTTGTCGATTATTCCGTCTTGCCGATACACAGAATCCCACTTTTTAAACATCTACGCGCTCACCCTTGAGCGTGGCGCTCGAGGCGCTGGTGACCACACAGTGCACCCTGTCGCCTGGCTTCTCGCCATGAGCGGGAAAGACGATGACCTTGTTTTGAGGCGTGCGACCGAACATATCGTCGCGGCTGCGCTTGCTGTAGCCCTCGACCAGCACCTCAAAGGTCTTGCCCACCTCCTTGCGGTTGCTGCATAGAGACAGCTCGTTCTGCAAGGCAATCATGCGATTCAGACGGTCAATCTTCACCTCCTCCGGGACGTTGTCGGGCAGGTGCTTGGCGGCAAAGGTGCCAGGACGCTCACTGTACTTGAACATGAACGACGAGTCAAAGCCCACCTCGCGCATGAGCGACAGGGTCTGCTCGAAGTCCTCCTCGGTCTCATCGTGGAAGCCTGTGAACATGTCGGTCGAGATGCCGCAATCGGGCATGGCGGAGCGGATGCGTGCAATGCGGTCCAGGTACCACTCGCGGGTGTACTTGCGGTTCATAAGTTTCAGCACCTTGTTGCTGCCGCTCTGCACCGGCAGGTGGATGTGGTTGCAGATGTTGTCATGGGCCGCCATTGTCTCGATGATGGCGTCGCTCAGGTCCTCGGGGTTGCTGGTGGTGAAGCGAACCCGCATCTCGGGAGCCGCCTGTGCCACCATCGCCAGCAATCGCGCCAGATCAACGGGCTCACCACCGTCCTCGGGCTTGTAGAGGTAGGAATTGACATTCTGACCCAGTAGCGTCACCTCCTTGAATCCACGCTGCCGCAGGTCGTGCAGCTCGTTGAGGATGCTCTGCGGTTCACGGCTGCGCTCACGGCCACGGGTATAGGGCACAATGCAGTAAGTGCAGAAGTTGTTACACCCCCTCATGATGCTGATGAAGCCGCTGACCCTGCTGCCTCCCACACGCGACGGGATGATGTCGCGATAGGTCTCGGTGGTCGACAGGTCGGTGTTGATGGCCTTCTCGCCCTGCTCGGCCAGCGCGATGAGGGCTGGCAACTCCAGGTAAGCATCGGGGCCTGCCACCAAGTCCACACCATGCTCTTTGATGAGCACCTCCTGCATGCGCTCAGCCATGCAGCCGATGATGCCGATGATCAGGCGGCGCTGGCGCTTGTGGCGCAGCGCGTTCAGCTGGTTGAGGCGCGAGAAGATTCTCTGCTCGGCATTGTCGCGCACAGAGCAGGTGTTGATAAAAATCGCGTCGGCCTCGTCAATCGACTCACAGGTCTCATAGCCAGCCATCTTCATCACCGTGGCAACGACCTCGCTGTCGGCCACATTCATCTGGCAACCATAGGTTTCCAGCAGCAGTCGCTTGGTGGCATCACCCTGGTTATCATATATCAATTTCATTGCCATGTCACTCCTCTTATTTGCATTTAAGGTTGCAAAATTACGAAAATTTATTGGGGATTATGAAATTTTATTTAATTTTGCTAGGCTGAATTGAAATAAGGTAAAAAAGATGAAGACAGATTTGAAGACCAACGTCAAGTTTTATCAGGTGTCGAGCCGCTATTATTGTCCCGAGAATGAGATAGAGCTGGCTGCGCTCACCCGGTACGAGAAAGTGCCCACCACCATCCTCGAGAGTGCCGACGAAGGCGCTCGCGAGGCAGCACACGAGGTGGCACGCATCATCAACGAACGCGTCGAGGCTAGCGGCCGGTGCGTCATCGGCCTGGGAGCAGGACGGTATGTCCTCAAGGTCTATGACGAGTTGGTCAAACTCTATTTTGCCGACAAAGTGAGCTTCGCCGATGTCGTTGCCTTCAACCTGAGCGAGCTCGGGCCCACTGACGACGAGCATTTGAGCACCAGGCAGCTGCTCACTACCCACCTACTGTCCAAGATCGATATCGAGCCCGGCAACATCCACAGCCTCAGCCACCTCGCCGCCAGCGAGAACACCCACGCCCAGTGCAAAGCCTACGAGCGCGAGATCATCGACTGTGGCGGGCTGGACCTGGTCTTGTGCGACCTCAATCCCGACGGTTCACTGGCCTGTAACGAGCCGGGGTCGGCACGCAACAGCGCATGCCGGCTGATACTGCTGGGCAACGACACCCGTCTGCGGGTTACCGAGGTGTTCCAGAGCGACACCGCACCCAAGACTGCGGTTACAGTGGGACTCGCCAACATCCTCAGCGCCAAGAGAATCATCTGTGTGGCATGGGAGGAAGACGCTTCTGCGGCACTGTTCAGCGCCATCGAGGGCAGGATGACCGACCTGGTGCCTGCCTCGTTCCTCCAGGTGCACGACGACGTGAGAATCTATGCCGACCTCGATGCCGCATCACGGCTGACCCGCATCAGCTACCCCTGGAAGGTCACCTCCTGTGAGTGGAACGACCTGCTCATCCGCCGCGCCATCGTGTGGCTGTGCGAGCAGACGGGCAAACCCGTGCTCAAACTCACCAACGAGGACTATAATGACTACGGACTGAGCGAACTCGTGGCACTATACGGCTCGGCCTACAACGTGAACATCAAGATATTCAACAACCTGCAGCACACCATCACCGGCTGGCCCGGAGGCAAGCCCAATGCCGACGACATGCACCGCCCCGAGCGAGCCACCCCCTACCCCAAGCGCGTGCTCATCTTCAGTCCACACCCTGATGATGCCGTGGTGTCGATGGGCGGCACCGTCAGGCGACTCATTCAGCAGGGCCACGACGTGAGCATCGCCTTCCAGACCGACGGCGACGTCGCCGTGAGCGACGAGGACCTGATGCGCAGCGTCCTCCTGGCCGACCGACTGACCAAGCACTTCGAGGGACAAGCGTTCACATTCATCGAGGAGACACTGGCCAAACTCATCGGCGAGACCACTACAGCCGAGGACAACGACAACATGCGCTATTTCAAGGGCTCCATCCTGCTCAGCGAGGCCATGATGGCTTGCCGACAGATCGGCGTCCCCAGAAAAAACCTGTACGACCTGCGCATGCCCTTCTACATCCATGACCCACACGGGCAGGGCAAAGTCACCGATGCCGACGTCGCCGTCATCCAGGAGCTGATCACCAAAATCAAGCCTCACCAGATCTTCTTCGACAACGACCTGGTCGACCCCAATGGCACCCACGTGCGCGCCACCACCGCCGTGATGCATGCCCTCGATAACCTCAAGGGGCAGCCCTTCATGGACGACTGTCGAGTGTGGATGTACCGCGGCCAATGGGGGCAATGGGACGTCGACCAAGTGGAAATGGCCGTCCCCATGAGTCCCGAGGAGTTTGGCGACAAGCGAGAAGCCATACTCAAGTTCCACTCCCAGATCCACGACGCCCCCTTCCGATCCAGCGCCGACGGCAAGCTGCCATGGCAGCGCTCCATCGACCGCAACCGCGACCTCGCCGAGAAATACCAGCAACTGGGACTGGCCACCTACGAGGCCATCGAGGCCTTTGTCCAATACCGCTTCCGCAGCAAGTGATGCCCTGACCCCTATATACCGGTTATGGCACGAGGCAGCTCCAGCAACTCCGGCGGCAGCCCAATGGTGTATGCTTCGCCTTTCTTGCCGGCAATGACGTAGGACTTGGCGAGCTCCTTGTCCGTGATCACGTTGCGGATGCAGCGGTTCACCCTCGAGATCATCTGGTTCAGCGATTCACTGCCAGGGTCACACAGGTTGTCCACCGACTGCTCCACGCGGCGCTCGCTGGCACCTGGCTTGACCAGGCTGTAGATGTCAAGGATATCATCGCGGTACTCATCGATGCTCTTCAGCACGATACCTTGTCCCTGACTGCGCTGGCGCATGAACAGGATGTACAGCGTGCGGCACATCGCGGGCATCGGGATCTCCATCTCGTCATACTCGGGCAACACGATTCTCATGTCACCGTTGACCAGGACACGCCCTGGCGCGCCCACCACCACCTTGCCTCGCAGCAGCTCAGCCATCAGCTCCTTCGGGTCCTCATGATAATGGGCAATGTAATTGATGATCTCACGCTTGATGTGCTCCAGAGCCTGCTGCTTCTCCCGCTCCAGGTGCTCGACCTCGACGGCCTCCTCCTCTTCCATGGAGGGCTCGCGACAGGGGGCTGCACACTCACTGCTACACACCACCTGCTCTGACATCTCCCCAGAATCATCGTCTTCAGCCATCAAGTCACGCAACCGCTTTTTCAGCCCCTGCCAGCGGCTCGACACACGCGTCTTGTCCTGAGGCGCGGCGCTCTCCACGCCGCCAAAAACCGACGAGTGACCGCCATACCCATATCCAAAATCCTCCTCGTGGATCACGATATCCCCATCACCAGCATCACTGATCCCCATCAGCGCGTCAGCAAAATGACGTATCGCCTCAAACCACCCTCCAGAGCGATTCATGCGGCTCAGCGACAGCCTCACTGTCGCATAGTGGCCAATATTGCCCACATTGAACCGACGGGCAACCAGCAACAAGTCGCTCCGCCCAGGGTCGTCCACCCACTCCACCTTCATCGGCGCGACAAACTTGCCCACTATCGCCTCTGGGTCAGACACTCCAGGCGAATAGCTGCGGTCACTATACAGATAGATGATACCATACTTCAGGTTTCCAAGACCAGGCTGTTCCATCATAACAATAAGGGATAAAAGTCATTAATCATCAATAAGCCGCAAAAACCATGCCAAAAACACCGAGTGCCCATCCCCCCCAACCCATCTCCCGGCCTCAGCGGTTTTCGCCACGGCTTCAGTCTTCAAAGTAGTCCTCCCGGTTCACATTCCGGATGCGCTCCTTGAGCTCAGCTGGATTGCAACACTCATCACTCATCACCTGCGACATCTTGCCGAACCAGTGCGCACGCGCCTTGCGCTCCTTGGCAAACATCGTGGCCGTGCCCTGAGCCGTCTTGTCAAACACCATGTGATGGTCGATGCTCAGCGAGAACGACACATGCTCCACATCGTGGTCAGCACCGATATACGTGAACTGCCACCCCTCGTCCTTGTAACTCTCGATGAGCGAACGGATAGCCGTGTGCGAGAACTCCCGCGAGGCATTCTCATAGCCATCGGTGATGATCGTCACCAGCGCCAGCGAGTCGGCAACCCGGCTCTTGAGCGCATGCACGCGTGTGATCGTCGTGCCTATCGCGTCATAGAGCGGCGTCATGCAGCACGGCCGGTAATCCTTTTCCGTCAGCGGCCACACTTCCCCGACGGGGACATTGTCATAGACCAGGCGCTGCTCGCAGCCACAAAAGGCCACCAGCGTCACCAGGTGGCGCTGGCTGGGGTTCTTTTCCTGGGCACTCTTGATCGAACCGATGGTCTCGTTAACGCCATCGATAGCCTGACGGGCGATACTGCTCATCGACCCACTCTTGTCGAGAACAATCACATTGTAAACAGTCACTTCCTTATTATTCATCTTTCAGTCATGTTTTTGATAATTACTAAATGCGGATACAAAACAGCGCCATTTCTATATTGACAACGCAAAATTACGTCACCCACGCCCATGAGCCGCAGTCCTGCAACGTTGCCGTTTTTCTATCCCACATTCTACCCTTGCACGACAGCACACACCGTCGAAGTATTGCAAGCCTCTGTTTCAACCTTAGTTTCGCTCCACCGCGGGGCAACTCGTTTCACACTTTTAACACCCCCCCGCCGCCACACATGCTACCACAGACTAACAATCGGCACCATTTTCTCCGGTGTACACCACCCCCCTGGTTTCTCCCGAAAAATTACCGACAAAAAAACAGGACCAAAAAACCCGAATCTCGAAACTTTGTTGTACTTTTGTAAGTTAAAACGAATTTTAACCGCGATAATGAAAGTTAAAATACATCATGAGGGCGAGAATATCCTGTTGATACTATTCCTGATTATAGTAGCAACTGGGGCCATGGCCTACCGCTTCTTTGATTACAAGCCGGTGGCCTGGGGACTGATTGCGCTCATGGCTATACTGTTCCTGCTGGTGCTCAACTTCTTCAGGCTTCCGCGACGCCACTTCAAGGGCGACAACAGCGACGGCACGGCCGTGGTGTCGAGCGTCGACGGCACAGTGGTGGCCCTCGAGGAGGTCTACGAGGACGAATTCCTGCACCGCAATGTCATCCAGCTCTCGGTGTTCATGACCGTGTTTAACGTGCACGCCAACTGGGTGCCCGTCAAGGGGCAGGTGACCTACTACAAGCACCACTCGGGACGTTTCCTGGCCGCCAACCTGCCCAAGTCGAGCAGCGACAATGAGCGCTCATCAATCGTGATACGCACCACCACCGGCGAGGAAATCCTCGTTAGGCAGATTGCCGGTGCCATCGCCCGGCGTATCGTCACCTACGTGGAGCAGGGCGAGACAGTCGACGTCAACGACTTCATCGGCTTCATCAAGTTTGGCAGCAGGGTCGACATCTTCCTGCCACTAGACACCAAGATCATGGTCAAACTCGGCGACCGCACCTGGGGCGGCGAGACTCTGGTGGCCCGCTTGAATAGCAAGAAAAAAGAAGAAGACAAATCATGAACGCAATCCGCAACAATATCCCCAACGCCATCACGTCGCTGAACCTGCTTTTCGGCAGCATGGCTTGTATCGTCGCGTTGACCCCATCGTGCTGCGCGACCAGCTACCGATGGGCGTTTGTGCTGATCGCCCTATCGGCAGTGGCCGACTTCCTCGACGGGCTGGTAGCGCGGATGCTCCACGCGGTGAGCGGCATCGGCAAGGAGCTCGACTCCCTGGCCGACCTGGTCAGCTTCGGACTGGCCCCGGCAATGATTCTCTACGCGGCCATACAGGCCAACGGTGCCGGTCACTGGTCTTGGCTGGCATTGATGTTGCCGGTGTTTGGCGCCCTGCGGCTGGCCCGCTTCAACGTCGACACCAACCAGGCGACCACATTCACCGGGCTTCCCATCCCCGCCAACGCCATCTTCTGGATCGGCTTCATCGACTGGTATGCGCAGCATCCCGTCGGCCTGTGGATTGTGCTGGCTCTCATCGTGTTGCTCTCATTGCTGATGGTCTGCCCGCTGCGCATGTTCTCCCTGAAGATGCACAACCTGTCGTCCCTCAAGCAGAATTGGGCACAATATTTGCAGGTAGTGGCTACTGTGGCACTGGTGGCGCTGCTGGGACTGCCTGGACTGGCTCCCGCCATCATCCTGTATGTGCTGCTATCAGTCATTAAGAGAGAGAAATAACATAAATGAGTTTTCTGATATTCATATTGCTAATACTGCTGCTCCTGGTGGGCATCCCCCTGTTGCGGGGATGGCTCTACATGCAGAGCCTGCGCAAGAAGGTGACCGACATCTTCGGCAGCGATGGCCCCGCCCGGCAACAACAGCAGCAGCGCCAACACCGCCAGTACGAGGAAGAAGAGGAGTATACCGAAACCGGCGAGCGCAAAATCTATACCAGCGGGGAGGGCGAGTATGCCGACTTCGAGGAAGTCAGGGGCGCGACAATCGAGGAGACCGTCACGGCCAACGATTCCCGCACGATTATCGAGGAACAGATCACCGACGCCGAGTACGAGGAGATCCGCGACTGAGCAGCTGCTTTAGGCTGTAGGGGAATACATCCGCATTCATCTAAAAATATGACTTGAGGCTGTGTCATGGTGACACAACCTCAAGTAAAATATTGCGGGCCCGTGCGGGAGAGCAGAGCGAGCCTAGAGCTTCAAGTCATCCTCGCTCTTGGGTTGCGGAGGATAGTCGATGGTGTAGTGCAGGCCACGCGATTCCTTCATATCCTTGGCCTGACGGGTGATGAGATAGGCCACATTGATGATGTTACGCAACTCACAGATGCGGCGCGACACCTTACTGGTCTTGAACAATTTCTCTGTCTCTTCGTACAGGATGTCCAAGCGGTTCCACGCCCTGTCCAGACGCAGATTACTGCGCACGATGCCGACGTAGGTCGACATGATCTCGCCCACTTCCTTCTCGCTCTGGCTGATGAGCACCATCTCCTCGGGGTGAGTTGTGCCGGCGTCATCCCACGCGGGAATATCCTCACGCCACGCGTACTCGTTGAGGTGACTGATGGCGTGCTTGGCTGCGGCATCGGCATACACGACAGCCTCGATCAGCGAGTTACTGGCCAGACGATTGCCACCATGCAGGCCCGTGCACGAGCACTCGCCCACGGCATACAGGCGCTTGATGCTCGAGCTGGCGTTGAGATCCACCTTGATGCCACCACACAGGTAGTGGGCAGCGGGCACCACAGGGATGTACTGCTTGGTGATGTCGATACCCAAGTCCAGGCAATGCTTGTAGATATTGGGGAAATGGTGCTTGGTCTCCTCGGGGTCCTTGTGCGTCACATCCAGATAGACGTGGTCCTCGCCTCGCTGCTTCATCTCGTTGTCGATGGCACGGGCAACCACGTCACGCGGAGCGAGCGACAAGCGCGGGTCATACTTCTGCATGAATTCTTCGCCGCCCAGATTGCGCAACACGCCACCGTAGCCGCGCATGGCCTCGGTGATGAGGAAGGCGGGGCGGTCGCCGGGATGATACAGCGCAGTGGGGTGGAACTGCACGAACTCCATGTCCTGGACGGTGCCCTTGGCGCGATAGACCATGGCGATGCCATCACCAGTGGCTACCAGAGGGTTAGTGGTTGTGCGGTAGACCGAGCCAATGCCACCCGTCGCCATCAGGGTCACGCGCGACAGGAAGGTATCGACCTCGCCTGTCTCCTGGTTGAGGACATAGGCCCCGTAGCACTCGATGCCCGGCGTGCGCCGCGTCACGATCTTGCCCAGGTGATGCTGTGTCAGGATCTCCACGGCAAAGTGGTCCTCATAGATGTCGATATTGGGATTGTTCTTGACCGTCTCGATGAGCGACACCTGAATCTCATGCCCCGTATTGTCGGCATGGTGCAGGATGCGGAACTCGCTGTGACCGCCCTCGCGGTGCAGGTCGAACTCGCCCTTCTCGTTCTTGTCAAAGTCCACTCCCCAGCCGAGCAGTTCCTGAATCTGCGCGGGGGCCTCGGTAACAACCTTGCGCACGGCTTCGGGGTCACTGAGCCAGTCGCCAGCCACCATCGTGTCGTGGATGTGCTTATCGAAGTTGTCCACTTCCAGGTTGGTCACCGTGGCAACGCCACCCTGTGCCAAGTCGGTGTTGGCCTCTTCCATCTTGGACTTGCACACCAGTGCTACAGTCCCGGTCTTTGCCACCTTGAGGGCAAAGCTCATACCGGCTACTCCCGAGCCGATGATGAGATAATCATATTTGCGTACCATAATGTTTCGGTAATATTGTGTTCCAGATAAACCAGAAAACCCAGAATATCCAGGTGGTCCAGTATGTCTCCTGGCTTTGCTATTCCTTCTCGCCATAGAGCAGGTCGCCACAGTCACCCAGGCCAGGCACAATGTAGCTGTGCTCATTGAGCTCATCGTCGATGTCACAGGTCCACAATGTGGTCTTGTCCCCGGGCAGGTGCTGGCGCACGGTCTCGATGGCCTGGGGGGTAGCCACCACACTGGCCACGTGGATGTGGGCAGGATGCCCCTTGGTCACGAGTGCCTGGTAGGCCAGCTCCATCGATGAGCCGGTGGCAAGCATCGGGTCGACAATGACCAGCGTCTTATCATCGAGGCGAGGGCTGGCGATGTACTCGATGTGAACGACAAAGTCGTCGGTCTTGGGGAAATACTTGCGGTAGGCCGACACAAAGGCGTTATCAGCGCCGTCAAAGTAGCTCAAGAAGCCCTCGTGGAAGGGCAGTCCGGCGCGCAGGATGGTGGCCAGCACCACACGGTCGCCCAGCACATTGCACTGCTTCACACCCAGCGGTGTCTCCACGCCAATGGTGCTGTACTGCAGCTTCTTGGATATCTCGTAGGCCATGATCTGGCCCAAGCGCTGAATGTTGGTGCGGAAACGCAGGCGTTCCTGCTGCAGTTGCTTGTCACGGATCTCGCTCATGAACTGTCCGACGAGCGAATTCTGTTCACACAGGTTGATAATATCCATAATTCTTGTCTATAAAGATTGTGTTGATGTTAAATACTCGTGAAGGATGCGCTTGGCATTGTCGCGGTCGAGCGTGAGTTGCCGCTTGAGCTCGTCCAGGCCGCACATCTTGAACTCCAGGCGCAGGAAACTGATAAACTCCAAGGTGATTTCCTCGCCGTAGATGTCGTCGTCGAAGTCAAACAGGTTGACCTCGATGCTCAACTGGTCGCCATTGTCCAGCGTGGGGCGCTTACCGATGTTGGCCATGCCCTGCAGCACCACCCCCTTGACATGGGCCAGCACGGCATAGGCTCCATTGTGTGGCAACATCAGGCCAGGAGCGACATCGCCTACGTTGGCCGTGGGGAAGCCCAGGCCGCGCCCGTTGTGGAAACCGTGCACAACGCGTCCCCGGATGATGTGGGGACGGCCCATGCAGTGCATGGCGTCCTTGACACGTCCGGCGGCAATCAGGCTGCGCACGATGGTGGAGCTGACGGGGGCATACTCACCCAGGTACTCGGGGGCCTTGACTACCTGCACGCCGAGGGCCTGCCCATGACGGCGATAGTCCTCAAAACGCTCACCCTTCTTGTGGCCGAAGCGGTGGTTATAGCCCACCACGAGCATCGACACACCATAGCGGTCGCGCAGCAACTCGATGAACTGCGACGAGTTGAGCTGGGCCAGCTCGGGAGTGAAGTCGAGCACCAAGAGCAGGTCGGGATTCAACTCCCGCAGGTGTGACAGCCTGTCCTCCAGATTCATGAGCAGGGAGAAGGGCTCTCCGGAATACAGCACCTGGCGGGGATGTTTCAAGAAGGTGATGACCAGCGACTGCTTGCTCAAAGCCGCGGCCTGGCGGTTGAGGAAATCGACCAGCGTGGCGTGTCCGCGGTGGACTCCGTCAAACATGCCTATCGTGGCCACCGTCGTGCCAGGTGCCAGGCGGTCGTTCTCGCCCAATATTTTTTGTAAAGATTTTTTCAAAAAAACTGCGAATGATAAAAAGACGTCTGTTGCCCGCGGACCCAATCTTGTCTTGGGGCTCTATGCGCCTTAGTCCAGGTACTCCTTGATGATGCGCATCGTGTCATTGCACACCCGGATGAACATCTCGCGGTTGCGGAGCATGGTCGATGTCTTGACCTGCTTGTCGGCTCCCGAGAACAGGTAGCCAGTGTCCTTGCTCTCCAGCGCGCGCAGGGTAGGCACCACGCCCGACTCGGGGCTGGGGATGTTGCGCGTCAGGTACTCGGGCACGCGGTCCATCCATCGCGACATGGCCAACGCACCGCTCTTGATAATACCGGGATTGACACAATTGACCGACACGCGGCGGGTCTTCATCACGCTCGACATGTAGATCGAGAACAGCGTCAGCGCCAACTTGCTCTGGGCATAGGCACCCAGGGGTGTGAAGTGGGACACGGCAGGGAACTCATAGGGCAGTGTCACCAATCGGCGCGACACGCTGGTCGACAGGATGATGTGTCCACCCTCCACGATGAGCGGATAGACCTGCATCGACAGCAACACCGTACTCAGGTAATTCACTTGAACAGAGTGCTCGAAGCCATCGGGCGAAATCTCGCTGCGACGGGGCAACAGGCCCGCGTTGTTAATCAGAGCGGCCACCGGGCGGTTGAGCGCCTTCAAGCGCTTGACAAAGTCATTGACCAGCTCAAACGAATTAAGGTCTAATTGCAGACAGCTGATGTCCTTGTTGCGTGTCAGCGTTCGCAGCTGTGCCGCATAGTTCTCGGCCTTCTTGATATCTCGACTGGCCAGCAACACGGCCTTGCCCTGCTCGGCAAGCTTGCGCGTGATCACGCTCCCCATGCTGTCGGTCGAGCCAGTAACGATATACAACGGCTTGACCTGCTGGTCCATCTGTTTCTCGTTGTCGGTCATCATATTGTTTAGTTTTTGGTTCATTATTTTTCAACCTGCAAAGGTATAAAACTTTGCCCAATATCAGTCCATTTCCTAGCAAAAAATGTGCCACAACGCAGTTAATAAGTATGGATTTGGTGAATCGGTCAAAAGATGGTAACTTTGTCGACCCATTAATCATCCAAGGAATAGGACATGAGAGAATACGCGACGGTCATCGGAGGAGTGAACATGGACATCTCGGCGGCACTGACGGCGCCGTTTGTCCCTGCCGACTCGGTACCCGGACAGGTGACACTGGGCTGTGGCGGCGTGGCCCGCAACATCGCCCACAACCTGCGGCTGATGGGCCACGAGGTGAAATTCGTGAGCATCTATGGCAGCGAGACCTTCGGTGAGATGTGCTGGCGGGAGTGCCAAGCCATCGGGCTGGACCTGTCGCTGAGCGTGCGAGCTGAGGGTATGCGCAGCGGACTGTATCTGTGTGTAAACGACCAGACGGGCGACATGATTGCCGCCGTGGCCGACACCGATATTGTGGACCAATTGACGCCCACATTTCTTGAAAAACGCATCGGCGAGATTAACGCCGGGGCAACTGTTGTTGCCGATACCAACATTCCGGTGGAGTCCCTGCAGTATCTCATTGACCACTGCACAGGGGCTCCACTATTTGTCGACACCGTGAGCACCGCCAAGGCACCACGTGTCATCAGGGCGCTGAAGCGTAGCCGCACCAAGCGCCTGCACGCCCTTAAGCTCAACCTCAAGGAGGCCCAGACCGTGACCCACTGCATCACCGCCGCCGATGCTGCCAGCCAACTTATCGCCATGGGTGTGCAGCAGGTGTACATCACCCTCGGTGGCGACGGCGTGTACTGCAGCGACGGCACATGCCACGAGCATTTTCCCGCCATCCCCTCGCGCATCATCAACACCACCGGTGCCGGCGATGCCTTCATGGCTGGCGTTGTCCACTCCGCGATGTTGCAAGTGCCCTTCCCGGGCGGTGCCGCCACAGGACTCAAGGCAGCCCATGCTGCCCTGCTCACGCTGCAGACCGTCAATCCAGAAATCAACAATTACTTGTAAAACAAAATGATATGAACAAATACCTTTCCATTTCCCAAGAAGTGCGCCAGGCACTTGACGAGGGCCGTCCCGTCGTAGCCCTCGAGTCAACAATCATCTCACACGGCATGCCCTATCCCCAGAACGTGGAGACCGCACTCAAGGTGGAACAGACCATTCGAGACCATGGCGCCGTGCCCGCTACCATCGCCATCATCGGCGGCAAACTCAAGGCTGGCTGCACACCCCAGGAAATCGAGTACCTGGGCAAGAAAGGACAAGCCGTGACCAAGGCTTCGCGCCGCGACCTGCCCGTGCTCATCGCCCGCGGCGAGGACGGCGCCACCACGGTGACCACGACAATGATTATCGCTGCCATGGCCGGCATACGGGTATTTGCCACTGGCGGCATCGGCGGGGTGCACCGCGGTGCCGAGACCACGATGGACATCAGCGCCGACCTCGAGGAACTGGCTATGACGCCAGTGATGGTCATCTGTGCCGGAGCCAAGTCGATCCTGGACCTGGGGCTGACGCTGGAATATCTGGAAACCAAGGGCGTACCTGTCATCGGATATGGCACTGAGGAACTGCCGGCCTTCTACACCCGCCACAGCGGCTACAAGGTGGATTACCGTATTGATACCCCCGCGGAACTGGCAGCCGCCTTCCGTGCCAAGATGGAGATGGGTCTTCAGGGCGGCATGCTCGTCACCAACCCCATCCCTGAGCAGTACTCCATGCCTGCCGATGTCATCAACAAGGCCATCGACCAAGCCATCACCGAGGCCAAGCAGCAGGGGATCCGCGGCAAGCAGACCACACCATTCCTGCTCGCCAGGGTCAAGGACCTCACTGGCGGCGACAGCCTGGCCAGCAATATCCAGCTGGTGCTGAACAACGCACGGCTGGCGGCTCAGACAGCAGCAGCGCTTGCCCAGTAGCAACGCTCATCGTCAAGGGCATCAAGGGCCACTTCCCGTTTTAGGGTGGGCTTTGATGCCCTTGTCGCATTTTTTTCAGAAAAATGGGGCGCCATGTAATCTAAAATAGGTACTTTTGTAGTTTGAAAAAATTAAACTACGTTTAATAGACCAAATAATCGACTTAGTATTATGAGATGTCAACATTGCGGACACGAGGTGCCCGATGGTTCAGTCTTTTGTAACCGGTGCGGTTACCGCATGAGTAATGATATGCATTGTCCCCACTGCGGCAAGCAGATTCCCGCCACGTCGGTATTCTGCCCCAGCTGCGGCAAGGCCGTTGACAACGGGCAGGAACGCCCGGCCACCTCGACGGTGACCAGCCGCACTCCCCAGCAGGGCATGACCTACAATCAGCAGCGGGCCGAAGCCCAGCGCCACGCCAACGCTTGGCAGCAGCAACCCGCCGAGCCCCAGTTCGATGACGATGACAACGGCGAGGGCAGGCGTTCGCACTACGACCGCAACTTGATCATCGGCATCGTGGTCGCCGCATTGCTCATCGGGCTGCTGAGCCTGCTCAAGCACTGCAACAGCCGCGAGAACGACAGTCTGAAGGCCCGCGCCGACAGCGCCGCGGTCATTGCCGACAACAGTCAGGACGAGACGGCCATCATGAGCGCCGAACTGAGCCGCAACAACTTCACTGAGGACGGCGCCAACATCGGCTGCGCGGTAAGGTTTGCCAGCACAGACCCCGATACCCCCGACCGCATCGTGGGTGTGACCTACAAGAACGACGCCGACCGCCCATTTGTCAAGGTCTATCAGCTGACCCGTGATGGCGGTAGCTGGAAAACCGAGCTGGGCCAGACCAAGTATTACGACGGCCGCAACATCATCATGGACAACTCGTCGCTCATCGCCGACGCCATGTACGTGCCCCGAGCCGCAAGCATCGACGGCAAGCAATACCTCTACTTCGCCTTCCTCAACCACCTCAAGGGAGCCGGCGAGGGCAACACGGGCCGCGTGACGCTGGCCCTGTATGACCCCGAGGGCAAGAAAATGACCACGCTGACCTATGACGGCACCATCCGTTCGCGCAACGATGGCCGTCAGTACGTCTACTGCCGTGGCCCGCTGGAGAGCACCAATAGCAGCGAGCGCAGGTTCCTGCAGCAGGAGGCCGCCAACATCGGCGCCATCCACGTAGCCACCCAGGAAGAGATAGACGCTGAGGAAGAGGCCAAGGCCAAGGAGGAGGAAGAACAGGCCCTCAGTGGCGAGGAGAACGCCGACGCCAAGTGGGACCACGACAATGCCGAGAACGTCGATAAGCTCAAGGAGGGCGAGGAAGTGAAGATGAAGCCCACACAGTACGACAAGCCCATCATCAACATGAAGGAAATCAAGGACAAGCTCGAGAACGACCGTTACCTGGTCTTCTCGGACAAGAAGGGCTCGGTCGTGGGCTTCAACAAGAACAGCCGCAAGTACTTCGTCATCTATGGCGGCGGCAATGGCCCAGCAACGGGCATCAGCTTCAGCGGTGACAACGTTGTGCTCATCAAGACCAACGGCGGCTCGTTCACCTATGACCTGGTGCATGACAAGGCCAAATCATCGAACTGAACCGAGATATGACACCCGAGCGACGCTACTACACCTGGTTCTTTGTCAAACTCGACCTCATCCTGGCCGGGTTGCTGGCCCTGTTGTGGTGGCTCAATAACTGCTACAGTTAAGGGGATTTCTATAAATTACCAAAATCCATGTCAATCTAATTTATAGAAGCCCCCTTAAGCTCCCTCAAAACCAAAAACCAACTCAAAACAATAATCATTAGACACCCATGGCCGTAGAAATCAGACAAATAGAACCCACCAAGCGCAACCTGCTGCAGTTTGTGCATTTCCCCATCGACACGCTCTACCGCGACAGCAAGTACTATGTCCCTCCCCTGGTGACCGACGAGGTGGGCACCCTCATGCCAGACAAGAACCCGGCATTTGACTTCTGCGAGGCCGTCTACTTCATGGCCTACCGCGACGGCAAGGTCGTGGGACGCATTGCCGGCATCATCAACCATGTCGTTAACGAGCGTTCTGGCAAGAAGGAGGCACGCTTTGGCTACATCGACTTTATCGACGACGCCGAGGTTGTCGATGCCCTTATCGACGCTGTGACCCAGTGGGGCAAGAGCAAGGGGATGGAACATCTCACGGGCCCGCTGGGCTTCACCGACATGGATGCCGAGGGTATGCTCGTCGAGGGCTTTGACCGCGTGGGTACCAGTGGCGGCATCTACAACCACCCGTATTATCCCAAGCACATGGAGCGCCTGGGCTTTGTCAAGGATGCAGACTGGATAGAACTGCTGATTACCATCCCTGCCGAGATTCCCGAGAAGATGGTGCGCATCTCCAACATCGTGAGCGAGCGCAATAACCTCGAGACCATCAAGTACACCAGCCGCAAGAAACTCGTGGCCGACTATGGCGACGCCATCTTCAAGCTGATCAACGTGGCCTATGACGACCTATTCGGCTACTCGCCGCTATCCGACAAGCAGATCAAGCACTACATCAAGATGTACCTGCCCTTCCTGCCACTCAACGATCTGGCCATGGTTGTCGACAAGACCACACGCGAGCTCATCGCCGTGGGCATCTCCATCCCGTCGTTGGCACGGGCCCTGATCAAGTGCCGTGGCCGACTGCTGCCGTGGGGCTGGAAACACCTGCTGCACGCCTTCAAGCACAATGATGTGGTTGACCTGATGCTCATCGCCGTCAAGCCCGAGTACCAGAACAAGGGCGTGAACAGCCTGCTGTTTACCGACCTCATCCCGCACTTCAACGCCTACGGCTACAAGTATGCCGAGAGCAACCGCGAGCTCGAGGCCAACTCCAAGGTGCTCAAGCAGTGGGAATACTTCGAACGCGAGCAGCACAAGCGCCGCCGCGCCTTCACCAAGGAGATTTAGAGACAATAACATCACAACACATAAAAAACAAAAACATCCGTTATGAAAAATTCGATTCAAGTCATCAGCAAGTATGCGCTCAACAAGAGTGATGATGCCCGAATCAAGGCCCTCAGCGCCAAGGCGCTGGCCGCTAAGCACACGCTCGAGAGCGGCAGCGGTGCCGGTAATGACTTCCTGGGCTGGCTGCATCTGCCCAGCAGCATCAGCGAGCAGCAGCTGCAGGACATCGAGTCCTGTGCCGCACAGATGCGACAGGACTGCGAGTATGTCATCACCATCGGTATCGGCGGCAGCTACCTGGGTGCCAAGTGCGTCATCGAGGCACTGAGCGACCACTTTGCGGCCTACAAGAGCACTGGCGGTGCCAAGGTCCTGTTTGCCGGCAGCAATATCGGTGAGGACTACCTCTATGATCTGATGGATCTTGTGGACGGACACCGGTTTGGTATCATCGTCATCTCCAAGTCGGGCACGACGACCGAGCCAGCCATCGCCTTCCGCCTGTTCAAGGAGATGCTCGAGAAACAGCAGGGCAAGGAGTTTGCCCAGGCCCACATCGTGGCCGTGACCGACGCTCGCCGGGGCGCCCTGCGCAACCTGGCGACCCAGGAGGGCTACAAGACCTATGTGATCCCCGACAACGTGGGTGGCCGTTTCTCAGTTCTCACGCCCGTGGGACTGTTGCCGATTGCCGTAGCCGGATTTGACATCCGCGCACTAGTGGCCGGAGCCGTGGAGATGGAGACAGAGGGCGACGACATCGTCATCAGCTATGCCATCGCCCGCAACGTCCTGTACCAGAATGGCAAGAAGATAGAGATTCTGGCCAACTTCACTCCCCGCCTGCACTACATCGCCGAGTGGTGGAAACAGCTCTACGGCGAGAGCGAGGGCAAGCAGCATAAGGGCATCTTCCCCGCCAGCGTAGACCTCACTACCGACCTACACAGCATGGGCCAGTGGATACAGGACGGCGAGCGCACCATCTTTGAGACGGTGCTCAGCGTGGGCGACCAGCAGCACAAGGTGGTCATCCCCAGCGACGATGAGGACCTGGACGGCCTGAACTACATCGCCGGCAAGCAGGTGGACTACGTCAACAAGATGGCAGAGCTCGGCACCCGACTGGCTCACGTGGATGGCGGTGTCCCCAACCTGATTATCACCATGCCTGCCGTGAACGAGCGCTACCTGGGGCAGCTGATCTACTTCTTTGAGAAGGCGTGCGGCATCAGCGGCTACATGCTGGGGGTCAACCCGTTTGACCAGCCAGGCGTCGAAGCCTACAAGCGCAACATGTTCGCCCTGCTCAACAAGCCAGGCTACGAGGCCGAGAGTGCCCGCATCCAGGCTCTGCTCAAGAAATAACACTTAACACATAATATAACAGTTGGCCATAGCCGACTGGGTTATTAAGGATTTAAACTTAAAACCATAAAACTGATAAAAAAGAACAAATGATTTATCCGATTCTTTCGGCCGAGGAAGCCGCCGAATTTGTACAGAATGGCTTCACAGTAGGTGTTTCCGGTTTCACTTCACCGGGTTGCCCACAGGCAGTTCCCGTAGCTATCGCCGAGCGTGCCAAGCGTGAGCATGCTGCCGGACGCGAGTTCAAGATCAACCTCTTCAGTGGTGCATCGACCAGCGACCACATCGATGGCGAGCTCACCCGCGCTGACGCCCTGAACTTCCGCACCCCTTACCAGTCACACCCCGACATGCGCAAGGCCATCAACGCCAATGCGATCCACTATAACGACCGTCACCTGAGCGAGCTGGCCCAGGAGTTCCGCTATGGCTTCTACGGCA
Organism: uncultured Muribaculaceae bacterium; assembly: GCA_964628205.1. Classification (GTDB taxonomy): domain Bacteria; phylum Bacteroidota; class Bacteroidia; order Bacteroidales; family Muribaculaceae; genus Sodaliphilus. The sequence goes on from CAZVMM010000018.1 coordinate 24,043, forward strand.
AGATGGACATCGCCATCGTCGAGGCTCAGAGCATTACCGACGACGGAGAGATCCTGCTGGGCACCTCGATGGGTAACACCGCCACCTGGCTCAAGATGGCCGACAAGGTCATCGTTGAGGTCAACGACCAGATTCCCGAGACCATCCGTGGCATGCACGACGTGTACACCCCCAACGATCCCCCTTACCGCCGCGAGATCCCTATCTACACACCTCACGACCGCGTGGGTACTCCCACCGCCCATGTTGACCCCAAGAAGGTGCTGGGCGTTGTCAAGACCTCGCTGCCCATCAGCAAGGAGGGTACCTTCACCCCCGTTGACGATGTGACCGCAGCCATCGGCCACAACGTGTGCGCATTCCTCGTTAACGAGCTCAAGGCTGGCCGCATCCCCAAGGAGTTCCTGCCCCTGCAGAGTGGTGTGGGCAACATCGCCAATGCCGTGCTCGACGCCCTGGACAAGAGCGACGACATTCCCCCGTTCGAGATGTACACCGAGGTGATCCAGGACAGCGTTCTCGAGCTGCTGGAGAGCGGCAAGTGCAAGTTTGCCAGCACCTGCTCGATGACTTTCTCTAGCGGTGCCATGACCGAGTTCTTTGAGAAGGGTGAGGCCCTGCACGGCAAAGTGCTCATGCGCCCCAGCGAGATCAGCAACAACCCCGAGGTGGTTCGCCGACTGGGCGTCATCACGATGAACACCGCCATCGAGGCCGACATCTATGGCCACATCAACTCGACCCACGTCAGCGGCACGCGCCTGATGAACGGTGTGGGCGGCTCGGGCGATTTTACCCGTAACGCCTATATCAGCATCTTCCTGTGCCCGTCGATCAAGAAGGACGACTGCATCAGCACCATCGTTCCCATGGTCTCCTATCCCGATCACAACCCACACTCGGTGGACATCATCATCACCGACCAGGGCATTGCCGACCTGCGCGGCAAGGATCCCCTGCAGTGCGCCCACGAGATCATCGAGAAAGCAGCTCATCCCGTGTATCGTCCCCTGCTGCGCGAGTACTTGAGCCTCGCCAAGAAGGGCCACGTGATGATGAACCCCGACCTGGCTCTGTCGTTCCACAGCGCCCTGATGCACGACGGCGACATGCGTAAGGTCGATTTCGCCAAGTTCATGAAATAATTTAGGCTTTAGCTTTTAGGCTTTAGATGATTAATGTGAAGCCGCTAAGAACAAACGGAGTTCCTAGCGGCTTCGCTATGTTATGATGGCGGATTGATGCGGCTACTTGTCGTGGACGGGGCGGATCGACATGTGGAAGGCCCGCAGGTGGTCAATGAACGTCTCCTTGCCCGTCAAGTCGCCTCGTGAAGAAACACAGATAAACGTCCATGCGCCATCACACGCTTCATGCGTGAGACCGTTCTAGAGATCACACTCACTTGGCCGCCAACCAGCACGCCTTCCTCCTCAGCGTTGTCTGATAAGTCCAGTGCTACCTGAGACTGAATCAGCATATAGTAATTGTAGGCTGAATCGGGTTCATCATTCTTATTGTTGCACGATGTAGTCCACACTGCAACTCTCAATAAAAGTAACCGCTACCGTGCGGCCGCATTGCGATTAGTTGCCGGCTGCAGCCGGGCCATAGGTTCTATTTTTGCAGGGACGGATTGACATGTGCATTGCCCTCAAGTGGTCAATGAGAACAGGTGTCAAGTCAGTGCCATCACTACTATTGAATCCGAAGCACCAAGCGGTCACCACACCGTCATTAACGCCATAACCACGGTGTTCGGCCGTGGCTGGAGTCGTGCAACTGGTCGATGTCCAGTAATATCCACGTTCACCCACATGATACGGACCCTCCTGGAAACGATTACTGGATTTTGGGACATCGCCATACATTCCAGCCAAGGGCATGATGATGCTGTTGCCACTGGGCCCTATCACCTCATACCACTTGATGTCGCCATAGGTTCTCAGTTTCCACTGGCATTGCTCGCACAGCTCTTTTGCCTCGCTATAAGTGGGTATGCGCCAGCCATCACCCCAATACTTGGTGACAATGTCGAGTGCCTTACCAGTGATGTCGGCTGGTGGAGTGATGCCTCCATAGTTATCGGTATACCAAGTGTAACCGTTATCATTCCATCCAATGCCTTGTCCAGACCAGAGGGTGCCCGTAGAATCGGCCCAAGCCAGGTGAGCGCCATAGTTGCGAGGCTGTTTTGACCCGATATTACAATTGGCCCACAGGACTGACAGCCCAAGGTCAACGGCCTCGAGTGAATCCGGCTTGCCCAAATAATCTTTCACATCTCCACCGCCATTTTCTCCGCCGTTATCATCAGGTTTATCATACCAGAATTGATAGTTCTTTAACGCCACAGCATCTTTGATGGCACCATTACTGCTCCTGCGGATGCGGATCAATTTCGCAAAACAGACGAGATGGCCTTTGTTAGCGGGGTTCACATCAGCATAGTTGCGATACAAACTGTCACAAACGCTAAGCAAAGCAACCTGCCTCGCGCGGTTATCACCTCGCAGAGACTTATTCTTCTCTATCACCTGCAGCATGGCCTTGAGCGTATTGGAGATCCTATCGTATTCAGAATCAGTCTTTGTGCTCTGCGTGCCCGGGCCCTCATCCGCTTCCCTCAGATTGAGATCGACCTCGGACTGAATATTTAAGTAATATTCGCAATCACTGGTATCATAAGCATCCTCGCCATCCTTGCAAGATGCCGCCATGATTATCATCATAATCAACAAGAAACACTTGTAATTTTTTATCATAATTTTCAGCATTTTTTGGTTAGTTAAACAATTAGGGTTATGGCAGATGCATCATCCCACATTATTAGATATGAGTCACTGATAACCGTTTAACCGCCCCTCCGATTTTAATCTTCTTTAACTATTTTTCACCTAAAGGTATCAGCCAAAACGCATTATCACAAATTCACGCAAAGTCACGAAGTTGATAATTTTGCCATCAGTGGTAAAAATTGTAATTTTGCGGCTCGATAGCGACATGACAACCCATCAACATACACACAGGGATTACCGGGCACACGGAGCAATGCTGCTGGCGATGGTGCTGTTCGGACTGATGGCGACGTTCTCCAAGGACGTGCTCACCCACGGCGGCATTACCGGCCCCCAGTTGGTGGCATTCCGTGTCATCGGGGCTGCTATCCTGTTCTGGGTGGGATCGCTGCTTATTCCGCAACAGCCCATCGAGCGAGGCGACCTGGTCAAGATAGCGGGGGCCGGCTTCTTTGGCTTCGCCCTGGCCCAGGGCGGCTACATCGTGGGATTGAGCTTCACCTCGCCCATCAATGCGACCATCGAGCTGACGACGATGCCGATTTTCACCCTAATTCTGTCGTCCATCCTGCTTCACGAGCGCATCACGCCACATCGGGCACTGGGCATCGTGCTGGGCTTCACAGGTGCCATCCTGCTCATCACGCGCACCACGGCGGGTGACGGCAGGCCGACCGACCTGCGCGGAGATCTGCTGATACTGGCCTCGCAGGTGGGATATGCGTTCTACCTGACGCACTACTCGGGGGTAATACGCAAGTATGACGCCTTCACGTTCAACAAGTGGACGTTCACCTTTGCCAGCCTGATGATTCTGCCCTTCACCCTGCCCCATATCCTGCAGATCGACTGGCCGAGCATGAGCATCAGAACAGCCAGCGAGATTACCTATATCGTGGCAGCAGCGACATTTTTGACCTTTCTGCTGGTTGTGTATGCCCAGCGACGGCTGCTGCCCACGACGGTAAGCGTGTACAACTATCTGCAACCATTTGTGACCGTGGTGGCAAGTATGGCCATGGGGCTGGCCATGCCGCAATGGATGCACGCAGTGGCTGCTGCCCTCATCTTCACGGGTGTGTGGCTCGTGGTAAGGGGGAATAACTCTAGTTGTTAGTTGCTAGGTAGGGACTTGATGGCTTTGTCGATGCTGGGTCCTGAGTAGATGACCAGGCCAGTGCTGTCGGTAACGGCAAACCAGGGCATCGATGTGATGCCCAGCAGCTGGATACCGGGTTCGAGCGGCCCACCTGGCGACCAGTAGTGGCGCCAAGACTTGGGGTCACAGGCGATGGCTTGATGCCAGCGCATGGTGTCGCTCTCGGCCAGGATATCGATGACACTGACCGAGGGGTCAAGCGCTTGGAGCTTGCCTGCCAGGCTGGAACGCTGCTGCTGTGGTTGAGCCCACAAGCTGAGAAGCGTGCGATGGCCGGTAAGCGTGATTTCCTCAAAATCGCCGCCATGCTTGATGAGCATGAGCGACATCAGTCGGGGCACCTGGCGGGGCTTGCGTCCTGTCGTTGGGCCATCGGTCAGCGATGCCGCGAGCGACTGGGGACGCGCCTTGGCCTCTATGCTCTTTAAGAGCTTGTCCATCTTAGCGTGGTCGCTGTAGTCGCTGTAATCATTGGCCAGCAATACCGTCGACAACATGTCGTCGGGATGTTCTCTGACATATTTCTCGATAGCGGCATCGAGTCGGCTGGGATTGGGGTCGTTGTAGAAAGCCAGATGCTCGTCAATGAAGAGTTGCCAGTCCTCATTCAGCCGGTTACCCTTGACCTTGACGCCCCCTATTGCCTTGGAAGCATCGCCCTGCACCTTCAGGTGGTCACCATTTGCGGCCACCAGTGCCTTAACGAGATCACCACGATGGTTCATAATGGTTACCAACACGGGGTTGGCTGCGACGCCCTGATACGTGAACCGGCCCTCCTTGTCGACATTTTGCCACTCATCGACGATGCCCGAGTCACCGCGGAAGACGATTCTCACCGCCACCCCGTCCAGGCCCGTCAACTTGCCGTCAATCTTGAAGTTGTCGCTACTGCACGCCCCCATCAAGACGGCCAGCGCCAGCGGCAAGAGCATCCGAAAAATCTTTTCCATCTCCATCTATTATCTCTGGGCAGGCTATCTAACCCACCCTGTTATCAAGTCAATTCCTCACATTCTGGCTCTCGCCAGTCTCCATGCTGCTTGATCAGGTCGATCAGGCGGTCGATGGCATCCTCCTCAGGGATATTCATCTCGATGCACTGCTTGCCCTTGTAGAGGCTGATACGGCCTGCCGCAGCACCCACGTAGCCATAGTCGGCGTCGGCCATCTCACCCGGTCCGTTGACGATGCAACCCATCACACCGATTTTGAGATGGGTCAGGTGGGCGGTGGCCTGCTGCACATTCCTGACGGTTGTCTGCAGGTCGAACATCGTCCTGCCGCAGCCCGGGCACGAGATGAACTCGGTCTTACTCATGCGCTGGCGGGCGGCTTGCAGGATGGCATAGGCATAGCGCACCACCTCGGTGTTGCTGTGGCAATTGGGAGCCTCGAGCCATACGCCATCGGCGCGGTAGTTGAGCAAGACGGCACCCATGTCGGCGCCAGCCTTGACCTGCAACCACTCGTTGGAGCTGTCGGCATAGGTGTTGCGCACCACCACGGGGCAGTCGATGCCCGCCAGGTCGAGCGCATGGGTCAGCGCCTGCTCCTCACCGGGGATGTTCGCCCCAACGGGAGTAATTACCAGCACAGTGTCGTCTCGGCCGCGCAGGAACTCAAGCCGATGGACAGGAGTAGTAGCCGGCAGCTGCAGGAAACGCAAGCGGGTCTCGGGACAACGGTCCCACTCGCCCAGGGTGAGCAACGGATAGACGTTACGCTCCCCGCTCCAGCGGTCGAGAGGCACCAGGAACTGATGCATACCGTCAATCAGGCCATCAGCACTATAGTAGAAGTCGGGTTGTAGCGAGGCACCATCGAGTTCGTCGGGCCGATAGCTGGCGATGACCACCGGAGGCTGATTGCCACCGATGCGACCATCCACAGTCACGGTGGCACGGCGCACGGGGCTCAACGGGTCATAGCCCTCGGCAAATCTGCCCTCGATGGGGTCATGTCCCTCGCGCAGGGCAACATAGTCCACCAGCTTACGCGCCACGGGGATTTCGAGTTCGGGCTCCTCGCTGAGCGATACGCGGATGGTGTCGCCCAGTCCCTGGGCCATGAGCGCACCGATGCCCACGGCACTCTTGATGCGGCCATCCTCGCCAAATCCCGCCTCGGTCACCCCCAGGTGCAACGGAAAATGCATGTCCTCGCGGTCCATGGCATCGACCAGACGGCGCACAGCCTCGACCATCACGACGACATTGGATGCCTTCATCGAGATAACCACGTCCATGAAGCCTTCCTGGACAAAGACGCGCAGAAATTCCATCACGCTCTCGACCATGCCCATGGCAGTGTTGCCATACCGGCTCATGATGCGGTCGCTGAGCGAGCCATGATTCACGCCCAAACGGACTGCGGTATGGTGCTCGCGACACACAGCAATAAACGGCAAGAGGGCCTCGCGGATGCGGCTGAGCTCGGCACGGTACTCCTCGTCGGTATATTCCAGCTGCTTGAAGGTGCGGGCCGGGTCCACAAAGTTGCCCGGATTGATGCGCACACCCTCACACACGGCTGCTGCAGCGAGGGCAGCCTGGGGATTGAAGTGAATGTCGGCTATGATGGGGATATCGCAGTCGTGAGCCCGGAGTTCACTTGCCATCAGCGCTATGCTCTGGGTCTGCTTCACGCCCTGTGCCGTGAGACGCACATAGTCGGCTCCGGCAAAAGCGATGCGCTGGCACTGTGCCGCGCTGGCCGTGACATCATCGGTAGCGGTATTGGTCATGGATTGCACACGCACGGGCCACTCGCTGCCCAGGGGGATATTCCCCACAGGGACGCTCACTGTGGCACGTCGGCGATAATTGAAGGTAGTGTTCATTGATGATTATTATTCCTTGTTTTTTTGTCTTTGTTTCCTTTTTGGGCTGAATTAAAGCGACGGCTATCCTAGATATTGTATCGTCAGGCACACACACAGGAAGCCCACGACGACTCCCGCAAGCACCTGCACGGTATCATGCCGCTTGAGCACCAGCCGGGCCGACCCCAGGGCACCTGCCAGCAGGATAACCAAGCTCATGACCCAGAACAGGTCAAATGCGCTCAGGTCCTGCACATGAATCTGGTAGACAAGTCCTATCAGGCCGCCGATGCCAGCCATGTGGGCACTGATTTTCCACTTGAGGTTGATCAGCGCCATGACGAGCACGGTCAGCGCCGAGCCCACCATGAACATGGTGAACCACTGTGGCGCGTGGCAATAATACAGGTAATAAGCTGCCGCGCCATGACACAGCGCGGTGAACAGGTAGGGGATAAAACGCTCCTCCCTCACCTCAACATGGAGGTCCCGGACCAGCTTGAAGTGTCGCAGCACGCTCAGAAAGATGAGCGGCAGGATGCAGGTGATGCCCATGCACACAAGCAACACGGCCACGCGCGTGCCATAGGGTAACACACACAGCACCGAAGCCAACAACACCAGGAAAACGCCATAGGTGGGCATGAGCAACGGACTCAATGCGGTCGACATGAAATTGGCCACGGCAGCAGTGATCTTATTGGCTGTAAATCTGTTCATTGGTGAGGTATTGGAGGGGGTATAGGTAATTCATGATTTACTTGCTCATCTTGCGGCGAACGGTGCTACTGGGAATGTCCAGCGCGTCGCGATACTTGGCCACAGTGCGCCGCTCGAGCTTATAGCCCATGGCTTTGAGTCGCTCACACAGGGCATCATCGCTCAGGGGGTGGGCCTTGTCCTCGGCCTCGACGATCTTCTTCAAGTCATCATACACTTCATGCCTGGACGCGCCATTGACATCCTCGGAGAAGAATGACTTGAGGCTCCTGATGCCCCAAGGCAGCTGCACATACTTGTTGCTGACGGCCCTCGACACCACCGACACGTCTTTACCAATCATGTCAGCAATCTGCTGTTGTCCCAGGGGTTTCAGGTCGCGTTCGTCCCCGCTCATGAAGAAATCGGGCTGGCACTTGACAATGGCGCTCATGGTGCTGAACAAGGTCTCCTGGCGCTGCTTGAGCACCTCGATGAACATGCTCGCTCGCTGGTAGGCGTCTTGAATCTGTTTCTTCTCCTTCGTCTCCTTCACGCTCAGTGGTGTGGACGACTTGTAGCGCTCATTCATCAGGGCATAGCTCTCACTGATCTGCAAGGCGGGGATATTGTTGCGCAGGGTGACCGTCAGGCGTCCGGTCTGCTCGTCGAGTTCGACGTCAAAGTCGGGTGTCACCTGCTGGCTACTGTCGCTGCGTGAGCCGAAGGCATTGCCGGGGAAGGGCGTTAGGCCGCGGCGAATCTGCCGCTTAAACACCTCGTCGAGCCGCTGTGCATCCACTCCAAGGCGGCGGCTCAGCGCATCAAACCTCAATCCGGCCATGTCATCAAAGTATTTGTCGACCAACAGGATGGCGAGGTCGACATCGGGCGACTTGGGTTTGCGCCTGAGCTGCAGCAGCATGCACTCGCGCAGATCACGGGCAGCGATGCCCGGCGGGTCTAACGACTGCACGATGCCGAGCACCTCATCTACCTGATGGGCATTGATGGTATACCCATCGTTGAACGTCACGTCGTCGGCAATCTCATAGGAACTGCGTCGCAGGTAGCCGTTGTCCTCGATATTTCCAACAATGGCGCGGGCAATAATCTGCTGCGTTTCGTCGAGTTCAAGCTCTCCCAACTGATCTCCGAGATACTCCTGCAGGGTCTTCTCGCTCACGGCAATCGGAGCATAGTACTCGTCGTCACGGCTGCGGTTGTTGGCAAAGTATCGGTACCATGCCATCGTGTCGTCGTCGCCGTTGGTCTCGGCATTGACCTCGTCGGCCGGAGTGCGGGCGTTCTCGCGCTCGGTATCGCGGTCGTCGGTACTGGCCATGTCATCGTTGTCGTCGGATTTCTTTTCCAGAGCCTGGATTTCATTGACCTTATTGTCGATGAATTCGGCCATTTCGGCATCATTCTTCTCGAGCACCAGTCCCAGCATGCGTTGCTGTTCCAGTGCCATGCGCTGCGTTTGCTTCTGTTCTAGTGTGAGCCCCTGTTTTGCCATTGCGATGAGCGTATTTATAGTTCAACTCACAAAATTACTAAATTTTGTGTAAGCCCTGCACAAAAAAGTGACTTTTTATTGAGTGGTAACCCATCATGCCGTCCTCGGCATCGCATACCAGGCAGCAGGGTTCGGCTATTTATCCATCGGTATGGCCTTGATGGTGCCCAATTTTCGCACGGTAACCTTCGACGGTGTGCCCTTGTAATATACCTTACCCGTGCCGCTGCCGCTGACCTTAAGTTCGCCATCGAGCACATGGCAACCGATGGTGCCCGTGCCGATAATGCGGCACGACACTGTACCAGCCTTTACCTGGTCGGCCTGTATCTCGCCTGTCCCCACGAGCTTGACTGCCAATTCGTCGCATGAGCCGTCAGCAATGAGTTTACCCTTGCCGCTCAGGATCTGCAGCTCGAGCTTCGAGGCCCTCACGCTGCGCAAGATGATTTTGCCGTTATCGACCAGGCGGGCTTTGAAAGCCTTCATTGCTGGCAGGCCTATCACCCTCAGCACACTGTCACCGGCATTCTCGACCTCGTCGAGCGATGACGAGTAGATGGTCAGAGTGGGCAGCCCGCCGTGCCGTTCCACCTCGTCCTCGATCTGCAGGCTCAGTCGTCCTGATTGGTTCTTACTAAACATCAGGCCATTAGCGACATCCTGCGTGCATTCTATCACAGCCAGGCCAGCCGAGTCGGCATGGCATCGATACACCACATTGATGTTATCAATCAGTGCCAGTCGGGTAAAGTCCCCCACATTGATTATGTGGCGTGAGGTCTGTGCGTTCAGCACCAGTGGTGCCAATGCTAGCAGGAAAAAACTAATCAACGCTTTTCTCATTGTCATTAGGGAATTGATCGATTATAGCTTGATTTACAGTGGGTAATATGTCTTTCTCGATGTAATCGAGAATCTGGTCAAGTTCAGCGCGCGTGTTGGCTTGCAGCATGGCGATGCGCGTGGGACGGAAGTTGCGGATTCCCTTGAACAAAGGCGTCGCGGCCAGGTGGCGGCGAATGTGCAGGATGCCACGGTACTCGTCGATGCGGTCGATGCTCTCGTCGATCTGGCGACGTATCAGGGCCATCTTTTCCTCATTGCTAATGGCGGGCACTTCGCCCGTGAGCAGATACTGCTTCATCTCGCGGAAAATCCACGGAGCACCGATGCTGGCCCTGCCCACCATCACGCCGTCGACACCATAACGGTCATAACACTGCTTCAGTCGCTGTGGCGTGGTCACATCGCCGTTGCCGATGATGGGAATGGTCATGCGCGGATTGTTCTTTACCTCGCCGATCAGGGTCCAGTCGGCCTCGCCGTTATAGAGCTGGGAACGGGTGCGGCCATGGATGGTCAGGGCAGCGATGCCGCAGTCCTGCAACTGCTCGGCCAGATCGACGATAATCTTGTTATCGTGGTCCCATCCCAGACGCGTCTTGACGGTAACTGGCAGATCGACGGCCCGCACAACGGCACGGGTAATCTCGAGCAGCAACGGCACATTGCGCAGCATGCCTGCTCCCGAGCCCTTGCCGGCAATCTTCTTGACGGGGCACCCCCAGTTGATGTCGATGAAATCGGGATGGGCGGTAGCGGCAATGCGCGCGGCCTGTACCATCGAGTCCACGTCGCGGCCATAGATCTGAATGGCGGCAGGTCGCTCGCCCGGAGCGATGGCCATCTTCTGTAACGAGCGCTCGATGCTGCGCACCAGTGCGTCGGCGCTGACAAACTCGGTATAGACCATGTCAGCACCCTGTTCGCGGCAGATGAGCCTGAACGACTGGTCGGTGACATCCTCCATGGGAGCCAGCATCACTGGGCGCTCGCCCAAATCTATATTACCTATTTTCATCGTGAAGTATGTGCCTTGTGATTTGCTTTAACCGTGCGAAATTACGACATTTTGCCAAACCCACCAAACCCTTAACACTATTTAGACCATAATTAGGGAAATTAAAGACAATGACCCGCCATCTCATTCACAAGGCCCCAAAAACCATCAATAATCGGGGTTCCTGCAAAAATTGCCACGAAGGGCGTTTCTTGACCCCTCGTGGCAAAATAGCGTTTTGTTCTGTTTGTTCTGGAAGATAATTAATCGACAGCGCACTTGATGGTGGAGACATGCCCTGCGGTGCGGCCCTGAACGATGTAGATGCCGCGTGAGAGGTGATCAAGCTTCACGTTGTCCTTGCCACTGGCCACTACCCTGCCCTCGATATTGTAGACGGTGAGCGTACCAGGATAGGTGGCAACATGACCGCGCATCAGGATGGCAGGAGCGTTATCGATGACATGCTCGATAACGGTCGCCTTGTCCTCGGTCACGCCATCGGCAGTGATGGTAAAGAAGTAGTCGCGGTCGGCCACGATGTCATAGTCGGGCAACTGCACTCCGTTGTTCCAGTTGTTGAAAATCAGGTGGTAATTGCCGCTATTGGCATCCAGCAGGAACACCTTGTAGTTGGTGCCATCCACGATGGAATCGCCCACACTGGCCTCGCCAGGCCAAGCACCGAACAATTCGCTGTCACCCCATGCATACAGTCCCAGAGCGTCCCAACCTGTCTGGTCGTCGACAAAGATGTAGTGCTGCGAAGCAGGAATCTTGGGCAGCTCGCCGCTGATGGCAAAGTCGTCGATACCCAGTGCCATGGCGCCCTGGGCAGCATCGCCACTGGCCACACTGATGTTCCAGGCTAGGTACAAGTCGCAACCACGAGAAATCACCGTAGGAAGCACGCCACTCACAGGAACCACCTCGCCAGGAACGTCCTGATAACCGGCGGTCTCGCTGTCAGGAGCAAAGTAGGTGCGGAAATCATTGCCCGCACTGGTCCAGTTGCGGCCATCGATTGAGTAATAGAGCTGCACGGCAAATCCCGCGCTGTTGTTGCCCTTGCGGTACTTCTCGACATTGTAGGCCACATTGACGTTCTGGATATTCTTCTTGCCCGTGTTGAGCAGGTGGGCATACACATTGACACAACGTGTGCCATCAGCCACACCGGTCGAGATGCCACCGAGGGCACGGTCGGCACTGGCATCGGCACCAAAGTTCCACGTGCCGTTCTTGGCATTGCTGGGCAGGTTGGTACCACCACTGTACATCGTCTGGTCATCGGCTAAGTCGTAGCGGCCCACCGTGCGGGTACCCGTCAGGATGCGGTCGATGCGCCAAGCTGCAGGCAGCGAAGCCGTTGCGGCATCACCCATACCGTCAAAACTCTCGGCAGCGCCCAGTGCCGTCTCGTCGAGCTCGATGGCGGGATAGACCACCACCTCGGTCTCGGCAGTAGCCACCTTGACATTGGCGGTCTGGGTGAAGTCACCCGTCGCAGCCGTTACGGTGAAGTTGCCCTGCGTGCCATTGCTGGTAAAGATGCCATCGACGAGTTCGCCGCCGTCACTCAGTGTCATCACCACAGGCTCGGGAGCCTCGATTTCCATGCCGAACTGGTCGCGCACGGTCACCTTGTAATGCACTTGGCCGGCAGTGTGGTCCACATAGTTGGTGAAACCGCCCAGAGCGTTGCTGGCATAACCACGCATGGCAGCGGCAACGTCACTGTCGAGGTCGCTGGGAGCCCACGTGATGGCCAGCGGGTCCTCGCCAAAGATGAGGCCATACTCCATCGCGGCGGCCATGTATGTGGCCTTGAGGGTGGGATGACGGTCATCGAGGAACCACGTCAGTGTGCCCTGGCTACCCTCATTGTCATAGACTTGCTGATAGGCCACACCCACGGGGCACAGCGTCACACCCAAGTCGAGGGCGACGTCCTGGTAATTCTTGACAAAGGTCGCGTTGAAGGCGGTGTAATTCTCCCAGTCGCCGCTATAGGCCCAGTTGACGGGCACGATAATAATGGCGTTGGGGTTGGGGCAATACTCGCGGATGTAGTCCACCCAGCGCTTGACATTGGCGCGGAAGGTCTCCACATCAGTGCGAGGCAGCGAACTCTGCTCCTGCAGGATGATGTGGCTCCATGCCTCGCTGCGCACGAGCATCTTGGCTCCTGGGTTGCCATCCTCAGCCACGCCATCGCCCTCGTCCCAATGGGTCTTGAGCGACTTGCCCAGCAGGGTGTGCTTGGTCCAGACGGCATCCTTGCCCATAGCCTGTGCAATGCCGTTGAACACGGCATCCTGGTCATTGTAGTAGATGAGGCTGTTGTTGAGCGAGAGCACCTTGACTTGCTCGGGCAACTCGGGAACGAGTACCACATCGGCAGGCTGCAGTGTCATCGTGGTGGGAGTGGACGGAGCCAGTTCCATGCTGTAGGCACCCGTGGCAAGGTCAAAGGTCAAATCGTAGGTGCCCGGGGCGGTAGACACGCGCCCGGTAGCGCCCTTGACAAGCACTCCACTGGTGTTATTGCCCGTGAGGTCGCTCTCGGCACCCCAGACGCCACCCATGCCCAGTCGCTGATAGATGCGCCAGTGGCAGTATCCGTCTCCCGAGTCGGGCATAGTGATGCGGCCAGCGAATGTTTTGCCTTGAACGAGAGCCAACTCGCCCGAGGCATCCATGTAGTTCCAGCCGTTATTGTCACCGATGACATAGACCGAAGTCAAGTCGGTGTCATCGTCGTCGCTCTCGAGCAACAGTGTGGCAACGCCATCAGCGATCGTGAGCACGATGCGCGAGCAATAAAACGTGTTGGCGCCACACGAGATGTTATCGTTGGTGCCCAGCACGAGGTCGTAGGGGACACCCATCTGCACACCCGTGCCGTTGCTGCCATAGTTGCAAGCGCTGGTCCAGCCCGAGTCGGCCACCTTGAAGCTACCGCTCAGCGCCTTGTCATACAGGGCATAGGTGCCACCACCCTCGTCACTGAATTCCCAGTCGGTCACGGCACCCCAGCCGTTCACCTCGCCACGCAGGTAGATGCCCGAAGCCACAAACGGGGGTCGCGTCGGGTCCACATAGCCCGAGTAGTTGTCCGGGTCGGCAATCTCGGTCACCCCGCCAGCGGTCAGGCACAGATAGTGGTCGCCGTCAGCGTCCACCGTGGCCGTCACCATAGCGCCGTTGTTATTGCTGAAGGCCAATGCATGGTCATTGCCATCCATGTCGATGGCCCACACCTTGTAAGTAACGCCATTGACCACGGCACTGCTGACTGCCGGCTGAGGCTCACCGCCATCAGCAGCCATATAGACCGCATTCCACTTGGTCACATCCTCAACATAGATGTAGCACGACTGGTCCTGAGAGGCATAGGTGGCATCAATCAGCACGTTGTCGATGGCAAGGCCCATTGCCTTGTTGGGCGAGGAGCCGCTGGCAACGCTGATGTTCCATGCCAGATACAGGTAGGCACCGGCAGCAATATTGACCTTGAGCTGCTTGCCCGAGACAGCGGTGGTGCTGATCGGCACTTCGGCGGCGCCTGCAGTAGCGGCATCGGGAGCAAAATAGGTGTAGAAGTCGTCACCGGTGCTATTCCACGTGACACCATCGGTCGACACATAGAGCTGAACGGCAAATCCCGCCGCATTGTCGCCATCGCGGTACTTCTCGATGTCGTAATTGAGCGAGAGGTTGGTAATTGCCTCCTGTCCGCCATTGTGCAGGCAAGTCATCACACTGATGCAACGGGTACCGCCATCGACGGTGGTCGACAGGCCGCCCACCGAGCAGTCACTGGGCACGGAGCTCGAGGTAAAGTTCCAAGTGCCATTCTTAGCATTGCTGGCCAGGCTCGTGCCTCCGGTATACATAACCGTTGACGATGCGTTGGCATAGGCGCCCACGGTGCGCGGGGCGTTCATCTGGCGGTCCACACGCCAGCCTTGAGGCAGAGACAGGGTGGCCTCTTGGCCATCCCACATGCTATCAAAGTTTTGGGTCACTTGGGTGGCATCTGCAGTGATCTGCAGCGCATCCTGTGCCCACGCGGTGCTATGCCACGCGCCCATCAGGACCATGACAACCGCGACAAGTCGTAAAAACGTAAGATTTCTCATTGTGGCAGGTTTTACTTGAATTAATGATATGAATAGTCGATTTGCCACAAAATTAATTTATAATAGTTCATTGAGCAAGATATCTACTAAAATATCAAGCCCAAAGAGAAACGCATAACACTGACGATGAGGCGATTGCGCACAATTAGCGGATTAAAATATCTAAACGCCAGTCTTAACCTGCTCAGGGCAGCACGGACGCATCACACGTCTGTTTCCAAAATCAATAATGCCCGATTTCGGTCGATGAAATCGGGCATTATTGATTATTTTCTCTTACTTGAACGCAAGTCGATAAATTTATTTCTTCTTAGGGGCAGTTTTCGGCTTGTTATGCTTAGGCTTTTTGATTGCGGGCGTTGCGCCAGTGCCTTTCTTATTCTTGCAGTCTTTGCACTGCTGGGCCTCGCACTTTGGGCACTTGCCATCCTTGCACTCGCCCTGAGCACACTTAGAGCCCTCGCACTTCCCACACTCGTGCTTCATCGCAGCCTTGTCACACTGCTGGCCTTCGCCCTTCTTGCACTCGTGCTTCATCGCAGCCTTGTCACACTGCTGGCCTTCGCCCTTCTTGCACT
>CAZVMM010000018.1:39707-46017 GCA_964628205.1 uncultured Muribaculaceae bacterium
CACTGCTGGCCTTCGCCCTTCTTGCACTCGTGCTTCATCGCAGCCTTGTCGCACTGCTTGGCTGCCGCCTTTGCCTTGCAGTCATCACACTGCTGATCAGCGGGCTTTGTGCAGGCTTGGCCATCCTTGTGGTCCTTGCACTCATGCTTTTGTGCAACAACCTGAGGCGTTTCATAGCCAGTTGCGATATCGGTTCCAGTCGGGTTCTTAGACAGTTCCCTCATCTGCACGCGGTCAGGCTCCTCGATGGTGCCCTGAGTCGGAGTGGTATTCTGTGCCGTTAATGCGCTGGTGGCAATTGCCACAGCTGCTAGAGTCAATAAGAATTTCTTCATAATACCTAAAAATATAATGTTGTTAATTTATGATTCTGCGCCCAAAATTAGCAATAAAAACTAGAATAACAGACGATTTAAGGTTTTTTTTGTTTAATAATGGTAAGAAATCAGGTTTTTGTGGGGCAATCCACGCTCTATTTGGTAGCAAAAAACGAACTATGCCGAAATTTATTTGGCATTGTGGTAGTCTTGCACTACATTTGCAGCCGTTTACAAAACATTATAACAACTCATCACAGAACAGCAACATGTCAACCTATACCGTATCAGACCCCCGTAAGGTCACCACCAAGCGCATCGCCGATATGCGTCTCGCAGGCGAGAAAATCGCAATGATCACCGCCTATGACTACACCATGGCCACCCTTGTGGATCAGGCAGGCATCGACATCATCCTGGTGGGCGATAGCGCCAGCAACGTCATGCAGGGCAATGCCACCACCATCCCCATCACGATCGACGACATGATTGTGTATGGCCGGACCGTGGTCCGCGCTGTGAAGCGTGCGATGGTCATCGTGGACATGCCCTTCGGCACCTATCAGGGAGATCCCATCGAGGCGCAGCGCAATGCCGTGCGCATCATGCAGGAAACCGGCGCCGACGGAGTGAAGCTGGAGGGAGGCCGTGAGATGCGTGCCGCGATCGAGATGGTGTTGCGTGCGGGTATTCCCGTGATGGGTCATCTGGGTCTCACGCCGCAGAGCATCAACAAGTTCGGCACCTACTCCACCCGCGCCCAAGACGAGGCCGAGGCCACACGCCTGCTGGCCGACGCCAAGGTGCTGGCCGAAATCGGCTGCTTCGGTATCGTGCTCGAGAAGATTCCCGCCACGCTGGCGGCCAAAGTCACCCAATCGATCAACGTGCCCACTATCGGCATCGGCGGCGGTGGCGCCTGCAGCGGACAGGTGCTGGTGCTGCACGACATGCTCGGTCTGAACCGTGAGTTCAAGCCCAAGTTCCTGCGAGTCTACAACAACCTGGGCGAACAGATCATCGACAGCGTGGGCAATTACATCACCGACGTCAAGAGCGGCGACTTCCCCAACGAGAACGAGCAATACTGAGAACCACTGCTCCCATAGCGAAACTTCTCTTTGACAGAACGCGGACTATTGTCTGCTGGTCAGGGAGCGGAAGAAATGGATAATCAACGGGATAGCGAGGATGAATGCGAGCATGTCGCAGACCGCCTGACAGATTTCCACGCCGAAGAGCCCCATCACGCGGGGCAAAATCAAAATGAGGGGAATAAAGAAGATGCCGTTGCGGGCTGCGGCAAGGACGTTGGCCGACAGGCTGTGTCCGCTGGTCTGCAGCGTCATGTTGCACACGGTGACGACCGCCGCCATGGGCAGGGCGACGAGTTGCCAACGCAGGGCAACGGCGCCAACAGCCACGACCTCGGGGTCATCGCGCAAGATGTCGACCAGCTCCTCGGCAAAGACAAAGGCCGGCCCACACATGATGGCCAGCACAGCCAAGTCGAGTAGGATGGTAAAGTAGAAACCCCGCAACAAGCGCTTGTACTGTCCCGCGCCATAATTAAATCCACAGAAGGGCTGATATCCCTGCCCGATGCCGATGATGATGGCAAAAATGATGAATGCCAACCTGGAGACAATCGACATGCCGGCAATGGCGGCGTCGCCATACACGCCGGCGGCTACGTTCAGCATCAGGGTAGCTATGCTCGCCAGAGCCTGGCGCGTGAGCGACGGTGTGCCGCCCTTGAGGATTTCGTGCTGAAAATGCCACTTGCGCGAAGCCAGTGACAACCTTATGGGGATGTTCTCGCCCCGACGTGACATCACCCACAAGACGATGAATCCGAACAACTGACTGAGCACCGTGCCGATGGCAGTGCCCAAGATGCCCAACCCAAAGGTGAACATGAACAGCGGCACGAGTACGACGTTGAGCACAGCACCCGATATCATGCCGTACATCGCCTGGGTGGCATTGCCCTGGAAACGCATCTGGTTGTTGATGACCATCGAGGCGGTCATCAAGGGGGCGCCCAGCAGGATGACACCCATGAACTGCATGGTGTAAGGCAAAATGGTGGGCGTGGAACCCAAGGCTACGGATAGGGGCTCGAGGAAAAGCAGGCCCAGCACGGTGATGAGCAAGCCGCAGACGACGCTGCCGACAAACGAGGTAGCGGCCATCTGGCGGGCTTCGTCAACTCGCCGAGCGCCCAAGTGACGCGACATATACGTGCCCGCCCCCTGCCCGAACAAGAATCCGATAGACTGGATAATCGCCATGACGGGGAAGACCACGCCAACGGCAGCCGTGGCCTGGGTATTGATCAAGCCCACAAAGTAGGTGTCCACCAGATTGTAGATGCTCGTGACAAGCATGCTGACCACCGTGGGGATAGCCATCGCTGGGATGACACGCCTGACGGGTGCGGTGGTCAAGAAGGTGAAATTGTCTTGCTTGCGGTGCATCTGGCTCACTTGGTTATTTTGAGGGTGCAAAGGTACAATTTTACGGCCAAATAGCCATCGTATCGCGTTCTTAAAAACTTTTAAAAAATAGAAAAACACAGAAATTCAGATAGGTTTTCAGCCAGTGATCACCCGCTTAGCGACGATGGAAAAAAAACAATGATTAACCATCCCGTGCCGGCCCAATATCTAAAAAAAGCATTACCTTTGCCCACAAGGGAACTTCTATATATTACCAAAATGTGGATTTTTTTATGTTGGCAGTATTTTGCCTCTTTTTGGCATCTTTTACCTTATCTTCTTGCACCATAGCTCGCTATGCTACTGCGAAGGTAAGTCAAAATCTGCTCAAAAATAAACCAAAATCCATGTCTAGCTAATTTACAGAAGTCCACATAAGTGAAATCAGCGGCCGAATCAGCGGCCCGCCAGACCAAGACAAGAGAACGAGAGTGATCACTTTACTATATTAAAAGTAAAAACCTGAATAACAATGAAAAAGACAAGTCAATGGCTAGTGATGGCAGTCACCGGGGCGATGGCCCTGTGTGGCACGATGACGGGCTGCAAGAGCGACGCAGGCCGTCCCGTGAACGGAACGATTGAGAATGCCACGAGCGTGGGAGACGCGCCCCAGGCAGTGCATGACGCGATGGTCAAGGTGACCCTGGATGAGCGCTACGAGACCGTGATGGAAGACAAGACGACCGGTGTGAGCGTGTATAGCCTGCTGAACTGCGGCGACACGGTGACGAGCGAGGGGTATGGCATGGTAGTCACCCGCGGTGACATCACGACCGCCCTGCCCAAGCTGCGTCACGGGCGCATGCCGCGGGCACGCTATGACCAAGCCACGGGCAACATGTGGATTGTGGGCAGTGACATGGAAGGCACCGGGGTGAATGTGGAGCGGCCCTACTTGCTGCGCTTCGGCGACGACGGCTATGCCAGCATTGTGACCTCGATAGACCCCTACCAGATGCAGCAAGCCCTGTGCAAAGAGCTGACCTACAGCATCAAGGGAGACGAGATTACCTTCATGGCCCATGGGCAGCCGCTAATCACCGTGACCAACCACATCCATGACATGGGCGAGATAATGGACGACGCCATCTACGTCGGCGAGCAGATCGCCTACGACATCACGAGTGCGCTCACTGTCCAGGTCACTCCGGGCCTGAACTTTGTCACGGGCAAGATACTGCACTATGATGACATGCCCACCATCACGGCCACCGTCGACCTGAGTGACGACGGCCAATTCACACTGAGCGACTTCAAGGCCGAGCAATAATCGACCTAAGCGCCCAGGAGATCATCGCGCCTTGAAGCCCGGAAAAATGGATTACTCCGGCTTTAGGGCGCGATCCTTCTTGAGCCAAAGGGCAAACCACGTGACGGCCACAAAGATCACGGCAAGGACGGCCCACGGGGTGAGTTGCTGCTGGCCCAGTGCCTGTGGCGACGCCACGAGGAAGGAGAAGCAGACCACGGTCATGAACACGGCTGGGATCAGCGTAATGATGTAGGCCTTGTGATTGCGAGCCAGGTAGACGGTAATCATCCACAGGGTGAATACCGACAACGCCTGGTTGATCCAGCCAAAGTATTGCCAGAGCACGTTGAAGCCGTCGGGATTCTCCATCTGCCAGATCAGCAACAGCAATGACACGACAAACAGGGGCACGCTGATGATGAGTCGGCGGGCCATGGACTTCTGCTCAAAGTGGAGCCACTCGGCAATGATGAGGCGAGCACTGCGGAACGCCGTGTCGCCACTGGTGATGGGGGCAGCCACAACACCGAGGATGGCCAGCGTGCCGCCAAAGATGCCCAGCCAGGCACTGCACACCAGATTAACGACCTGTGGCGCAGTGAAATACTGGATAAGCGTCTTGCCGTCGGCCAGCTGCACCTGGGCCATAAAGTCATTGACCACTTCGGGGCTGACCACCTCGCGCCAACCACCGTAATAGAAGAAGTAGGACGAAACGGTGGCCCAGATCAGAGCCACAATGCCCTCGGTAATCATCGCTCCATAGAAGATGGGGCGTGCCAGGCGCTCACTCTTCAGGCAGCGGGCCATCAGGGGGCTCTGTGTGGCATGAAATCCGCTGATGGCACCACAGGCGATGGTAATGAACAGGCAGGGGAAGAGGGGATTCTTCTGCAGATAGGAAGTGATACCCATGGTATCCTTGCCATCGACAATCTGTGCCCCGGTCCACTGCGACATGTTGTTGAGGTCCCATAACTCAGGCAATTGCGGCATCTTGATCAGCAGTCCCACCAGCAGGCCGGCTGCCATCACCAGCAGAGCGATGGCAAACAGCGGATAGACCCTGCCGATGATCTTGTCGATGGGCAGCAGCGTGGCAACGACATAGTATGCAAAGATGACGATAATCCACACAATGGGCTTGCCCCACATGCTAGCCAAGATGAGCGCGGGGCTATAGACAAACACCGCACCCACCATAATCAAGAGGAATACGGTAAACACCAGCATCACATAGCGAGTGCCGTTGCCCAGATACTTACCGATGAGCGCGGGCAGGTTGGCACCATCATTGCGCAGCGACAGCATGCCACTCATGAAGTCATGAACCGCTCCAGCGAAGACACATCCCAGCACAATCCACAAGTAGGACGCAGGGCCAAACCACATACCCATGATGGCACCAAAGATGGGGCCCGTGCCAGCGATGTTAAGAAACTGGATCATAAACACTTTCCACGTGGGCAAGGCCACATAGTCCACACCGTCGGCCAGGCGCACGGCCGGTGTCTCTCGGTCATCGGGACGCACTACGCGCTCCACGACGGCTCCATAGAGCAGGTAACCCAGCACCAGGGCCACCAAGCTAACAATAAAGGTTATCATTTGTCAAGATGGTTATTTTCTATGGGGACAAAAGTACAACAATATCACGAAAAACCATCGACTCTGGTCAAAAAACTGCAACACATTTCCGGTTATGTTTTTTTAACAAGACGAACTGTATTTATAATGTTAGCGACGCCCTCCAAAGGGCCATTTTTTACAAACACAAATGTTAAAAAACCGAAATTTCGGTTTACGATATGTAATTTTTGAGTTCAAAACTACTATTTTCGGTCAATCAAAATCATTTTTTGTCTCAAAATTTTGGTCACGTGAATTTTTGTTTGCAAATTTGCCTTTCGTTTAGCGCCTCATCACTGCGTAGCAGTGCCCGTAGCGAGGTGCAGACGAGCCATGTTTAACCAGTCATTTGACAACAGAAACAAAAATTAAATAAAGTCAGTAAAATTCAATTTTTTGTAAAACTAAAAGTAAGTGCGTATGAAAAAACAATTAGCACTGTTGGCCGCGCTGGCAATTGCAGGAGGCGTGCCCGTAGGGATGACATCGAGTCAGACCTCGGCAGGCTTCACCGCTGTTGCCCAGACCAACAAAGTCTCTGGCGTCATACGTGACGCCCAAGGTGAGCCCCTCATCGGCGCGACCATCAAGGTCAAGGGTACCAACCG
>CAZVMM010000019.1:0-42679 GCA_964628205.1 uncultured Muribaculaceae bacterium
ATGGCCAGGTCGGCGAGCACCTTGCGGTTGATCTCGATACCAGCCTTGTGAATCAGGCCCATCAGCTTGCTATAGGAGAGGTCCTCCATGCGAGCGGCAGCGTTGATACGCTGGATCCACAGCGCGCGGAAGTTGCGTTTTTTCTTCTTACGGTCAGCGTAAGCGTAGGTCAAACCCTTCTCCCAGGTGTTCTTAGCAACGGTCCAGACGTTCTTGCGAGCGCCAAAGTAACCCCTTGTAAGTTTTAAGATTTTCTTGCGTTTGGCTCTTGAAGCCACGTGATTAACTGATCTTGGCATTTTTTTGAATTGTTTTGATTGCTAGCGGCCGTTTCCGGCACTTTGAGCTAGACATTCGGTTAATAAATAAAAGATAAAAATCTTGTGATTAAAAGAAATTTTAAAAGTGTGGTTTACTTCACCAGGAGCTGACGCACGATGTTCAAGTTAGCCTTGTCCACGATGCTCATCTTACCCAGGTTACGTTTACGCTTCTTGCTCTTCTTAGTCAGGATGTGACTCTTGTAAGCATGTCTTCTTTTAATCTTTCCGGTGCCGGTAAAGGTGAACCTTTTCTTCGCAGCGGAATTCGTCTTAACTTTTGGCATTTTGTTTGAGTTTAAAAAATGTTATTAATTAATCGAGACCAGGCACTTACCAAGCCTGATGCTCTTCCTTCTCACGTGTTGTGGCGATGATTACTCCTCGCCGGGAGTTTGGTCCTGCTGAGCGGCACCGTCGGCCTCGGGGGCGGCGTCCTTGCTCTCTTTCTTCTTGCCGGGCTTCTTGGGCGAGAGCATGATGGTCATGCGCTTTCCCTCGAGCACGGGCATCTGGTCCAGCTTGCCATATTCCTCCAGGTCGTTGGCAAACCTGAGCAGCAACACCTCGCCCTGCTCCTTAAACAGGATGGAACGTCCCTTGAAGAACACATAGCTCTTCACCTTGGCACCTTCCTTAAGGAAACCGATGGCATGCTTGAGCTTGAAGTTGTAGTCATGCTCGTCGGTCTGTGGTCCGAAACGTATTTCCTTGACCACGAGTTTGGTGGACTTGGCCTTCTGTTCCTTGGCGTGTTTGCGCTGTTGGAACTTGAACTTCTGGTAGTCCATCACGCGGCACACGGGAGGATCGGCTTGAGGGGCGATCAGGATCAAGTCCAGCTCTTGCTCCTCGGCGATTTTCAGAGCCTCATCGATAGGATAAATGCCCTGCTCCACGTTGTCACCTACCAGGCGCACCTCACTAGCGCGAATTTCATCATTTATCGCATTGGTGTCTTGGTCATTCTTGCCGACCATCTTGCGATTGCGGCCTCTGGGCCTGGTAGCATTGCTCGGGCGCTTGGGCCCGGGACGATACGGTTTTTTGTTCATTCAGCAGTTTAAAAAAGTTAGTATTATCGTGACAATCAAGCACTTCCATGCAGACACAGCCGCACGGAAATGGCTTAAAAGTTGGTCATTTCTGCCACTTCGCGATTAATATCGGCTGCAAAGGTAGTAATTTTTTTCGAACCTTGATCACCTTCGCCCTGTTTTCTTATCGAAACTTCTTCACATCCGGCCTCTTTTTCGCCCACGATGAGCAGATAGGGGATGCGCTTGAGCTCGTTGTCGCGGATCTTGCGGCCGATCTTCTCGTTGCGGTCATCGACGATGGCGCGCACGTCGAGTTTGTTCAACTCGTCAGCCACGTGGTGGGCATAGTCATTGAACTTCTCGCTGATGGGCAGCACGACGCACTGGTCGGGAACGAGCCACAACGGCAACTTGCCGGCGGTGTGCTCGAGCAGTACAGCGACAAAGCGCTCCAGGGAGCCGAAGGGGGCGCGGTGGATCATCACCGGACGGTGCTTCTGGTTATCGGCACCGGTATACTCGAGCTGGAAGCGCTCGGGCAGGTTGTAGTCCACCTGGATGGTACCCAGCTGCCAGCGGCGGCCCAGGGCGTCCTTGACCATGAAGTCGAGCTTGGGGCCATAGAAGGCGGCCTCACCGGTTACCTGCTTGGCAACCAGGCCTTTTTCCTCACAGGCCTCGATGATGGCGCGCTCGGCCTTCTCCCAGTTCTCCTCAGTGCCGACGTATTTCTCCTTGTTGTTGGGGTCACGTAGCGAGATCTGTGCCTCGTAATCGAACCCGAACACACGGAAGATGAACGAGATGATGTCCATCACACCGAGGAACTCCTGCTTCAGCTGATCGGGCGTACAGAACAGATGTGCATCGTCCTGGGTGAAGCTACGCACACGGGTCAGACCGTGGAGCTCACCACTCTGCTCATAGCGGTAGACGGTACCGAACTCAGCATAGCGGATGGGCAGATCACGGTAGCTGCGGGGAGCGGTCTTGTAGATCTCGCAGTGGTGCGGACAGTTCATGGGCTTGAGCATGTACTCCTCACCCTCCTCGGGCGTGGTGATGGGGCGGAACGAGTCCTTGCCATATTTTGCATAGTGGCCGCTGGTCACATAGAGCAGCTTGTTGCCGATGTGCGGCGTGATCACCTGCTGGTAGCCATAACGCTTCTGGATCTTGGCCAGCATGTCCTGCAGACGGTTGCGCAGGGCGGCACCCTTGGGGAGCCACAGGGGCAAGCCCTGGCCCACATTGGGCGAGAAGGCAAACAGCTCCATCTCCTTGCCGATCTTGCGGTGGTCGCGCTTCTTGGCTTCCTCGAGCAGTACGAGATACTCCTCGAGCATCTTCTTCTTGGGGAAGGTGATGCCATAGACACGCGTAAGCTGGGGACGAGTCTCGTCACCGCGCCAGTAGGCACCAGCGAGCGACATCACCTTGATGGCCTTGATCATGCCGGTTGAGGGGATGTGCGGGCCACGGCACAGGTCGGTGAAGTTGCCCTGGGTATAAGTAGTGATGTGACCGTCTTCCAGGTCATTGATGAGCTCGCACTTGAGGGTCTGCCCCTTGTCACCAAAGAACTTCAAGGCATCGGCCTTGCTGATGTCAGCACGCACCACGGCCTCGTTCTTCTGAGCGAGTTCAGTCATTTTCTTCTCAATCTTGGCGAAATCCGCATCGGTCAGGGGGTTGCCACCAGTGTCGATGTCATAGTAGAAACCGTTCTCTACAGCCGGGCCGATACCGAACTGTACCCCAGGGTACAGCTCCTGCAGGGCCTCAGCCAGCAGGTGAGCCGACGTGTGCCAGAAGGCGTGCTTGCCCTCGGCGTCCTCCCACTTGAAGAACTTGATATCGCCATCCATACAAATGGGGCGTGAGATATCCCATTCCTCGTCGTTTAATGATGCGGCCAGCACGTTGCGTGCAAAGCCATCGCTAATGCTCTTGGCAATGTCCAGAGGGGTCACTCCATCCTCATATTGGCGCACATTGCCGTCAGGAAACTTGATGTTAATCATATTAAGTTATTGATATTTATTGGTTTGCGTCGTACCCTACAACAGTACGACAATTCAAACTGCAAAGGTACAAAGTTTTTTTAGAATAACCCGCACAACTCGCAGAACATTTCAATATGAAAACAAGAAAGGCTATGCCATCCCCATAACTCCAGATGACAAGGACCTGTCCGTTCATTTGAACGTACGAACGAATGAACGGACAACACGCCCTCAAGAGTTATAGGGAAAGTAAAAAATGATTACCTTTGTGGTCGGTAATAGCAAAAACAGTTTTTAGAGATGAAATTGTTATTAAGACTCATTGGAGGCCTTCTTCTAGGGGCGCTTATCGGCATGATTATTATCATCCCCATCGTTGCGTTGATCGACGGCGAATCGGTCATGACAGTGGCGAGGACCATCTTCGGCAAGCTCACCCTGCAGAAAGTTGTCGGCATCGCCTGGATACTGCTCGCTGCCCTGCTTGCCGCTATCCTGAATATTATCATCCATGAGGGAGGACACCTGGTGGCTGGACTGCTGACGGGCTACAAGTTCGTGTCGTTCCGTTTCTTTAACTGGACGCTTATCCGCAAGGACGGACGCCTGCTGTGGCGCAACTTTGAGTTGGAGGGAACAGGCGGACAGTGCCTGATGGCTCCACCCGACAAACCGCTGGAGGAAATCGACACGCGGTGGTACAATGCCGGCGGCGTGCTCGTCCAACTCATCATCACCCTGCTCTCCATCGTGCTGATATGGGCCCTGGACCTGCCTGAATGGCTGAACATACTGCTCGGGATGATGGCGCTATTTGGCATTTTTGGGGTGTTGACCAACGGCATCCCCATGAAACTGGGCGGAGTTGCCAACGACGGCTACAACCTATTGCAGCTGGAGAAAGACCCAGCAGCCAAGCAGAGTTTATGCAACATCCTCGAACTCAACGCACTCAACCAGGAAGGCAAGACCTACAGCGAGATGCCTGAACGCCTTTTCAACATCCCCGACCCTATCGACTGGAAAAACCCCTTGCACGCTGTCACCGTGCTGGCCTCGGCGACGCGCAATCAGGCCCAGTACCAGTGGGAAGAGTCCTACCAGCAACTCACCGAGGCGCTCAGTCACAAGAGCGACATCATGCCCCTGTACCAGTTGGAACTGGAGAACATGATGACACTGGCATGCATCGCCACGGGTCGTGACGAGGAAGCGCGCAAGCACTACACCGATGAGGTCGTCAAGTATGTCACCCACCACGCCCCGACGCAGAGCGACAAGCAGATGACAACCATGGCTGTAGCCCTCGCCCTAGAGGGAGACCGCCCCAAAGCCGAACAACTGCTCAACAAACTCGATGCCAACCGCGGCAAGTACATCCACCAGGGCGACCTTACCATGAGCCTCGACCTCATGCGCTGGTTCCTCAACCACCGCCAATAGACGAGAGCCCCATCGGGGCCACCAGAGCATAGGCAGGGGTGAAGCGAAGCGCAACCCCTGTGACCAACGAACAATATCAATTTTTAATTAGCCCCGTAGGGGCGGCATAACAATATGCAAAATGGCTAATACATTCGTCAAGAATGACCCACATATCATTTTCCACACTAAGGCCAAAACCACTGACGTATTGGACAAAGATCTCACACACCTCCACCAATATATCGCTGGTATTGTCAAAGGGATGGGAGGCGTGCAGATTGAGGTGGGAGGAATGTCTGACCACGTTCATCTCTTGTGTTCATTACCTAAAACCATGGCTCTTGTCGATTTTGTAAGAAAGGTGAAAGCAGAGAGTAGCAGATGGATAAAAACCCTCGACCCACACTATTATGGCGCGTTCGCCTGGCAAGAGGGATATGCCGCCTATTCGGTAAGCACGTCAGTTTTGCCCAAGGTGATTCAATATATACGCCATCAGCAAGAACACCATAAAGTGCGAACATTTATGGATGAATATAAAGCGTTTCTCAAAGCCAATGGAATTGATTATGATGAACGCTATTTGTAACAGTGCCGCCCCTACGGGGCTAAATATTGGGCGGGGTGCCGACATGACACAGGGGTTCCGTTCGGCTTCGCCTCACTGCACCCCTGCCTATACTCGGACCAGCCCTAACGGGCTTCTGACAGCACACGACAACGTGGGTAGTCCTAACGGGCTTCTGACACCGAACGACAACGTGGGTAGTCCTAACGGGCTTCTGACACCGAACGATAACGTGGGTAGTCCTATCGGGCTTCTGACACCGAACGACAACACCGGCAATAGATTGAGGTTATGAGTAATGGGTCAGGTATAGCGCAGTTGCAGGTGCAGCGGGAACTTCTCCGAGTGGAATACCTGGAGGAGAAGGAAGCCTATCGCCTGCACAGTGAGTCGATGGGGCTGGCCCGCAAGGTGACGCGCGGCGACGCTTGGTTTCCCCTACACGTCGGCCGTGCCTACTTCAACTCCCTCAACCAGTACTGCATCGAGGTCACACGCAAGGCCGATGAGGAGATTGACCACAACTTCGAGTACGGCAAGCCTGTGGTCTTCTTCTGCGCCGAGGTGCCCGACGGGGATCTGAAGCGGGCAGGACATATCCGTTTCTTCAATTTCACAGGCAACATATCCTACGTGGACGGGGACCGGATGGTGGTTGCCATCCCTGAGGGCCATGCGCTGGAACTGCAGAACGCTCAGTTGCCTATGGGTGTGCAACTGTTCTTCGACGAGACGAGCTACCGCATGATGTTTGATGCCCTGGAGCGCGTCATCAGCGCCCGGGGAACCCGCCTGGCCTATCTGCGCGACCTGTTCTATGGGCACCAGCCTGCCGAGGTGTTCACCTTCGATGCCATGCGTTTCCCATGGCTCAACACCAGCCAGGAGCGTGCCGTCAACGACGTGCTGCGGGCCAAGGACGTGCGGGTGCTGCACGGTCCTCCCGGCACGGGCAAAACGACGACACTGGTCGAGGCCATTAGCGAGACGCTGATGCGAGAGACCCAAGTGCTCGTGTGCGCCCAGAGCAATACTGCCGTCGACTGGATCAGCGAGAAGCTGGTCGATTGCGGCATTCCCGTGCTGCGGCTAGGCAACCCCACACGCGTCAACGACAAGATGCTGAGCTTTACTTACGAGCGACGCTTTGCCGACCATCCCGACTATCCCAAGCTGTGGCAAGTTAGGCGCGACATGCGCGAGTTGAGACAGGGACGCCGCGACAGGGGCGAGCGCCTGCACCAGATAATCGAACGCCTCAAGGAACTGGCCGTAGAGCTCGAAGTGCGCATCAACACGGACATCTTTGGGCAAGTGCGCGTCATCGCCTCCACCCTCGTGGGAGCGGGCAACAAATTGCTCGACGGCAAGCGCTTTGGCACCGTGTTTATCGACGAAGCGGCCCAAGCCCTGGAAGCCGCCTGCTGGATCCCCATACGCCGCGCCAGCCGCGTGATCCTGGCCGGCGACCATTGCCAGCTGCCTCCCACGGTCAAGAGCCTGGAAGCCCTTAAAGGCGGACTGGGCATCACGCTGATGGAGCGCATTGTCAAGAACAAGCCCGAATGCGTCTCGCTGCTGCAAGTGCAATATCGCATGAACGACGAGATCATGCAGTTCAGCAGCGATTACTTCTACCACGGGCAGATGAAGTCGGCGCCCGAGGTGGCCCACCGCGTGATCCATGAGGGCGATGCCCCCATCCTGTGGTTCGACACCTCGGCTATCGACCTTGGCGAGGAGGAACAGAACAACTTCAGGGAACAGTTTGTCGGTGAGACCTTTGGCCGCATTAACAAGGGTGAAGCCAACCTCACGTTGAGCCTGCTGCAGATCTACTTCCAGCGCATCGGCAAGCAGCGCATCCTGGACGACCGCATCGACGTGGGCATCATCTCGCCCTATCGGGCACAGGTACAATACCTTAGACGGTTACTCAAGAAACGGGCATTCTTCAAGCCGTTCCGACACCTGATCACGGTCAACACCGTTGATGGTTTCCAGGGCCAGGAACGCGACATTATCCTCATCTCGCTGGTACGCGCCAACGATGCGGGCCAAATCGGTTTTCTGCGCGACCTGCGCCGCATGAACGTGGCCATCACCCGAGCCCGCATGAAGCTGTTCATCCTGGGCGATGCCACGACAATGACACGCCACCCGTTCTACAAGCGTCTGCTGGACTACATCCTGCGTGTCCGCGGCCTCGCCTAATAAAACAACTGTTGTTTATAGTTGTTCAGGTTGTTTGACTAATATCAGTTGATGGTATCATGCGAAGCCACTTGCGGTAACCCAGCAGGGCGATGACAGTGTAGAAGGCGTAGAGCGCGGCGGTAAACGGTATCTGCTTATAGACATAGAGCACGGTGCACACGGCATCGACGACAAACCACAACAGCCACTGCTCGGCATACTTCTGGGCCAGGGCCCACATAGCCACCATGCTCAGGGCCGTTGTGAAACTGTCACACAGGGGCACGCTGCTGTCGGTGAACCTCACCAGTATCCAGTAGATGAGTGCCCACAGCGCCAGACCAATGAGTGCCACAGGCAACACCAGCCGCAGCGGGAAACGGGAAACGGCTTTCTCGGCCTTCTTGTCCCCACCGCCGCGGCGGCTATGCCAGTGCCACAGCACATAGCCATAGATGGCAGCGAACACATAATAAATCTCCATGCCGAAGTCGGCATACAGTCCACGCTCCCAGTAGAGGTAACCGTGGACTATGGGCATGATAACACCGGCAAGCCACAGCCAGATGCTCGCCTTGTACTCGAGCCACAAGTAAATAAGCCCCAACACCAGGCCAGCCATGTCAATGGCCTTGACCCAAGTGAAGTCGGCAAAGTATTGCAGGATGGCAGACATTGCTTAAGTTGTCAGTTCTAACTGTCAACGATTCACTGTCAACGATTCTTAGAAGCGTAAAGTGATATGTCCCAGGGCATTGATGCCAGCCATGGGGTAGAAACGCGGATCACTCACCAGGGTATACTGGTTGTCCTTGCTTCCGCCGGGATACAAGGCGCTGGTCATCGAGTAACCATTGGTCTCATACTTCTCGTTGAACAAGTTGTAGATGGTGGCGCCCACGGTGATACTGCGGATGCTCGGCAACTTGAAGGTGTAGGCCACGTCCAGATTGTTGACGAAATAGGGGTCCAGCGAGTCCTCTTTGCGCTCGAAGTTATCGAGATACTGGCGCGAAACATACTGCGACTGCAACGAGGCGGTGAAGCCCTTGTAATCCAGAGCGATCATGCTGCCCACAGTCACGCTGGGCGAGAAGGCGATGGTCGTGGAGCCGGCATGGATCTCAGTCTGGGTCCACATGTCGTCCCAAGTATCGGCATCGTAGTCGCTCACGTACCCCACATAATCCTTGATGCGGTTACGCGAGAAGGTGGCGTTCACATCCCAACGCAACCAGTCGGTAAAGCGGTAGCCGGCGACGAGTTCCACACCCATTCGATAGCTATTAGGCACGTTTTCGGCCATCAGCTCACCAATCTCATTGATCTTGCCATTGAGCACCAACTGGTCCTTGTAATTCATATAGTAGAAGTTGGCGCCACCGATGAAGTTGCCGCTACGGAACTCGTAACCGACCTCCCAGTCCAGGAGTTTCTCGCTCGTGGGATGCTTGAGGAACAAGCCGTCGGTGTAGTTGTTGCGGGTGGGCTCCTTCTGTGCAACGGCAAACGAGGCATAGGCACGGTTCCTGGCATCAATCTGCCAGTTCAGACCAGCCTTGGGGTTGAAGAAGTTGAAGGGCTCGTCGATGTCGAGGGCCTGCAGGCGCTCGGGATCTGCAGTCCAGTCCCACTTATCGTTGTTGCCTGTGATGCGGTAATCGATGTGGCGATACTGCAGATCGGCATAGGCGCTCAAGCCTCCAGTGATGACATAATTTCCCTTGATGTAAATGTTGACATCCGTCTTGCGCCCGTTGTTACGGTAATACTCATGGTCGGGGGCCAGTGTGCTCGTGTAATTCTCCACCCAGATGACTTGACCATAGTGATCGTTGCTGTAACGATTGATGCCGCCACCCAGCGTGAGACCCAAACGCTCGCCACTGTACTGCAACGAGAAAACGCCACCGCCAAAACCGCTATCCACACATTTCTTGCGCACCAGGCTCGCCTTCTTGTTGGTACCCTCGGCAGTCACAACGGGTTGCAGGGCATACTCCTTGAGCGTGCGCGCATTTTTGTACTCCTGATAATAGCCAAAACCGTCGGTGTAGTGCAGTGCCAGGTTCAGTTTCCACATGGGGGTGAACGTCTGGTTCCAGATCAGTTGATAGTGGGTCTGGCGATAGATGTCCTTCTGGTCCTGATAGAAGCCCGTCACCTTGCCGTCATGCTTGATTTCGCCGTTGGGGTTGTAGGTGCGGTTGTTCTTAAGGTCGTCACGGCTGATGCCGTCCCAGGCATGGTATGTATCCTCCTTGCCACCAAAGGTGATGAACCTCACCGAGGTCTTGTCGTTGAAGTAGCCCAGCTGGCCAAAGTAGCTGAAAAGTTTGCTGCTGGCACGGTCACGATAGCCGTCGCTGCCGATGTGTGACAGGCGGGCCTCAACGGCCCAGTGGTCGCCCAGGATGCCACTGCTCACGCGCAGGGTCTCCTTGTTGGTGTTAAACGAGCCATAGCTGCCCGACAACTCGGCAAACGGGTCACGCGAGAAGCCCTGGGTGCGCATGTTCACGCTGGCGCCAAAAGCTCCCGAGCCATTGGTCGACGTGCCCACGCCGCGCTGCACCTGCACGTCGCGCACCGACGAGGCGAAGTCGGGCGTATTCACCCAATAGATGCTGTGACTCTCGGCATCATTCATCGGGATGTCATTGACGGTGATATTGATACGGGTAGCATCTGTGCCACGCACACGCATCGATGTGTAGCCGACACCGGCTCCAGCATCACTTGTGGTAATGACCGATGGGGTCATCGACAACAGGAACGGGATGTCCAAGCCATGGTTCACGGAAGCAATCTGCTTGGCATTCACGCTGGTAAACGCCATGGGAGTGCTCTCGGATGCACGCGTACCCAGCACCTCCACCTCGCTCAGGTCGACGGTGGGCACTGTGTCGGTTGCCGCGGGCTGTGCCGCCGCAACAAGGGTTGCCAGCGACGTGGCAACCGTCAGTAAGACTTTCTTCATTGTTAGTTTAATTAATAAGTTGTTCTCTACGCCGGCATTGTCCGGTTCAGATCCGATGGGTATGTTCTCAGCCCCTGATTCTAGGGAGCACCCCAAACTCATTGAATCACGGCACAAAGGTACTACTTTTTTTTGAGACTCAAAAAAATGCATTACCTTTGTATCAAGTATTCAATGACAACCATTCAATATCAGCATGAAGAAATCACTTATCGCTGCCATCCTGGTGATGGCATTCTCAACCACGGTCTGCGGCCAGGACATGGACCACATGACCGAGTCGTGCACTAGCATTATGGTGGGCCGGTTGGCGTCTGCCGACGGCTCTGTTATCACCTCTCACACCTGTGACTCCCGGTACCGCACATGGATGACCATGACACCCGCCCGCGACTATGCCCGCGACACGGTCACTGCCGTGTATCGCGACCGTTTCCACACACTATCGCCGCGTGACGTGACAGGAATGGTGCAGACAGGCACGATACCGCAGGTGCGCCACACCTACCGATTTCTGGACACCGCCTACCCCTGCCTGAACGAGAAGCAGCTGGCCATGGGAGAGACCACTATCTCGGGCCGAGACACGCTGCGCAACAATCAGGGCATGTTCATGATCGAGGAGCTGGCACGTATCGCTCTGGAGCGTTGCACCACGGCACGCGAGGCCATACGCCTGATGGGCGAACTGGTCAAGAAATACGGTTATGGCGACAGCGGTGAGTGCCTGACCATTGCCGACAAGAATGAGGCATGGATATTTGAGGTCTTTGGCGAGGGACCCAAGAAGGTGGGCGGCGTGTGGGCTGCCGTCAGGATTCCTGACGACGAGATCACTGTGTCGGCCAACATCTCACGCATCAGCACCCTCGACCTCAACGACCCGGACCACTACATGGCATCGGACAACGTGCTCGAGGTCGCACGCAAACTCAAGCTCTGGGACGGCAAGGAGCCCTTCTGCTTCTGGAAGGCTTACAGCGGAACCAATTACCTGAAGCAGGTCAAGAATTACAGCACGCGCGAACTGTACATCATGCAGCAGCTGGCGCCATCACTGCACTTGACCGACACCATCGAGAACCTGCCGCTGAGCATCAAGCCCGACAAGAAAGTGAGCGTACAGGACGTGTCGCGCCTGCTGGGCAGCTACTATGAGGGCTCACAACTCGACTTGAGCGCACGCCACAAGATTCCTAACCCCAAGCACAAGGACAAGCAGGGCAACATCAACCCCAATGAGCCAGACAGCATTGTCTCGCCCGTGGCCAATCCCTGGATCACCAACGAGCAGCTGGCGATGTTCTATGCCATGGGCGACTCGGCGATGAAATGGACACGTACCGTGAGCGTTCCCTGGTGCTCCTATAGCACCGTGATACAGCTTCGCTCGTGGCTTCCCGACGAGATTGGCGGTGTAGCATGGATGGCACTGGACAACCCGGGCGAGAGCCCCAGGTTCCCCATCTTCTGCGGCAATACCGACCTGCCCGCATCGATGAAGGTGTGTGGGCACGGAGGCGAGGACGACGCGACAGTGCTCTGGCAGTTCCGCAAGGCCAACCGCCTGGCCAGCCTGCGCTGGGGCGTATACCGCAAGACGCTGGAGCCCGCCCGCGACCACTTCCTGGAGAAGGGTCTGCGCGAACTGCCCATGATCGAGAAGACATGGCAGGAGCTCCAAAACACCGATAAGGGCAGCGCCGCCCAGTTGCTCAATGACTACACGGCCGACTGCCTGGGTGCCGCCGCTTATCGCTGGCAACAGATGGCGCGGGAATTTTGGATGCAGAATTGGAAAGGATTCTGACGAAGCAAATTCTGAAACGACTATGCAGGTCCCTGCCTCAATCGACGGCGGGGATCTGTTTG
Source organism: uncultured Muribaculaceae bacterium (assembly GCA_964628205.1). Taxonomy (GTDB): domain Bacteria; phylum Bacteroidota; class Bacteroidia; order Bacteroidales; family Muribaculaceae; genus Sodaliphilus. The sequence continues at coordinate 12,408 of CAZVMM010000019.1, forward strand.
CGTTTGCCCGTCCATGACGTAATCTCGAGACGCAGGATTTCCACGCGGTGGAACGATGCCGCGGCATATTTCATGCCCACGGCCTTATCTTTGGGCGATAACTTGTCCAGCAGCAATTCCAGAGCATGCTTTTTCTCTTCATCGCCAAGATGTCGGCTGGCTACTCCTGTCAGCACGATACTCTCGTACTCAGTAGTGAAGCGTGAAGGCAACAAGTTGACACGGCCCACAATGCAGAACGAGATCCGCGGCTCATGATCCAGGCAACGCAGTTTTCGGCCCTCAGGGGCACAATGTATATATAATGTATTATTACCGTCCCACACATAGTTGAGCGGCAAGCCATAGGGGGCATTGTCCTCGCCTATCATCGACAGCACACCCCACTCGGCCGTGCGCAGAAGCTTCAGGACGCACGACTCGTCGAGCAGACGGTCCTGCCGTCTCACTGCTGCATTATCGAGAGGGATCATCTGCCTTTAAACAGTTTCCAGGATTGCATCTTGGCCTTCTTCAGGCTTTGGGGATTCTTAACGTCAATGTCATATTTTTCGGCCGGCGGGATAACCACGACGGTGCCCAGCGGCACATTGTTGGGATCACTGATTTTGTCCTTGTTTTCCTCGTAGATGTATACCCAGAACCACTGGCTGCCATAGTGCTTCTCGGCCATGGTAGTCAAGACATTCATGTTGGTTATCGTTTCGGTCACCACTACAGGCTCTTCTTCGGCCTGGACCACCGTATCGGCGGGCACTGCGACCTCTTGGGGCTCTGCTTCACTCTTGCTGCACCCGCGCATCAATAGCCAGGATAGCAGGAAACCTATCAGGATGCCCGCCACGAGAATCAGCCAGCGGTAATCACGCTTGCGGGGCGAGGCGGCCTCGACCTGCTCGGGCGTGGGTGTATAGGCATTGCGGGGCTCAGGACGATAGAAGTAGTCATCGGCGGCAGTCTGTTCCTCGGGCTCGGGTTCAGGAACGGGTTGGGTCGGGCCATCGATGGGGATACCCACCAGCATGGGGCGCGACACAGGCCTGCCCAGGGCCGGTTCGATAGCAGGCGCAGGCTCGACAACAGGAAGCGCAGGCTCGACAACGGGAGGAGTCTCCTCGTCGATGGGTTCTGGTTCAGCGGGAGAGCCGGAAACTGGCTCGGGCTCGGGAGCGTGAGCTGGCTCAGAATCGGATTCCGATTCCTGCTCTCCGTCAAGAACCGAGGGATAATCCTTATCAATAGCGGCCAGTTTCTCATCGGTCATGGCGTCTTCAAGCACGACTGTCTCGAAGTGGGCAAAAGGCTGATTGATAAATTCTGCCAAAGCTTTATCGGGGGTAAAAGAGACTTTGCCATGCCCTCCCACCTCCATCGTGGTGCCTGTGTTCACATTCACGCCCTTTCGTGGCTTGATCTGTACCACCTTAAACGTGCCGATACCCTTGATCTTCACATCCTCGCCATCGATGAGGGCTTGGGATACGGTAGCGATGAGTTCGCGCAGAAAGAGTTCACACATGCGCTTTGATGTCGAGGTCGACTTAGCCAACAGTTGAGTGATTTCGCTAAAAGTGATTTTCTCGTTCATAGTTCTGGTACTCTTTCTGGCGTTACTTAATTTTTGCGCTCAAAACCCGACTCACCTTGAAACCCAGAGCAATCTTGGGAGGGATGAGCACACGCTTACCGGTGGCGGGGTTAACCATCACACGCTCATTACGTTTCTTGGGCTCAAATGCGCCAAATCCGGGTAATTGCACCGTGTCCATTTCGCCGCAACGCGAACGCAACACGCCCGCAAAACCCTCGAGCAGCTTTTTCACGTCCTGTGTTGAGCGACCTAGATTGGCAGCGAGAATTTCAACCAATTTCTTGTTGTCCATTCCGTTAATATTTATTTATGTGTGCAAAATTAGCTATATTTTTTGTCATTTGGCATTTTTCACTTAATTTTGTGAAATAATTAACCATTTTAATCCTCCTGAATAAAGCGCATTATTTTATTATGAGAAAGATAGTTATCCTTGACGGATATGCCGGCAACCCCGGCGACCTCTCTTGGGAACCGATGAGGGCACTTGCCCCGTGTGACATTCATGACTTTGGCAGCGCCGACACCGTTATCGAGCGATGCAAGAATGCCGAGATGGTCTTGACCAACAAGGTGCCCATCGACGCCGCTGCTATGGCCCAGCTGCCCGAGCTCAAGTATATCGGCGTAATGGCCACCGGATTTAACATCGTGGACATTGCCGAGGCCCGCCGCCGTGGCATCATTGTGACCAATGTGCCTGCTTACAGCACCGACAGCGTAGCCCAACTCACCATCGCCCACCTGCTGAACATCTGCTGGCAGCCGCAGCACTACACCGACGAGGCTCACGACCTGAAGTGGACCAACTGCGGCAGTTACGCCTACTTCAACACGCCCCTGATTGAGCTGGCCGGCAAGCAGATGGGTATCGTCGGTCTGGGCAACATCGGCAAAGCTGTGGCCCGTATGGCCCTGGCGATGAACATGCGTGTGATGGCCCTCACCAGCAAGAAGCCCGACGAATTACCCGAGGGCATCGTTAAGGCCGACAACCTGGAGCACCTGTTGCGCACCAGTGACGTGCTTACCCTGCACTGCCCGCTTAACGCCGACACCACAGGCATGATCAACGCCCAGGGGCTGGCCATGATGAAGCAGGGTTCCATCGTGCTCAACATGGCACGTGGCGCCCTCATCATCGAGCAAGACCTGGCCGACGCACTCAATAGCGGCCACCTGTATGCGGCAGCCATTGACTGCACCAGCGTGGAGCCGCCCGCTGCCGACCACCCGCTGCTCAAGGCCCGCAACTGCTACATCACACCCCACATCGGCTGGACCAGTTTCGAAGCCCGCGTGCGCCTGATGGACGCCATTACCCAGAATGTCGCCGCCTACCTCGACGGCAAGCCCATCAACGTCGTCAACCGTTAACCGGGACAAGGCGACGGTTCTTCTTTAGTCCCATTTCTTAAAAAGCAACAAATTAAAATGAACGAGCAATTCAAAGATATAGAAGAGGCCCTGGCATGGGCCGAAGGCACCCATTGTGCCATTACCGTGTGTGATCTGGAGGGTAAAGTGATCTTCATGAATGAGCGCTCTCGTGCCACCTTCGACAAGGAGGGCCGCACGATGCTGGGTCAGAACCTGATGCCCTGTCACAGTGCAAAGTCTCAGGAAAAAATCCGCCACATGATCGAGACCGACACCGTCAACTGCTATACCATCGACAAGCAGGGAGTCAAGAAGATGATCTATCAAACTCCATGGCGCAGCAACGGCAAGGTCTGGGGCATGGTAGAGATCTCGATGGTCATACCCCAGGAGATGCCCCACTACGTCAGAGGCTAATCACCACAGCGCCTGCGGTACACTCTCGGCCACACACACTCTCGACCTGTGTCCCAGATGAAATTATCGGGGGTATGTGTGGGTGCGTTGTGAGTTTTTTTTGTATTTTTGCGGTTTGATTCAGAGAAATTCTTTAAAACCAGATACATTTATATTTACTATGGCGGAGAATATTGAGAATATCAACGCTGGGGCCGAGGAGAAGAAGCCCTTGAATTTTGTACAGCAGTTTGTGGCCGAGGATCTGGCCGCTGGGAAGAACGGAGGACGCCTGAATACGCGTTTCCCGCCTGAGCCCAACGGCTACCTGCACATCGGCCATGCCAAGGCCATCTGCATGGACTTTGGCGTCGCCGAGATGTTTGGCGGCACCTGTAACCTGCGATTTGACGACACCAACCCCCAAAAGGAGGACACCGAGTATGTCGAGGCCATCATGCGCGACATCCACTGGCTGGGCTATGACTGGGGCGACCGTCTGTACTATGCCAGCGACTATTTCCCAAAACTCTATGACTTCGCTATTCGCCTGATCAAGGAGGGCAAGGCCTACGTCGACGACCAGACGAGTGAGCAGATCGCACAGCAGAAGGGCACACCCACCACGCCTGGCACCAACAGCCCCTACCGTGACCGCAGTGTTGAAGAGAACCTGGACCTGTTCCAGCGGATGAACGCGGGCGAGTTTGACGAGGGTAGCCACGTGCTGCGTGCCAAGATCGACATGGCGTCGAGCAACATGCACTTCCGCGACCCGATCATCTACCGCATCATCAAGACGCCGCACTGGCGCACTGGCACCAAGTGGAACGTGTACCCGATGTACGACTTTGCCCACGGCCAGAGCGACTACTTCGAGGGCGTGACCCACTCGATATGCACGCTGGAGTTTGTTCCCCACCGCGACCTGTATGACTACTTTGTCCACGAGCTGGCCGGTGAGAGTGCAGCCGAGTACTGCCCCCGTCAGATCGAGTTCAACCGTTTGAATCTCACCTACACCGTGATGAGCAAGCGCAAACTGCTGCAACTCGTCAAGGAAGGCCTTGTGGCCGGTTGGGACGACCCCCGCATGCCCACCCTGTGCGGCCTGCGCCGCCGCGGCTACACTGCCCAGAGCATCAAGAACTTCATCGAGGACATCGGCTATACCAAGTATGAGGCACTGAACGACATCGGCCTGCTGGAGCACAACATCCGCGAGGAGCTCAACCACCACGCTGGTCGCGTGAGCGCTGTCGTAAACCCCGTCAAGGTCGTCATCACCAACTATCCCGAGGACAAGGTGGAGATGATGGAGATGGACAACAACCCCGAGCAGGAGAATGCCGGCAAGCACCAGATGCCCTTCTCACGCGAGATCTACATCGAGCGCGACGACTTCATGGAGGAGCCACCCAAAAAATTCTTCCGTCTCACCCCAGGCAAGGAGGTGCGTCTCAAGGGAGCTTACATCATCATGTGCACTGGCTGCACCAAGGATGCCGACGGCAACGTCGTGGAGATTCAGTGCACCTACGACCCTGACACGCTGAGCGGCAGTGCCGGCAGTCAGCGCAAGGTCAAGGGCACGCTTCACTGGGTGAGTGCACGCCACTGCGTGGATGCCGAGGTAAGGCTCTATGACCGCCTGTTTGCCGTCGAGAATCCCAGCGCCGACACCGAGCACGACTTCCGCGAGCTGCTCAATCCCGAATCGCTGCGCGTCATCACCGATGCCAAAATCGAGCCATTCCTGGCCGAGACTGCCAAGGTGGGCGACACCTTCCAGTTCCAGCGCATCGGCTACTTCACCGTCGATCCCGACACCACCGAAGGGCACCTGGTATTCAACCGCACCATCGGCTTGAAGGACAGCTGGGCCAAGCAGCAGGCCAAGTAAGCCCACTCACCATCCCAGCAGAAGGGAGTATGGGCCATAAACACGTTTCCATCCCGGAACCGTGGTATCAATAACAACAATTTGGGCAACCCAGGACGGCATGATTGTCATTGTCTGGGTTGCCCGAGTTGCTTTTATTTTCACTTGAAGTGTTGCAGGTATAATATCTTTGGTTTATCTTTGCATATTGTAAACCATCAAAAATGAGTCCAACTAAAGATCAAATACAGAAAACCAGAGCGCTACAAGAAGCCGATATCTCACAATGCCTCAAGACGTTGAGCGCAGGTGGTCTGATCCTCTACCCCACCGACACCGTTTGGGGAATCGGGTGTGATGCTACCAATGCTGAGGCCGTGAGCCGTGTCTATCGGCTCAAGCAGCGCGACGACAGCAAGGCCCTAATCGTGCTCATCGACAGTGCGGACCACCTGGATCACTACGTGGTCGATGTGCCGATGATCGCACGCGAGCTCATCGACGTGGCCGTCAAGCCGCTGACCATCATCTATGAGGGAGCCTACAACCTGGCGCCCAACGTGCTGGGCGACGAGGACAGCGTGGGAATCCGCATCCCCAATGACGAATTCTGCCACCGGCTGTGCCAGCGTTTCGGCAAGCCCATCGTGTCAACGTCAGCAAACGTCAGTGGACAGCCCACGGCACGGACATTTGCTGAGATCGACCCGTCGATCGTCCAAGGAGTGGACTATGCCGTGGAATACCGCCGTGGCGACACGTCGCCCCACCAGCCGTCGAACATCATCCTGCTGGGGCGTGATGGCACCTTCAAGATCATCAGATAACCCCTCAATACTGACTAAGGCATGAAAATCAGGTTAGACATCAACAACAAGGCCCACCGCCAACGCATCAAGTATGTGGTGGGCGACTTCGTGATGTCTAATATCGCCTGGCTCACTTATAACTGTGCGCGATGGCAGATGGGGGCCGTCACCGGTCACGAATACCTGGTAAGCTACCTCAAGAGCAACATGGTAGTAGCAGGCCAGATTTTCTTCCCGTTGCTGATGATGGTGACTTACGCCTTCAGCGGCTACTACAACAACGTGTGCCGCAAGTCGCGCATCCAGGAGCTGCTCACCACAGCAGCCAGCGCCGTGATCAACACGCTGCTGATTTTCTTCCTTGCGCTGATCAATGATGTGATCGGTGTGCGCGGCAGCGACTACGAGATGATCTTCATCCTGTGGGCACTGCTGTTTGGCTTCGTCTATTGCATGCGTGCCATTATCACCAACGTGGCCTCGAACAAGATCAAGTCACGCAAGTGGACTTTCCCGGCCCTGGTCATCGGCAGCGGCTCTGCAGCGGTCACCTTTGTCAACAAGCTGAACGCCAAGCGGCGCTCATCGGGCTACGACATCAGGGGATATGTCAACATCCCTGGTGAGAATCCCGTTAAGGGCAATCCCCTGCCCTGCTATGAACTGGACGAGCTCAAGGAGGTGTGTGATAAGGAGGGCATCTGGGAACTCATCGTGGTGCCCACGCGTGACGATTCCCACCAGACCATGAACACGCTGAACAAACTCTTCGGCCTGGGCCTGCCCATCATGATCTCGCCCGAGCGGTTCAACATGATACAATCCCAAGTGCGCATTTCGGACTTCTATGGCGAACCGCTGGTGAACATCTCGCGCAGCAGCATGAGCGATAGCGGCAAGAACATCAAGCGCGCCATCGACGTGATCGTGTCGGTTGTCGCCCTCATAGCGCTCATGCCCCTGTATGCCGTTGTGGCCTGTGTCATCAAGGCTACCAGCCCCGGGCCCATCTTCTACCTGCAAGAGCGCATCGGCCTGCACAACAAGCCCTTCAACATCATCAAATTCCGCTCGATGGTCCAGGATGCCGAGGTCGGCGGACAACCCCAGCTGTCCCAGGACGACGACCCGCGCATTACCCCCTTTGGCCGCTTCATGCGCAAGTACCGCATCGATGAATTGCCTCAGTTCTGGAATGTCCTCAAGGGCGACATGGCCATGGTGGGACCGCGACCCGAGCGCAAGTACTACATCGACCAGATCATCCAGCGCGTGCCAGCCTATGCCCTACTGCACCAGGTGCGCCCCGGCATCACCTCGATGGGCATGGTTAAGTTTGGCTACGCCAAGAACCTTGACGAGATGGTTGAGCGCGTGAAGTATGACCTGATGTACCTCGACAACATGTCGTTACTCAACGACTTGAAGATACTCATCTACACGATTAAAATCGTCTTTACAGGGCGTGGAATGTAATGGCAGCTAGCACGATTACATCTCATCCTGGTGACAATGCCAACCACACCGCCGGCAGCGATGGCAGCAGCTGGTGGATGAGGTTGCTCTTGTGGCGCGAGAAGCACATTCCCGAGAAAACATTTGTCGCCATGCTCGCTCTGGTTGTGGGCATCGCCTCGGGACTGGCTGCCGTGTTGCTCAAGACACTGATCGGCCTGATTGCGGGATTCCTTACCAGCCGCTTTGACATCGAGGGCGACAACCTGCTCTATCTGGTGTTTCCCGCCATCGGCATTCTGCTGGCGAGCCTCTATGTCTACTACATCGCTCGCGAACCCATCTCACATGGTGTGACACGCGTGCTCTATGCCCTGGCGCTCAAGAAGAGCCGCCTCAAGATCCACAACATGTACTCCTCGTTGCTGGCATCATCGGTGACCATCGGCTTTGGCGGATCGGTGGGTGCCGAGGGTCCCATCGTGTTCACCGGTGCCGCCATCGGCAGCAACCTGGGTCAAGCCTTCAGGCTGCCACCCCAGACGCTCGCCATGCTCGTGGCCTGTGGCGCCGCGGCGGGTATCGCCGGCATCTTCAAGGCCCCCATTGCGGGCATGCTGTTCACCATCGAGGTGCTCATGCTCGACCTCACCGCGGGTGCTGCCATCCCGCTGATCACAGCATCGGTGGCTGGCGCGACGGTGGCCTATGTGTTCACGGGCTACAACGTGGAGTTCTTCTTCACCCAGAGTGAACCGTTCTTTGCCTCGCGCATCCCGTTTGTGGTGCTGCTGGGCATCTTCTGCGGCTGCGTGTCGCTCTATTTCATCACCGTCATCGACTGGCTGGAAGGGGTCTTCAAGAAGCTGCGCAACCGCTGGGTGAAATTCGCTGTGGGGGGAATCATGCTGAGCCTGCTCATCTACCTGATGCCACCGCTCTATGGCGAGGGATATGGCAGCATTACCCGCCTGATCAACGGCGATGTGACGGCAATCTTTGACCACAGCCTCTTCTACAACTACCACGATAGCGTGGTCGCCACATTGATCTTCATCTTCGCCATCGGCGCGTTCAAGGTGTTTGCCACCGCCGCCACCAATGGCGGTGGCGGCGTGGGCGGAACGTTTGCACCCTCGCTGTTCGTGGGATGCATGGCGGGCGTGTTCTTTGCCCTGCTGATCAATCAGCTGGGAATCATTGATACCGACACCCCGCTGAGCATCAAGAATTTTGCCCTCATGGGCATGGCCGGCGTGATGGCTGGCGTGATGCACGCGCCACTGATGGGAATCTTCCTCGCGGCCGAGATGACAGGCGGCTACGAACTGTTCCTGCCGCTGCTCATCGTGTCGGGCAGCAGCTACGCCATCTGCCGCATCTTCACCCCCTATGGCATCTACACGCGACGCCTGGCCAAGCGCGGTGAGCTGCTCACCCACCAGAAGGACCGCTCCGTGCTCACCCTGCTGAAGATGGACAGCGTCATCGAGAAGGATTTCTCGACCGTACACCCCGACATGAGCCTGAAGGACATGGTCGACATCATCGCGCAGAGCCACCGCAACCTGTTCCCCGTCATCGATGACGATGGGCTGCTCCTGGGCGTGGTGCAGCTCGACGACATCCGCAACATCATGTTCCGCCCCGACCTGTACCGCCGCATGCACGTCAACCGCTTCATGGCCCTGCCGCCAGCCAAGGTGGTCGTGGGCACACCCATGGAGCGCGTAATGAAGACATTTGACAACACCGGGGCATGGAACCTGCCTGTCGTCGACGAGGAGGGCAAATACGTCGGCTTCGTATCCAAGAGTAAGATCTTCAACAGCTACCGCCAGGTGCTGAAACACTACACATACGATTAAACCAGAAGTAATATCGCTATGCGACACATCCACATCACTTTATGTACCCTGTTACTGATGTTCACGGGTTTTCACGTCATGGCCGATGAGACACCCGACTCATGCCTGGACAACACGGCTGAGGCGATAGCCACAGCTGCCGTCGACACTGCGTCGGCGCAGCCCGATACTGCCACACAGGCCACGAGTGCCGATATCCCACTCATTGACAAGACGAATGCCCAGCAAACAGATTTGCAGATCGCTCCAGACTACTATAAGAAATACCGTGGTCCCGACATCTCTTTCTTCAAGAACACGACCAACCACAGCATCAAGCCCTACACCTTCTTGCAAGACCAGACGTGGGTGGGCATTCCCGTGTTTCTAGCCGGATTGATCATCAAGGGTGAAAAAAAGGCCTTTCGACAGGACTATCGGAACCCCAACTCCAAAATCCGCCTCCTCAAGCAATTTCGCACCAGGATTGACGATTACTCTCAATTTACAGGCATCGGCTTGACTGTCGGTCTCAAGTTGGCAGGCGTCGAGGGCCGCTCCTCTTGGCCCCGTTTAGGCGCCTCAGCGTTAGCCTCCTATGGCGTGATGGCGGCCATTGTCAACAGCGTCAAATACACATCCAAGGAGTTGCGCCCCGACGACTCGTCCTACAATTCCTGGCCCTCGGGGCACACCGCGACAGCCTTTGTCGGCGCAACCATCCTGCACAAGGAATATGGTCTGACACGCTCGCCATGGTATTCCATCGCAGGCTTTTCGGTGGCCACCGCCACGGGCGTGATGCGCGTGCTCAACAATCGCCACTGGATCAGTGACGTGCTCTCCGGAGCAGGCATCGGTATCCTCTCGACAGAGTTAGCATACGGTATCTGTGACTTGCTGTTCAAAGACAGGGGGTTGCTGATGAACGACCTGAGCACCCACACCGACTTGAGGAAGAATCCCTCTTTTTTCTCCATCTCGATGGGCTTTGGCTTTGGCAACAAGCACCTGGTGCTGCCACCATTTAACTTCCACGGCTATGGTGACCAGCATGACAACAAGCCCATAAACCTCGAGTTTGGCAACGCCACCGCAGTGGGCGTCGAAGCCGCCTACTTCTTTAATCGATACATCGGCGTGGGAGCAAGGTTGCGTGTCAAGGCCACCCCTATCAAGAAGTGGTCATCGTTTGCCACCGAAGAGGAGAATATCATGAAAAAGAGTTTTGAGGAAACAGATCTCTGGTCGGGTATCGAAATCCTCGACCTGAACGTCTTGAGTGACCATATCACGGAATTTGCTGCCGACGCCGGCCTTTACTTCAATCTGCCGCTATCCTCCCGGTTTGCATTTGGCACCAAGTTACTTGCAGGCCGCAGCGTGATGGACGATGTGGACGTGGACGGACGATTAAAGGGCTATAAGATGAGACGAATCAACGGAGTCTATGTCACGACCGACGAGGCCATCGACAGCAAGTGGGACTACATCAACTTGAGCGCCAGCAATTCGTTTAAATTCGGTTCCGGCCTCTCCATCACCTATGCCCACAAAAATGCCTATCTGTGGCGATTGTTTTTGGACTATGACTATGCGGCCAAGACCTACAAGTCCTCCTATTCACCGCTCAAGGTCATCGAAGAGTTTGCCCCGCAGATTCTGGACCGATATGAGGGATATGATTGGAATCCTGCCATGACATTCACTTCCAGTACCCGCAAGCATCTGCACCAGTGGGTGCTGGGCGGTGCGCTGTGCGTGTCGTTCTGATAACTGAACCCTCTAGATTGTCTAGACCCTCTAGATAATCTAGACAATAACCGATTGATATGATAAAAAAGGATTTAAAAATAGTTTTTTTCGGCACGCCCGACTTTGCTGTCGAGAGCCTGAGCCGTCTTGTTGACGGCGGTTACAACATTGCTGCCGTGGTTACCATGCCCGACAAACCTGCCGGACGCGGCCGGCAACTCCAGCAGAGCGACGTCAAGCGTTATGCCGTGGAGCACGGCCTGCCTGTGCTCCAGCCCGTGAGCCTCAAGGACGAGGCCTTTATCCAGGAGTTACGCTCTTGCGATGCCCAACTGTTTATCGTTATCGCCTTCAGAATGCTGCCCCAGGCGGTGTGGCAGATGCCTCCGCTGGGCACCTTCAACCTGCACGCGTCGCTGTTGCCACGTTACCGTGGCGCGGCGCCCATCAACTGGGCCGTGATCAACGGTGACACCGAGACCGGAGTGACCACCTTCTTCCTCAAGCACGAGATCGACACGGGCGATGTGATACAGCAGCGTTCCTGCCCCATCGGCCGTCAGGACAATGTCGAGGACGTCCACGACCGCCTCATGGTCATGGGGGCCGACATGGTGCTCGAGACCGTCGATGCCATCATCGCCGGCACCGTCAAGCCCATCCCTCAGGACCAGATGCTCACTGCTGGCCAGCAGCCCACACCAGCACCCAAAATCTTCAAGGACACCTGCCGCATCGACTGGAGCCACCCAGCCGAGCAAGTCTACAACCACATCCGCGGCCTGTCGCCCTACCCCGCTGCATGGACCGTGCTCGTCGATGAGAACGGAACCGAGGTGACGACCCTTAAGGTCTATCGCACGGACGAGCCCAAGCCATTCACTGGCAGCGAACGTCCCACAGCCGGCACCATCAGCTCCGACCGCAAGCACCTGAGCGTAGCCTGTGGCGACGGCTGGCTGGAAGTCACCTCCCTGCAGCAGTCGGGCAAGAAACGCATGGACACCGACGCCTTCTTGCGCGGTTTCACCCTCTCGCCCACGATGCACTTCTAGCAGGGGCAACACACCCATCATCACATCACAACCTGATAAATCAAATGCGGGACGCTCTCAAAAAGGGCGCCCCGCATTGATTATCAGAATTGTTATTTCACAATCTGCGGTTCACAGACATCATTTGTCAGGATTCATCTTGTACTTCTTCAGCAACATGCTGTTGGTCGTGCTATTGCCGAGCAAGATGTCGATCAGGTCGCTGACATCCTTGATGCTTACCTCACCGTCGCCATTAACGTCGGCACAGATCTCGCAGTAGTCAGTTGCGCTGTTACCCAGCAGAGCATCGATCAGAACGCTGACATCCTTGATGGCAACGGCGCCGTCGTGATCCACGTCACCAGGCTCGAAGCCATGGCCATTCTGGAACAGGGTTACCTCCTCGATATTGCTCCACTCACTCTCGGTGCCATCGATATAGATAGCCTTCACCTTGTACAGGAAGGTGCCCTCGGCAGTGAGGTTGTTGACGGTGTAGAACCTGTCGGTGATACCCGTGATCAGGCGATAGGTAGCGTCGCCGGTCTCATTGGCCATAAGTCGAACTTCAGCTGCATTGCCTGAGTAAACCTCGATCAGAGCGATGTCGGGTGAGTACTGGTTCTCGGGCGAAGTAATGGTAATCACATCACCTGTGCTGCCAGTCACGAGCCAGCTGTGGGTCTCAGTAGCTGTCATGTTATACTCAACGGCCGTTGTCTGGGTGGAACCCACTACAAACCTGCCGCTGCCGTATTGGCCACTGGCGGTGGTAATCTTCACGGTGAAGGTCCTGTTCTCGTAGCCAGCGGGGATGGTGTACTTGATGTAACCATCGGTGGTTGCCGACTGATGGGTTGCATTGCGGAAATAGATAGCGCCATAACCGCCATAGACATTGTTGCCAGACCAGGGTGATGAGAGCGTAACTGCCTGATAGTTCTGGTTGGTGTAAGTGGTGCCGTCGATAGAACCGATCAATTCGGGATCTGGCTCAACGGGCTCAACGGGCTTAGCCGATACCTCGAGGGTATAGCTCTCCACATTGTCGGCAACGGTCTGGTCGGTCCAGTCGGCACGGAACTGAGTCAGGTTGATGTAGTCCTCAATTGCGGGCTGCATGACGGGGGCAAACTTGAGCAAGCCTGCAGTGCCTGCCAGGGTCACGGTCACGGGGCTGGCGCCAGTGCTGTTCAGCGTCACAGTACCCGTGTGGTCGCCAAAGACGGTGGGATTGTAGGTTACCGTTACAGTCGAGCCACTACCTGCGGCACTCTGTGAAATGCTGGTCTTGTCGATCGAGAAACCATCGCCAGCAACTGCCAGGGTCACATTACCCTCCAGATAAGCGCCATTGACAGTAAAGGTCTTGGTTACGGGAGTGCCCACGGTGGTGCTGAAGCTCAGCGCAGTGGGATTAGCCGTGATGGTGGGCGTGGTGGTCGATGTACCATTCAGGGCCACAGTGACAGTCTGAGCGCCGCTGCTGGTCAGCGTTACGGTACCCGTGTGAGCGCCACCGACGGTGGGATTATAAGTCACGGTCACGGTCGAGCCGCTGGTTGCAGCATTCCTGCTGATGGAGGTCTTGTCAATCGAGAAGCCAGTGCCACTTACTGCCAGTGCCACATTACCGGTCAAGTCGGTACCCGTGACGGTAAACGTCTTGGTTACGGGAGCGCCAGGAGTCGTGTTGAAGCTCAGCGAGGTGGGATTGGCCACGATGGTGGGAGCACCCGTAGCTGTACCGTTCAGGCTGACGGTGGCGGTCACATACTCATCGGTCGAGGTGAGGCCAGCGGTGGTCAGCGTAACCGTACCCGTGTGGGTGCCCGATGCGGTGGGAGTGTAGGTCACTGTCACGGTGGCTCCAGCAGAAGCTTGGCTCTTCATGATAGTGGTCTTGCTAATAGTGAAGCCTGCACCACTTACGGCCAGCGTGATATTGCTGGTCAGGTTGGTTCCCGTCACTTTAAAGGTCTGAACCACGGGAGTGCCAACAGAAGTGCTGAAACTCAACGAAGTGGGATTGATGGTCAGCTTGGGAGTGGCAACAGGTGCGGTAGCAGTACCCGTGACGGTCACAGTCTTAGTCTCGGCGCCATTGCTCGACACACTGATCTGACCACTGGTGGTGCCAGCCACAACGGGTTTATAGGTTACGGTAATCGTTGCACCAGCCTTGGCCTGAGCTACGGTCAGGGTTGTGGGCGATACAGTGAAGTAGTTGTTGTTCGATGCGATAGTCACATCACCAACGACATCATCGCTCGATACCGTAAAGGTCTTGGTATAGGTTGTTCCGGTCTCGCCCTCAAAGGACAACGAAGTGGGATTGACGTTCAGCACAGGAGTTACCACAGCGCCATCGGGCGGCTCAACACCAATGATGGCCTGCTGCGACTGGTTGAATGTGCCAGATCCATCGCTGAACGCATCCATGGCGAACCAGCTATTGCCATCACCACTCCAGCCCCAGTTCACATGGTACTTGCTGTCGCTGTCACGCCAGCCATCAACGTTGAAGGCGTGACCACCCTCGGTCGATGATACAGCGCAATAAACGAGAGGACGACCCAGGGCAAGCTCGGACTGAATCAAGCTATTCCACTGAGTAGAAGAAGAGTAGCTGCTCCTTTGCGCATTCTGGGCAGTGCTCTTGTAGCCGAACAGCTTAAACATATCGGCAATCCTGTAGTTCTCACTCACATAGATACCGCTACCACCAGCGTCGGCAGTACCGTACATCATGCCCTCGGCCTGGCCGACATAGCGCATCAGCGTGGCAACGGCATTGCCCTGAGCAGTTGTGTAGGTACCAGAATAAGAGTCCTTCATATTGCCCCACTCAAAGGTCGTGGCAGGCAATGCAGGATATGTGAAATTTACTGAATTGTAGTAGCTGAGTTCCAAACTAGCAGTGTAAGACGGCAACGCATCTACCGAAGCAGGGTACTTCCAGTAATAGAGCACCATCGATGCCGATGTTGCAGGGCAACCCGTGTAGCACTGATAGGATTTATTGTTGTAAGTGAACTTACACTGGTTCCAGTATGGAGCGTCCTGATCCCACAAGGCAGTGAGCAGCGGGCCATAGGTCACGGCATTGAGTTGCGTACCTTTGTTTTCAGAGATTTTGCTCACAACCACACCCGGGTGCTCGTGCAGATACATAATCTGCTCTTTGTAGATGTTGAGCATGTCACGCATGCCCAACGGCAGGTTGTTGATGTCCTTCAAGGGGGCATCACCGACCATGAGCACTTCCTCGGCACGGTCATCACCCGAAACAACCAGGAAGGTCGTCGAGGTGTTGTAGATGTAGTAAACAGGCTTGTTGACTTTCACATCGCCTATTTCGGCCTTGAGCAGCACGGGATTGAGTGCTGCAGGGGCCATCACTTTACCAGCATAATACTGACTGAGGTAGCTCTTGGCTAACCTGTAGGCCGCCGCCTGATCGACTGGTGCGGCCGCAAGCGACATTGCCATAACGGCAAGCGCCATTAGTGTTAAAATTTTTTTCATACACATATGTGATTTTTAAAATAAAAAAGATGTTTGGTAGTCTATTTTTTTTAACATGGCAAAGTTACTTAAAATTCTTGCAAACCTGCAAATTTTTATTACAAATTATCATATTTTTCTATACAAGTGTGCAATTCAGTCACATTATTTGATACCCATTCATCGCTTCGGCCACATGCGGACCAGGATTTTCAAGGTTTATGACAATCATGATTATGCAACGTAACTCTTCAGCTCATCGAGCTTGACAAGTCAACGGTTAAACTCAAACAATGAGCCTGAATTCTGTTTGTTTTGTTTGTTTTATATCTACGACAAAATAATAAAGGGAAAACAATAAGTACAATAAATACAAATAATAAATCTGTTGTCAATCAGATTTATAGATTGTCGTTCTTGTATTTCTTGTTTTCAATAACGCATTCGCGATTTATTTGACGTTGGCCCAAACACAAGGTAACCGCCGCAAGACCGCCGTAGAGTAAACCCAGTTTACTGTCCATTCAACGCGAGCAGCAGCATCCAATTCTCAGCGTAGTCGAGAAGGTATCCTGCGATAGCGGCGCGGCATAGCCCTTTCGCCATATATCGATTTTTTAACGGACTATTGCTTGTAAGTTGGTTGATATTAAAAAGGTAAAGAGAGATCAAAGACCAGTTGCGGGCCAGGTGCCACTCAAGATATAGTCAATCAAGGTAGTGACATCGGTTATGCTGGTTATACCATCCATGTCAACGTCAGAGTTGTCGCCAGAGGAACCACCGGTGAGCAGGATGTCGATGAGCGTGGAGACGTCGGAGATGTTGACCTTGCCGTCGCCATCCACGTCGCCGCGCAGGTGTTCACGCTTGGGATACAGTCCCGTGTACATGCCTTGCCAGTCATCAAAGGACAGCTTGCCCACGGTGAGCGTGGCGATGTCGTAGTAGCCGTCTTGCTGGCCGTGCCAGCCCCAGTTGACGTGTACCAAGCCGTTCTCGTCATAGCCGTCGATGATGAAATTGTGTCCCACCAGGAGGCCGACTTCAAAGTTGATGTCCTTGCCCGAGTAGAGCACCGGATGCCCCGACGAGAGCGACTCATAGATCATCTCGACCCACGTGACGTCGTCATACAAGGGCCGATTGAGGACGCGGGCCGAATCATTGTAGCCGAAGTGCTCAATCATGGCGTTAAGGATATTTTCGTCAAATGTGGCTCCGCCCAGCCTGGTCCAGTTGGTCTGGGCAGCTACAGCGGCATGATAGCACAGCTGTGCCACGGCCTCGCCCTGCTGGTCGGTGTAGCCGCCGCTGTAATCGTCCAGCATGTTGTCCCATTCGTAGGTTGCCGTCTCAAAATCCACGGTCAGCGTCACGTTGGCCTGGTCATACTTGACCACCACCGAGCGGCTGCCCCGGCCGTGGTCAGGGTAACGGTAGAAATACATGTACTGTGCCATGGCCGCCGGCCCGCATCCCACGGCATTGTGGGTTGTGTCAGGCAGGTAGATGCCATATTTGCTTAGGTCGGGCTCGTAGGCCAGAAACGGGCACATGTAGCGGAAAGGCTCGTTCTGCCCCCACCGGGTGGTGATGAGCGGTGCCACCGATGGGGCGAACCGGCTCGGGTCGGGCTTGATGGGGTCGCGGTGAGGAGCCCTCTTGATGGCGCCCAGCCACCAGTTGAAGCCGGGATTGTCACTCGTCGGGTCAAACTGGCCGTCGGGCGAGTAGGCCAGCACGGCAGGAGCATTCCCGTCGCTGGAAACGATGGCAAAGCCGCCACCGGCCTGATGATAGACAGCCATGCCCTGATAGTCAGCCACACGGCTCACCTGGCCACCAGCGCCCAGGACGCGCCTGGCCGCAGCATGCATTCGGGCATTGGTCTGGATTCCGGCCCAAGCGGGGACGGTCAACAGTACAGCCCCCAGTGCCAATAAACATCTTCTTGAAAGTATCATATTGATTAAAATCTTAAAATAACGTATAATGTAATCAACACTTAGTTAATAATAAATTTAAATATTTGAAAATCAATGAGTTATTTTAACAATATATAACTGATAAATTTGGTCAAGTGTCTGATATTCAGTAACTTAGTGATCGCCAAACACTACTAAGATATGAGATATATTTCAGAAGCACTCGACCAATATACGGGCATCTGCAAGGAGGCCTTGCAGGATTGCGCCTCAAAGTTAAGCAAAAGTTTTTTGTCAGTCATCATCGAGGTGCTACTTTTATACATGGTCATACCGGCCACCGAATTCCTTCGAGACCTGTGGCTAGGTGCCATAGTGTAAAGTTGCCCGCGCCATCGCTGACCTCGAAGGCTCCGCCGATGTCCTCGACCACCGCATCATGGGGCGCACATCAGCCTCATTGCAACCTCGACTGCCCCAACTACCTGGACACCTCTTTGCAGTTTTTTGCCTCATCAACACAAGCCCACTCAAGATAGTACAATCCGTTGATAATGAATGTGTTGATGCGATGCCAATTTGTTAAGTATTTCTTAACAACTGCCTATAAAATTACATCAAAAGAACCGTCCCTATTTTCCTGTGATGCTATTTCATTTTACAGACGATCTTCATCTGTGTCAGTTCGTTGATCCATTCAACCTTTTTATCCTTGAGGGATTCCAAGAAGGGGATGATGTCGTTACCGTACGCCCTGCGCGAATAGAAATTGAGCTGTACTGCTTTCTTGCCATTGACGGTTACTGGTTTGTAGTGATGGATGTCAACCTCGACACAATTCAGCTTGCCGTCCGCCCCATCGCTTACCAAGAAATCAAGGACATACTCTCCGTCTTTCTCATAAACGAGATAATTGCAGCATTTGTCTGACTTTTTGCGCTCTTCAAGTTCCTGGACCTTGGCCTCAACAGCATCACGAACTGTTAATACCTCAGAGAAGGCCAGCGAGACCGTCAACATCTGCTCATAATTGTCAAACGTCTCCCCCTTGGGCAGCCATTCCTGAAGATAATATGCCTCAATGGGATGTTGACACCACTTGAGCTCAAACTTCTTGCCTTGAAACTTGAGCGTTTTTCCAACATGGAGATAGTCAACTACTTCTTCCTGTGCGAAAGCCATCACACAAGTCAGTATCATCATCAAGGATAATCCAATTCTCTTCATATCAGTTCCAATTTCAGTTTCTTAGTTGTGTTCATGTGCAGCATCATTTCAATCAGCTACAGCCATGCTTTTACAATTTGAATGTGATGGGGAGGGTGAACCATACGCTCACGGGCTCACCATTCTGACGAGCCGGGATGAAATCTGGCAGCAACTTGCAGACGCGGATGGCTTCGGTGTCCAAGTAAATATCCACCGATTTGGCGACCTTGATTTCAGTCACTTTACCCGTCTTGTCCACTACAAAAGTCATTACGACTCTGCCTTGGGTCTTTCTTTTGGCAGCCATCGGCGGGTATTTGACATTCTCTTTGAGGAACTCCATCAGGGCTCTCTCGCCTCCAGGAAACATCGGCGGCTCGAAATCATCGGGCACATCAGAACCTTCACTCACCGTGAGCGGCTCCATCTCATCGAACAGCTTGAAGGACACAGGTATCGTGTACAACATGTCGGCAACTTCCCCATTTTGCTTGCCAGGGATGAAGGCGGGCATCATTTTGACAACCCTGACTGCTTCATGATCCAGGTCTTTACGCACGGAACGAAGCACTTTGACATCATCGATTTTTCCCGTCTTCTTCACCATGAACTGCACAATCACCTTGCCTTCGATTCTATCCTGGGCTGCTTTGGGAGGATACTTGATATTTGCATTGAGGAAGTTGACTAACGCAGCATCACCGCCAGGAAATTGAGGCGGGCACGTTTCATCAATCATAATGTCTTGAGCACTTACACTCATGCATGCCAGCATCGCCAACAACAGTATCATCAGTTTCTTAGTCATGTTCATATTCCAATACTTAGTTAAAAATTAATTTAAATATTTGAAAATCAATGAGTTATTTTAACAACATATAACTAATAAAGTTTGGTCAAGTGTCTGACATTCAGCAACTTAGTGGTCGCCAAACACTGCTAAGATATGAGATATATTTCAGAAGCACTCGACCAATATACGGGCATCTGCAAGGAGGCCTTGCAGGATTGCGCCTCAAAGTTAAGCAAAAGTTTTTTGTCAGTCATCATCGAGGTGCTACTTTTACACATGGTCATCCCAGGAAAGATAAACTTCACCCAGATGGGCAGCTACGGCAGGCACTGCGAACAGTGCTACCGCCAGGAACTGCTCAAGCAGAGCGACCTTATCGTTGCCGACGCCTTCTTCTCGACCCGCACCTTCTATGAAGGCATCCGTGCCCAGGGGTTCCACCTCATCAGCCGCTTCCGCGACAACGCCGTGCTGTACTACCTCTATCAGGGAGGGCCAACCGGCAAGAAGGGAAGGCCCAGGATAAAGGACGGAAAGATCGACATCAATAGTGCCAAACAGCACCACTACAAGAGCCTGCTCCGTGCACGCGCAAACGAAACGAAAAAACTTGGCGCCCTGGCGTGAGGTTTATGTTTTGTGGATTCGTTACTTAAGCAACCGGCCAACATGGGCTTGAAACCAAAAAACCACAGCCTCGATTTCCACTTTTTTTAGTTTACAGAACTTGCCTATAACATAATTTGCTTAATTTTGTGCCGCCATCTTCCTTGTGGAGATGACCGTTAACAACCAATGATGAATTCCGAGCAAAATAGCCATTCACTCACCTGGCAGCGCAACCGCCAGGAGAAACGATGTACCCTAGTGGGCATGACCAGCGATGTGGGCCTGTCGGTGCTCAAGATTGCCACGGGCATCTTCGGGCACTCGAGCGCCATTCTTGCCGATGGCATCCACTCCATCAGCGACACGATGACCGATGCCCTGGTCTATGCCATGGTGCGGCTGTCGGGCAAGGGTGTGGATGACCGTTACCGCTACGGCCGCGGCAAGTACGAGACGCTGGTGGCCTTCCTGATCAGCATCATCCTGGTGATTGTAGCCCTGGGACTGATGACCGAGGGGGTGACCGACGTGTGGGGTGCGTTGCATGGCACCACACTGGAGCGGCCACACAACATCGCGCTCATCGTGGGCATCATTGCCGTTGTCGTCAAGGAGGGGCTATATCAGTACACCCGCATCAAGGGTCGGCAAACCGGCAGTGCGGCGCTCAAGGCCTATGCCTGGCATCACAGGGCCGACGCCCTGTCGACCGCAGCCACCCTGCTGGGTGTGGCGGGAGCGATGTTCCTGGGAGAGCGATGGCGCATCCTGGACCCGCTTGCAGCTGTTGCCGTGAGTGTGCTTATCCTCGTGCTTGCCTATCGCTTGGGACGGCCTGCCGTCGAGGAACTGCTCGAGGTGTCACTGCCCCAGGAGGAGCAAGATAAAATTACTGCGATCGTAAATGGCACGCCAGGCGTGAAGGCATTTCACAACCTGCGCACGCGCCGCAACGGCAGCTTGCGCGTGGTCGACATGCACATCAAGGTGGACGGCGACATGACCGTCAACAGCTCTCACGAGATTACCCGCGCCATCGAGAAACGGCTGTCCAGCGAACTGGGAGAGGTGCTGACCAACATCCATGTCGAACCCTTCCATGGACATAACAACTGCGAGAAAACCTGTTAAAACATTTTAAACGATATAACCCGATTTTGGAACAGATAGCCCTCAATGATACCCTGCCCCGAGTGTTTGCCGGTCATAACGGCATCCACAGCGACGTGTGGCAGCAGCACATCACCCTGGAGCGCGGCAAGCGCTACCTGATCAGCGCGGAGAGCGGCACCGGCAAGTCGTCGATGTGCAGTTACATCTATGGCTACCGCCAGGACTATAGCGGCACCATCACCTTCGACGGGCAGGACATACGGTCGCTCACCGTGCCACAGTGGTGCGAGGTGCGACAGCGCCACATCGCCTATCTGCCTCAGGACATGCGCCTGTTTGGCGAACTCACGGCAATGGAAAACGTGGAGCTGAAAAACCGTCTCACGGGATTCAAGTCCCGCGAGGAAATCGACCGCTTGTTCGAGGCGCTTGGCATCGCCGACAAGCGCGACAGCCTGGCCAGCAAGCTCTCTATCGGCCAGCAGCAGCGTGTCGCCATCATCCGCACGCTGTGCCAGCCTTGTGACTTCATCGTCCTGGACGAGCCCGTTAGCCACCTCGACGAGGAGAACAACCGCGTCGTGGCCAGCCTCATCGGTGACGAAGCCCGGCGACAGGGTGCGGGCGTGATCGCCACCTCGGTGGGCTACCACCTGATGATGGACGTGGACCACATTTTTAAATTGTAGCTTACGGCCTTAAGGCCCTTAAAGCCCCCTCTAAAAAAAACAAAGTCAATGAAAGATATCATCTGGAAGCTGCTTCGCCAGCACATCAGTAAGGGACAACTCATCGGATTCGCCATCGCCAACCTCATCGGGTTGACCATCGTGCTGCTGGCGGTACAATTCTACCGCGACGTGCGGCCCGTGTTCAGCGACGAGGAGAGCTTCATCAGCAAGGACTACCTCATCATTACCCGTGCAGTGACGGGTGCTGGAGCGATGATGGGAAACAATGGTGAATTCAGCGACGGAGACATCCGGGACTTGGAGCAACAATCATGGTGCCGAGGGGTGGGACGATTCCTGAACAGCGACTTTGCCATCGACGCGCAGCTGGGCGTGGGCAGCGGCCACGCGATGCACACCCAGTTCTTCTTCGAGGCCATACCCGACGAGTTTATCGACATCGACCCCGACGCGTGGGGATTCACAATCGCCAAGCCCGAAGTGCCCGTGGTCATCTCGCGCGATTATCTTTCGCTCTACAACTTCGGCTTCGCCGCCACGCAGGGCATGCCCAAAATCAGCGAGGGGCAGGCCGAGATGCTGCCGCTGGAGTTCACACTCAGCGGCAATGGCCAGCGCAAGGTCATGCCGGGACGCATTGTCGGCTTCTCAAACCGGCTGAACACCGTCATTGTGCCCCAGGAGTTCATGGAGTGGGCCAACAAGACCTTTGGCACCGGCATCGAGCAGCGCCCCCAGCGCCTCATTGTCGAGGTAAGCAAGCCCGGTGACGTGAAAATAGAGGAGTATATGGACGCACACCACTACGAGGTGGCGGGCGACAAGATGTCATCGAGCAAGGCCAATTACTTCCTCACCGTCATCAGCGGCATCGTCATCGCCGTGGGCATCATCATCAGCCTGCTGGCATTCTTCGTGCTCATGCTGAGCATCTACCTGCTGCTGCAGAAGAACACCCGCAAACTCCAGGACCTGCTGTTGCTGGGCTACTCGCCCGACCAGGTATCACGCCACTACATCATGCTCGTCGTGGGCCTCAACGCCGCCGTACTCGTGCTCGCCATCGTGCTGATGCTGATGGGCCGCATGGCCTATATGGACATGATCCATGCCTTCGGTGTCAGTGGTTCGGGCGTGGGCATAGCCATCCTTGTCGGCCTCATCATCATGGGAGCCATCACCACGGGCAACATCGTCGCCATCCGCCGCAAGGTGGCATCACTCTGGCTCCACGAGAAGTAGAATCCCCGTCGTTTTTCACGCCAACGGAGTCCTCGGAATCTTCTGAGGACCGTTTCTTTATCTGGCTGACAGCAAGGAGAGCATTGGCATATCATGTTTTCTAACCTGAAAAAAGCGGCAAGTTGAGCTGAAAAAATTTGTTCAATAATGTATAATGTAGTAATTTTGGGGGAAAATTAACCTTTGAACATAAAATAACAACTTAAACTACTAACTATCAAATGAGTATGGAGAAAAAAATCGTGGAATGCGTGCCTAACTTCAGCGAGGGACGCAATATGGCCATTATCAAGCAAATCACTGATGAGATTGAGCGTGTCAAGGGCGTCAAGCTGCTCGACGTGGATCCCGGTGAGGCTACTAACCGCACGGTGGTAACCTTTGTCGGCGAGCCCGATGCAGTGCTCGAAGCGGCCTTCCAAGCTGTCGGCAAGGCTGGCCAGCTCATCGACATGCGTGGTCATCATGGTGCACACCCCCGTATGGGTGCCACCGACGTGTGCCCGCTTATCCCCGTGGCCGGCATCACGCTGGAAGAGTGTGCCGAACTGGCCCACAAACTGGCCGAACGCATTGCCCGCGAACACAATATCCCCTGCTACTGCTACGAGGCCGCCGCAATGAAGCCCGGCCGCCAGAATCTGGCCGTGTGCCGCGCTGGCGAGTACGAGGCGCTGCCCGAGAAAATGAACAACCCCGAGAAGGGCCCCGACTTTGGCGACCGCCCCTTCGACGAGGGCGTGGCCCGCACGGGCTGCACCGCTGTTGGCGCACGCGACTTCCTCATCGCCGTGAACTACAACCTGAACACCACCTCGACCCGCAGGGCCAACGCCATCGCCTTTGACGTCCGCGAGAAGGGACGTCCCGTGCGTGAGGGCAACCCCATTACCGGCAAGATCGTCAAGGACGAGAACGGCAACAACGTGATGAAGCCCGGCACCCTCAAGGGCACTAAGGCCATCGGCTGGTACATCGACGAGTACAAGATCGCTCAGGTATCGATGAACATCACCAACATCAACGTGACCCCGCTGCACGTAGCCTTTGACGAAGTGTGCCGTTGCGCCCAGAACCGTGGCATCCGTGTCACGGGCACCGAGATTGTGGGTCTGATGCCCAAGCGCTGCCTCATCGAGGCCGGCAAGTACTTCCTCGAGAAGCAGCAGCGCTCCACGGGTATCCCCGAGGAGGATATCATCAACATCGCCATCCACTCGATGGGTCTTGACGACTTGAAGCCCTTTGACCCGCAGGAGAAGGTCATTGAGTTCATGCTCGAGGCCGACAACAATAAGAACCGCTTGGTGGACCTTACCGTCACCGGATTTGCCGACGAGACTTCGCGCGAATCACCCGCTCCCGGTGGTGGCTCAATCAGCGCCTATATGGGTGCCCTGGCCGCTTCGCTCGGCACGATGGTTGCCAACCTGTCGAGCCACAAGCCGGGCTGGGACGACCGCTGGAACGAATTCAGCGTGTGGGCCGACAAGGGGCAGGCGCTCAAGGTCGAGCTGCTCCACCTCGTTGACGAGGACACCGACGCCTTTAACAGGATCATGGCCGCCTTCGGCATGCCCAAGAAGACCGAGGAGGACAAGGCTGCCCGCACCGCCGCCATCCAGGATGCCACGCTATATGCCACCCAAGTGCCCATGCGCACGATGAAGGCTGCGTTCAAGGCTTTTGAGATCTGCCGCGCAATGGTCGAGACCGGCAACCCCAACAGCGTGACCGACGCTGGCGTGGGTGCCCTGGCTGCACGTGCCGCCGTCATCGGCGCTGGCATGAACGTGAAGATCAACGCCCAGAGCCTAACCGACCGCGCCGTTGCCGAGAAGCTCATCGCCGAGGCCAACGAGCTCGTTGCCAAGGCTAATGCCGAGGAGGCCGAGATCACTGCCATGGTGGAAGAGAAAATCAAGTAACACAAGAAATATAAAAACAACGATAACATGACCAAAGAAGAATTCATTGCCGACATTCGCGGCGGTATTCCCGAGGAACTGCCTGAACTGCAGCCCTATGACACCGAGATTAACCATGCGCCCAAGCGCAAGGATATCCTCACTCCCGAGCAGAAGAAGCTCGCTCTGAGGAATGCCCTGCGTTATTTCCCCAAGCGGTTACACGCCGCTCTGGCTCCCGAGTTTGCCGAGGAGCTGAAGCAGTATGGCCGCATCTATATGTACCGTTATCGTCCCAAATATGAGATGTATGCCCGGCCCATCGACGAGTATCCCGCCCGTTCGCGCCAGGCTGCTGCCATCATGCTGATGATTCAGAACAACCTGGATCCCCGCGTGGCCCAGCACCCCCACGAGCTCATCATCTACGGCGGTAACGGCGCCATCTTCCAGAACTGGGCTCAGTACCGCCTGGTGATGAAATATTTGAGCGAGATGACCGACGAGCAGACGCTCGTCATGTACTCGGGACACCCACTGGGCCTGTTCCCCTCGCATAAGAACGCGCCCCGCGTGGTGGTCACCAACGGTATGGTTATCCCCAACTACAGCAAACCCGACGACTGGGAGCGCGACAACGCCCTCGGCGTGAGCCAGTACGGCCAGATGACCGCTGGTTCCTATATGTACATTGGCCCGCAGGGCATCGTGCACGGCACGACCATCACGGTGCTCAATGCTGCCCGCAAGCAGCTCGTGAAGCGCGGCCAGAAGGGCGGCGACATCCATGGCATGCTGTTCGTGACCGCTGGTCTGGGTGGCATGTCGGGCGCTCAGCCCAAGGCTGGTAACATTGCCGGCGTGGTCAGCGTCACCGCCGAGATCAACCCCCTGGCAGCACAGAAACGCTACGACCAGGGTTGGGTCGATGAACTGCACGACAATCTGGACGAACTCATTCCCGCCATCCGCAAGGCTGTGGACGAGAAAAAGACCGTCTCCATGGCCTATGTGGGTAATGTCGTTGACCTGTGGGAACGCCTGGCCAATGAGGATATGCACGTAGACCTGGGTAGCGACCAGACCTCGCTGCACAACCCGTGGGCCGGTGGTTACTACCCCGTAGGGCTCACACTGGAGGAGAGCAAGCAGATGATGGCCGAGAATCCCGAGAAGTTCAAGGAGTGCGTGCAGGAATCGCTGCGCCGCCAGTGTGCCGCCATCAATAAGTTGGCCGACAAGGGCATGTACTTCTTTGACTACGGCAACGCCTTCCTGCTCGAGTCGAGCCGCGCTGGCGCCGACATCATGACCGAGGATGGCAAGTTCCGCTATCCGTCTTACGTGCAGGACATCATGGGCCCGATGTTCTTTGACTACGGCTTTGGACCCTTCCGCTGGGTATGCACATCGGGCGACCCCAAGGACCTGGAGACCACCGACCGTCTGGCAGCCCATGTGCTTGAGGAAATCCGCAAGCATGCCCCTGAGGATATCCAGGGCCAGATGGACGACAACATCCACTGGATCAAGGAGGCCGGCCCCAACCACCTCGTGGTGGGTTCTCAGGCACGCATCCTCTATGCCGACGCCGAGGGTCGCACCAAAATTGCCTTGGCTTTTAACGATGCCATCCGCAACGGAGAGCTGAGCGCTCCCGTAGTGCTCGGCCGTGACCATCACGATGTGTCGGGTACCGACTCGCCCTTCCGTGAGACCAGCAACATCTATGACGGCTCGCAGTTCTGTGCCGACATGGCTGTGCAGAACGTTATCGGTGACTCCTTCCGCGGTGCCACATGGGTAAGCATCCACAACGGTGGTGGTGTCGGCTGGGGCGAAGTCATCAATGGCGGCTTCGGTATGGCCATCGATGGCAGCGAGGACTCGGCACGTCACATCCGCGAGATGCTCTTCTGGGACGTGAACAATGGTATCGCTCGCCGCAGCTGGGCACGCAACAAGGGTTCGATGGATGCCATCCGCCGCGAGATGGAGCGCACACCCGAGCTGACCGTCACCATGCCTAACCTGGTCGACGATGACATCATCGAGGACGCCGTGACCATCTTCTAATTCATTTATTGACATCAACCTAATAAAACCTATAAACAAGCAGAAATGACACATCAAATCAGTGCCGAACATCTCACGATTCAAAAAATCGCCGAGATTATCGAAGGCCATCATACGCTTAAACTCAGTGCCGATGCCATCAAGCGCATCACCCACTGCCGTGAATACCTTGACAAGAAGATTGCCCAGAGCGACAAGCCCATCTATGGCGTGACCACAGGCTTTGGCTCGCTGTGCAAAATCTCGATCAGCAACGACCAGCTGTCGCAGCTGCAGATCAACCTGATGATGTCTCATGCCTGTGGCGTGGGCGAGCGCGTGCCTAATGACATTGTCAAGATCATGATCTTGCTGAAGGTCCAGTCACTCTCCTACGGTTACTCTGGCGTGAAGCTCGACACCGTGGAGCGGCTCATCGACCTGTTCAACAACGACGTTTACCCCGTTGTGTACAAGCAGGGCTCAGTGGGTGCCTCGGGCGACCTCGTGCCGCTGGCT
Source organism: uncultured Muribaculaceae bacterium (assembly GCA_964628205.1). GTDB lineage: Bacteria > Bacteroidota > Bacteroidia > Bacteroidales > Muribaculaceae > Sodaliphilus. The sequence goes on from CAZVMM010000019.1 coordinate 40,134, forward strand.
CACCTGTGCCTGCCCATCGTGGGCCTCGGCGAGGTTGAGTACAAGGGCGAACGCATGAGTGGTGCCGACATCTGCAAGAAGATGGGATGGGAGCCCATCAAGCTGGGTTCCAAGGAAGGCTTAGCACTGCTCAATGGCACACAGAACATGAGCGCTCACGCTGTGTGGGCCATGATCAAGGCCGAGCGCTTGAGCCGCTGGGCAGATGTCATCGCCGCCATCTCGCTCGAAGCCTACGATGGCCGCATCGAGCCATTCACCCACGCGGTTCATGCCGTCCGTCCCCACCAGGGACAGATCGACACCGCCGCACGCATGCGCGAGTTGCTGGATGGCAGTGAACTCATCAAGCAGCCCAAGGTCAATGTGCAGGATCCCTACTCGTTCCGTTGCATTCCGCAGGTTCATGGATCGGTCAAGGACACCATCCGTTACGTCGGCTCGGTCATCGACACCGAAATCAACTCGGCAACCGATAACCCCACCGTTTGCCCCGACGACGATCTGATCATCTCTGCCGGCAATTTCCACGGCGAGCCCATCGCCATGCCCATGGACTTCCTGTGCATCGCCATGGCCGAACTGAGCAACATCTCGGAGCGCCGCACCTACAAGCTCGTGTCGGGCACCCGTAACCTGCCCAGCTTCCTCGTGGCGCGTCCCGGTGTGAACAGCGGTTTCATGATTCCTCAATATACGGCTGCCGCTATCGCTAGCCAGAGCAAGACACTGTGCATGCCCTCATCGGCCGACACCATTCCCACCTCACAGGGTCAGGAAGACCACGTGAGCATGGGCGCCAACGCCGGTGTCAAGCTCTGCAAGGTCGTTGAGAACACTGAGCGCGTGCTGGCCATCGAGCTGTTCAATGCCGCTCAGGCGTTAGAATTCCGTCGCCCGCTGAAATCGTCGCCCATTCTCGAGCACGTTATCGCCGACTACCGCAAGGTGGTTCCCTTCATCAACGAGGACCAGCCGATGTATCCACACATTGCTCGCTCAGTAGAGTTCTTGCAGAATGAAAAGATTGATTAAGAATATCGCTTGTCTGGCAGGCATTGATTCCGACAGGAAACATTGCCTGCGAGGCAACGAGATGGCCACTCTCAACAGCATCCAGGATGCCTGGCTGCTCATCGATGGCGACCGTTTTGATACTTGGGGTGAGATGGCAACCATGCCCACACCTCAAGACGATTGGCAGGTCTTTGATGCCCAGGGGGGCACCGTGTTGCCCTCATGGTGCGACAGCCACACCCACATCGTGTACGCGGGTAGCCGCGAGGGGGAGTTCGTGGACAAGATCCGCGGTCTCTCCTATGCCGAGATCGCTCGCCGTGGTGGCGGCATTCTCAATTCGGCCGACCGATTACATCTCTTGAGCGAGGACGAGCTCTACACTCAGGCTATGCGCCGTGTGCACGAAATCATCGCCAAGGGTACCGGTGCTGTCGAGATCAAGAGCGGTTATGGCCTGAATACCGAGGACGAGCTGAAGATGTTGCGTGTCATCCGCCGCATCAGCGAGACGTCACCCATCAAGGTCGTTTCCACATTCCTGGGTGCACACGCCGTAGGTCGTGAATACACAGGGCGCCAAGGCCAATACGTTGATATGCTCATCAGCGAAATGATACCCGAGGTCGGCAAACAACAATTAGCCGACTTTATCGATGTCTTCTGTGACGAGGGTTTCTTCACGCCTGACGAGACATCACGCATCCTTGAAGCCGGTGCTAAGTGGGGCATGAGGCCTAAGATACATGTTCAGGAATTAGCCCCATCGGGCGGTGTCGAGGTTGGAGTCAAGCACAATGCCGTGTCGGTCGACCACCTCGAGAGTATGATCGAAGAGGACATCGAGATGCTTAAGGGTACCAACACCATACCCACAGGACTGCCCGGAACATCATTTTTCCTGAATATGCCGTTTGCGCCGGCACGCAAGATGATTGAGGCCGGATTGCCAGTGGCCACCGCCAGTGACTACAATCCCGGCTCGACACCTAGCGGTGATATGAAGTTTGTCGTTTCGCTTGCCTGCATCAAGATGCGTCTGCTACCAGCCGAAGCGATCAACGCGGCCACTATCAATACTGCTGCAGCCATGGATCTGAGCAAAGACTACGGTAGCATTGCCACGGGTAAGGTAGCCAACTTCTTCATCACCGACCCAATCCCGTCTATCGACTTCATCCCCTACTCCTACACCACGCCCATCATTGCTAGCACATTCTTGCAGGGCCAGGAAGTGAAGTAATCGATATTCAGAGACATCCCCAAGTGAATGTGTAAGCTCCGTCGTTCATTCGATGGAGCTTATTATTATCCAATGGCGTCCGGGAAACTTCGAAGAAGTAAGCGATTCGAAGAACCGATTTCAATGAGAAAGACATGCAAGAGCGTCGAAGACGGTCGCAGCTTTGTCCTGAAAAGTGTCAAGGCATGTGCCTTGTAGAGGAACATCGTTATCGACAGCCCTTTGCAGCAGGCACAAAAAAACGAGGGAGCCGCTGTTTGACCAGTGACTCCCTCTTAGGGGGCGG
>CAZVMM010000020.1:0-41603 GCA_964628205.1 uncultured Muribaculaceae bacterium
TATCGAAGGTGAGGTGTTCGTTGTGGGAGACGTAGCCGAATTGGTTGCAGAGGCAACGGGTGGTGCCGATGGTCTTGTCGATGTTGCGGTGGGAGTGGCCGTAGATCCAATAGTCGATTCCGCTGTCGGCGATGTAGTCGGCCAGCTCGACGGTGAATGCGTCGTTGATGCGGCTGCCCTGGAACTCTAGGGCGACCAGTTGATAGGATGGGACATGGTGGGTGACAACGACTTTGTGCTTGGCCTGGCTGGCGGCGACGGACTTCTTGATAAAGTCGAGGCAGCGCTGGTGTTCAAAGTTGAAATCGGAATACCTCAGCAGGTTCTCGCCATAGACGATGCGGTAAAAGTCGGCCACACCCCGCTCGGTGACGAAGGCGTCGTCCAGGTCGATATGGGCCCACAGGGTGGATATGATGAAGTCCACATCCTGGATCGTAACGACCTTGTTATAGTAATAATGGACGTTGGGGCGGATTTCGCCCACCAGTCCGTCCTGCATCGTCTTCAGGTCGTAGTATTTATAAAACTCGTGGTTGCCCAGTGCGACCAGCACTTGCTCGAAGTTCTCGGACGCCCAGTTCCAGAACGGATGCACGCTGTACATGTCGTCTCCCAGGTACCCCGTGTCACCGGCCAAGACAAGGATATCGCCCTTCACATCCATAGGGCCGTTGTCCCTTAGGTATCGCCAGTTATCGCGAAACTCCAAGTGCAAATCAGATGCAAACTGTATTTTCATGATTCTTTTGCTTTGTGAAAAAACGGATGAAAATGTTACAGCTTTGGTCATCTATCTACCGGGACGTATTCCAGGTGGGCGTCGATGTCGGTGGCCTCGAGCTTCATGATGACGGGGCGAAGGCCGTCGTTGCAGCTCACTATGGCGACACCAGGTTTGCGAATCCAGTCGCCGTAGTAGAACAGGTCGCTGCCCGCACCATGGGCGAGCGCGAACACATACTGGTAAATCGCCTTCCAGGCCTCGTCGCAGAATCCCTCAGGCTTGGCATAGTCTGCCATGAACACATCGCCCTCCTTCATCATCGGGCAAGCCTTGATGCCGATGGCGCCGTACTCTCGCGCCAACTCATCGTTGAGCGTCGTCTTGAGAATCGTTATCTTAACTTTCTTCATATGTTGTACATTTCTTGTAGTTCGGAATAGTAGTCGATGAGGGCTCTGTCCGCATCGAATTCACACGGTGACTCGTTGCCTCAGCCACATGCCGAAAAAGCGGTCATATACAATGTAGCTGCCGTGGTATTGGTAAATCAGTTGCTGGTCAGTCAGCGCTGTGAGAGCGGTTTTGATGCTGCTCAAAGCTGGCAAACGGTATTTCTTCTTGAATTCGTTGGCCATCGGAGCCTTCACTTGGCGCTCGCGGGCGATGGCCAGCAGCAGTGCGCATTGATTGTTGGTCAAGGACGAGTAATAGTTCTCAAAAGCGGTCTCATTCTCGTCAATCAACTCCTCAATGGCCTGGTCAACCTCGGCCTGGCTAATGACATCGACGGCATGATTGGCATAGATGCGGTTCATGATGGCCTGCAGGTACCACGTCTGTCCATCCAACTTCTCGTACATGTAGTGGAACACAGGTGCCGGCAGAGACATTTCTTGACGCTCAAATAGTTTGGCCGAGAATTCATGGTAGGCCGTCTCGTCAATCTCTCCCAGGTTGATGATTTGTGAACTCTGGAAGAAGGGACGTTTTGCCGAAATGAACATCTCGTTCATCATGTGCTGCTGGCTACCAGCGAAGATGAAATAGACGTTGGGCATGAACTGGATATAGGATCGCAGCAACGCTTCGGTATTGGCCCCGGTGTAGTTGGTGATCTGCTGGAATTCGTCAATGGCGATGTAGCATCGTTTGCCCGATTGCTGCAGGTATTCGAAGATGCGGCGCAGCGATTGCTCCTCCTGGTGGACTGCGATGTCGAGCGAGAACGTCGGCATGCCGGTTTGGGCATCAAAGGTCACTGTTGGCCTGAAATTGCTGAAAAACTCAGAGACTTTTCGCAAGGCCGTTTGAGTCGGAGAATCCAGTTTGCCCAAAACGTTTTGGGCAAGCAGTTGCACGAACTGCTCCAGGCTCTTGGTGGCCATGATGTCGATGTAGAAGCAGCACACATCAGGTTGCTGCTCCTTGATTTGAGCAAACACATGATGGATGAGGCCAGTTTTACCGATCCTGCGGGGGGCTATCAATGTGATGTTGCGCTCATTGTTGAGTCCAATCATCACTTTTCTGGTCTCTTCCTGGCGGTCACAAAAGTACTCTGCACCCTTGTATCCATAGGTTACAAACGGATTGTTTATCAGTTTCATATCGTCACTTCATATTTTACGCAGCGCAAATTACGCAATTTTCTTTGACAATACCAAATTTCCCCATGAAAAAAATGACATTCAATCAAATATCAGTACAGAAAGAATAGGATGAAGTGTAACAGCATGCTCCGAATAATACAACCCGTCCAATATGACATCACTGGCACCGTCACTGTTAAGCAGATATGAGTATGAGGAAATCCAATATAATAACTAAAATGGAAGGTTTTCTTCATAATACGTTATAGTATTATGAGTGACCGGACTTAATGGCATTAATCCATATTTTTGAAAAATGGGATTAATAGAATTTATTACAGTTAAAGAATTAAGTATGTCATTTGAGATGAAATTATCGTGCAGATTTTCAATATATTGTTTGCCTATGTTTTCGCATTGCTTAATAATGCCTATATATCGTATAGCGTCTGTTTCATTAGTTGCGTTTATAATTAGAGCAACTAGTTTTCCCTGATAAGTGTTCTTTGTCTTCTCGTTTATAGAAATGGCTTGCCAAACAGCCAATGCTATTTCATTTGCATTTTTGTCTTTACTTTTCAACGCCTGATACTTTCCAAAAAAACCATATGGTGTTGAACCTTTATCAATTGAGATCACCAATTTGCGCAATCCCAAAGCAATCCCAACTTCTTGATCACACCATTGACTATTGATAAAATCAGGGACTACAATTGCACATAAGGCATCCATCGTGAATAATGCTTTTTCAATTTCAACTTCCCATTCCTTAGATGGAGTAATATCTTCATGAGCAACGAAACAATCAATTCCATACTCCGCCAAACAACACTTAAGATTTGAAGCTGAAATTTTATTTTTACTAAGATGGCTAATAAAAAGTCGAAAATGTCCAGGTTTCCACATTGTATCATCTACATTTTCTCCAATAGTAGCAAAATCTTTTGCTAGTGGTCGAAGGAAAACGCCACGAACGTAATTTGGACCATCGTCACCACGCATCGCGTCTACATAATACTCATGGATTTTGTTCTCCGTTTCTGCAACAGCATTGTCTTTTTGCAACGACTCAAAAAAAGCAACAGGAACGAGAATAACGATATTGTAATAATCTATGCCTCCATTCCAATTATCATGATCAATCCAGACCTCTTCAATGTTTGAGTCATTAAAGTATTCATAAAGTTCATGGTTATAGTTCATTAAAAACTGACGAACAGTGTTTGTATATTCAGAAAAGACTTTAGACATATTAGCAGATTCTTTTATTAATATTTCTGTTTATTGGGAATTACGCCACGAACACCGCCCTTGGGGTTTTCTACGTCACCCTTGTAACGAGGAATTAGGTGCATGTGGCAGTGGAAAACGGATTGGCCAGCGGCTTGGTTGATGTTGATGCCAACGTTATAACCATCAGGGTGAAAGCGTTCGTCTATCTTTTGTTTGACATATTGCAACATTACATTCATGGCTTCACGCTCATGATTAGTGAGGTCGAAGTAAGATGCCACATGTCGTTTGGGTATGATGAGGGCATGTCCAGGTGATACGGGATAACCATCATAGAAGGCGACGCATGTAGCAGTCTCGCAAATAATTTCTACTCTGCGAGATAAACGACAAAATGGGCATTTTTCACCCTCAATGCGAGGGAGTTTATTGAAATGGTTATACTGGTAGAGCTCGTAACTCTTATTAGCCACGAGACTCTTGAACGGTAATCTGACGTTACACTGATACGTGTACTGCTTATGGATAGCATGAAGTCTAAAACCTTCCTCTGCTAAATCTCGACGAACCGCAAAAAAGGCTGTTCCTTTAGGCGAGAGTAAATTAGTAACATTCATCATCACTTCTGCCTGGGCATAAGGCTCAAGGACATTCAGTACATAGTTACAGATTATAGTGTCGAACTTACCCTCAGGAAACTCGGGACGGTAGTAATAGTCATAACCTGTTATATCGAAGCCTTGACGTTTCAGTTCGTCTGTGTCAAATCCGAACCCACAACCGAAATCCAAAATCCGCCCTTTCAATAGATCTTGTTGAAGCAGATACCGGGTCGGAACGGATAAGTCTGTTCTCTTGATTGCCGTTAAGTATGGGTGATTAATCTTTTCAGGTTCCATTGGTTTTTACATATTAATGTACTTTACAGGGTTTTGGCTCTTTCCATAATAACAGGCGACACTCTTTCCTATATACTCAGAATTAGCATCTTCTTCACCAATAAACTCGCATCGTCCTTTGTACTGAGGATTATCAGTAAACACCCATTCTTGAGGTATAAAAACTGCTTCTACGCAACCGTTTACGATAGCGAGTACATGTGTGGCTTCCTTTGCTCTGTTGAGCCTCACTGTCCAGTATTTACGTGCCATCTCATAGATATTCTCACGTGCGATTTTTCCGACTTTAACACAAATGATTCGATCATTTGCATTGGGGATTAATTCATCAACGACACTCATGTTGCTTTTATTGATATTTCCAAGTTTCAAAGCCCATGTTAAGGGCTATTTGACTCATTGGGTTAAACGTTCTTTCGTACAATTCTCTGAACCGTTCATCACTCATGTCAGCTAATTCTCGTGGAGTATAACCGAGAGAAATAAAGTCCTCCATGACTTTGGGTTCCTTATGTGCATTAAGTATCAAACGTAAAGAATGATGCTGTAGAGATGCCAATTTGGGCAAATAGAAATCCAAATCAGGCAGTTTATTGCTTTTTGATGAGTTGATGCTTCCATCTGAAGGTATCAAATTCCACAACAAATCATGAGAAACAAAGCTCCACGGAATGAAATGGTCGAGTTCATAGTCTGATGGATGTAGCTCCTTATCTGTATAAATGCAATGGATGGGTCCATCAATACTCATCACCATATTCCAGTAATTATGCTGTTTGGTCAACGCGTTCCTAACTTCGGGCCGAATCAATTTGTTGGGAATGGCGGGTACATTAGGATTGCGAGCCTGCAAAAACAATGTCAAATTCCAATAGGCGAAATCCACCAAAATGTTAAAGTGATTATGAAGATATTCATTCCAATTGGGATTGAGTATAATATAAAAATCACCAATCTCCTTGTGTAAAGAATAAAGACATCCATTTTCAAAGACCTGTGAGCGGCGTACCATTTCCTTATTATCCCCAGTGTCAATCCATGGACGAAGGAAACGGTAAGGTACATTCAAAGTGAGTGTCCTCAATAATCGCTGAATCTGTCGGTCTTCCAATCTGTCAGTAAGAGCCTCGATGATAGACTCAGCATTAGCATCAATCGGAATTTGAGTGATTTCTTGCAACTCCATCACAATATCAAAAAGAGAGTCACTCTTGCCAAATGACAAACGAAAATAGTGAATTGGATACCAAGCATTAGCCACCATGCGAATCACAATATCCTTTACATTGATGCGCGGGTTATCTGTTTTGGCATGAATCTGCAATATTGATAAAAACCAGAAATACTTGTACGTAGCCACAGTCTTTGAGAATACCTTTCCAAGACAATTAGTTGTCAATCTATTTGATTTTGGTAAGTGTTTAAGCATCATACGTTAATGGATTAAATGATGAAACCTTCTTGGTCATAGCCTCGATGGTAATGATGAATGCAAGACAAGACCTCTGCTATTCTTGTGTCTTCTGCTTTCAACTTTCCATACTGGTGGAGTTGGTCATCATACCGTTTTCTATTCCCTTGAGATATTCTTTCCTCATAGTCTTCGGGAATGAGGAAAGAACATTTAACGCCGAGGTAGTGATAATATTCATTCTGGTATATGGCAATACCAGCTAGGTCGAGGTCGCCGAAATGAACGTAATGATTGGGAATAGACTTGAGCCAGTTGATGAGGTCCCTGTGTTGGTCTTGTGGATATCGGTTAACAAACAGCAAGCGAGCGGTCTCGGAAAGGAGTCTTTCAAAGAGGTGCTGTTGGCGCTTCACATGCCTGAAATTTTCTGAATTCTCAACCCCTACAACAATTACATCTTGTGGTATTGAGAAATTGTGAAAATCACTGATAAAAAGGTAACTGCCATCAGGCGGAGAAACTGTAATAGGAACGTCATTCAAAATGGCCGGAATTGGTTGAAAACTGTTGACCAGGAAACCCTGAAAAGTGCGGTGACGAATCATTTTGCTGTTACCGGACACCCTGACTTGAGACGCTCTATCGATCTGTTCATTTTCCATAAGAGATAACTGCGCTTCCAAGTCACGGATATCATATTGACTAGCAAGATAATGCCTAAATGTGTTCACATCTGTTGCTCTCAGGCTTTGGTAACTGCCATGTGGAACCACAATGAGGATGCGATCCTGTTGCATCTGTTGGGCCATCTCTGTATTTAGGCTACTTGCGGGAATAGATTTCCCATCAGCCAGCTTCATGAGCAGCTTTATGAGGGTTTTGGTCTTTTTCATAAAATAGTCAGAATTCGGTCGATTTTCGTATTGCTTTTATCGTCTTTAGTCAACATGTAAGTATAGCGATACGGGTTGGCATTATATGCCGTTGGCGAGGAATTAATCAGGTAAATGTTTCGCACGTTGGCAAATTTCAAGATCCCTTCCACATTGATGGGATGCAATTTACCGATTTCATCCATCATGCAATGCAGTTTAAAGTCACCGAATTTGCGTGATATCTTTTGTTTAAAGACATTGATGAGCATGATGTTTACCATAGCCTTTACCAGAATGTCTGTGCCGTCAGAGCCCACATTGGACAGCTTCTCTACCCAGTTAGTGTCATTGTCATTCTCTTTGACCTTGAATTCCAGCTTAAAGGTGTCGGACAGTGTGATTTGCTCTCGCTTTTGCTCTGCGTCCATCATATCAACGAGTGTCATGAGCAGCTTGACCGCTTTTTCATTGGTGCGGTCCAGATCTACCTCGTTGGTGAAAAGATTCAGTTGTCCGATGTTGAAGCCATGCTCGTCGTCAAATCGCTTGATGTTCAACATCTGTTGCATCAAGCGGTCATTGCTTTCAACGGCTCTCAACTCAATGTCTTTGATGACTCCGGCAAAGTTATTCTCGCGGAAGTCCCGGTTAATATCGAGAATGGTCTTCTCGATATCGCTTTTGTGCTGGCTAAGGTCGCTCACATCATGAGCGATGCGCTTGATAATCGTGGCATATTGTTGGGACGTGCGCACCCTATATTGTTCGATCTTATTGTTCTGGATGAACTCGTTCAGTTCGATAGCGAAGTCAGTGTAATCGCTATCAGTGTTGAACTCAACACGAAAGTGGAAAGTATTCTGCTGTGAGAAGTTGTTCTTGAACCTGATTACAGCCTGCTTGAATTCTTCCATCTTTTGTTGCCGGTCACTGACGTGGTTGCGCAGGTCGTCCAAGATGTCGGCTAGGGATGCGATAGTCTCCTCTTGGTCTACTGTGTTGAGCTCAGCTGGCGATGATGAATTACTCATGAAGTCAGTGGTGCGCTTGATGGCATCCTGCAGCCTGTGCTGCTCTTCTCGCAATGAATTCAAATCTTTGGCTAGGCCCTTAATCTTTTCTTCATAATGCACTCTGCGCTTATCAAATTTTTCTTTCAGGTTTTCTATTTGTTGACGAATTAGCCTGCGCTCGTCTCTCTTTTGCTGCTCAAGGTTGAAATATTCACGGATGTCGTTTTGCCATGAAATGAAGTCTGGACGATGCTCCTCGATATACTTTAATTGATCCATGACCGCGTCTAGTTGTTGTCGTATTGCGGTTAACTGGTCAACATCAACACCCTGCCCCTTGAGCTCGGCATCCATCTGAGCTAGGAGGTCTTTTTTATGACGATCGATTGCTTGCAGTTTTCCAGCTAGCTGTTGCTTGATCTCAGCTGATTTCCTCTTGTGGTCACTTGCAAGTTCGTTTTCGCGTTTAGCAAAGGCCTTGCGCTCTGCCTCAAGGTTTTTTTCACGGCTACTAGTCAATGACTTTTTCTGATGAATAAGGTTTTCAATAGACCTCTCAATTTCCCCTAATCGATGCTGAAGTTTCTCTAATTCTGATTTCCTCCACTCCTTCAAACGGCTGTTGGCTTCAGACAAGTCCTTATTGATCTTGTCGATGCGGCGGGGGATATTCTCGCGTTCCACATCAGAAGCCATCTTTTCTTGACGCAGTTGCTTCAATCTGGCTGCATGTTTTTGCTCAAGTTCTTCAATCTCGGACAGCAACAACAGTTGGCGTTTCTTTTTCTGTTCTTCTAATTCACTGTGCTGCGCTTCAAGTTGATTCTTTAGCATCTTGATATCTTTGGGCGTACGAATGTCCTTGTCGATGTTTTCGATATCTAGCCCAATGCCACAGATGGTGTCTGACGAATCGACCAGCCTGGGATTGAGTGATGTATTATAGAGCACTGCATCCTCATCAAGCATTTTACCAATGGTGTGCTCCCAACCGTCGACATGTTCTCCCAGCCACTCGATCAATGATCCCTCTTGGCGGCTCAACAAGTCTTCACATCGCTGTATTTCATCCTTGAGCCGAGACATGTTATTGTCAATTGCTGAGACCTCATTGCCACATGTCTTTTCAAGGTTCAGTTGGCTCATCTCTATATCATGATTGATGGTGTCCATTTCCTGCTGCATCTGAGCCGATTTCTGCAACAGCAGTTGTTGTCGCTGCCTCAACGCATCTATCTGTTGACCGTATTGGTCTATTTCTTCTTGATAGGGGTTGGCGTGACGGATGTTTTGTTCATCAAGGCGAAGTCCATGCTTGATTTGGCCCGTTTCATCAAGACGCACTTGGTTGTCATCAAGTTTAGCTTGGTAATCGGCCCTAATGTCATCAAGTTTTTTGTCGCGTTGGGATCGCAGCTCTTCAAGAGCTTTCAATCGCTCTTGATCAAGGCTGGTGATTTGCTCTTTTGCCAGATTCTCATAATCTCGCTTGCGACGATCTTCCTCATCCTGCAATGCGTCATATCTTGACTTTACATCCTGGCTCTTGCTCGTCAATGTGGCTTCTTGGTGGCTTAAACTCTTGTGTTGCGTTTTGAGCTCATCTTCTTTTGACATGATCTCAGCAATTTGTTTAATGCCGATTTCATCATAGTGGCGCTTTTTCTTGCCGACTTGTTCCAGAAAGCCCTTTAAGCTTCCATCTTCCTTGTTGAGGCGGTCCCTTTCACAATTGTATTTGCCCTGCTCTTCTTCAAGCAGGCGATTTTGCCGTGCGAGTTCTGTCGAGCAATCGTCCTCTTGATCCGACAGTTGAGGCAGACGATTGGTGTCACGGTTCAAGGCATACTTGAGGTGTCCGCACAGCTCTTTGATCATGTTTCGGGTATATTCATATTGCGTAAACTTCTCGATAGCCTTTTCGGCTTCCACCTTGACTTTTACCTGACCGTTTTTCTCAATCTTGTACCATTTCCAGATATCGTCATACTGCTGTCGGAAATTTTTTACTTCCTCACGATAACGATTCAGGCTGATGCAGTCTCCGGCGAAATCCATCGAATCAATAATTGTGTCCTTGATGACACGGGATTCCAAACTCTGATTCAAGAAAATGTTCTGGATCGTGAGTGGCACTTGGCGGTATCTTGTGCTCTCCATCAATGAAAAGCGCCTCAACTCCTTTGCCACATTCTGGCTATTGCCATAAAGGATGTCACTGAACTCCTGATAGCCGCGTATGATGCTGCTCTTGAATGTCTTAGCGCCTATTTGCTCGCTGATTTTTCCCCATTCATAGCTCACATTCCCGTCATTGTCAACAAAGAAATGCTTCTGATAGGGACAATCCACAATGCGGAAAGCCAATCGCCCACGCGACAAGAATGCCATGACAAAGAAATCGCCAGTCTCACGGCACACCTCATAGATAATAAACGAATCTTGTGTGGGTAGATAAAAATCGTCAAAACTTTTTTGTCCAAATTGTGTTTTGATGCCCAACTTGCTCTTGTCAACATTGTAGAAAAACAAAATGGCGCGAAGCAGTGTCGATTTGCCTGCCCCTTGATTGCCAATAAAATGCACATTCCCGTCGAGACGGACTTCTGCATAGGGTATGTGCGCGCTGTTTATGAATACGATTTTATTGAGGTATCTCATCTTTCATTTCGTCATCAATATGAATACACATGATCATTTGCTCAATGTAATGGAAGGCCGATGTGACCTGATACTTGCCTTCGTCGGAATTCACCTCTTCAGCAAATCCCATCCTTGTCATTGCTGCAGCAAGTGCCTTCAACTTTTCGCGATTTCCTTGCTTGTCGGGAAACAGGTTGGAGAGCTTCTCCTTCAATTCCAGGTTCATGTCGGCTTGCACCTCCATCTGTGCCAGGCTAAATAGGGTACCCGCATCAAAGGAAGTGTCATAGGCTTTCAAGAAATCGACATAGTCAATCCAAGTGAACAGAGATTGCAATTTGTTCTCAATGTTCACCTTTGGCTCTGATCGGCTAAAATAGAAAAAACCATTGCCCGACGATAACTTGAAATCTATCTGCTTGAAGAAATCTTCGTACTCCTTTTGATTTTCTTCAATGTCATTATAGATTGAGCGAGTCTCAGCATCAATGCTGTTATTGGATATAAATTGTCCATGGCTGAGTCGCTGGAACACTTCTTTGGAATACTTCATAATGGATAGATGATGGGATATTCATATTTCTTGGTTTGCCTGACCTCGGATGTGATTTGCAGCCTATCAATGTACTGTGACACAAGCTGCAAGAATAGCACTAGGCGTGACTCTTCGTCAGTCGCTGTGTTGAACGAATAGTTCCACACAAATGAAAACAAGTCGGTCCCCTGTGCCATGAAAGCGTTCATCACTTCCTGATGGTTAAACGCATGAGTTGATTCCTCTCTCTCGACCAGGTAGCTTTTGTCGATTTTACCCGCCAAGCGGGATTTGATTTTCGACTTCTTGGACAAACGACGACGGATATTGTTGAGGATATCTAGTGCAGCGTCTTCGTTGCGCAAAAAATCGAGTGATACCCTGGTGACATATTTGGGTTGTGGCTCCATCCAGGTGTCGTCAATTCTCACCAGGACGGCTTTCACATCGGTGTTTTGCTCAATGAGGAACTGGTCTCTCAAGTATTTGAGCTGCCTCACCTTCTTTACCAACCGGCTCTGATACTCGATGCGATTCAAGTAATCGATGATCTGTGCTGTGATGGCAATCAGTCCGTGCGCTGATTCGCGCAACCCGTCTCTCACTTCGCCTGTGGTCTGCTTTAGGCCTACGTCCATTGCGCTTGAGAAGAAAATGGTCTGCTCGTCCATGAACTTCTCGGTTTGGTGAATAAGTTCTAGGATCAAGTGGGCCTTCTCATCAAAGTCCTTTAAACGCAGTTCCTTGATTTTGAAGTTTGGCTCCTGCTTGTAGGTATCATCGACGTTGCGCTTCAAGTCCATTACATTGCGGCGAGTTGCGTTGTCGATGCTCTTGAACGTGTGTCTGATTTCACGCATGAGTTGAGCACGCCTCACGGGGCCATCCGAAGCCAAATAAGAATTAATTCCAAGCTTAAGCTTATTGATATACATCTGCACCGAGGCAATGTTAATGTCCTCGTTGACTATCAACACTTCCTCAAAGAATCGTTGATAAGCGTCCTCAAGCTCTAGTGTATCGCCCGTTTGGATGATCACACCATGGCTGATGAGATGTTTCAGGCGGTTCTCGTCACCGTCAAGGGTCTCTAGCGCATCATCATATTTCACGGCAACCGTCTTCCGCTTCATGAACATGTCATGGAGCAATTTCGAGCCTAGTTGAAGCGCACGAGTCAGTTCTTTTATGGATTTATAGGTTGCCATATTATAAAACTATGCGATTTCTCGTATTCGGGCAAAGTGCATTACACTGCCAGGAATAGGTTCTATCATATTCCAAATGATCTGCATTTGCTTCCGGGTCCCAAGATCTTTATAATCCCAACTACTCAATGTTACGCGGCCCAGGTAGACGTAACCCATTGTACGTGATTTGTCCTCAACAAAGTTCTTCTGTTCACGAACAAATAGCAGCATGGTTTGTGTCTGGTTGATATAAGCCTGCCCTTCATTTGAATCGGGTCGCACTCGATTCTGAGTGTCCCATTGGAACAAATATGGAGTAAGCGCCTTGTCATCATAATCGGTCGTCGATCCTTCCTCTCGATTTTTGATGATGTCGACGAACATGGCCTCTACATTCATTCGTCTATTGCGTTCAACACCTTCTCGAGATGAAGATTTTTTGCCGAGTGTTGACGTTTCAATAGCCACTTGAATCTGAGCCTTCGTATAAATACCATGCAGTTTGAGCGGGAAGTCGACAAGTTGTGAATTATCAGGCTTCTCTAATGCAGTCTTGTCTTGTAGCAGCAATGGCATCACCTCCTTCAGTTCTTCGCAGAAGCAGCGATCATCCGCCAATGCATCCACCATTTCTTGAAGACTAGAGAAACGGCCAGCTTTTTCAAACAAATCATAGTAGAGCATCAACAAACGCTTTTGGTCGATGCGATTCAACTGATCGACTTGTATCCTAAAGTTTCTTTGAGCCAACTGCTCAATAAAACTCAGATAACTATATGAATCAGTTGCCAGCCATTTACGGAACACAGCGCGACCCAATTCTTCATTGAACTGGGATTTTTCATGTTCAATTTCATTGTCAAACATGAGTTGGTTCCAAGTTCTCCCGCGATATAACTTGTCCAACGGAATCTGATAAATCTTGACAAAGTTGGTGAGCGTGAGAGGTACAGAGTGGTTCCTTTCGAAATTCTGCACAAGAGAATTAATTCGTCGTGCGGTGAAGCGTTGAACGGCTCCTCTGATGTTGCTCATGATATACTCTTTTGCCTTGGGCTCAAGCATAATGCGGCATCCTAACGGTAAATGAGGACAATCACGCTCCATCTCCTCAACAACGCTCATCGATGTTCGGCCCAACATCACTCTCATGCGGTCGGTATAGTTGAACTCGGCTCGGCTGTTTCCCACATAGTCGAAGATATCCACATGCGTCTTGCCTTCCGCTTTACGCAGTCCTCGACCAAATTGCTGGATGAACACAGTAAGACTCTCGGTTGGGCGAAGGAACAATATTGTATCAACCTCAGGAATATCAACACCCTCGTTGAACATATCCACAACAAACAGGTAGTTGATTTCCTTGTTCTTCAACCGATTGTACAAGACGGTTCTCATTTGGGCATTATCACTTGTTAAGTAATCTGCGTCCAAACCACAAAGCGTGAACTTTGATGCCATAAACTTTGCATGCTGCTGGTCAACACAGAAACATAAGGCCCTGACAGCCCTTACATCTGGCAGATATTTCTCAAGTGACTTCAGAATTACGGCAGTACGTGCATCATTGTAGGTATATATACGAGACAATTCTGATGCCACATAGTGTCCTTTGTCCCAAGCCACCTCTGAATAATCTACAGAGTCTGTAATGCCATAATAAAAGAATGGAGCAAGCAGCTTCTTGTTCAATGCATCATCAAGCCGAATTTCTGCAGAAATGGTCCCGTCGAAATCCTGGGTGATATCCTCGCCATCCATACGTTCGGGGGTTGCCGTCAGACCAAGAAGAATTTTCGGCTTGAAATAATTGATGATCTTGCGATAACTTGAAGCCGCTGCATGATGAACCTCATCAATGACAATGTAGTCATAGTAGTCTTCTGGCAACTGCAAGCCATCTAGGCGATTGTTTAGCGTATCCTTGGAAGCAAATACGTATTCATAGTTAGCAGGTTCTTCACCTCCATACCATTTCTCACCAAAGTTATAGTCATTGAGTACATGTCTGAATGTTTTAAGACTCTGCCTGAGAATCTCTTCACGATGGGCAACGAACAACAATCGGGACCGATCATGGCTCTCTGCAAATGCCTTGTAGTCGCTTGCCGCCATTACAGTCTTACCTGTGCCTGTAGCTGCAACTACCAGGTTCCTCCAATGGCCTCTGACTTCACGTTCAACTTGCAAGCGTTCCAGAATCTCCTGTTGATAATCAAAGGGATGAATCAATGTCAGTAAACTGAAGTCTATTTCTTTCTCTGAGAGACCATTGAGAGAGACCTTTAATCGCTCATCATCTTCCCCCTTAATAAACGTTTCGTAGCCTTCGGCCCACCATGATGCATCAAATGCGCCCAAAATGGTTTTCATCATCTTGGGTTGCTCCATCTGGGTTACCTTTACATTCCACTCAGCGCCGGTGTCTAGAGCCTGCTCTGATAGGTTGGATGAACCGATATAAGCAGTATTGAAGCCTGTTTTGCGAAGGAAGATATATGCTTTAGCGTGCAGACGTTCAGATGTCGTGTCGTAGGTAATCTTGATTTCAGTGTTTTTCAAAGACGACAGTTGAATGATTGCGTCAAAGTCGGTGGCCTGCATGTAGGTGGTAGTTATCACCTTGAGTTTTCCACCTCTATTGGTGAATTCTTTCAATTGGGGCAGGATAAGGGCAAGACCACGTTTCTTGATGAACGATACCATCAAATAGATCTCATCCGCAGAAGCAATCTCTTTTTGAAGCTCAGTGTACATTTTCATCCCCTTGCCAGTAAACAGGGCACCATTTACCAGGCCTTTCATGGGCATGATTTCTTCGAGCCTTTTTGCCAAATCAGGGTAGTCTGATTGGGTTTTATCAATTACCGCAGTCAGTATCTTAGCCTGGGCTGACAACAGGTTTCCTGACTCCAGATGAAACTCCTTGACTAGCTTACGGATAATCGCATTAGCTAACTCTATACCTTTCTTTACAGCGTTGATCTGTTGATTATCATCTTCGTCGTCATCACTTGTATCTGCAACATTCGAGAGCATTTGCTCAAATATATTTGTCAGGTACATCGAAAGAAGTTTAGCTACCTCTTTTCTTTCAATGACTCTCTCACCAATATAGAATCGCGTTCGATCCATCGAAGAGATTTTCTCCTCGAATAGTTGGTTAATTATCTGCTCATATATTCCAATCTCCATAGGCATGGGATGCTTGCTATAATAACAAGACTCCTAAGCAGTCCCTGCGAGCCGACCAAAGCTCAAATAACTGCAAAGGAGTTTGTTTTGTCTTTGTCCATTGGTCTTATGCAGGTTTATACCAATAGGTATAATGGTGAACGCAAATTTACAACCTTTTTTAGAAATCCGCTCTAAAAAATCCGGATGAAAATTAGTTTCATGCTGCAAAGATAGACCAAGCCAGTGCCAAAATCCTGGCACTGGAAAATGGAAAAAACTTAAAAATCTGAGAATTTTAGTATTGTGCCCTCCAAATGCGTTTAATCTCTCTGCCCAAATAGAACTTGCGTGTGTTGGCTCTTCTGATGCCAAATTTGACTTTTCCTTCGTTCACCCACCGTAAAAGTGTATTACGATGAATGCCAAGAAGCTTGCACGCTTCTCCTGAGGAATAGCGTGCGAAATCTGATACTTTAGGCTCTTCGTTTACCATGTCGTTATATCTCCTTTCTTGGTTGTTGATTATGTCGCTATAATCTTGTGCCTACAATCCGCTCGATGTCGCTCTTGCGATAACGGCGTTTACCACCTATCTCCACTTTCTTGAGTACGCCACTCTTGTCCCAGCGATACAGTGTCATTTTCGACACATGCAGTAGTTTTGAGGCTTCGTCAAGAGTGATTAATACATCAGCTTTTGCAGCAGCTTCTGCCTCAAACATAGCGATGGACTTGGCCCCGAGAAGGATTTCCTCGGCAAATGCTTTCAGATCTCTACCTGAGAGCTGAAAGATGACGTTTGGATATTCGTCAATTAATGCGTTCAAACTTAAATAATTCATAGATAATAAAATAAAAACGTGAACCGTTGCACCTAAAGTCGAGGCACTTAGGATAGCCTTATCGACGATGCAAAAGCGGTTCACGCCTATGAAGCGAGAACCACTATGCAGCCCTGTCGATAATTCAAAAAGTTCCTAAGTTTTCGACTTTAAACAGGAGCATAATGTTTCTGTATAACCCACAATGTTTTGTCACTCGCAGTGGAATGACGTGGCAAATATACACAATATCTGAGAAATACTGTGCGCCAGCCAGAAGAATTATGATGATATGAGGGTCAGTCCAAAGCGGAGACCATGTCGCGTTTCAGCTCTTGATCGACCTCACGATAGCGTGCGAAGGCAGCGCTATTAGGAGCATGACCAGTCAGCTCGCTGACAAGAGCCTGGTCTTTGAACGTCTTATAGATGATGTGAGTGAACGTCCTTCTCGCCATGTGGCTGCTTGCAATCTCGTTGATAGGACGTATCTCTTGCTCGCCAGTTAGGGAGTTGCGAATAACCACGTTTCGGGTTATTCCGGCGATGGTCATGATCTCTTTAATGGCCTCGTTGTATTTCTGGTCGCTGATGAAGGGCAGCAATGCCTTGCGATCTTCATCGGCATAACGTTCCAGTATGGACGTCGCCATTTTGTTGAGAGGAATTTTCAGCGTGAGAGGATGGCCAGTGCTCGTCTTGCGGGCAATGTAATGAACCTCACCATTGATGACGTTGGCTCGTGTCATCGTCTTCAGGTCGCTCACACGGCAGCCGATGCAACAATGGAAGAGGAAGATGTCGCGTTGCACTGCCAATGCAGGCCGACGGCTGAGATCTGTATCGCGGAGTTGGTAAAGCTCATCATGGGTGAGCATGTAGGGGGTGCCATAGACCTCTTTGGATATTTTGAATTTGCGGAACGGACTCTTGTCCATGAGCTCTTGGTCTATTGCCCACATAACAAACGCTCTCAGTTTCTTGAAATAGCCGTTGACCGTATTTTGGCCACGTTCCCCGGGCATTCGGCTCTCGGGAACGGCCTTAAGAATCTTGGGGAACTTCTTGAGCAGTTTGAATTCATGCTTCATGTAGTGGTCCAGCTCATTCAGTAGATTGACATCAATGTTTGAGAACGTGATGTGAAACTCGGAGTCCTCAACTTGCTTGTACATTTCAAACCGTTGAAATATCCTATAGAACACCATATACTGCCTGTAAGTGCCAGGTGTCTGCGGCTTGTTCTCTAAAAACATGTCGAAGTAGTCAAATATGGTGGGCGCCTTAGTTTCCTCGGCCTGTGGGGTAGGGGCCTCTTCTGCAAAATATGATTTCACAGTTTGAGCGAGCCATCCTTTTCCGATATTGTTAAGGCCTTGCTCCAATACCTGCTGATCAACGAAGGCGATAAGCTCTTCAAGTTGTTTCTTAGTCTCCTCGCTGTGATGAGCCTCAGGGTTCTTCAGCCTGGGCACTGCAATAACGAGTCGTTTAGAAGAACGCCCCTTAGAGCTGGTGTACTTTTCCTCTCTTACATGCTTTGCAAACACGCGTAATCCCGTTGCGGCTTGCTGATCAATACCACCAAGTCTCAGTCTAATTGACAATTCAACACGTCCAGCCTTGTCTGTTTTCTTCGTTGTGGATATTTCGTAAGCCATTGTGTATTAGTGTTATTATTTATGTTCTGCAAAGTTACATCTTTTCTCTGAATCTACCAAATATCATCCCCATATCCATCCCCATATAAAGTGTTTTTTTTGTGATTTTTTTAGATATACTCCAAGTTATCGAATTAAGTGTGATATATCAATAAATAACTAATATACAGGTGTTTATTTATATCAAATTCTCTAAGTCTTAACATCGTCAAATCTGCCCAAAACGAAATTAATTAACCCCACGGGTTCACGATATTTAGTTATAAATACTTGATAATCAGTATATAGGAAAAATTTTTAATAACTTTTGGTGAGTTTTTGGTGAGTTATTTTTCTCCAAGCGAATCTTCACCACGAGATATAAGCTGTCGAACCCGAGGTTATGGCGGTGATGCCGTGAGCGAATCACCAGCACCGTGAATCAACATTTTATCCATAGATGTAGATCATACGAAATAATCAAAAAACAATATATATATGTACTACGAATTCGATATTGATTGGAAAAGTATGCCTCTATCTTTCGCTATGATTGGCGAAGCAGACATTCGCTCTGATCAGTGGTGGGCTAAATGCCGATCTACGATGTTAAGTCAAATAAGGCAACATTTCTCGGACGATGACATCGACGAGAAGGAGATGTTGCGTTGGTTCGAAGAGTTCCAACATAAGTATTGCGAACGTCGTGGGCACCGTTTAGTGCCAACACCAACAGGAACTATGCTAGTCAAGTTAGCGTATGAAGATCTTGCTCCCTATCGAGGGTTGTTGGAAACAATGAGTGAACTTGAGAATGAGGTGAAGAAGTTGCCGGAGTTATATCGTATATATGAGGTTATCTCTAATGTCATGGATATTTACGACAACTATTGCTTGGACCTTGATGAGATCCTAGTGCCGAGCGCATCACAGACACCGACGACGCTGGGGCCTGCTGCGTCATCTACCGCCGTCCCCACAGGAGAAGTTTCCGATGATGCCGCTGAGAGCGTTGTGACCGCTGTGCAAGAAAAGCCTAAAGGACGTAAGAAAGTTGAACCACATGTCGACCGCGATGAACTGGCCACTTATTTCAACGCCTTGTTCAAAGGACTCCGCGGGAACCCTGACTATTTTTCAGATTTAGTTAAAGAAGTGGAAAGCCTCACGTCATCAACAGATCTTGGCAGGGTAGCATACCTGATTTACAACAGTACCGAGTATGTCGTAAAAAGGCACGCAACGTTCTCTGAATGGATGCGCGTGTTCTTTAAGATCGTTGATGTGCGATGTCCTAAAGATGTTCGTGAAAATAAGTACAAGCCGAATGCCACGTTTAAGAATCGCTTTTACTTTCTGCCCTACAATGACCAAGCTCATGACGACCAAACTCAAGGGTAGTGATTGGCTACTTTTTTGGGGTTTTGGCGTTAATGATAGGTAATCCCCTTTTCCTCCCCTCATCTCACCTCAATAATTTTATTTAAGGCACTGTTTTTCAGTGCCTTATTTCTTTATCATTATCTCCGAATTGGAGTAAGATCGCCGTTTTTAGAACTTTGCATCCGTCAACCGCCGCGTGGACCTGCTTGGACTGGATGCAGAGGTGTATACCGAGAGCCGAGCAGCCGAGCCATAAGCGGAAGACCGGCAAGGTGGGTCCTGAACCGAAGGCTAGCCCGACCGATTACCACAATGAAGGACTATAGTTCTTTATTACAGCTTGCTAAGGAGTGCCCAGGCCTGCAAGTGACGATTACACTGGGCGAACTGGTTGAGGCGAACAGGCTGCTGATCGCTGAGGCCAAACGTGAATTGGAGCAGGAGATTGCTGATTCCAAGGCCGAGACATACGTTAGCCGCGCACAGGCCATGCAAATCCTGGGCAAAGGCTCGACGACCCTCTGGCGCTGGAAGAAGCTTGGTTACCTGGTCCCGGTCACCGTGGGTGCTATTGATAGGTACCGCATGAGTGACATCCGTCGAATCATGGAGGGCGGTGGCGACCCCGCCGCCCAGGAAGGAGATGCCGTATGAGTAGGCCTAAGAAATGGACTTATCCGTTCAAAAGTACGAAGAAGTCCGCTCCCTCGAAGGAGGCGTTGGGCGAATATCCCTTCCCCGTCAAGAGGGACGACCTCGTTGACGGCCATGATTCAACGAAACAGTTGGGTGAAGTTGCGGCAACAGCCGATAACCTCACCGATGGCAATGATTTCTCGCTGATCGACAATCCGGTGGAGAGTCCTGACGTGAAGCAAATCTCGGTCGAGGAAGCTGGTCCCGTTGGTGCCCAGGACTCATCCAGGCAGGTGAGCACTGGTTCTAACGAGGCTAGCGCCTCTGGTCCCGACTTCTCGCTGATCGACAATCCGGAGGAGGACCCCAACGTGGGGCTGTTCACGGTCAAATCGGCTAATCAGGTCATCATGGATGCCAAGAACAGGCCGCCTCGCCGCCGTCTGTTCGGTCAATTGTGGTACGAGGGTGAGAACTGCATCCTGTACTCCGACACTAACCTCGGCAAGACTATTCTTGCTTATCAGATTGCCGACGCCATTAGTAGCGGCAGTTCCATTTTGGGACTGGCTATGGATGTGCCCGCGCAAAAAGTAGCCTACTGTGACTTCGAGTTGTCGGAGATGCAGTTCTTGAAGCGTTATAGCGGTGATGATGGTAGTATTCACCATTTCTCGCCTAATCTGTTGCGCGTTGAGATTAACCCTGACGTTGTTAACTTCCCGAGTGGGTGCAGCCTCGAGGATTATCTCAAGATGTCGTTGGAACGTCTTGTTGTTGACCATGAAGTGAGAATTCTCGTCATCGACAACATCACGTACCTGGGCAATGAGACTGAGAAGGCTAGTTTCGCTCTGCCCATGATGAAATGGTTGAAGGACTTCGGCAGGAGGAACAATCTTTCGATTCTCGTCTTGGCGCACACGCCCAAGCGCGACCCGTCAAGTCCAATCACAAAGAATGACCTGGCTGGAAGTCGCATGATGATGAACTTCTGTGACGGTAGCTTCGCCATCGGCGGCAGCACCAAGGGTTCTCAGATTCGTTACATCAAGGAAATCAAGCAGCGCAATGAACCGTTCCGCTATGATTCCGATAACGTCATCGTGTGTGCAGTTGAGAAGCTCAACAACTTCCTGCAATTCCGCTTTGTGGAATATGGCAGCGAACGCGATCACCTGACTGAAAATGCCAAGGACGCACTTGTCCAGCGCGCCAAGGAACTCCAGTCGCAGGGCAAGACTCAGCGCGAGATTGCTGCACAGATGGGTGTATCCCTCGGTAAGGTCAACAATCTACTGAAGCCGTAGTCTAATCGTTCACGGTGTTCATGGTCCGGTAAGCGTGAACAAACTGAACAAATGAACACCGTGAACATTTTTAACTAATTGAATATGAACAAACAATATAAATATAGTTTAGCTAAGAAGGGTAAGTGGATCTGCCCTCAGTGTGGACATAAGACCTTCGTGTGCTACGTCGACGAGAACGGTAACGTGCTTGACGAGAGCGTTGGTAAGTGTGACCGTGCCGACAAGTGCGCGCACCATTACCCGCCGCGCGAGTATTTTCAGGACAACAACCTGCCGATGCCCCGCATGGCGCCGACGGTTCAGCCCAGCCTGCCTACGTATGTAAAGCCGAGCTACATGGATCCTGATCTGTTTAAGCGCTCTGTCCTCGGCACCGACACCCACACCAATCACCTGGTAACGTATCTGGGATCAAGATTTGATGCCGAGACCGTCAAGCGGATGAAGCACGACTATTACATCGGAACCTCAAAGCATTGGCCCGGTGCTACTGTGTTCTGGCAGATTGATCAGTTTGGTCACATCCATGCAGGTAAAATTATGTTATACAACCCTGTTACTGGCAAGCGTGTTAAGGATCCGTACCCACACGTAACCTGGGCTCACACGGCATTGCAGCTGCCCAACTTCAACTTGAAGCAGTGTCTCTTCGGTGAGCACCTTCTCCGCACGCACCCGGACAAGAGCGTGGCCATCGTCGAGAGCGAAAAAACCGCCATTATCCTCGGTGGTGTCTTGGGTGACTGTATAGCCGTTGCCTGTGGTGGGTGTAGTAATCTCACACCGGCCTTGTGCGGACCGCTGAAGGGCCGTGATGTCATCCTGTTCCCTGACAATGGGAAGTATCATGAATGGGCCCAAAAGGGCTTGTCGCTGGCTAATTTGTTCAAGGGCCTGAGGGTGTCACATTTTATGGAGAAGTTGCCTGATTGCATGCATGCCGGTGATGATATTGCAGACTATATTGTGAGAGAGTATATGGGTTGGGGTCAACGTTACGATGGGGTTGTACCCCTTGACTTGGACCTCATCCGGCTGAAATGAACTATTAACTGACTGCCGGGGTGGGTAACCCTCACCCCTGGCCTTTTAAAAATATCTGAAAATGACAGAATTAGTAATTAGAGAAGGAACCAAAAAGATTGATGCTCATCAGTACAAGGGTGATCTCGACATTAGCGAGCTCATCATTGCCGACACCGTTGAGGAAATAGGTAATGGAGCGTTCAGCGGATGTGCTAATCTCAAAACAATCACTCAGGGAACAAGTCTCCATACCATCGGCTGGGATGCATTTACCCGATGTAATTCCTTGAAGTCGTTGTATTTGTCTGATTCGGTCAAGCGAGTCGGTAGCGAAGCCTTTTCCTGCTCAGGCTTGACTTACGTTGAGTTTGAAGATAACGATGATATAAGCATTTATAACTGTGCCTTCGCTTTTTGCAGACGACTTGCGTGTGCGATCTTACCCTATGGCTTGAAACATATCTGCGGAGGGACCTTCCTTGGATGTACTAAACTCGAGGATGTTTTCATCCCTGGGACTGTAAAGAGTATTGGAATGATGGCGTTCAGTGAGGTTGCTGCCAAGCAGATAGAACTGCCCGATTCAGTCGAAGTATTTTATTCGAATGCGTTTGAAATGTCAAAACTCACCAGCATAGTCGTCCCCAATAGTGTTTTTGAGATTCATCATTCTGCCTTCGCTCAATGCAGTGATTTAAGAAGTGTCGACGTCGGCAAGTCCGTTGTGTGCGTTGGAAAAATGGCCTTCGCGGAATGCCCTTCACTCAACGAGGTGACATTCAGGAGCACCATTATCGGCTCCATTGGGACTTATGTCTTTAAGGGCTGTAAGGGCCTCAAGCGCATCAATGTGCCTGCCTGTGCGATGGACCAGTACAAGCGCTTATTGCCTATGCATCTGCACAAGAAGCTGGTGGAATTCTGATAGCCCCCTCGTCTAAGCGTCATTCAGGATGCAGCGGCGACATTATGGGAGCGGCGGTGAGCCGTTCCCTTTTTCGTGCCCGTGCGTGGCTTCTGGGCGCGTTTAATAGACTGATTGGGTGTCGCTATCGCCTGGGGGTGGTAACGGGAGCCCACGGCCATCTACGCCGGTCAGGGCGATATAGCCTTCACGCAGCGGGTTAAAGTACTCATCAAGGCCATAGAAGTAGTGCCCCTAACGGCATTCATCGAGGGCAAGTTTGAACCACTCCACATACTCTGGATCGCTACCGTGAGCGTTGCGGGCGAGGCGTGGGTATTCTTGGATGATCCTCTCGGCATTCTCACGTGGGGTCATGCCGCTGTCGTCCCATGGCAGGGTGCAGTCGGGGGTATATAGTGCCTGGTCGTCCCCGCGCTGCTCGTTGAAGAATGCGCCGCACCCCTTCCAAGTGTTTTTCTTTATCGTGAGCCAGCAGCGGTAACACATGCCGTTAGGGCTGATGTACGGGCACACACGGAACAGCTCATAACCCATCCTGTGAAGCTCGGCAACGGTCTCATAGTACCTGACGAACCGGGCGTGTATGTCTGCTTCTGTCATTGTTTCTTGAGGATTGACTGTAACTGATCGATGGACATTAACTTGCCGTTGACCGCGCGATGGAGCATGGCGTGGCAGTTAGGGCATACCGGCACAAGATCTTTCTCGGGGTTTAAGCGGTAAGACTTGCCTATGGATGCTAGCGGGACGATGTGATGGAGTAGGGATTACCTGGTGTGTGTGGAGTAGTGAATACCTGTTCATGACATCGACACTGAGATGTGAGGAATCACTATAGACGATGGTTGTTAATTATTAATAATCAACACGAGTTTGATTGGGGTATGGATGTTTCCGTTTGATACGTCCCTTTTACCTCGCTGTATTTTTTTTAGGTCGATTCTCTCGCGCAAGGCTTGAAAATCGTTTCATATTGCGTTTACTTTTTTGGGACATGTTTGTTGTACTGTTATTGCTGTATATCAGCGCTTTGCGATGGTGTTGCAGGTTACTTTATCTCTCCTAAAGGCGGAGAATAACCGGGGAAACCCTATATTTGTATCCTGAAATACTTTTTCTGGCAGAAACTTATTAACTTATATTATTAACCATTATTTACTGACTATGAATAATCAATCATTACTCCGCAAGCTGCTGGCCTTGATGCTGGCCTTGCCCTTGTTGATGTCGGCCCAGGAGGTCACTTTCTGGAATTTCTCCGACACCGAGATGTTTCCCAGCGACACCTTGTGGGAAACGACCACCCTGCATGGCGTGACCTTTGTCACCGACGGCTCGTCGGCCGACCGTGTTCCCATTTTCCAGAGCTGCTCCAGCCGCACGTGGACTTCGGCTGACGGCGCCGAGGAACTGATGTTTACCCAGCGATTGAAGATTAACGGCAAGTCCAGCACGGCCTATCGCTGGCTGTATTTCACTGCCAACCCTGGCGACACCATCGAGGTGTGGGGTAACTCCACGTCCTCGTCCTCGGCGCGCACGCTCACGTTCAAGAGCGGCGGCTACAATGGTGTGTCGTGGGGCGATGTCGATCTGGCGACAGGCTCCAATCCCTCCTACGGCTATGTGGTGTATGGCGGCAGCGAGGAGACCGTCATGGCGATGGTTTCATCTGGTTCCTGGTACACCTATGCCATTCGCCTGAAGCCCAATCCCGACTTCGGCGGCGGTGACACCCCGCCGACGCCCACCAAGCGTTGGTTCTTCAAGCACGGCTGGGGCGACGGCTTGGATGCCTCATGGGAATGGCGCGAGCTCTATCCCAATGCCGATTCCACCTTATATATCCGTCAGGATGTCTATGGTGGCACGGGCTGCAACTATGCCGATAACGCATTGGGCATCAATTCGGTGTGGGTGCCGTTGAGCGACCTCACCCTGATTGACAATCCCGCCGTGGGCGACTCGGCAGAGTTCGTCTTTAACCCCGTGACTAAGGCGATTTCCATCCGCTTGACCAAGGCGGCGCCTCAGGATGAAGTCATTGTTGAGCCCGACCCCACCAAGGCATTCTCGCTCGTGGGCGGCCGCGTATATCTTGACAACAGCCTTGCCGGCTGGGACGACGAGTGCATCTATCTGGTAGTGGGCAACGACAGCGAGTCGCTGTGCGTGCGTTTCCTGCCCGATACCGTGGGCCGCCTCACCTGCCCGGTGCCTTATGTCAAGGAGGATATCACCTATGCTGCCGTGATAGGCAATAGTCACTTCACCAGCGGTGCATGGGGACCGAATACGATTACCGCGGCCAATCACTACTCGGCCATCTACAGCGAGGGCTGGCAGTCGGGCGTGAACGACGGTTGGGAGATTGCCCTTGGCGCTGCCGACAATGGTTGCCCGCTCACGCTGATGCACCTCGAGGGCGAATATGGCGAGAGATTCACCACCACCGAGAAGAACAACTGCTTCCGCCTGAATGATGACTTGCGGCAAATCACGTTCATCTTCTCGACCTCGCGCACCCGCTTCGTCATCTCACCGTTGAATCTGAAGAAACTCTACGTCTATGGTTCCATCTCCAATTGGTCGCAGAGCGATGCCGACTACCGGATGACTGGCTTCAGTGCCGACGGCTGCTTCTATCTGACCTTGCCCTACAGTGCCATCGAGCGCACCGGCAACGGCGGTCAGCCCGAGTTCCTGTTCAAAGTCTATCACATGAACGGCAGCTCCTATGTCACCCAGTCGTGGCCCACGCTGGCCGAGGGCTGCGAGGACTACCTGACCTTCTGCTCCAACGGCTGGAAGCAGATTGTGGCCTTTAACGACGATGATGTCGAGGACCTGGCACAGCGCAAAGCGACCGCCCTTTACATCCGTCCGCTGTCAGACTTTGACCTGAGTGACCCGATGGAGCAGGAGCGCATCTCCAACTTCCGTCGTGTGCCCGGCACCGAACACCTGTTCCGCTCCTACCACCCCTATCACTCATCGCGCTCTCAATATGACACCGAGCGGGCACGTCTCGAGTGGGTTGCCAACTTGGCCACCGAGGCTGGTATCAACTGCGACATCGCGTTGTCGGGCAATCTGGAATCGGAGGACGGCAATGCAACCTACACCGTGGGCGGCACGACTTACACGACCACGATTCCCGATTACTACCGCACCATCATCAGCAACCGCCGTGTGCTCTACGTGGGTCGCCAGAACGGTCACACGCCGTCCTATGACCATGCGCTCTACTATACTGACCAGAGCCGCTTTGCCGAGTGGATTCAGGAGATTGTGCGTTTCATCAACGATGAGGACCATCCTGTTCCGTTCCAGATTCATTGCCACCTGGGAGCCGACCGCACCGGTGTCTTCTCGGGCGTTTTCGCCGCCATGTGCGGTGCCTCGTGGGATGACATCGCCGTCGATTACAACCGCACGAGCGATATGCAGATTTCGGAGTATCGTCATTCCAACCAGCTGCGATATGCCTTATACCTGTTGACCGGATTTGACCCGTTGATTCTGCCCTCAGGCCCCGATGCCGTGCCCTCGGTCTACACTGCCACGACGCTCGAAGAAGCCATCGCTTCACACAACGCCTACAGCGGCGGCAAGGCACTCTACAGCTATCCTGCTATCGGCACCCCGCTGCCCACGTTGCAGGAAGCCGTTGCCGCCCACTTTGTTGAGGGAGGCTACCTGGACCCGATTGAGATCGAGTTTTGTGTCGCCAAGTTGCGTGGCGAGCAGCAGGATCCCACCGGTGTCGTTGACATCCAGGGTGATGCCAAGCTTCCCGCTGTGCGCAAGGTGATGAGAGATGGCCGCGTGCTGATTATGCGTGACGGTGTCACCTATGACGTTTGGGGACACATCGTCGCCCAATAGCCTCTCGATAAGACACTAAGTCGAGATTATAAAGATGGCGGTGTGTCATAATTCTTGCCTAAAACTTTGATCGGCCTAACGGCCGCAAAGTTGATTTCTCGAGCGAAGCTCGATAATGCTACCAGTTGAGAATTATGACACATCGTCATCTGTATTGTCTGTGTTATAGGCTCTGGATTTGGGCGATGAACTGGTCCTTGGGGATATCGGAGCGGTTGCGCACCCTCATGCGGTAATTATAAACAGTCTGGGGCGAATAGTGTAGAAAGCTTGCAATCTTGGTGCTGTCGTTGATGCCTAGCCGAATGAGGGCATAGATGCGCAATTCGGGTGTCAGCAAGTGTTTTCCCTTGATTTCAATTTGCTCATCCGGTCGCAACAGGGTATTGAACCGCTCGATGAAATCGGGAAACAGTTCCAGGAAGATAGCGTCAAAATTGTCAAACAGCCTGCTCAGGTCTTGAGCCATGGTTGAGGAATCCAGTTGATCCTGCAGTTCTTTGATTTTGCCCATCTTGATGCGTCCCAGCATCTTTGTGCGGTTGTTCTCGGTTTCGCTGATGTATTGTGAACACAGGTTGAACAGTTGACCGATGTATTCCTCCTTGATGCGGTTGCTCTCCACCAGCGCATCACCCTGCTCCCTCAATTGGCGGTTGAGCTGCTGCAGGCTGTTGTTGCTTTCGGTCAATTGGGCTTGCATCGCCTTCATCCTCTTGTTGCTCCTGTAGATGACCGAGAGCAATCCTGCAAGGATGGCGAGAGCCAGCGCGCCGATGCCGATGAGGATGTTGCGGCGCATGGCAAGGTTGTGCTGATGCCGGGCATAGGCATCGGTGATGATGGGCAGGTATTCCCCTACTAATGCCAGCCTGTTGCGTGCATTGCTGGACATGACATCATTGAGCGAGCAGGTGATGTAACGGTAAGCCCGCTCGGTGTCTCCCTCTTGGTACAGTAACCATGCCAGGGACTGCAATGAGGTGTAGGTCTTGCTGCTGTTGCGCTTGTCGATGATAGCCGACATGGTGTAGCAATACTTGGCGCTCTCGGTGTCTCCCATATAGCGGTAGGTGTCGGCCAACTCATACCAATAGATGGCAGAATTGCTGATCAATGCGTCGTGCATGCTACCGAATTGCAGCAGTCCATCCAGAGCCTCCTTGAAGCGGCCATGGCTCTTGTTGAGGGCGCAGGTATTGACACACACCGTCAAGGTGTCCAGTCTATTCACGAGATTGATGGTATCCCGGTAGTGTGATAGCAAGGTTTTGTAATGGGCAACTTCAGCATCATCGGTTGTCATCTGTGAGAGGGATAACAGGATGCTGAGGTACAGGGAGTAGTAATGTGCGTTGTCGCTGATATACTCGTTGTGGGGCATGGCGTCGAGCACGGCCAATGCGTCATTGAGCCTGCCCAGACACTTCAGCGCGTCGGCTTCGTCGAGACGCGCCGCCAGCAGTGAGTCGGGAATGCCAAGCCGCTGGGCATGCTGCACCCGCTGGCGAGCGAAATAAAGGGCAGAATCGAGTCTGATCTTACGGTAGGTCTTGAACAGGGTATGTGCCAGGGCGAAACGTGTCTCGTCATCCTCGGCGTTGTCATTGGCGGTCCGGTAACTTACCAAATCCTGGTGAAGACGTGCGTCATAGTAGGCGCTGCTGTCGATGACGGCATCAAGTACCCTGAGCAGCGAGTCCACACGATAGCGTTCACCG
Source organism: uncultured Muribaculaceae bacterium (assembly GCA_964628205.1). GTDB lineage: Bacteria > Bacteroidota > Bacteroidia > Bacteroidales > Muribaculaceae > Sodaliphilus. The sequence continues at coordinate 28,652 of CAZVMM010000020.1, forward strand.
GCATGAGCCATGAAACAACACAGGCACAGCCACATTGCTGTGGCTAAGCGCAGTATTGCCTCGGCTCGCATGGGTGAGAGGTTTTAGTATTGTTTGTTCTCGTTGGGGGTGTCACCGCTCTTGACGTAGCTAATGTGGTTGCCCACGCCTGCTCGATGATTTGCATGTCGCCGCTCTGGACGCCATAGGGCAGGAAGTTCCTGTTTATCGTCCAGTTCTTGTCCTCGTTCAGCACGGGCATCGCCTCGCGCCGATGCTCTTCTGCCTCCTCGGGCCTGTCTTCCCACTCAAGGCCGTAACTGGTGCGCCGCAGGCCGAGCAGATTGCTTCGCTCCTCTCCGGTAGTGGGCCCTTCCAGTGTCTTGATGCGCTCTATCAGTTGGTTTTTCTTCTCAACATTCATTTACTCGGTCATGTATATCATATAAAAACAAACTCCAGTGCGGTTCCCTGCAGGCCGACCAAAGCCTATATACCAACTGCAAAGGAGTCTGTGATGTCGTTATGTTTCGGTCGTTTGCGGGCATCATCCACACGTCGAGGATGAATAGGCAACCGCAAATTTAATAAAAAATATCATTATCAATAGCTTAAAATATTCAAAATCATAAGAGAAACACCCTGAAACGTGAAAAACGCGCGCCATTTCCATTCCAAACCTTATCCCTGAATAAAGCGTAAATGCTTGATAATTAATTTCTAAGCTAAATAATAGTAATGATACAGTTGTTACAGGCTATGTTCTCGTCAATGGCGGAGACATGGCATGGGCCGACGATGGATGTCCGCGCTGCCATACCTGAGGCTCAACCGGAAAAGAGTGTTAATAGCGCGCCGTCGGTGAAGGGTGATGATCCCTACGCTGACGATATACACAGGCTCGAGGATGCACTTAACGGAGGTCGTCCTCTTGATAATGGTCGCTGCATCGAGATTACCCTGCAGGACCTGTTACAGATTATCCCGCGAAAGAGAAGGCGCATCGACGCTTACCGCGGGTTAGTGAGTAGGCTCAACAAGATGGGCGTAACACTCACGATTAACTCTCAAAAATCCAGAAAATTATGATTCAAAATCTTGTAACTGGTGAAATCTATGGCAACCGCAGAGAAGCCAAAAACAAACTCGGCGGGCTTGGTGCCTATAACGAGTTGATGAAAAGAGGCGGGCTACAGTTCCTTAATGGCAGTAGCTTGACATTTAACAATTTAATTCAGAAGCTATCTTATGAAAAAGAAGGGAATTTACTATGGTGAGGTCTATAAGTACACCTTAAAAGCGACAGAGAAATCAACAGCCAACGGCGACGCTGGGAAATGCTATATCGGGCAGACTGGCAACACAAAGAAACGTCAAGGCGATTGGGACAGCACAGATCCCAGGTATGCCGGACCTAAAATAAACAGAGCGAGGGAGATATATCCTCCCGAGGACTGGGTGCGTGAGGTACTTTTTAGCGGATTTTACATGAAGGAATCCACGCGAAAGAAGAAAATTGATGCTATGGAGACGGCGATGATCCGGAAATATGACTCTGTGAATAACGGATTTAACACTTCCTACGGCCGTGGCATGAAGGGTTTGCATCACACAGAGGAGTCCAGGCGGAAGATATCCCAGGCGCTACGTGGTGTCAAGAAAACCGAAGCCCACAAGAAAGCAATGTCCGCAGGTAGAAGGAAGGCCAAGCAGAGAAGGTTGCGTCTAGAGCGGAAACTTCAACGGCAACAGCAGCAGCAATCCTTGAACTCGGCTGCATAACATTAACTTATTGATTATGAAGACAGATAGCAATTTCGTGATTAGAGTTAATGTTAGCAACGACAGCTACATGACCAAGAGCGAAGCCTCGGCCTGTCTCAGTAGGGCCGGGGCTAAGGCCGTCGGCAAGGTGAAGATGGCGTTCAGCGAGACGAGCCTTACCGTTGACCAGTTCCTACAGCGAGCCCTCACCGGTCACGCTTTCTGTAACCTGTTCGACTATGACCCCAACCAGAAGTATTGGATCGAGACGAGCGCGGGCAAGCGTTATCAGTCATATCCAGTTTACCGTCAGGGCCAAAACAAGGGCTGTATGAAGCTGAATTTCAAGAGTGACAGGTTCTTTCGTGGGAGCCAGACAGTGTTCGTGGATATCGATTACACGCGGTTCAAGACAATACCCGAGTACCTGGATTGCCTCACGCTCAAGCCAACCTGTGCATATATGTCCTATTCCGACGGGCTGGAGAAGGATGGCATCACGTCTCGCCGGTTCAGGTTGGTTTATGTGCTGGACCGTGAGTTGAACAAAATGAACATGAACATCGTGAACAGGTATCTCACGGACTGCATCATCAGGGACACAGGGGAACCTATGGCCGATGAATGTGGTACCAGGGCAAGCCAGTATTTCAATGGTGTCAGCGGTAATGGCGAGTATTATGTCACGTACAACATCTTTTCACGGCTTGATTTTCCTGATAGCCTGCCGGATGTTACTGTTCAACCACCGTCCCCACCATCGCAACAAACATCATTGCCGACCGTTGAATTTGATGATCACCTGCTGCATGATATGGGCACTATGGACTATAAGACGTTCATGCACTATAATTCGCTGAGATACTGTTACTTTTATCGGACTGAGCGCGCCGACTGGACAGATGGACTTTACCAGCTGACCGACGAGAGCTACCTTCAGCTATGGTGGCACCGAGAGACGATCACCGACGGCAACCATAGGCGGCGTACACTCTTTAAGTATGCCTGCCTGAGGAGACTGATCAACCCATACGTCGATGCTAACACACTCCTGTTCAATATGTATTTGGATTTTCATCGGTTCATCGACAACAGCGACCATATAATCACATTGGACACTCTCATGCGAAGAACCAGGCGGGCGATGATGATGACCTATGACGAGCTGAGGGAGTATTGCCAGTATGAAATCAATTACTGGAAGAATCACAGGCCAAAGTTCATCATGCATCCCAAAGCGCCGAAGTAACAGGCATTCATTAACTTCGTCACCAAGCGAATCCATTATGATGAACTTGACCTCAGCTATGACAGGACGAAATCGGTTCAGGACAATGCCGTGGCGCTTGGTATATCCCCGGCCACACTGTATCGATATTGCAATGACAGGTACATCGAGACGAATCCGGGGAAGGGGCAGACGTATGTTCAGAAGCGTCAAGCCAAGAAACAGGACAAAGCAGACAAGAAGGCCACGTTCATGCTGTATTATGATCCGAACCTGTCAGCGGCCAAGAATCGTGAGAAGATGTTACAGTATGGCTTGAATTTATCAGTTGGGACGATACGTAACTGGGGTAAGGAATACGCCATGCCATCCATACCCACCTCGTCAACGTCCCCATCACCCGAGAGCAGCATCCTCAACTTAGGCCCGATCAATGTCACTGTGCCGTCGTTTAATAGCTCATGGTGGAACTCGTGGGAAAGCGATCCTCTATATGCTGAGTATGAGGCCAAGTGGAGAGAAGCATGCAGAAATTGATTTTCTGATTTTTACTCATTATATTTTACCGGCAGGACACCCATCAAAAGGTGTCCTGTCGGGTTTCATTTTTCATCTCAAAAGCATGAGTAGTTATTTGATATAACTACTACTATTATAGTAGAATGAGAAAAACACACACTTTTTGTGCATTATTATCTGGTTTTGAGGGGTATTATAATATAGTAGAATGAGAAAAACGCACATTTTTTGACTATCCCCCGATCTTGTTCACGTGTTCAAATGTTCAAGCTGTTCATGTTCAATCCTCACCTCCATGACAACCCGGAAGAAGCCTTATATATATAACTGAGATTTAATTAACGCTTTTATTAACAACTAATTACAATAACAACAACATTATGAGACGACTTTTGAAAATTATGAATTACGCGGCTCAGTTCATGGCACTGATCGATATTGGGAAGACCATTAAGCGCTGGGCCACAAAGAACGACACCACGAGCGATGGCCAGACAAAAAACAAAACTTGAGAACTGGGTTGACCTCGTGATCCTAGCCTGCGACACCGTGGGCACCATTTTTAAGAACAGTAAGAAACTAGCGGCTGTAATCGGCAAGATGAGGAGGCCGCGCTAAACAACCAAAACGACAATGAACAACGAACAACAACAAATGCAGATCATCCCTACTGACGGGATCATCGCAACATCACCTTCCGTCATCAAAATTGACGCAGAAGAAATCGAAGACGCAGTGGTACTGGACGACATCGATCCGGACAACCACCCGAACTTTATCGAGAGTAACACCTCGGCGGTAACGCTTGAGGAACTCACCGAGAAATGCATAGTACCGACCTTCGCGGACAATACGCTCACCATTAGCCACACGGCTTTCATCAAGAGCGTTATCAAGGCCGGCAAGACCATCTTCGGAGAACTTACTCCTGTAGAGATAAGGGTATCGCACAAGATTCTTGGGCGCATCCCATCGGCTCTGCACAAGAAGACTAGCGAGCTTAGAGACAACGAGAAGACCATTTACTACCAACGTATGGCATTTGTTTGCCATGTTGCTGGTCTTACGCGTTTTATCAACGGCCAGCCTGTGCACCTTTGCATCGGCGGCGTACGAGCTTACAACGAAGACAAGCTATTCGGACGCGAGAGCCCCATGAAATTCAAGATTTTTGTGGGCTGGCAAGTTCGAGTATGCAGCAACCTCTGTTTGACCTGCGACGGTTTTACAGGGAATTTTGACGCACTGACCGCATCCGACATCAAGGAGCGTGCATTGCAGCTTTTCAGCGGGTTCGATCCACACAAGGACGAGAACCTGCGCACCTTGGAGGCCCTGGGTAACACCAGGATCACCGAAGAGCAGTTCTGTGGCATCATCGGCCGCCTGAGACTTTACCAGGCGCTGCCCACCGCCACACGCAACGAACTCGGTCTGCCCAACGTTATTCTGGGCGACCAGGCAGTTAACGCAGCAGTAAGAGGATATGTTGAGAATCCAAATTTCAAGAAGGAGGACGACATCGACACCATCACCTTATGGCAACTTCTCCAGCTTTTCAATGAGGCTGTTAAACAGACTTACATCGACAAGTGGCTGGAGCGTAACCAAAACTGTACTGACTTTACATTCGGAATCCAGAACGCCATTGACGGGTCCAATCCCGCCTACGACTGGTTCCTTTCGTAAAACAAACCATTTCACATAGCAACGAGGCACGACAACCTCAATGCTCCCGAAGAGGGGGTTATCACTTCACCGTGATGGCCTCCTCTTTCATTTTAGACAACAACCCTTTTTACTAACATTCTAAAAATCAACGCAAAATGAAAGATTTGATTCAATAGCTGATCTACATTCAGCAACACCTGATCGTGCCGAAAGACCAATTTAACAGCTTCGGCAAGTACAACTACCGCAGCCTGGAATCTATCCTCGCTGCCATCAAGCCGTTACTCCGCAGCCAGAACTGTGGAATACGTTTCGAAGACGAGGTAATCGAGCTGGGGGGACGAACCTTCCTGAAGACGACACTCTACTTCTTCAACGACAAGGGTGAGACCATCACCACATCCGCTATTGCTGAACATACAGCCACCAAGACAGGCATGGACGCAGCCCAAATTACCGGCGCCGCATCATCCTATGCCCGCAAGTACGCCATGAATGCCCTGTTCGCCATAGACGATACAAAGGACGCCGATTCGGACAGTTATCACCGCGAACAAACCAAGCCCCTTCCCGAGGAGACCGCTAAGAAGGCACCGACACGAAGGACACGAACCACATCCGCACCGGCCCAGGCTACCACTCCCGCAGCCAACGATCCCCGCTATGCTGCTATCGAAGCGGCATTGGCTAAAGTGAACGATATCGACTCACTTATCGAGCTTTACGAGCAACACCGCATGGAAGTCGAGAACAATCCCGACATCAAGGCCATGTTTTCGCGCCGTAAGCAGGAAATTCACAAATCCACCGTAATCACTTTCTAACGCTATGACAATGATCAGATTAAATGATTCAGGCGTGATCTTCAACAAGGAAGCCCACACCTATCACCTGGAGGGCACAGAACTCTCCGGCATCACGAGCGTTATTCAGCGTCAGCTCTTTCCAAATGAGTATGACGATGTACCTGAAGAGATGATCCAGGCCGCTGCCGCGTATGGCAGCGCGGTTCATGAATCATGTGAGCTTTTTGATCGTGAATGGGTAAATGACGGCACTGCTGAGGTCGCCGACTACATCCAGCTCACCCACGCGAACCAACTTGTGCATGAGGCCAGCGAGTACCTGGTAACCGATACCAAGCATTACGCCTCAAGCATCGACAAGGTGTATCGCATTAACCAGAACACCTTCACACTGGCTGATATCAAGACCTATGGCACCTTCACTCCCGAGAAAATGGAGCGTGCTAAATGGCAGTTGAGGATCTATGCCTATCTGTTCACGCTCCAAAACCCCGGGGCAAAGATTGAGAGGCTACTGGTGATCCGTCTCCGCAGCAAGGGGAAGGACCACATCAGCGAGATTATTGAAGTTGAACGTATCCCCGCCAACATCTGCAAGGCTCTGCTCGAAGCGGACCTCAACGGCGAGACATTCAAAAACCCGTACTCAATTCCTGCTGACATCAAGGCACAGGAGATGACCATCCGCGAGCTCATCCAGACGAAACAGCAAGTGGATGAGGAACTGAAGCGCATCAAGGCCGACATCCTATTACGTATGGAGGCCACTAACGCGAAGATCTGGGAGGGCGACCACATGAGAATCACCCGCAAGCTACCTACCCAACGAGAGAGTTTTGATCTGGGACGTTACAAAACCGACAACCCCGATCTTGACCTGAGCGACTACATGAAGGTTAGCACCGTATCTGGCAGCGTGCTGATCACTATCTAATCGACGACGTTTTTACTAACCAGCCAGGAAAATGAAATTGACACCATATCAACCGTTCTCCTGGCATTTTTTGAACATTTGAACATGAACATCAACATCGAACTATTCAAGCGTTACAAGCCCGACAAGAAGGTCCAGATCATCATGGAACTGACCGAGGACGAGCTTTTAGCCATCACTCCCGCCACCGTCACGAGAATCATCAAGGAAGCGGGAACGAGACTTTACAAATCCAGGGACAAGCGGCTGTGGATACCCGACCAATTTCGCACCGGCAACCATTGGAACAGTACATTCATCGGTATCGAGCTGATCAAGGGCAAACTATATGTGGACCTGTATGTTCAGTATAGCAACACGGACACTGACAGGAGCGAGACTTTCAGTGACTTTTTCTCAAGAGGAGATTATAGAGGAGCTATCCGATATGACGATAAGTACGGGAATCCTCATACTGACTATTACACCTATTCACCGAGCGACAAGGCAAGGGCACTCCGATCCTTGCTGCTAACCTATGTTCAACGCAAATACCGGCACTACTATGTAACGAAAAAAGAAAACGCTGGCTGAGAGGAAGCGGCAGGAACAACATACCACTGCCGACAAACCAGCCAATCCATCATTTCACAATTTCACAGTGAGGAGAACGATCGAAATACGCCTGACGACCATTAACCCGCAGCTCACGCAACGAGATGCCGAATTCTATGTGGACGGCAACTTCTACGTGCGTGGACAACTGGACGGCAAATATCAGGACTTCTATCTCACACGAGTTAAAATGAACTATAACAACCGCAAAAATTCAACTGACAATGGCAAAGACTAAAAACAAGAAGCTCACCATCAAATACTGGTGCAGCCTATCACGTGGATCGAGGGAGCGTGCATTGAAATATTGCTTCCCGATATCACCAAGCATTGTAGAGATGCTTCTCGACGAGACCCCAACGAAATTTGAAATAAAGGAGGGTTTCTGGTCGGTAGTCTTCACGAGAATCACTATTCCGAGGGACAATCGACACTACAGGACGTGTTTTATGAACCAAACCTATTTAGCGTAACGATTATGGGATTCAGACTACATTGTGCCACCACCTACAAAGTGGAATGGGGCAACGCGATCGGATTTAACCACAAGATACAGGAATTCCACAACCTGCTGGACTCCTGTGGTTGCGATTATAGCGGTGAAGAATTTGATATCGATTTTGAGGTGCAGAAACAAGACTGGCGCCGCGTGATCGATAAACTGAAGAGACTCGACTCCATGCCCGATGATGAGGCCGAGGAGATCGAGATGCGAGTTAAAGACCTGAATTGTACAACCGACGAGGTAATCGATAAGATGGAACGCTTGCTGACGATGGGTGAACCTGACAGCGACTACCTCCACCTAAGCTTTTTCTGATTATGATCGACAACGAAGACTACAATTTGAGGTTGGCCAAATATATATGGACCATCCTCACGAGCCAACCCATCATCCTTATGTCATGGGGCGTTGATCCCAAGACGGTAAAGACGATTGAACTTGGACTGGAATTTCACGTACAGGGCTTCAAGCATACGGGTTTAGTGAAAGTGACCCTGAACGAAGCCGAAGACCTGTTTGTTGTGGAGCTTATCGACGAGAATGGCAAAATCGTCGATACCACACATTCGGTTTTTTGTGATAACCTAGTGGCTGTCATAGATTCTCTTGTAGAAAGAACCGACAATTACGAGAAGTCAATTTGTGAAGCATACGGGATCGCCACAAAACCGGAGTTATGTGAAAGCGACACCGGCCAACCAACCCAATAAGACCGGCTGAGTGTATTCAAATAATGGGTGTATTCAAAAAAGTCTGCAAGGGCCAATGAATACACCCTTTTTGTGTAACCATTTTTATCAAAGATTTATATGACGACACAACCAACCAAGAGGGCCGTGATCTATGCCCGTGTGAGTTCTGAAAATGACAGACAGGACACATCGCGACAAATCACAGACCTTCAAAAATTCAGCGAAGCCAATGATATGGAAATCGTGAAAATCTACGAAGAGCATATATCAGGGGCGAAGAAAAATGAGGAAAGACAAGTGTTGACCGAGTGCTTGGACTATTGCACCGGGAACAACATCGATTACTTGTTATTATCTGAGCTGAGCCGCTTGGGAAGATCGACGCTGCAAGTTTTGAAATCCCTTGAACGGCTACATGAGGCTAAGGTATCAGTTTACATACAGAACCTTGGCATCTACTCGCTACAACCCAATGGAGAAGTGAATCCCATCGCGTCCATTCTCATCACCGTGCTTGCAGAGATGGGCAATATCGAGCGAGCCAACATCCAATACCGGCTCAACTCAGGACGTGCCCAATATGTGAGGAACGGTGGGAAACTCGGACGCAAAACCGGGACCATCAAGAGCGAGGATAAGAAACGAGAGGAGTACAAGGAGGTCATATCGCTGCTGAAACGAGGCTACTCCATCAGAAACACAGCGAAAATAACCGGCTACTCCTTCTCAACAGTACAACGCATTAAAAACCAATTTGTAAGATGATTAAGACTATTAAAGAATTATTGATTGAGTGGTGGGCTGGAAACTCTACCACCAAAATGCCCATCCCCACAATCTACACTTATGAGGTAGAAGTGGACGGCAAGACAATCACAATCGAGAGCGTGAGTAGAAGCAGGATATATGTTCACTACAAGGCGCGGAAGCAGTACCCTAACGCCAAGCACATCCGGATAGTCAGCCGAACTCAGACTTATTGAATTGACACGTCACTACGAAAGGCAAACTGGAATAGTTGGTCAATAGCTGAGTTGATTAGCTATTCCATGAGTTATATGGTGGTAAACTTAACGAACAAAGCGGCTTTTGCCGCTTTATCTTTTGATGGATGCATGAAAAATCAATTGATATTATTACGATTTGCCGGTCATGATGTCGAGGACCATGTTGTCGGTGGCACACATGGCATCGGCGCCGATGACGGTCAGGTTGCGTATCGAGCGATCCACGTCGTCGTCGATGATGCCCTCGGCACTGGTGACGTGGCGGCCTTCCATGGCCAGCACGGCACTCAGCAGGGCGGTCGACACGCCCGACGCAATCTTCAGGGCACAGCTGGGCTTGGCTCCGTCACAGATCATGCCCGTCAGGTTGGCTATCATGTTCTTGACTGCATAGCAGATGCGGTCATAGTCGCCGCCCATCAGGTAGGTGATGCCACACGAACTGCCTATCGAGGCTACCACACAGCCGCACAGGGCGCTCAGCTTGCCCAGGCTCTGCTTGATGTAGATGGCCGTCAGGTGGCTCAGCGTGAGGGCGCGGATGAGCTCCTCCTCGGTGTTCTCGTTCTCGATGGCATAGACGGCCACGGGATTGGTTGCACAGATGCCCTGGTTACCCGAGCCGCTGTTGCTCATCACGGGGATGAGCGCGCCGCCCATGCGGGCATCGGTGGCCAGCGCCGTCTTGGACAGGATGCGCGAGAAAATGGTGTTGCCAAATATGCCGTGGCTCAGCGGCCTGTCCATCGTCTTGCCCAGGCAGTGGCCGTAGTTGCCCTTGAGCGACTCCCGGGCGGCCTTGAGATTATAGTCGCGGGTCTCGAGGATGAAGCGGATCTCGTCAAGTGGAGCCTGCATGGCAAAGTCATAGACCAGACGCAGGTTCAACGCGATGTCACCACTGTCACCGTCGCAGCTCTTGCCTCCCTGCTGGTCGAGCAGCACCTCGTCGTCGCGGGTGACACGCACAAAGTGGGTGTGAGAGCCCTGGATGATGGCACTGGAGCGATGGCCACCCGCCTCACACAGAATCTCGACATAGAGTTTGTCGCAGCAATTCTGTTTCAACTGGATGTCGATGCGGCCCTCATTGATGTATTGCTTGCCCTGCTCGATGACGTCGGGGCAGACGTCCTTGATGACCTCGAGCTGGTACTCGCTCTTGCCGATGAGCGCGCCCAGGGCGATGGCGATGGGCAGGCCGATCATGCCCGTGCCGGGAATGCCCACGCCCATGGCGTTCTTGAGGATGTTGGCACTGAGCAGTGCCGTGATTTTCTCGGGTTTATTGCCCAGTGCCTCGGTGGCTCGGGCGACACACAGGGCCACCGCCATGGGCTCGGTGCAGCCCACGGCAGGCACCACCTCGCGCTTCATCAACGCAATAATCTGCTCTCTCGTTTTCTCTTCAATCATTATGTTTTAGTTTTTAGTTGTAAGTTTTAAGTTTTAAGTACAATTACCATCGCCTGAAAAACCGATGAGACAATAGTATTATTACTTACAACTAAAAACTTAAAACTTACAACTCAAATTTATTCTTTGAATTTGGTCAGGCCGCCGTCCAGGAAGTCGAGGAAGGCGGGAACGTCCTCTTTGTAGCTGAACGAGCCGCTCAAGGCATTGCCCTGCGGGTCAACGCAGACGTAGAACGGCTGGGTGTTGCTGCCGAACTTGTAGCGCTGTAGGTAGCTCCACTTGTCGCCGATGGTGCGCAGGGTGCGCTTCTCTCCTGTGGCCTCAGTCACCTCGATGGGCTCGGGCAACGGGCGCTTGTCATCGACAAAGAGCGAGATGAGCACATAGTCCTTGTTCAGCTTGTCGGCCACGCTGGGATCGGTCCACACGGCGGCCTCCATCTTGCGGCAGTTCACGCAGCCAAAGCCGGTGAAGTCCAGGAAGACGGGTTTGCCGGCGGCGGCAGCGGCAGCCATGCCCTGCTCATAGTCGGTGTAGGCGGCGCGCACCTCCTTGGTGTTGAGGTTGAAGTCCTGGGTGTTCATGGGCGGTGCAAAGGCGCTCACGGCCTTGCACGGTGCGCCCCACAGGCCAGGAATCATATAGATGGCGAAGGCAATCGAGATCAGTCCGCCCATGATGCAGATCACGGGCATGGGCTTGGTCTCATCGCCAGGCATGACGATATCGCTTTGGAATTTGAGTTTGCCGATGAGGTAGAGGCCCAGCAGACCGAAGATGGCGATCCACAGGCACAGGAACACCTCGCGGTCCATCAGGTGCCAGCCGTAGGCCAGGTCGGCCACCGAGAAGAATTTGCAGGCAAAAGCCAGCTCGATGAAGCCGAGCACCACCTTGAGGATGTTCATCCAGCCGCCCGACTTGGGAGCCGACTTCAGCCACGAGGGGAAGAGGGCAAACAGCGTGAACGGCAGCGCCAGGGCCAATGCAAAGCCCAGCATACCGATAGCAGGGCCCCAGAAGTTGCCGCTTGTGGCGAAGTCAACCAGCAGGAAACCGATGATGGGACCTGTGCAGGAGAACGATACCAGTGCCAGTGTGAAGGCCATCAGGAAGATGGACAGCAGGCCACTGGTGCTGCTGGCCTTGTTGTCGACGGCATTGGACCACTTGCTGGGCAGTTTGATTTCGAACATGCCGAAGAACGACAGCGCGAACACGACCAGCAACAGGCACAGGAAGATGTTGAACACCGCGTTAGTGGAGAGCGCATTCAACGCACTGGGGCCGAAGATGGCCGTCACAATCAGGCCCAAAGCCAGGTAGATGACGACAATCGAGATGCCATAGGTGATGGCGTCCTTGATACCTTTTTTCTTGTCATTCTTGGCACGCTTGAGGAAGAAACTCACCGTCATCGGGATGATGGGCCACACGCACGGTGTGAACAGCGCCACCAGTCCGCCCAACAGGCCCAGCAGGAAGATGTACCACAACGAGCGGCTGCCACTGCCGCCGTCGGTGCCGTCAAATCGCTGGATGTCGCCCACAACGGGTTTCCACAACGCGTCGTGATCCAGAGCTGCCAGGGCTGCGCTATCCACTGGAGCGCCCATGGCTGCACTGTCGGCAGCGGCTGCTGCCAGGGCGGCAAGCGAGTCGGCTTTGGCCTTGGCTTCGGCTTCAGCCTTTGCCTTGTCCTCTTCCTCCTTGTTCTTGTCGGCCTCACCGTCAACGGCAGGCGACTTGCCAGCCTTCTTCAGGCTCACGCTCGACGGCGGCAGGCACGACTGGTCGTTGCAGGCACCGTATTCCAGGTCGCAGTCAATATCAT
>CAZVMM010000021.1:0-41199 GCA_964628205.1 uncultured Muribaculaceae bacterium
TCATCTGCGCCTGTTTTCCTCTACAAAGTTTTGCACTTCGGTTTGGAATCTAGGTCTGCTGCGCGAAGCCCAGTGCCTGATCCATCCATGCCACGCGATCATGCAACCACTGCTTCAGGTAGTTCACCTCGTCGGCATAGTTCTTAGAAACATAGTAATTGGGCCACACATAGATGCCCCACCGCGGCCAGGCGCGGCTATTGCGGTCGACGGCACCATGGCTGGTGAGCATGGTAGCCAGCGAATCGATGACGGCATCGATGTGATCCAGGGTCAGGTTGGTGGTGCGGTACTGCGCCCAGCGCTCACGCACCATCGCCTGATAGTCCTCATCGGCGTTCAGCCGCTGCCACCAGAAGGGGATCAGGTAGGGTTCGCCCGCGGCATGCAGCACATCGTTGTACTGATATATCCATCCCTGGGTGCTCCAGCCGTTATAGAGCTTGCAGTTGCCGTAGGCCAGGTTCATGTCCCACACCACCGCCTTGAAACGGCCATCCGCTCCATCGCGGCGCTTGTAGAGCTTGCAGCTCTTGCGGTAGGCATCGACGTTGTGGCCCAGTTCCATGGAGAGCTGGTAGTCGATAAACGACATCACGTCGATGTATTGCCGGTAGCCCTTGTCCGGGTCACGATAGCCAGGCGAGGCCAGTGCCTCCTCCATCTTGTCAAAACGGCTGTTGATGTAACGCAGCTGGTTCTCGTTAAGGTCCTTGAAATCAGGATATTTGTACTGAATGTGTATAAACTTGTCAGCCAGTTCCTTACCCGCGCTGTCCACCGGATGGTGGCGGGACAGGTAATGGACATCATCGTCATAGTCGACCTCGATCAGGTAATCACCGGTAAGGGCATCACCCGCCTTGCGGGGCTTATCTAGGTTCAGACGGTGCTTCCCGCCCGTGACCGTCTCGCACAGGATGTACAAGCCATAGTAGGTGCCGTCAACAAACACCTCGCAGTAGCGCCCCTGGGGCGTGTACTCCATCCACGGTCGTGCCAGCTCCTGGGCCAGCAGGTCACGCATCATGCTCCTGTCGCTATAGGGAGCCATCAGGGCCCAGTTGGAATCCTTGCCCATGCCGAGAATCTTGACGGCCTTTTTCGAGCCATACTTGATGCGACCGTCCAGGGTGTGTATCGAGTAAGGTTTCTTGGGGCTGTCGTTAAAGGTAGAGTTGCCACGATAGCGCAGGGCCACATAGCCTTCATAGTCGATGCGCTGTCCGGGATGGGCTACCGTATCGGCATAGTTGATGTGTCCCTTGCCGTTGTCGATGACCTTGAGACGGGCCTCCACACGCTTGTAGCGGTCGATGACGCGCCCGTTTACCTCAATCCACACGATGGGCAGATTGGTCGATGTGAGCACCACATCGACATTGTCAGGCGGGAAATTGACCGGCTCGTGCTTGCAGGCCACAGCGGCCAGCAGCAACAGGCAAGAAATCACTATGAACGTTATTCGGCTCATCACACGGATGCAAAATTACAAAAAGGCCATCAATTCTCAAAACGATAGCCCACATCAATTGAGAATCAGGTCGAGCACGGCATTCACATCGGCAATGCCCACCTCGCCATCACCGTTCACATCGGCCCGCGCGTCACCAGCGGCACCGGTCAGAATCAGGTCGAGCACGGCATTCACGTCGGCAATGCCCACCTCGCCATCACCGTTCACATCGCCCTGGATGATGTCACGGTAGACAAAGGTGCGCACGTCACAATAGTCGGTGTACTGGATAGCGCTGCCCGTGGCCAGCGTGCGGTAGGCATAGCGGGCACGCACATAGTGGGTCTTGCCGTCAGTGAGTTTTCCCGCCCCCTTGATGGAGCCCAACTGCGGTGTCTCGTAGGTGCCCACATCGAGCGTGCCGTTGTAGGACGAGCGTGTGGGGAAAGACTCGCTGCTGCTAATCTGCACCCTCAGCGACTGCACACCCTCGACGGGAACAAAACTCACCACATCGGTTGAGTAGAGCACCGTGTCGCCATCAGCGGGCATGACGAAGGCGGGAATCGGGGGAATCACCTCGATGGTGGTGAACGTCGACACGGGTGTGGTTATGGTGACAGAGCCACTCGTGGCGGTCACACGCGCATAATAGGTCGTGGCCCCCGACAAGCGATAACGGGGCACCTGCCACTGAGGCTCTGTCAGGCTGACGGTGTCAGGAGCACTCATCGCTGGTGTCGTGGACAATTCCAGCAGATAGGTCGTGCCCGGTGAACCCGCGGTCCAGGTGATGAGGGGCGACAGAGGCACCGCTATGGCGTCGGCTGCGGGCGATGTGATGTGCATCGGTCCCAGGGTGAAGCTGCGCAACTCGCTGGCGTTGTCCCACTCGTTGAGGCCCCGCGCCACGACACGCCACCAGCAGGTGCCGGCCGTGAGGCCCGGAATGCGTGACAAGGACAGGCTCATCGAGTCGACTTCGAGCTGGGCCACGAGCGAGTCGGCCATGGCATCGGCAAAGACCTGCACCACATAGTTCGGCGTCTGTCCCTGCCACTGGAGTGACGAGAGTTCAGTGACCTCGGCGCCATCGGCGGGATAGAGCAGCACAGGCTTATCGGCCTGGACGGTTTGGGCGCCAGGAGTGGCCGGAGCATATTCCCGCTCCCAACGGTCCAGGATGGTCACTGCATAGCGGTAACCCTCGCGCTTGGCGACGGGCAGGCTGTAGCTAGCCCAGTAGCTGACCCCGTCGATATAGCAAGCCTGGCAGCGGAAGTCACGGTCCTGCACGCTGTCAGGGATCGCATAGACGACATAACGCACCCCAGGGATGCTGTCCCACGTGAGCGTGCCATCGGCATGGGTGAGGCCCGTTACCGTGGCATAGGTCTTATCAGGCTTGAGCCAAGCGGGCGCCGGGTTGAGGCTCACGGTCGGGTAGATGCTGTCGCGCAGCCACGTGCGCAGCTGATGCACCTTGCCATTGATCACCTCCTTCTTGTTACGCCAGGTGCCGTAGCGGAAATAGACCATTCCGGGATTGCCACCAGCCGCCATCGCCTGTCGCATCACGCGCCCCTGCTTGACGTACTCCTCGAGCGTCCAGCCAGCATCATCGGGGAACCACTGGCTGATGTACACATGGCGGTTGAAGCGTGCAGCCATCTTGCCCCACCATGTGGTAACAGGCGTGAACGTGCCGCTGGTGTTCCAGTAGACCTGAGGAGCCAGGAAATCGACGGTACCGCGGGTAAGCCATGCCATGGGGTCGCTGTATATCTGGTTATACTGCCAGTCATTGCCCGGGCAGGGCTCCACGTCATACTTGTCGGCCACGGCCTGACTGCTGCATGCCACACCGGCGGGGCCGATGCCAAACCGCACCCACGGCTTGGTCGTCTTGACCATATCGCTCACATCCTTGACCATCTGGTTGACGTTCTCGCGCCGCCAGTCACCCTGGCTCATCGTGCCGCCCGCCGCTTTGTAGGCATTATACAGGTCGGCGTCGAGCGCGAACGACGGGTTATCCTGATTGTAGAAGTAATCATCGAACACCAGTCCGTCGACATCATACTTCACCAGGATGTCCCTGCACACGTCCACCACGCGCTGCCGCACCTCGGGAAGGCCGGGATTGAGCACCGTCTCATAGTTCGTGGTCAACAGCCACTCGGGATGGGTATAGACGTAGTCGCGCTCACTCTGCCCCCACATGTTATCGCCATGCCCGTAACGGTAGGGGTTTACCCAGGCATAAACCTCGATGCCCCGCTTGTGGGCCTGCTCAATGAGGTAGCCAAACGGGTCAAACGCCGGCGCAACGCCCCTCGTGCCAGACACATAGCTCGACCAGGGCTCGTAGTCCGAATTGTACATCGCGTCACACATGGCCCTGACGTGGTAATAAACCGCATTGATGTGGTTGACACGCAGCGTGTCGAGCATCTTGCGGCAGGCATTCTGCATCGTGGGGGTATTGCGCTCGGTGATGGCGCCACTGGGCCAGTCGTTGAGATAGGCCGTCACCCACATGCCACGCTGTTCGCGCTTGGGAGCGACATCGGCCGCGATGACAAAACTGGCGGCAAAGGCCGCCAGTAATGCCGTAAAGATTAATCTCCTCTTCATGGAAAATCAGTTTTTTGACCTGAATTAGCGGATGCCACCTGTCCACTAGAACAAGTTAGTCTTGCGCGGATTGATGCACACGCCCAGGATCTTATCCTTGTTGCCATTGAAGTTATAGACCTTTCCATCCTCGGGGTTGAAGTAGTAGAGGCCCGAGGTGTAGGTCTTCTCGGTAGTGGCGGCACGGAAGCCGAAGTAGACGTAATGGGTCTGCGCGTCCACGGCCATCTGGGTGGTGTAAACGCCCTCAGAATCAGTCGTGTTGATAGGATCGGCCTCCATGGTGATGAAGTGGACATACTTGTCATAGGTTACCGTGGCGTTGTCGGCCGGGATGGCATACTGTGTGAAGCCCACACCCGGCGTGGTGCCCTTGGTCATCCACACGTACAGGTAGCCCAGATCCTCGTCGAGCGTGAATGCCCTCGGCTGGGTGGTCTCGAGGACAATGGGATGCGGAACGGGGACACCCGTGCCCGTCTTGCCGATATCACTCGAACGGAAGCGGTAGATGCCGTTACCCGAGTAGTTCTTGCCCCACCAGAACATCCCCGTCTTGTCGAGGTAAAGTCCCGTGTGGATTGCGCCGTAGGCAATACCCTGGCCATAGTAGCTCAACTGGTTGTTGACAACAAAATAGCCCGCCGTGCTGTTGAAGTTGGTCTGCTCAGTCTCGCCTCGGGTGGAGAGCGGGATGCGCCGGATACCCGTATTGCGGTCGGTATAGTAGAGGTAGGTGCCGTCGGTACAGCCCTGGAACGGGTCATTGAAGGCCTGTCCGCCCACGTTGGTGATCATCACGTTGGTGGTGGATCCGTCAGCGCTCATGACGGTTATCTTGCCGTCACCCAGGTTACCAGCCTCGTCGTTGATATAGTAATACTGCTTGCCGCAGTCCAGGATATAAACGTTGTCCTGCTCGATGGTGGCGCTGTCGGTCACGGTCTTCTCGGTGGCAAACACGAGCGTGGTGGGCATGTTGCCCGAGCTGACGCCCATGTCAAAGGGCAGATTCTTGGTGCCTGGGGGCAACTGGGAGAGGTCCACCAGCTTCACCGCCATGATGTTTCCGCCCTGGGCGGCATAGTAGAGCGTGGGTGCAGGTATGGAGGAGCCCACCTGCACGTTCACGTAGCTGTCCTCCAGGCGGCGGTTCTCGCCATCGATGTCAAACCACGTCTGCAGCGTGATCTTCTGTGAGCCGATGTTGCTGAAGGTCAGTTTGCCAGGATTGTCGATCGAACCGTCCTCGTGGCTGTAGCCCTCAAAGGTCGTGATCGGCTGGCCCTGTGCATCACGGGTGCCCTCGGGGAAAGTCCACACATACTTACAGGTCAGATTCTCCGGGTTAGGCAGCTCGATGTCGAGCAGCACATCCACATCGTTGATAACCACTGGCGTGGCACTCTGCTCAGCCACACTCAGCACGGGAGCGATGTCATAGATGAGCAGCGGATAGGTGCAACTGCCAGCGCCATCGACCGTGAGTGTCACTTGATAGATACCCGCCTTAGCATACTTGTGCGAAGGATTCATGTCGGTTGACGACGTGCCGTCGCCAAAGTCCCACGTCACCTGTCCTGTTCTGGAAGAGGTGTTGGTAAACTCCACGGTCGACACCACATAGAAGTCCAGCCCATAGCGGTCATCATCCACCCGATAGGTGAAGTCCACATCCTTGGTGGGAAAGTTACCATAATCCGGGGTCTTGTCGACACACGACACGGCACTCATCACCATCAGGGCCAGGAATACTATTTTATTGAATGTTTTCATATTGAGTCGTGAGTTTTAGTTTAGGGTCACTTCTTTGTTGTCGGTAGTCACGCCCACCTTGCCGTCGGTGTCATACACGCGGAACTGCGGCTCCAGGAAATAGGTACGGGAGAAGTTCACGGTGTAAGCCTTGTCGGCCGTGCTGTAGATCCACGACGTGAAGGGTATCGTCTCAATCATGCTCTTGAAGTAAGGCATGTACTGGCGGCGCACCGCGGTGATCTTGCCGCCCGTGTCATCGCTGTAGCGCGAGAAGAGCCAGAAGGCAGACTTGTACACCGGCTGCACATTGACCCCTGACGGGGCCTCGCTCTGGCTGGCTATCTCATGATAGACGGCACGGCCATCGTCACCCACAGTGATGTAGTAGTAGTGGTCTACCTCGTCGGTGGTGTACCAGGCATTGGACTTGTCGGCAGCAGCAGTCTCGGTGGGGAAATCGATGCCATACTGGGCATTCAACTGCTCAAACAACTCGACAGGGAAGTCATAGTTGATGTACACGTTGCGCAGGTCATTGTAGTAAGTGCTGTCCTTGGTCAGGGCGTTGACCATATAGTCCACAAACTCCTGCTGGAACGTCGCGGGATAGTAACTGTCGAACTTCTCCTGGTCCCACGCCTCGGGGTTGATCCAGGTTACCGGAGCCAGGGTGCGCGATGTGGGGAAACTGTCGGTGAGCACATACTCGTAACCATCCCACTTGGCATTGCTGTGGGGATACGAGGCCACCTTCTGGCTCGAGCGCACCGTGTCGGTTAGGGAATAGGTCTTGGTATAGGCCAGCGACGTGGTCAGCTTGCTGGTCGCTGTGGCATTCTGCTCACGCTTGATCATGCACCACACCTCGCTGTGGTCGATGGCCTTCTCGCTGGTGGTGTAGTACTTGCCCTTGAACGAGGCATAGTTGCCCGCCTTGACGACTGTGGAACCCTGTTCCCAGTCGACAGTGGGCAGCACCTGTCCCAACTCGCCGTTGTCGGCAAAGGGGTCATGTATCGCGCACGAGGTCATCAGCAGGGCCATCAGGGCTATCAGTCCAAATTGTATTTTGTTTCGCTTATTCATCTTTTCTTATCTTTTTAGGGGCCTGAAAGGCTTTAGGGGCCTTCGGGTCATTGTTCTTGGGGCAACGAGGTGATTTCGCCGTAGTTGTGAGCCCAAATCATGGGCTGCTGCAACCACTTGTAGTTCTTGTATGCTCCCAGTCGCTCCAGCTCCTGGCGGTTGTACTTCTCCTCGGTCTCTGGATCGTAATTGATGCGCTGGATCCAAGTGTTCTCCTTCTGCTCCTCGGTCAGTCCGTCGATCCAGTAGGCTGAGTACAGGTTATAGGGCCTGCGCAGCGTGGGATAGATGATTTCCTGGTTGTCGCCGATGCCGTAGTGGTTGCGGTTGTTACTGTAATGGTAACGGCGCATGTCGGTCCACTGCTCGGGCTGCAGGTACATGGCGATGTACTTCTGCTGCATCAGGTCACTCAGGGTAAACTCGCTGGGATTGAAGAACCAGTGCTTGTTGCCACGGTCGGTCACCTTGTGGACAGCGGGCGTGCTGCTGGTGCCGCGGAAGTAGTCCTCGTTGTCGAGGAAGGCGGCCACCTGACCCTCCCAGTACTCGGCAGCCTGGAAACCGGGCTTGCCGCCGCTGGCGGAATTGCCAGGATACTTATTGTCGGTATTGGCATTGTAGTTCTCGTTGGGATACAGGCGCAGGAAGGCGTCCAGGTGACGCTGGATGTTCCACTGGGTCGCCTCCTTGGCCAGGGCGCACGCCTCGGTCTTGTTTCCCATCCAGTACAGGGCCTCGGCCTTGATGAAGTAGAGTTCCTCCATCGTGAAGATGGGGTTATAGGCATCGGCCGCGCCGGCATAGGCGCCCATGTACAGGTTAGGATAATTGGCGATCTTGAAGGAGGTGCCCATGCCGATGTTGTTCTCCAGATAACGCATCTTGATGCGCTCGCTGGTCACCGAGGGGCTTGCAGGTCCCGTACGGGCAATCATCAGCAGTCCGCAGCGCGGGTCGTTGGCGAATCCGTCGTGAGCGCCCTCGGCATTAAACATGCCACAGGTCATCTCGTTGTCGGGCTTGCTGATTCCCAACAGGTCGACCATGAAGAACTTGCTGGGGATGGCGCTACCCAAGAGATTGCCACGCGACTCCCACGAGTTAATGACGGGCTGCGCGACGCTCCACACGGCATTCTGGGTGCCCGTGCCGCCGTCCCAGTAATACCGGGGCTCATTGCCAAACCACGGCTCGCGGCTACCCTGGTAGTCAAACACATCGCCCTTGCGCCACTGGCTGATAGCGGCATCGGCGGCAGCGATAATCTGCTGGCACATGGCCGGTGAGCGGTCCACATTGGGAATGTTGCGCAACAGCAGGCGGGCCTTAATAGCCAGCACCAGTCCTTTCCACTTCTCGAGGTCGCCGCCATACACGCGGTCCTCCTTGGCGGTCAGGGGCTGATTATCGGGGTTGTTGACTATCGCAGGGTCCTCATACATCTTGATCAGGTCATCGCACTCCTGCAGCATCCAGGCATAGACCGAGGCCTGTGTGTCATAGGTCGGTGCGATGCTCTTGTAGGCCTCGCTGCGGGGCATGTCGCCAAAGGCATCGGTCGTCAGCTGTGTCGACATCAGCATGATGGTGCGGCCTATCAACTCGTAGTTAGGCGAATTGATGGCCTGGGAGTTTTTCACCAAGTTGTCGGTGTTCTTGCCGATGTCATAGAAGTGCCGGCGCCACATCGGGTGGCGATTCATCGTCAGCATCTCCCACTCACACTTGTAGCTGTAAGCACCCACCGAGCTCTTGCCACCCGTGGTCAGCATCTGGGAAAAGTAAGCATAATACTCACTGTGGTCATAGACAATCTGCTGGGCATAGTAGATGATGACTGGCAGCCCATCCTTGGCGTCAATCACATGGGCCCTGTCGGGGTTGACGTTATCGTCGAGGATATCGTTGCAGCCCACCGACATCAGGCCAACCAGCATCAGTAATGCTATAAATTTGATCTTTTTCATAGTTGTTGGCCTTTTGTGATTAGAATGTTGCTTTAAGCGTGAAATTGAAGCTGCGCGTGCTGGGCACGTTGTAATTGTCGATGCCGGCGCTGCCCGTGCCGCCTCCGGTTCCTGCCAGCACGGCGGGATCATTGCCGCGGTACTTGGTCAGCAGGAACAGGTTGCGTGCCGTTGCCGTCACAGACAAGCCCTTGACGGGCCAAGTGCGCTTGAAGTGCTTGCCAAAGTCGTAGCTCAGCGTCACGTAACTCAAGCGGATGTAGGAACCGTCCTCGATGAAGTTCGACGAGACGGTCGAGTAGTAGGTATTGATAAAGTAGGAGTCGAGCACGATGGGCGTGGTGTTCTTGACATAGGTCACGGAGCCATCGTCACCAGTGACGGCCTGAACACCATTGACGATGTACTCACGGTTGCGGTACTTGTCATAGAGGCTGCTCATGCCGTTAGTGATCTGGCTACGGCCCGTGACGTTGACCACGTCGCCACCCTTGCGGCCGTCGAACAGGAACGACAGCGTCGCATTCCTGTAACGCAAGGTGCTACCCACACCCAGCAGCCAATCGGGCTCACGGTTGCCGATGTACAGACCCTTGGCAGAATCGATGATGGGATAACCGTTCTCGTCACAGATGACGTTGCCATCGGGGTCACGCACGTAATCCTTACCGGAGATGCCCGTGGAGGACTCATGCAGGCGGGCAACGGGGAAGATGTCGCCATACTGGGTGCCTTGGATCTCGGTCAACTCGTTGGGCAGGTAGAGCACCTTGCTGCGGTTGAACGAGAAATTGGCCAATGCGGACCATGAGAAGTCGGTGGTCTTGATGATATCCTGGTTGAGAGAGATTTCCATACCGTGATTCCTCAGGCTACCCTCGTTGCGGGTCTGGAGGATCACGCCCGAGGCCGGCGACACGCGCACGGTCACAATCTGGTTGTCGGCAGTGGTCGAGTAGTAGGCGATGTCCAGACGCGTCCAGTTGCGGAAGAACCTCAAGTCAGCGCCAATCTCCCATGACTTGGACATCTCGGGCACCAGGTCAACGGCACGCGAGGTCGTGGGATCCACGCCATATCCGCCATCGGGGAAGAGGGTCCACTGCTTGTAAGTGTCGGTGAACAGATAACGCTGGCAGTCCTTACCTACCTTAGCCCAGTTGCCGCGCAACTTGCCGTAGCTGAACCAGTCGTTGCTCAGGTTGAACAGCTCACTGAAGATGACGCCGGCGGTAATTGAGGGATAGAAGAAGGTCGTCTGTGTGGACTGCCTCAAGGGCGAAGAGCCGTCGAGACGTGCCGTGGCCGAAATCTGGGCCATACCCTTGTAGTCAAACCGCAATTCGCCGAAGTGGCCATAGATATTGTTGGAACTGTGGTAGAGCGTGGGATGGTTGGCCATGAGCAGGTCGCCGTTGGTGAAGTCGGTATTGTTGAAGCTGTAAAACTCACCGCCCAGCATGAAGTGCTCATTGTACATGCTGGCCTCGAGCCCATGACGCTCCTTATATTCCATACCGTAGAGCGCGCTCACCGTGTAGTCCTCGGCAAAGGTGTGCTGATAGGTTGCCAGCAGCTGCATGTTGAGCAGCGAGCTGCGTGTGGGCGAGAAACTGTATGAGCCATAACGGGACTGCATGTCGGACAACTTGGTCTGCACATCTTCAGCAGTGGGGTCTACCAGGTCTCCGTCATAGAGGCGGGGCACGGTGTAGGAGTCGTACATCGAGTAGCCCTTATCATAGCCCATCTTGCCTGTGAATACCAGGTTCTTAATGGGTTCATAACTGATTTGTCCGTTGATGATGAAGCGGTTGCTCTCGGTCTCGCTCCAGTCCATGTAGCGGCCGAAGTAGGGAGACACGGCGCCGTTGATGCGCTCGGTGTCGAGCAGGTTCTCCCAGTGGTCATAGTAGGCCCACCAGTTCACGTGCCCCTCGAGGGTGCGGTAGTCGCTCATGTCCTTGTTGATACCCCAGTTGTAGATGGAGGACATCGAGTTGCCAAATCCGCGGGCCTTGGTGTTCATAAAGTTGGCTGTCAGCTGCACGGTAACCTTGTCGCTGGGCTTATAGGAGCCCTTGATAAGGGCGTTCACCTGCTTGCGGTAGTCCTTGGGGACGATACCTTGGTTGTCGTAGTAGGACACCGAGGCATAAGATGAGAACTTCTCGGTTCCGCCACTGACGCTCACGTCATACTTCTGCAGAATACCGGTCTTGAGGAATTCCTTCAGATTGTTGTAGTAGTGGTCGTTCTCGCCCAGATACGGGCCCCAGCCACCGCTACCCATGTTCTCCTTGTACATGCCCTTAGCACCGGGGATGAAGGTGCTCTGGATCTTGGGCAAACGGGCGGGCGTGTTCAGCTCGAGGGTTGCCGAGGCCGTGACGGTGACTTCGCCATTGTTGCCACCGCTCTTGGTCGTGACCATAATGACACCGTTGGCGGCCTCCTGGCCATAGAGTGCCGACGCTGCGGCACCCTTGAGCACCGTGATGTTGTCGATGTCGTTGGGGTTCATGTCGCCCAGGGTCGATGCGCCACCGCGGATGGCCATGCCATCAATGATGATCATGGGCTCGTTGCCCATCGAATTGTTCATCGATGAAATCGCGCGGATGATGATCTGGGTCGAGGCGTTAGGCGAACTGCCGCCCGTACTAACCTGCAGACCCGAGATTTTGCCCTGCAGGGTGTTGGCAAAGTTGGTGGAGCCTCCAGCGGTCACCTGCGCCTCGTCAAGGGACTGGACAGCGAAGTTCAGTTTTTTCTTCTCCTGAGTCTGTCCCATAGCGGTAACCACGACCTCACCCAGCACTTGCGCATTATCGTCAAGAGCGATATTGACCACGGACTGTCCCGCGCCAATCTTCACGCTCTTGGGATTCATGCCCACGTAGCTCACATCGAGCACGTCGCCGTCGCTGGCCTCGATCGAGAACCGGCCGTCGATATCGGTCGCCGTGCCGCGGGTCGTGCCGTGCACCTTGACCGTCGCCCCAATGATGGGTTCGCCGTCGCTCGACTGCGTGACCACACCTGTCACCACACGGGCTATTCCCGGTAGTGACAGCAGGCTTAGGCAGAGTAGCAATAATAACTGTTTTCTCATTCTGTTGTAGGTTTTATTGTTAGGTAATAATTCATCACTTTAAGTTGGCGATAGATTGAACTACAAACATAGGCATTATTTTTCAATTATTAAACCCTTGGCACAGTTTTTAACACAGGGAAATTGGATTTTTTAGATTTAACAACATTTTTTCATGGATATTTACAAAGCATTCCCGGAATTTCCTGATCCCTCAATGAGCTCAGGAAATTCCGGGAACACACAGATCAATGTCCGTTACTCCTTGTCCTTACTTGAACAGGTAGGTCGTCACGCTCTCCTTTCCCAGATAGAAAGCCTTGGCCTTGATGACCTGGGGCTGAGTCTTGACGGGCACGGGAGCCGTCCAGCGAGGCGACTCGATGGTGGGCTCGCTACCGTCTAGGGTATAAGTCACCAGCTCATCGGGATACTGCGTGTTGATGAGCAACTTGCCGTCCTCGATCTTGATGCCCGGGGGACCCACACGGAAGTTGTAGCCCATGCCATTGAGCAACGGCAGCTCGCGTGTGCCGATCTTGAGGTTATACTGGTGGCGGGCCTCATTGTAGGCCTTATGATCGGTCAAGTCCTTGCTCCACTCGGGCACGGCATTCCATGCGCGCTCGCTCACACCCATCATCTTGGGCAACATCAGGTACTGTACCTGGTCGAAGTTACGCAGGGTTTCGCCCCACAGCTGGGCCTGGACGCCGATGATGTTCTCGGGTTTCTCGAGCTTGATTTTGCCGTCGGCGGCTGTGGTGATATTGATGGGGGTGCCATCGACAGCGGTGCGTGCGCTGGCATAGATGTTGGCGGGCAGAGCGCTCCAGGCGTCAAATTCATCGACCTTGCCGCCCCAGTGCAGTCCCTGCTCGTTCTGGTGCCAACTGTAGCCCATGTCCATATAGAAGTTGGTCACATTCGACAGGATCACGGGGTAACCGGCGTTGGCCAGGCGATAAGGCACATCGGCCCGCGAACCCACGGTGCTCCAAGCATTGACGCCAGCCACGCGGGAAGTCATCAGCGCATCGTAGTCGGCCGTGTTGTCGAGGCCGATTTCCTGCCAACCCTCGATGCGTATCTTGCGAGCCTCGAGCAGTGCGCTGACGCGTTTCAGGTAATAGGCGTGCACATCGTGCTGGGTCTTGAGGCCCTCGCGCTGCATGAGCGCCTGCACATCGGGGCTCTTGTCCCACGCACCACGGGCCACCTCGTCACCGCCCAGGTGGATAACCTGGAGCTTGAGGCCAGCTTCCTTGTACATCTTCTGCAACTCCTCGACAACGCGGTCCACAAAGCGGTAGACGTCGTCGCTGGCCACGTTGAGCACGTTATCGTGATAGCTCTGGGCCGAAGTGTAAACGCTCTCGTTCTTTTCGTCCCACAGGCGGAACTGCTCGGCCGCGGGATTGTTCATGGCGCGGTTCTTCATCGCCACGATTGCAGCACGAGCATGGCCAGGCGTCTCAATCTCGGGAATGATGTTCACACCACGCTGCCAGGCATAGCGCAGCAGGTCGATAAACTCACTGCGGGTCAGATAGCCGTTGGCGCTCTGCGTGAGGTCGTCAGGATTACCGTTACCATCAAAAATCTGCGCCAGATAGCCCTTCTCATCGAGGGTAGCGCCACGGCGCGATGCGACCTGGGTCAACTCGGGGAAACCGGGGATTTCCAGTCGCCAAGCCTCGTCGTCGGTAAAGTGGAACTGCCAAGTGTTGATTTTGTAGTAGGCCAGCAGATCGACAAACCGCTTGAGTTCTGCCGGACCACCCACAAAGTTGCGGGCAATGTCGAGCATGAAGCCCCGGTACTTGAAGTCGGGCCAGTCGATGACAAAGCAATTCTGCAGGCGATGCCCCTTGCTGTGGTCCAGTGCGGCCATGAGGGTCTTGACACCGTTCATCAGCGCCGTGCCCGTGACGCCACGGATCACGATGCGCCCGTCATGCACACGCAGGCTGTAGTACTCACGGTTCGTGCTCATCTTCTTGTCGAGCAGGAGCTCGATGACGGTATTCTGGCCGCTGGAGACATACACACCGCGCTTCTTCAACTCGTTAGTGAGCAGATTCTTGGCACGGCGATAACCACCCCACTGCAGGAACTTGCCCGTCTTGATGGTCACAATGTTGCCCACCTGAGTGAAGCCGTCCTCGATGTCCACCTGCTTGGGGGTCGGGAAGATATCATAGTCGTTGCCCGTGTAACCGTCGCCAAAGCCATTGATCATCTCGTTGTAGCCATACATGTAGTTGCCATCGGGATAGGCTTTATGGTCACGCCACTGTCCGGGCTTGTCGAGCGGAGAGCGGTTGATCGTCACGGCCAGCGGATGGGCCATGTCACCGCCCATCACCACATGACCGCCAGCGGGCATGTAGCACTTGTTGATGACAGCGCCCCCCATCAGGACCTCGACCACGAGCGAGTCGCCGACAGCGAGCGGCTTGTAGTTGGCATTGGGCTTCATGCGGTAGTAGGTCGTCGACACCTCGTCGATGTCGACGGGACACCCAACGGGCAGTGTTACCTTGCGGGAGAACTGGTTGAAAAAGAATTGCCAGTCATTGCCGAGAGTCTGGTTGGTGACATTCCTGATCACAAAGCGCGAACTGTAATTGTTAGCGGCAGCGTTGTTCTGTCCCATGTGCCAGTCCACTGCGATAGGCGACTGTGCGCTCATTGTCAGGGCGATGAGAACACACGAGAGAATGGTTAATAATCTGTTGTATTTCTTCATTTTGATATATTGTTTTGTTCCACGATTCTGTCAAGCAGGTTCTCACAGGAGTCCTCCAGCAGGTCGAGCACGAGCTCAAAGCCCTCGCTACCCTCGTAGTAGGGATCCGGCACATAGTCATAGTGAGGGAACTGGCGGATGTAATCTCCCATCATCACCACCTTGTCGGCCTGGGCAACGGTAGCGGCACGGTATCGCAGGTCATCAACATTGGCCGCATCCATCCCGACGATAAGGTCAAAATACTCAAAATCACTGGCTTGTACCCGTCGTGCGCGGTGTGTCAGCTCATAGCCACGCGGACGTGCATGCACGCGCATGCGCTTATCGGGCAAGTCACCGATGTGGTAACCGCCCGTACCAGCTGAGTCGATATAGAAGCGGTCGGTCAGGCCACGCTCATCGACCAGGCGCTGCATTACCGCCTGGGCCGCCGGAGACCGGCAAATGTTGCCCAGACACACGAAAAGGATGCTGTATTTCAAGGGTTCATTCATTTTGAAGGTGCAATATTACAAAAAATCAGTGAAAATTGATACCTGGCTCAAAGGTTTTTTCATTATTTATATGTATCTTTGCTACCTGAAACGAGAAACTACCACAGAGAAGGAAATGAACCCGAACCTCTTGCGCATGCTGCCGATACTGTTGCTGATGGGCCTGGCCTTGGCAAGCGCCACTTCGTGTGGCCACGGCAGCAAGGGACAACAACAAGATACCACGGCATGGGACTACAAGGCACCGCTCCCCATGCCCGTCAACCGCAGCATCACCGGTGACAGCATGGGCCTCATCGCCAATGCCGAGATTCACCGCCTGCCCACCTATATCGAGCAGCGGCCGCTCAAGGTAATCTTCAACGACAGCAATGCACTGCAGCTCATGGCAGCCGAGAAAAACGGCTTCAAACCCGTCACGAGCCTATGCGACGCCTACAACATCGACAAGCCGCTGGTCAGGATTTTTTCCTGCGAGGCCTACATGCTCGATGACCTGAGCGCTTCAGTTCCCTATCTTGTGCCCAAGGCGGCACAGCTGCTCAAGGAGATCGGCTATGCCTTCCAGGACACGGTGCGCAAGCGCGGCGGCAAGGCCTACCGCATCAAGGTCACCAGTGTGACGCGCACGGTCTACAGCGTGTCGAAGCTCATGCGCCGCAACCGTGCTGCAACCGAGAATTCCTGTCACCGCTACGGCACGACGTTTGACATCAGCTGGGTGAAGTTTGACTGCCTGGACCCGTCGATGGTGGTGTCGCTCGAGGACCTGAAGAATATCCTGGCCGAGGTCGTGCAGGACTTTCGGCGCAAGGGACGCTGCTATGCCATCTTTGAGCGGAAGTCAGGTTGCCTGCACATCACTGTGAGATAAAAAAGAACACCTAAAACATTTCATCATTAAATCATTATAATACAATGACTTTACAACAGACGATAGCCGAGTACCTGAAGTATACAGGACATAAAGGCTTTGACATCCACGCCGCCCTTATCGACTGCGACGGCGTACTCTATGACTCAATGAAGTTGCACACCCAGGCCTGGGTGAAACTCATGAAGAAGAACGGCATCAAGTGCACGCGCGACGAGTTCTATGAGCTCGAGGGCATGACCGGTAGCGAAATCATCAAGATGAAATTCAAGACCGGTGCCGGAAAGAACATTACCGACGACGAGGCACGTGCCCTGTATGGCGTGAAGACGCGCTACTTCCGCGAACTGGGTGAGGCTCCCGTGATGCCTGGCGCCGTGCGCGTGCTCCAGACCCTGAAGGATGCCGGCATCGAGAATGTGCTGGTAACCGGATCGCAACAGGACACCCTGCTGGAACGCATCGAGAAAGACTTCTCTGGACTGTTTGGTGAGGCCAAAGTCACTGGTCACGACGTGCGCCGAGGCAAGCCCAATCCCGAGCCCTACCTCAAGGGTATGGCCGCTGCCGGAAGGAAGTCCAACGAGTGCATCGTCATCGAGAATGCTCCCCTGGGATGCCAAGCCGCCCATGCCGCCGGCTGCTTCACCATCGGCGTGACCACGGGCCCCATCCCCGAGAAAGACCTGCTCAAGGCCGGTGCCGACCTCGTGTATAAGAACATGGACGAGCTGGCAGCTGCCCTGCCCGCCCTGCTCGTGGCACTGACCATCGTCAAGGCCTAAAACCAGAAAACTGACTGCGAATTACACAAATTACAATCCGCTATCGCGATTAGTGTGTGTGTAATTCGCAGTTTTTATTGATTATGAAACAGAACCTCATTTTCACCAACGACGTCGAGGGTGCCATCGAGCGCCTGGCGGCCGATGGCCACCACAACATGACGGTGTGTGTCACCGACGTCAACACGGCACGCTTCGCACTGGGCCGCGAGCGCCTCATTGTCATTCCCGAGGGCGACACAGGCAAGTCGCTCAGCACGGTGTGCCGCGTGTGGGATGCGCTGGAGGAAATGGGAGCCACGCGCCACACGCTCATCGTCAACCTGGGCGGAGGTATGGTGACCGACCTGGGCGGATTTGCCGCGGCGACGTTCAAGCGCGGCCTGAGGTTCATCAATGTGCCCACTACCCTGCTGGGGGCCGTCGACGCCGCTGTCGGTGGCAAAACAGGGTTCAATTATAGTGGGCTGAAAAATGAGATTGGGGCCTTTGCGCCTGCGAGCGACGTAATCATCTCAACGCGCTACTTCGGCACACTACCCATCCAGGAGATGAAATCGGGATTTGCCGAGGTTCTCAAGCACGCGATGCTGAGCGACCATGGCGAGTTCCTGCGCCTGCTGGAACATGATTTCAGCGTCCCTATCGACCACAACGACCTGCTTGAACGACTGCGCCGCTCGGTGCAGGTCAAGGTGGACATCGTCGCCCGCGACCCCAACGAACAGGGCGAGCGCAAGGCCCTCAACATGGGGCACACCGTGGGTCACGCCTTCGAGAGCCTGGCCATGCGGCGAGGCAAGCCCGTGCCTCATGGCTATGCCGTGGCCTGGGGCCTGGTTGCCGAGGCCGTCCTCTCGCACATGCTGCTCCATTTTCCCAGCGAGGACGTGCACCAGCTGGGCAACTTCGTCCGCGACAACTACCGCGGCTTCCCATTCACCTGCGATGACTATGACGAGTTGTTAGCGCTGATGCGCCACGACAAGAAAAGCCGCAACGGCGAAATCTCCTGCACCCTGCTTGCCGCAGTAGGCGATTACCGCATCGGCCAGACCGTCGCTGATGACGATATCACCGCAGCGCTCGACATCATGCGAGACCTGCTGGGCGCGTAACGAACACATTGGCATTGGAAACAATAATAGCAAACTTATAAACAGAGTATTATGAAGAATTATTTATTGATTGCCATTTTGGCATTAGCAACTGCCTTCGGCGCAAAAGCCGAGGCCGGTGACATCTCCATAGGAGGACAATTTGCCTATGCTAGCAAGAGGTCCATGGCGGGATTGGGCTTGCAGGTGCAGATAGAGCCAGTAACCAACTGGAGAATAGCACCCGAATTCATCTATTATTTCAAGAACGACGGTATCAGCGCGTATAACGCCAACCTGAACATCCACTATGTGATTCCTACCAGCGCCTCATTTGCAATCTTCCCGCTGGCCGGATTCTCCTATAGCCATTTCTCGTTCGACAATTTGCTGGGAAATCGCTCAGCAGGCCACTGCGGCGCCAACGTGGGTATGGGTGTGCAATACCGTATCAAGGAGCATCTGCACTTCTTCACCGAGCAGCGTTTCCAGATCTTAAAGGACTGGAACCAATCGGTCACCCTGCTCGGCCTGAAGTATACTTTTTAAACTCATTCACTGAGCCCACAGAATGTAAAAATCACCCTGCGGCACATATTGAATGGTCGCAGGGTGATTGTCTTTTTATAGATGGAGAGCCCCTAGAGCACTCCCTCAAAAAAACCTGATGTGCTCATTTCCAGTGCCACAGGCGGGAGACGGCGTGGGTGATGGTGCGCAGGTGCAGGTCCTTGCCCACAACGACAAGCATCACCGCCAAGAGGATGAAGATGATCCCGACAATGAGTCGGGCTGTCAACGTCTCGCCAAACACCATCACGCCGATTGCCACAGCGGTGAGTGGCTCAAGGGCACCCAGGATTGCCGTGGGTGTGGCCCCCACATGGTTGACAGCCACCGTCATGAACACCAGCGAGAGGAGGGTGGGCACGATACTGAGCCAAACGGCAAAAGACCAGGCGCGAGTCGATGGCAGGGGCTGCAGATACAATTCGGGGGATGTGAATGAGTATAATACTAATGTGATTTCACACACCAGCATGGCATAGAAGGTGACCTTGAACGACGACATCTTGATATCTGACTGGTTGACCACGATGATATAGATAGCATAGGCCAGCGAGGAGAGGACACACAGGATGATGCCGATGACACTAAGCGACACGCCCGTCCCACCCTTGTAGAGCAGGCCGATTCCCACGAGCGACATCACGATGGCAACAACCGTCATCGCCGTGACGCGCTCCTTGAAGAACAGTGCCATGATCACCGCCACCATGACGGGGTAGACAAACAGAATGGTAGAGGCAATGCCCGCGTCCATGAAGTGGAAACTCTGGTAATAGGTGATGCTGGAAGCGGCGAAGAGGATGCCAAGCGAGAACAGCACCTTGAACTCATGGCGCGTTATTCTGAAGTCGATACGCTTGATCAACATGATAACAGCCAGCAAGACCACTGCCAAGCCAAAACGATGGGCCAATACCGTGGCCGTGTTAACGCCTTCCTCGTAGAGCGGGAGCGCACCGAAGGGGTTAGTACCATAGCAAACTGCCGACAAGACGGCACACAGGATGCCGATGGATTTGGATTTATTATTCATTATCGTGGGTGTGCTTGAGCAAAAGACGTGGTTATCGCTTGAATCGGGACATCTCGTAGAGGGCCGGCAGAGCTTGACCATTGGCACTGTTGAACAAGCCACGGTTCAGGCCCCAATCGCTATTCTCAAAACGGGTGCCGTAGCGGTTCTCCTCAGGATACCACCAGAAGAGACCCGTGACGTTGACATGGTGGTTGAGTTCGGCCACAAGGTCGGCCGTGAACTGGCGCTGGCCCTGGATGGTGCCCGGCGGACAATTTGTGAAATCCTCCTCGCCGCGATTCACGCCGTCGTTCAAGTAATAGTAGGCGGCCTCGACAATCATCACGGGCTTATCGG
Source organism: uncultured Muribaculaceae bacterium (assembly GCA_964628205.1). Classification (GTDB taxonomy): domain Bacteria; phylum Bacteroidota; class Bacteroidia; order Bacteroidales; family Muribaculaceae; genus Sodaliphilus. Next base: position 19,949 of record CAZVMM010000021.1, read on the forward strand.
GGAAGCGGACAGCCAGCGAGTCGAGCGTGGCGCCCAGGTTAGGAATCGTGCCGTGCCACATGGGGTAATAGCTCAGCCCGATGATGTCATAATCCACCCCTGCCTGCTGCAAGCGGTCGTAATAGTTACGGGTCATTTCCCACACGCCGGCTTTCTCGGTGTGGATGATGATGCCAGCGTCGGGGCAGAGCTCACGGCAAGCCCTGCAACCCGACTTGAGCATGCAGGTAAACACGTCCCAGTTGTCTGCACTCATGGGGTCTACTCGTCCCACCGGCCAGTCCATGCCATAGGTGATTTCGTTGCCCACCTGAATCGTTGCAGGCTCCACTCCAGCTGCCTTGAGCGCCAACAGGCAGTGGCGGGTATAACGGTAGATGCTGTCGGCCAGGGTCTTGCCATCCAGACCGTCCCAACGCTTAGGCGTGAACTGCTTGGCGGGATCGGCCCAGGTGTCGCTATAGTGGAAATCGAGCATCACCTCGAAACCGCGTGCCCGGATGGTCCTGCACAGGCCGATGACGTAGTCCAAATCCTGGCACACGCCCTCGTCATGATGACGACCGGGCGCATTCTGCGGGTCGACAAACAGGCGGACGCGCATCATGTTCCACCCCTGCTGGTGAAATAACGCGTACGGATCTACCGTAACGCCACACGAGTCCTTGTAGATCACACCATTACGGGCGTTAGACGTCATCATTGAGATGTCCCCACCCAGCCACGTCTTGGCCAGCGAAGGCAATGCCACCGCCAACATCAGCATTATGAGCACACGTTTCATCATCACTCCTAATTATTGGGCAAGAGAACCATCTCTTTGTCCTATTCCTTGATTTACAATTAAAAAAGTGCCGATGGTCAATGATCATCAGCACTTTTTGCGATGTCGGGGTGACTAGATTCGAACTAGCGACCCCACGCCCCCCAGACGCGTACTCTAACCGGACTGAGCTACACCCCGATCGCACTTACCGAAACGCCTTTGTTTCGTAAAGCGGTGCAAAGGTAATGCTGTTTCGGGAACTGACCAAATTTTTTTGCGACTTTTTTAAAATATTTTTTAAAAGAAAGATAGTTAACGGCTATATTTCAGCGCATTATGGAAAACAAGAAAAAAGCTGAATGGAGTGCGATATCATGCAGGAATGGCACGAAACGAGCAAGGCCGCTTGTCGTGTGAGACAATGCGACCTTGCAGGATTCAGTTAGCTGATTGTCGATTACTCGGCCTTGCCGTCACTACCCAGCACCTCGATGATCTTGTGCTTGTAGAGCTTAACCATCTCGTCGCGTGCGGGTCCGCAGTACTTGCGGGGGTCAAACTCTCCGGGCTTCTCGGCGAGCACCTTGCGCACAGCAGCGGTGAATGCCAGGCGGCTGTCGCTGTCGATGTTGATCTTGCAGACGGCGCTCTTGGCTGCCTTGCGCAGCTGGTCCTCGGGAACGCCTACGGCATCGGGCATGTTACCACCGTTGGCATTGATGATGTCGACATACTCCTGGGGAACGCTGGACGAGCCATGCAGAACGATGGGGAAGCCGGGGAGCTTCTTCTCAATCTCGGCCAGCACGTCAAATGCCAGGGGAGGAGGCACGAGGCGACCGGTCTGCGGGTCGCGGGTGCACTGCTCGGGCTTGAACTTGTAAGCGCCGTGGCTGGTACCGATGCTGATGGCCAGCGAGTCACAACCGCTGCGGGTGGCGAAGTCGATAACCTCCTCGGGCTTGGTGTAGTGCGACTCCTCGGCCACAACGTCGTCCTCAACGCCAGCGAGCACGCCCAGTTCGGCCTCAACGGTCACATCAAACTGGTGGGCATACTCCACAACCTTCTTGGTCAGGGCGATATTCTCCTCATAGGGGAGCGACGAACCGTCGATCATGACGGAAGAGAAGCCGAAGTCGACACACGACTTGCAGAGTTCAAAGGTGTCACCATGGTCCAGATGTAGGCAAATCTGGGGATGCTCCCAGCCCAACTCCTTGGCATACTCAACGGCGCCCTCGGCCATGTAACGCAGCAGCGTCTGGTTGGCATACTTGCGTGCACCGCTGGAAACCTGCAGAATGACAGGCGACTTTGTCTCGGCACATGCCTTGATAATTGCCTGTAACTGCTCCATGTTGTTGAAGTTGAACGCGGGGATGGCATAGCCGCCATCGACTGCCTTAGCAAACATCTCGCGGGTATTCACGAGACCTAAATCCTTGTAATTTACCATAATTGTTTTTTAAAAAATAGAATTGGAAAAAAACATGTTTACTTGCCGCAAAGATAAATCATTTTTATGGGAGAACAAAGCCCACAGGAAATATTTTTACTAACAACGCAAAGCTGTCACACCCCAGGATAAAAAGACGTAACCAAATCCCGTCAAAAAATCATTAAATTTTTGATAAAAAAGATTAATATTTGGAAATCTCTCACATTTTATATATATTTGCATCTGAATAATAGTTTTTCCGACAACATCCCAAAATTTGTATTTTCAACTTACTTTAATTAACCAAAATCAACCTTATTATGAAGAAGTTATTACTAATTGCCGCTACGGCACTGATTGCCCTCGGAGCCAGTGCCGAAGGCTACAAAATCGAGAAAGTGTGGTCGCTCAACGCCCTGAGCTATTTCCCGACTATTAACGACTCACGTCAGGGATTCGGCATGGATGGCAAGTTCTACATCCACAACAAGGCAGACCAGACCGTGTACGTCCTTGACCAGAACGGCCTGACCAATCAGACCTATGTTGGCGGTGCCAACTGTGGTATCTCACACGATGAGGCCGGTAACATCCTGGTCAGCAATGCCACCTTCCCTAACAACTGGGTAGAAGCCACCATCAAGGTGATTGACCCTGCCACGGGTGACTTCGTGGAATATACCGTTCCCGAGGAAACAGGCTTGGTGGGACGTTGTGACTTCATCGGCATGGCAAAGGGTAACATGATGGAAGACGGTGTGCTTTACCTCGTTGGCGGCAACACCAACGCCGACGGTATCCCTTACACTGATGGCATTGCCATCTTCAGTGTTGCTGGCGGTGAGGTGGATCTCGGCAACTGCTACCTGGCCACCTGTGACGGGCTATCGACCAACACAATGACCGTCATCAACTACTACAACGACCTCAACGGCGAGCCTGCCCTGCTGTATGCCTACCGCAGCGGTCCTCCGAGCAAACTGGTTGCCAACGGTGACAACTTCGTCCGCACGGCTCTTGTTCTGCCCAACAAGGGTGCCGGCAATGGCGTGTTCCCCATCATCTGGGATGGCAAAGAGCTATACCTGTACCCCACTCTGCCCAACTACCTAGACGGTTTTGCCATTGCCGAGGCTGGCGCAGAGGCTCCCATCGTGGAAGTGCCCTCATCGGTAAGTGCGAACCCCAACGGTATCCAGTGCAACTGGCTCAATGCCGAGGTGGACGCCAATGGAGTGACCATCTATCAGTTTGTCCCTGGTGGCCAGATCAGTGTATACCGCCTGACCAAGGATGTCGCCGCCGAATTCCCACGCGGAGACGTTGACCACAGTGGTGATGTGGGTATCAGCGATGTGAGCGCCCTGATCGACTTCCTGCTCAGCGGTGAGGAGGCACCCGCCGAGGCCGACTGTGACATGAGCCAAGACGTGGGCATCGGCGATGTGAGTGCCCTGATCGACTTCTTGCTCAGCGGTGAATGGGCTAATTGAGCCTATTGATTGCCGATAACCATCCACATTACAGCGGAGGGGCCATAGCGCTCCTCCGCTGACTATTTTCGGCAAACAGGGCCTAAAAACAGCAGTCTGTATTGTCATTACCAATAATAATCGTTACCTTTGCACACACATTTAACCGCATTGTACAACAAACTAAATTTACCGAGCCGTGTCAGCAATCAACAAGTGGCGCATCGAGGATAGCGCCGAACTCTACAACATCGGAGGCTGGGGCCTCAAGTATTTCTCTATCAACGAGAATGGCCATGTCACCGTAACGCCCAAGAGCAGTTGCGTTCCCGTGGACCTCGCCGACGTGATGGATGAGCTCCACTCGCGCAAGGTGACCGCGCCCGTGCTACTGCGTTTCCCCGACATCCTGGACAACCGCATCGACAAGATTTCGAGCTGCTTCAAGAAGGCGGCCAAGGAATATGAGTACCAGGGTGCCAACTTCATCGTCTATCCCATCAAGGTCAACCAGATGCGGCAAGTCGTGGAGGAGATCATCGGACACGGCAAGAAGTTCAACATCGGACTGGAAGCCGGCAGCAAGCCCGAGCTGCATGCCGTGCTGGCCAGCAACATGACTGACCTGAACGCCAATCCCGTGATCATCTGTAACGGATACAAGGACGAGGGTTACGTGGAACTGGCTCTGCTGGCGCAGAAGATGGGCCGACGCATCTTTGTGGTCGTTGAGAAGCTCAGCGAGCTCGAGCTCATCAACCATGTGGCCAGCCGTCTGAACATCCGTCCCAACATCGGATTCCGCATCAAGCTCTCGAGCAGCGGTAGTGGCAAGTGGGAAGAGAGTGGCGGCGACAGCAGCAAGTTTGGCCTGAACACGAGCGAGCTGTTCAGCGCCATCGACTACCTGCGCGAGAACAAGCTCGACGACTGCCTGAAGCTCATTCACTTCCACATCGGCAGCCAGATCACCAAGATACGCCGCATCAAGAATGCCCTACGCGAAGCGGCACAGTTCTATGTGCAGCTGGCCAAGCTGGGCTTTGACGTGGAATACGTCGACATCGGCGGCGGACTAGGAGTGGACTATGACGGCACGCGCTCGAGCGGCAGCAGCCACTCGATGAACTACAGCATCCAGGAGTATGTCAACGATGCTGTCTATACCCTCGTCGACGCCAGCAACAAGAACGGCCTTAAGCATCCCAACATCATCACTGAGAGCGGCCGGTCGCTGACGGCGCATCACTCGGTGCTCGTGGTCGACGTGCTCGAGACCACCTCGCTGCCCGAGTGGGACGACAAGGTGGACACCGTGAGCGAGAGCGATAACGAGCTGGTGCGCGACATGTACGAGATCTGGGACAAAATCAACCAGGCCCGCCTGCTCGAGGACTGGCACGACGCGCTGCAGATTCGCGATGAGGCACTGGACCGCTTCTCGCTGGGACTGATTGACCTGCGCACACGCGCGATGGTCGAGAAACTCTTCTGGTCGATTGCCCGCGACGTCGACGGCTACGTCCGCAGCATGAAGCATGCCCCTGACGAGTTGCGCTCGGTGAGCCGCATGCTGCCCGACAAGTATTTCTGCAACTTCTCATTATTCCAGTCGCTGCCCGACGCATGGGCCATCGATCAAGTCTTCCCGGTGATGCCCATCGACCGCCTCACCGAGCGGCCCACCCACTTTGCGACGCTTCAGGATATGACCTGTGACAGCGATGGCAAGCTGAACAACTTCATCTCGTCGCAGGGTATCGCCCACTCCCTGCCCGTGCACAAGCTCAAGGCCGGCCAGCACTACTATCTGGGCATCTTCCTCGTGGGTGCCTATCAGGAGATTCTGGGCGACATGCACAACCTGTTCGGAGACACCAACGCGGTTCACATCAACGTCTTCAAGGACCACTACGAGATCGACCAGGTGATTGATGGCGAAACCGTCGCCGAGGTGCTCGACTATGTCGAGTTCAACCCTAAGCAACTGGTACGCAACGTGGAGACCTGGGTCAGCGAGTCGATCCGCTCGGGCAAGATCACCAGCGAGGAGGGCAACGAGTTCGTGAGAAACTTCCGCTCGGGGCTCTACGGTTACACCTATCTGGAGAAGTGACACCACCAGATCTCACGCCAAGACGCCAAGAATTATTTGCATCGGCGTGAGATAGATTATCAACGATATGCGGTATTTCATCAGGTTAGGCTACCGGGGGGCGAATTTCCACGGGTGGCAGGTGCAGCCCCATGACTGCTCGGTGCAGCAGACCATCGAGGAGGCACTGGCCACGCTGCTACGTGTGCCCACCCCGATTACCGGGGCGGGCCGCACCGACGCTGGCGTGAACGCACGCCTGATGGTTGCCCACTTTGATGCATCGCAGCCCATTACCGATACCGAAAGGCTGATTCACGGCCTCAACGCATTGCTGCCCGCCGATATCGCCATCTATAGCATCACACAGGTCCATGACGAGGCTCATGCCCGCTTTGATGCCACAAGCCGCACCTACAAGTACTTTGCAGTCACGCGCAAGGATCCGTTCTTGCATCCCGTGAGCTGGAAATGCCCGCCCGATCTGGATTTTGAATTAATGAACGAGGCTGCTGCCCGTCTGAAGGTCTACACCGACTTCACCTCGTTTTCCAAGCTGCACACCGATGTCAAGACCAACAACTGCAGCGTCAGCCATGCCCAGTGGACCCAACAGGGCGACCAGTGGGTGTTCACCATTACTGCCGACAGATTCCTGCGCAACATGGTGCGGGCCATCGTGGGAACCCTCGTCGAGGTGGGCCGCCACAAAATCACGGTGGACCAATTCTGCGACATCATCGAGCGCAAAGACCGTTGCGCAGCCGGCACATCGATGCCCGGCCACGCCCTGTTCCTGTGGGACATCACTTATCCCTACCCCATCGGCTGACCCCCTCGGCTGACAGGCGCCAAAAAGATTTTTTTCCAGAAAAAGGCGTATAACTGCTTGTGGATTCGGGAAAAAGCATTACCTTTGCACCCGCATTAGTGCCCGCGGGGCTTAGCAAAGCGTTACACAACATCGTGTGACCGCCTCAGGGACAAACATTTAAACTACAAAAATAACAAATGTACGCAATTGTAGAAATTCAGGGACAACAGTTCCGTGCCGAGCAGGGCAAGAAGTTGTATGTCCACTATCTCGGCGACGAGCGCAAGGAAGGTGACTCTGTAGAGTTTGACCGCGTCCTGCTCGTAGATGCCGACGGTGCCGTTAAGGTTGGCGCACCTACCGTCGAAGGTGCAAAGGTTGTTTGCGAGGTAAAGGCTCCCCTCGTGAAAGGTGAACACGTGATTGTCTTCAAGAAGAAGCGTCGCAAAGGCTATCGTCGCCTGAATGGCCATCGCCAGCAGTTCACTCAGCTTGAGATTAAAGAAGTCGTTGCTTAATTAACCATTTAAAAATCACAACTCTAGATTATGGCACATAAAAAAGGTGTCGGCAGTTCTAAGAACGGCCGCGAGAGCGAAAGCAAACGCCTCGGCGTGAAGATTTTTGGTGGTCAGTTTGCCAAGGCCGGTAACATCATCCGCCGTCAGCGCGGTACCCAGCATCGTCCCGGTCAGAACGTTGGCATGGGCAAGGACCACACCCTCTATGCTCTGGTTGACGGCACTGTAGAGTTCCAGCACCGCGCTGGTCACACCTACATCAACGTGATCCAGGCTCCCAAGGAGGAACAGAACTAAACACGGAACAAGAAATCCCAACCCTTAGGGACTCGGGTGGACACCACGCAAAGTGGAGCCCACCCGAGTTTTTTTCTTCTGCCTCCAAAAACATGTTTTGGGAATGATGCGCAGTTGGCCCTGAAAAGCGCTGTAACGCGAACCGTTAACTCAGCGCAGCCAATTGTATACTCATCCCCTTAAGGCTAATACTCTATGGCCTCGATGTCGATGATGCCGGGATTGTCAGGTGCGACATCGGGCATGGTGAGGTCTGACGGCTCACCCTCCTCAGGGCCAAACCACATGCGGAGCTTCTCCCGTGCCTTGCGCTCAATCTCGGGCGTGACATATTTCTTCATCGTGAACAGCGCCCACGCCAGTGCGGCCAGATCGTCGGTAAATCCGAGTCCCATGATGACGTCTGGGATAAAATCCAGGGGCAGGATAAAGTAGCCGAGTGCGCCCAGCACCTTGAGCTTGAGGCTGGTGGGCACAGCCGGGTCGCGCGAAAGGTAATAGAGCACGAGTACATAATAGACAGCCTTGCGGCCCGCCTTGCGTGCGACCTTCATCAGTTTCTTGCGCAACTTGGTGTCGCTAAAGAACTTGACATAATCATCGAGGTTGAAATTCTTGTTTGCTGACATCCTTCTACAAAAATTAATGGACATTACTGTATGGCATTGGTGCAAATCCCATGCCAAAAAGTGAAAAGGATGATTATTAAGAAGGGTCAGGCAGGTACCTCCTCGGCAGATTGAAGGGTGACCTTGACCTTGGCGATACGGTATTTGACGACCTTGACCACGGTAAAGGTGAAGCGGCCATGCTCCACAACCTCCTTCTCCTTGAGGAACTCACCCTTGAGGTCAAGCAGGAATCCAGCGATCGTCTCGGCCTCCTCGGCATGCTCCCCGAGTTCCTCCTCGTCGATGTCGAGCACTCGGGCGAAGTCGCTCAGAAGCGTCTTGCCGTCGAAGAGCCACGTATCCTTGCTGATGCGGCTGTAGAACTTCTCCTCGGTGTCATACTCGTCATTGATATCGCCAACGATCTCCTCGAGCACGTCCTCGAGCGTGGCAATGCCCTGAGTGCAGCCATACTCGTCGACGATGATGGCCATGTGCATCTTCTTCTGCCTGAAGTCCTCGAGCAGGTCGTCGAGCATGCGGGTCTCGGGCACAAAATAGGCAGGGCGCATCAGGGTCTGCCACTTGAAGGAATTGTCGCGGTTGCCAATGTAGGGCAACAGGTCCTTGGCATACAGGATGCCCTTGATGTTATCTGGCGTCTCCTCGTAGACGGGCATGCGCGAGTAACCGGTGTCGATGACCTTGCGGACCACCTCGTCGAAGGTGTCGTCCTGGTCGATGTCCACCACATCAACGCGCGGACGCATGATGTCGATGACCGTCTTGTCGCCAAATGAGAGTATACCCTCGAGCAACTCTTTCTCATCGGGATTCTTCACCTCACTGACTTCGAGGGCGCGCGACAGGTCATCGACCGACAATTCCTCGGTCTGGGCCGGAACGACCTTATTGACCAGCGTGGTGCTGCGCACCAGCAGTGCCGTCAGAGGCGAGAAGAGCTTGACGGCAGCCTTGAGTGGTGACGATGCCATGGCTGCGAACTTGATGTTGAAATTGGTGGCATAGAGCTTGGGGATCACCTCGCCGAACAGCAGAATCAGGAACGTCAAGATCACCGTCTGGACAATGAAGTTGAGCACGGTGCTGTGGAAACTGAAAATCTGGTTCATCGCGTAATTGAGCACGATGGCGATCATGATATTTACCAGATTGTTGCCCACCAGGATGGTAGCGAGCAGTTTCTCGGGTATGGCCAGCAGTTCCTTGACACGCTCGCGACGATGCGTGTCCTCGATGTCGTCCACATCGTCGGGGCGCAACGAGAAATAGGCAATCTCGCTGCCCGAGTTGAATGCGGACAGGAAAAGACCAAAAATGGCGACAATGATAGCTATGATGCTGCCCGATGTGGGCGTATTTATTGTGATGAGATGCTGCTGAGCGCTTGCGTCACACAGCAGCGTGAGTAGGCACGATAACGGGTCAGGGTCCAAAATAAAAGTTGTTTTGTTGAATAATGCGACAAAGATACACCATTTTTATAATCTACACAACAGGTATCAAAAAAATACCCCCATAAATGATTTCTCTTATCTATGAGGGCAATAAATTTGACTAACCGACGCGTCATCACTGCATCGGCTCGACGGTATATCCCATGTTGCGCAACATCTGCAGCAGGCCCTGCTCGCCAGGCAAGTGGCCAGCTCCCACACACACCAGGCATGCGCGCTCGGGCATGATGACACGGAGCTTGCCAGCCCAACTGCGGTTGCGGCTATAGATCAGGTCCTCCATGGCCTGCTCGCTGTCGCCCCCCATGGTGGCATCGGTCATGACAGCCATCAGCTTGTCGAGGTCCTGAGCCATGTAGGCATCGGCGAGCGCCACAGACTGCTCCTGGAAGTAATCGTCCTGCTTGCATGCCTCAAGCAAGCCCAGGGCCTGCTCGGACAGCGGAGTGTTGAAGAGCAGGTCGATCTGCTCCTGGACGGTTTCGAGTCCCACCGAGGGGCGTCCGGCTTCATTGGCACGCTCCTGCACCTTGACGTCAATCAGGTCATTGGCGTTAAAACCGGGGAAATACTTGATGGCCTGCATAGCCTGAATCTGGGTGCTAATGGCGCTGGGCTTGAGAGACTTCATCTGGCTGAGCTTCACTCCCATGGTGCTAAAGTACTTGTTGAACACTTGCTCAACGATGCCATATTCGCTGGAGGAGTAAAGCTTGTCCAGAGTGCTGTCGGGCGGGGCAATCATCGCCTGAGCCATTTTTGCCTGAACCTCGGGGCTCATCAGGCTGTCCTTCTCCACCTCGCCCACGACAATGTCACATCCCATGATAGCCTCGTCCATGCCCTTAATCTGGTCGATCATCGACGAGGGCGCCATGTGGTGCGTGCCCAGGATGTAACTAGGCCTGCCCAGACCATTACCACTCACTTTCCACAACAACTGGGCTTGGGCAGCGAGAGCCACCGCAACAATAGCCAACGTTAGCGCTAATCGTTTCATCATAGTCATTTGTAATTTTTCGGGTTATTATCTAGTGAACAAAGTTAGCAATTATTTTGCAAAAAGCGGTCCACAAGCCGATGATTTTCACAAAATCCCATAATATAATGAGGAAAAACACAAAATATGCCCACATTTTGTGATTGCCCACACCAAGCAGCGGCAGTAATTTTGCAGCGTGAGAAAGTGAATTAGTTATTAGTTGATTACTACACACTAAGTAAGAGTAAACAGATAAAATTGCCGCACCGATGGGATATCGATGCGGCTTTTTTAGATTGGATTCGCCTCTTAACGGATAATTGGCTTATTTCTCAGGCTCAACGACCTTCAGGCGGTCACCGCCGTTGGGGCCCTTGACGATCATGTCATAGTACTCCTGAGTGTAACCGCCAAAAGTGGGCGATGCGGGCGTGCCCCACTCGTTGCGCAGGAACTTACCGTCCTTCTCCTTCTTGATGTTACCATCGAGATACTTGACGAACAGATACTCGCCCAGCTTCTTATAGCGGGCGGTCGCTTCCTGGCCGGCGTTGACCGAGTAGTTGGTCAGCAGGCGGATGGCGGCGTCACGGTCGGTGGTGAGCAGAGAGGTTGCCTGGGCCTCGATAATCGACTGCTGCTTGGCAAATCCGTCCTCGATGTCGCCCTGCACCTTGCGGATGTCACCGATCATCTGTGAATAGCGGGCATAGGCTTGGTTAGCCACCCAGTTGTTGACCCAGAATGCGCAATCCCAGTCCAGCGTGTACATGTCGGCCTTGCCCTGGCGGTAACTCTCGGGAACCTGAGAGATGCAGCAGTACATGGGCACAAAGACTGCCGTGTTGGCATCATCAACGCCAAACCAGAAGCAGCCGCCTACCTCGTCGGGCATCCAAGAGCGCATCTGAGCGGCAAAGACCCAACCCGTCTGCTGGGTGGCGATGGCACGCTCCTGGCTGTACTTGACGCCGTCGACCTCAAAGTCCATGGGACGCCAGCGATAAGGCACGCCATAGGCGGTCTTGGCTCCGGGATCGACCGTCATGTCGAACGGTGTGCCCTCGTAGTGGTCGCGCATCATCTCCTGCATGTCGCGCACGCTGATCTTGCGGTCGGGCTTCAGGTACAGGGGCATCACCTCGGCACCCTTCTTGCCGTTGATGAAGGGCAGATAGGCATCCATGCCCTTGTGGAAGCGGTTGAAGTAGCTCCACACGCGGGCATCACAGCCACGTAACGCGCCAAAGTCAATGTTCTGATAGACTGGGGCGAATGCGAAGTCGGCATCCTTGCCGGTGTACAGGCCTTTCTTCTTGGCAAAGGAGATGACATCCTTGCTGTACATGACATTCTTCTTGTCCTTCATGTCAAATTTCCAGATTCGGGGATTGTTGGCATGGCCGGCGATGCAGTCGTCGGGGATGCGGATAGCGACCCAGACAGCACCCAGCTCACCAGGTCCCTTACCGATCATGTCCATGATCCAGATCTCGTTGGGGTCACCAATCGAGAACGACTCGCCCTCGCTGGCATAGCCGTACTTTGCCACCAGATCGGTCATCCACTTGATGGCCTCGCGGGCAGTCTTGGAGCGCTGCAGGGCGATGTACATCAGGCTGCCATAGTCGATGATTGAGGTTCCCGTGGTGTCCCACAGCTGCTCGTGTCCGCCCCAAGTGCTCTCGGCGATGGTCACCTGGTGTTCGTTCATGTTACCCACGACGGCATAGGTGTGCTCAACCTCGGGAATCTCGCCCATGTATTTTCCGCTATCCCAGTCATAGATCTTGCGCATGGATCCCTTGGGATGGTCGGCGGCGGGCAGATACTGGAGGTCGCCGTAGAGCGTGTGGCTGTCGGCGGCATAGGTAATGATGGTCGAGCCATCGGCACTCGCGTTCTTGCCTACCAGCAGATTGGTGCAGGCATCGGCTGCGCTCCAGCCGGCGATGGCCAGCAATGCTGCCGATAAGAGTTTAATTGACAGATGTTTCATTTTTCGTTTGTTTAGATGGTTTATAGTGATATATTCTGAGTTTGTCAGCTAATCAGTGGCCCACAGGAATATCATAGCCCGTGAGGCGGAAGGCCACCTGGAAGGGCGTGGCCGACTTGCGCGGCTGCGGACCGGCATAGTAGTAGAACAGACGCTGCACATCGAAGGACTTCACCTCGACGAGCTTGGTCTCTCCGGGCTTGAGGCTCACGGGCACGGTAACCGTTCGCTGTGTGAGCATCTCTCCGGTCATGGTCGAGTAGCGCAGCAGCAGCCTGACGGCGCTCATGCGGTGCTTGGTGTTGTTGGTGATGAAGAAAGACTCCTTGCTGTCGCTGGCACGCTTGCTGTAGCCCTTGAGCGAGACGGCATTCGGGTCGACCTGCAACAGGCTGTCGGCCATCAGGCTGTCGGCGACCTCCATGACGGCGACGGGCACCTCGGCAGTACGCAGGTTCTTGCGCGTGGTGCGGACGCGAGCGTCGACGCTTATCGTGCTGATACACAACAACAGCAGCAACAGCGGGGTCGGAAAGGTTAAAATATGTCTTTTCCAGTGTTTCATCACAGGTAACGGATGCGGTTAAACGTATTGTTGCCATCCCCACCCTCGGGATAAATCTTGCGGAATCCCACGGGCAGGCGTTCCCGCTCCATCTGCGGAATGATGCTCACCCCGCTGAACAGCGAGGGCAGGAATCGGGCAAGGTTGACACGCACCTTGACCTTCCACCGAGGCGGGTCAAAGGTGAGGGTTGTCGCCGTGGGGTTGAGCGTGGCCACACACTCCAGCGGCTTGATGAGCGTGATGCGGTCGCGCTGGCTGTAGAGCCACAGCTGGTACTTGTTGTCGACGGCGCTGGCAGCGATGTATCCGATGACGGTTCCCGGCAAGACGTTGACATCGGGCGAGTCGAGCAGGATGATGCGGTAGCCGATGTTGTGCTCGCCGCGGTAACGCTCGATGCCCAGTGTCATCTCCTCGTTGGGGTAATACCAGATGCCCTCCAGGGGCTGGATATCGGTCTCGTCGAGCCGCACGCGCATCGAGTCCACGTCGAGCCCGTCGAGGATGACCGACTGCTTGGGAACGACGGAACTTCGTGCCACCGCCAGCATCGGCAGCAGCATGAGGATGGACAATATGAACGCGGCACGACGGCTCATGACGGTCCTAGTTGACAGTGGCAAAGCGGTAAACGACACCGAGGCTCAGGATCTCCTTGAACTGCCAGTACCTCCAGTCGTCGTCGCGTGCTCGCGAGCGGTCAAAGCGCAGGTGGGTGTAGAGCTGGGTGGTCAGGTACTTGCCGATGGAGAGATCGAGCGTGTTCTCCCAGTCGCCCTGCACATACTGGTAGTTGGTGAACATGTAGAGCCTGGAGGTGAACATCACGCTGGGGGTGAACCGCCACAGCCACTTGGCCTCGAAGTTGCTACCGAAGGTGCTCTTGCAGTGATGGCCAGCGTCGATGCCAAAGCGGGTCGGGTCGATGTCGACGATGTTGCGGCAATACTTCAGGTTATAGGACAGCGGGGCGACGGCCAGGGTGAACATGCGGTCGTCGGCTTTCTTGTAGCTGTAGGTCATACCGAGACCGATGTTGAGCTCGGCCGGTGAGAGGAAGGCGGCGGTCATCGAGCGGGTATTGACCTTGTAGTTGTTCAGGAACTGCGTGGTGAACTGGAGCATGGCGCTGTAGTACCAGTTCTTGACGGCCTTGTAACCGAGTTGTGAGGTGAACAGGAAGTTGTCCTCGTTGATCATGTACTTGCGGATGCTGTCGCCGTGGGTGGTGGCGACGCCGAGCTTATAGGACAATGCATTGTTAAACAGCCAGTTGGGATGCACATCCTGGTTGAGGTTGCAGTTCCAGTTGATGTTGCCGAGCAGGGCCAGGTTGTTCTCGCCGCCCTGATACCAGTTGCCGCTGATATAGGCCTGTGTGAACTGCAGCGAAGCATTGAACACGTGGAGCCAGTTGTGGATGGGCAGCACCGGCGCATCGGGCGGAGTGACGTCCTCCACGACCACCTGGGCCGGCGCGATGGTGAGCTTGCCCTGTCGCGGGTCACTGGGGATGACTCCCTCGGGGGGCGCCTCGGGCAGGCGCTGGGCATTGTAGGCCACCAGCTGCGGATTGTCGATCATCGCACGCTGCCTGATGGCCCGGGTGCGCCGTGAATTGCTCATCGCGTCCTGCAGCCACGCGTCGTCGGCATCCAGAGAATAGAGTGCGCCAGAACGACTGGTGTGGTCCTGTGTGCGGGCTTCCGCGTCATAGTTGTCAAACACGAGCGGAGCATAGAGCATGCTGGGCTCGGTGCCTGTCTCGTCCTGGGCGCTGGCATGGGCTGCCATCACCAGGGTAAGTGCCATCATCGCGGCCTTGAGTGTCATTGTTTTCATTGGGCAAGTATCTTTTAGCGGTTAAACTTCGTCTTATCCATATATATTATATATAATGTGGTGTTGCCATCAGGCATCGTAGAGTTTCTCTTTGCGGGCAGGCTGTTGTTGCTGTTGCTGCTGTTTTTTCTTTTCCTGGTCTGCCTTGTACTTGGGCTGCACCTTCTGGTGCTTGCGCTCGTGGTTGGGCTTCTGCTGCTTGTTCTCGGCAAAGCTCTTGATCATGTCCTCGACGATTTCGCGGTTGCCATACAGGTAGTTGACGGTAACCTCGATGATGAGGTTCTGCCGCTTGCTCACGATGTCGGCAATGACGGCACGCGAGCCGTCGGGCATGGTGCCGTCGATGCTGTAGGTCTTCTTGAAGCCCTTGACCTTGATCTTGCCGTCATGCAGGTCATACATGCTGTAACCCAGCGCCTTGCGCTGCAGGTTCTCGGTGAGGAGTTTTTTCTCATCGCCCTTGTCCTGGCTGTAGAGCTGCACGGTCATGACCATGTCCTCCCACTGGATTTCAAAACGGGTGTTGCTGTTGAAGGTGACAAAGCCGCCCTCGGGCGTCTCGAACGAGAGGTCATATCGGCTCCAGTTATAGACCGTCGCCGCCGCCTCACCAGTGCCGAAGAGCGACACGATCAGCAGCGATGTCAATGTTATGAGTTTCAATACTTTATTCATCATTGCGGGAGTTTAATGGATTATTCTGGTCGTTTCACTTGGTCGAGGAATCGGTTCCACTCGCGCTTGCTGCCGCGAAAGACGTTCAGGTCCACGTCTCCCGTGACTCCCGCGACCTCCCCCTCGTGGCTCACCTGCTGAAAGCGGTGGGGCATGTCGGTGAGCAGATCGGGACTGGTAAACGAGCAGAGCCACAGGTCGCAGTCGCCGAGCATGCCTTTGTAGTACTTCTCGTAGCCGTCCTTGTTGGTGTAGATCATGACGTCATAGCCACGGTCCTTGAGGATGGCAATCATCTCGAGCACGCGCTGCAGCGCAGTTTCGCGGCTGGCGACGAGGCCGTTGCCCCAATCGTCCTCGAGGTCGATGACCACTGGCAGGTCGAGCGCCGCGCCCCGTATGGCGGTCAGGAAGTTATCGGCCTGCTCTTGCCCCGTGCGGTTGTTGCGGAAGAAGTGGTAGGCGCCGACCTTGAGCCCAGCGTCGCGTGCGCCGCGGTAGTTGCGGCCGAAGGCCGGGTCGCGGTAGGTCTTGCCCTCGCTGGCCTTGATAAAGACGAACTGGTAGTCGTCGGCTGCCACCTGGTCGAAGTCGATGTCGCCGTTGTGGTTGGAGATGTCGAGCCCCGCGACGGGATAGCGGAAACGGTCTACGCTGACCGAGTGCGGCAGTAAGTAGCGCAAGAAGACGTAGCCCCCCAAGAGCACAACAAGTGCAGCTGCCCCTGCCAGGAGCAGCCACTTGATGTAGTCGGGACTTGTTGGCGCTCGTCGTTTACCCATAGGCACTACCGTTTTTTGTCGGGGGAAGTGTTAAAAGAGCGGGAAATTGCTGGGTGTATTTACCCACTTGGCTTCAAATTCCTCCTGGGTGGAGGTGAAGAAGAGCACGCCCTGGATGATCGAGATGATGGTCGTCACGGTAGCGAGGATGCCACACGAGAGGAGGGCGACAAGCAGGAAGAGCACGCCGGCCGATGTCTTGCCGAGGTAGAAGTAGTGCAGTCCGCAGCATCCGAGCAGGATGGCGAGCAGGCCGGCGATGCCGCGGCTCTTGCCCGAGGGGCCGTTGTTGAACACGCTGTCCATGGCACTAGAGGCCTGCTGACTGAACTGATGCCACTGCTGCTGGTAGTCCGACTCACTGTAGGACACATTGGTCTCGGCGCCACAGTACGGGCACTTCACGCGATTCACTTTGTCTTGAGTGCTATATTGTTTCCCGCACTCTGGGCAGTTGTGGATGTACATATTTTTAGGCTTTAGTTGTTAGTTGTTGTTATTATGTCACATCTATTAGACGCGTTAATGTCCCTAAAGGTTGCAAAAACCATACCAATTATTTCGCCACTGCTGGTGGGTGAGAGGGTGCATAAATCAGATGCAGTGATGATCAACGCTTGCGGCGTTGCTGTTGGCGCTGTTGCTGCTGTTGCATCTTCTGGGCCTCCTCGAGGCGCTGCATCCACTTGGATTTCTTCTTGGGCTTGGCAGCATTGGCGGCCATGGTGGCACGCACCTTGTCCTCGGTGATGAACAGGCGGCAGCTGTAGGTCTGCAGGATCGTGATCAGCAGCGAGATGAAGTAGTAGTAGCTCAGACCCGACGCGTAGTTGTTAAAGAACACCAGGAACATGAGCGGCATCAGGTACATCATCCACTTCATGCCGGGCATCGACTGTGACGAGGGCTGCGACTTGGTGGTGAGGTAGGTGTACAGGATGTTGGTCGCCGTCATCAGCAGGCAGAACAGGCTGACGTGGTTGCCAAAGAAGTTGGTGATGAACGGGATTTGCCCTGTCCACTCGACGATCTTGTCAGGGGCGCTGAGGTCCTTGGCCCAGAGGAAGGCCTGGCCGCGCAGCTCGATGCACGAGGGGAAGAAGGTGAACATCGCAAACAGGATGGGCATCTGCAGCAGCATGGGCAGACAGCCGCCCATGGGGTTCGCACCGGCCTGGCGATAGAGCTCCATCGTCTTCTGCTGCTTCTTGAGCGCGTCCTCCTGGTTGGGATACTTCTCGTTGATCTTGGCGATGTCGGGTGCCAGGATGCGCATCTTGGCCTGTGAGGCATAGCTCTTGTAGGTCAGGGGCGACAACACCACCTTGAGCAGGATGGTGAGCACGAGGATGATCAGTCCGTAGTTGCTCATGAACTTGCCGAGCCAGTCAAACACGGGGATGATGATGCCCGTGTTGATCCAGCGGAAGAGCTTCCACCCCAGCGGGATGAGGTGGGTGAGCTTCAGGTCTTCCTTAGGCGAATACTTGTCGTAGCTCGAGAGCATGTGGTAGCGGTTCGGGCCCAGATAGAAGTAGAACGATGCTGCCGTGGCCTTCTCGCTCGAGTAGGGAATCAGCGTGTGGATGTTCACATCCTTGATGTAGTTCTCATACTCGGGCGTGCCCTTCTCGGTCGACACGCTCACGAGCTTGGCGGTCGACATGGCGCTGTCGGCGATGAGCACGGTGGAGAAGAACTGGTTCTTGGCGCTGAACCACTTGATCTTGTCCTGCAGCTCCTTCTCGTCGTTGCCGCTCTCGCTGGTATACTTCACGTCGCCGCCCTCGCCGGCAAACTTGTAGTAGATGCCGCTGTTGCGCTCCTCAAACATCTTACCCTCCTCGTGACGAGAGATCTTCTGGTGCCAGTCCAGGTCCACGAGGTTGATGTTCAAGGGGATGATGCGCGACATGTGCTGCTGCACCATCTCCATGCGCACCATGTAGCTGCCGGGCACGAGGGTGTACTTCAGTCCCCACTGTGCACCGCCATCGAGCTCCAGGTTCATCAGCACGGTGCTGTCATTCAGGCGCTTGGGGGTGAAATAGAAGTTCTTGGTCTCGAAGCGCTGCGTGTTGTTGCTCAGCGTGAAGCTGTAGTCGTTGTCACCCTTGTCAAAGAGCACGACCTGTGGCGTGCGCCACGTCTTGTATCCCTTGAGCGTGGCACGGGAGATGATGCCGCCCTTGGTCGAGAGTTCGACCTTGAGCGAGTCGTTCTCGAGCGTCACGAGCTCCTCGGTGCCGACAAGCGATGCCGCAAACGAGCCGTTCTTGGCAAAGACGTCGAGGGCACGCTGAACGGCCTGCACGGCCAGGTTGTGGGCCGCGGGGTTGCTGCTGGTCGTGGCGGTGACCTCGCTCCACTGCACCGTGGTGTCGCCCACCGTGACGGTGCCGCTGATGTTGCCGTCCTTGAGGCTGAGGATAACGCCCTCGTTGTTGATGGTGGCATGGTCGGCAGGCATGTTCTCAAGAACGCTCTGCAAGTGAGCCAATTCGCTGGTGCTCAGTGTGTCCACGACGCCCTGAGCTTTGCTGCTGCGGTCCTGTGCCTGCTGCACCGCCGCGATCGAGTCGAGTTGTCGCTGGCGCGCTGCCATCTCGGCCTCGCTGGGCTGCTGCAGCCACATGAAGCCGAAGATCACAACGCCCATCAACAACATTCCAATCAATGTGTTCTTATCCATATTCTTTACTTAATGTTCGGTTGCTCTATGTTTTATCGCGCCACGCGCGAGAAATTTTTGTTTAATTTCTCGGCCGTCAGACCGATTGTGGCGGGGGTTAGGTGGTGGGGTGGATGATGGTGTCGATGAACGACATGAACAGGGGGTGCGGGTTGAGGACGGTGCTGGAGTACTCCGGGTGGTACTGCGTGCCGATGTACCAGCGGTGGCCCTGCAGCTCGATGACCTCGGCGAGGCCGCTCTCGGGGTTCTCTCCGGCCACGATCATGCCGTGGGCCTCGAAGCGGGCGCGGTACTCGTCGTTAAACTCGAAGCGGTGGCGGTGACGCTCCTCGATGTCCTGCACGCCATAGGCCTGGGCAACCTTGGTGCCCGGCTTCACGCGGCAGGCGTACGCGCCAAGCCGCATCGTGCCGCCCAGGTTGGTGACGGTCTTCTGGTCCTCCATCAGGTCGATGACGTTGTGGGGCGTCTTGGCGTCGATCTCGGTGCTATTGGCGTCCTGCAGGCCGAGGACGTTGCGGGCAAACTCGATGACCATGCACTGCATGCCCAGGCAGATGCCGAAGGTGGGCACGTCGTGCTCACGGCACCATCTCAGGGCCACAAACTTACCCTCCACGCCGCGCTGACCGAAGCCGGGTGCGACAACGATGCCGTCGTGGCCGCCGAGCAGCTGGTCGACGTTGGCGTCGGTGATGTGCTCGCTGTTGATGTAGTCGAGCTTGAGGCGCCGGTCGTGGTAGGCACAGGCGTGGAGCAGGCTCTCGTCGATGCTCTTGTAGGCATCCTGCAGCGACACGTACTTGCCCACGAGCCCGATGCGCACCTCCTGCTGGGCACCCTTGAGCTTGCCGAGGAAGTGGTTCCACTTCTCCAGGTCGGGCTCGCCCTGTGCGGTGAGTCCGGTCTTCTCGAGGATGATGTTGTCGAGGCGCTGCTCGTGCATCTTCAGGGGCACCTCATAGATGGTGGGCACGTCGAGCGACTGCACCACGGCGTCGGCGCTGACGTTGCAGAACTGGGCCACCTTCTTGAGCATCGTGGCGGGCAGCTGATGCTCGGTGCGCAGCACGAGCACGTCGGGCTGGATGCCCTCTTGCTGCAGCAGCTTCACGCTGTGCTGGGTGGGCTTGGTCTTGAGCTCCTTGGCAGCGCTGATATAGGGGACGTAGGTCAGGTGCACGCAGATGCAGCGCCGCCCGAGCTCCCAGCGCAGCTGGCGGATGGCCTCGATAAACGGCAGCGCCTCGATGTCGCCGACGGTGCCGCCAATCTCGGTGATCACGAAGTCATACTTGCCGGTGGTGCCTAGCAGCTTCACGTCGCGCTTGATCTCGTCGGTGATGTGGGGGATGATCTGCACCGTCTTGCCCAGGTAGTCGCCGCGGCGCTCCTTGTCGATAACGCTCTGGTACACGCGCCCGGTGGTCACGTTGTTGGCACGCGTGGTCTTGATGTTGGTGAAGCGCTCGTAGTGCCCCAGGTCCAGGTCGGCCTCGTGGCCGTCGACGGTGACGTAACACTCCCCGTGCTCATAGGGGTTGAGCGTGCCAGGGTCGATGTTGATGTAGGGGTCGAACTTCTGGCACGTTACGCTGTAGCCGCGCGAGAGCAGCAGCCGGGCGATGCTCGAGGCAATGATGCCCTTACCGAGCGACGAGACAACGCCGCCCGTGACGAAAATGTATCTTGTTTCCACGTCTTTTTTCATAATTAACCTACAAAGGTAATACATTTTTTCCAATAAAGAGGTTTCTGGCCCCACAACTAGCGACGAAATCCCCCACCGACCCCACCCACCGACCCCACCCATGCCTCACGCCAAGCCGCAAAGGCGCTAAGTTTTTTTCATCGAGGCGGGGAAAGCTCCGTTAGGAGCGACGAGGGCATAGGCAGGGGTGTAACGAGGCGTAGCCGAGTGAAACCCCTGCAACAACCAGGCCTCCACCATCCACCCCTAGCCCCATCGGGGCGGCAGGACACCCGGAGGGCGGCACTCTGCCGCCCCTAGCGGGGCTAATCGTTGAGGAATGCTCATCACAGGGGTTCCGCTTCGCTCCACCCCTGCCTATGACCTGGCCAGCCCTAACGGGCTTCAACCACTCCCGGTGGAATCCCGTAGCACTTCGCGGGCTAACCGTTGATGAATGCTCTTCGAGGCGGGGAAAGCTCCGTTAGGAGCGGCAGGGCATAGGCAGGGGTGTAACGAG
>CAZVMM010000022.1:0-40998 GCA_964628205.1 uncultured Muribaculaceae bacterium
GTACCGAGAGCACCGTGACCAGCAAGAAGCGCTCCACCAAGCGCCGCGTGCAGGCTATCTCGGGCCAGCTGGAGCTGGGCTACAACAACATGATCTTCTTGACGGGCCGCTTCCGTAACGACTGGTCATCGACCCTGCCCAAGGATAACAACAGCTACTTCTATCCCGCTGGTGAGCTCTCAATCGTGCTGAGCGAGATGAAGTTCATGAAGAACATCGGCTTCATTAACTACCTGAAACTGCGTGGCGCTATCGCCCAGGTAGGTAAGGATGCTCCCGTGCTCTCGATTGATCCTGAGCTCGAGCCCACCGGCCTGACCGGCGGCGGCTACAAGTATGGCTACACCGGTCCCAACCGCAGCCTCAAGCCCGAGATGACCACCTCCTATGAGGCTGGTGTTGAGGCCCGCTTCTGGAACGACCGCATCAATGCCGACTTCACCTGGTTCCGCACCCACTGCGCTGACCAGATTGTTACCGGCTTCCGCATGAGTTACGCTACCGGTTTCGTGCTGAACAACATGAACGTGGGTACGTTTAACACCTGGGGCTGGGAAGGCCACGCCGACGTTGACGTGGTGCGCACCCGCGACGTCCGCTGGAATGTGGGCGTGAACCTGTCGCACACCAACAGTGAGGTAGTGTACCTGCCCGAGAACCTGACCGAGTTCTACAACGCTTACACCTGGAACTCGGGTAACATCCGCAATGGTGTGATGAAAGGTCACCCCATCAGCACCGTTACCGGCCGTGCCTACGAGCGCAACAAGGCAGGCCAGATCCTGATCGACCCGACCACCGGTCTGCCCCGCACCAGCGCCGACTGGAGCATCCTGGGTAACCGTGAGCCCAAGCTGCGCTTCGGTATCACCACCGCCCTGAGTGTGAAGAACTGGCGCCTGAGCGCCATGTTCCAGGGCCGCTACCATGCCGACGTTGTCAACGCTACCATGCGCGACATGCTGGGCACCGGTCTGAACTGGCTCTCGGTTGACATGCGAGAGAAGGGCTTCGTGGTGTTTGACGGCGTCCTCTATGACGGCAAGCAGGAGAGTGAGAATCCCACCCCGAACACCATCGCCGTTAACCTGGGTGAGTACGGTTCATACACCTACACTGGTGGTGATGAGGACTGGATCCAGCACAAGATCAACTACATCCGCTGCCAGGAGCTGCGCTTGGCCTACATCATTCCGCACAACTGGTTGAGCAAAGTGACCAAGGGTACCGTCCAGAACGCCAGCATCTATGCCGCAGCCAACGACTTGTTCACCATCACCAACTACACGGGCACCGACGTTGCGGGTAACACGCTGTCGGCCGCTGCCGGTGGTACTGGTGGTGAGGGTTACGACTGCTGGTCGCTGCCCACTCCGCGCAGCTACTCGGTAGGTCTGAGCGTGACCTTCGGCAGCAATGACGAGGCACCCAAGCCCGCCTACGTGAACACGACGGCCCTGAATGACCAGATCAACGACCTGCGCTCACAGCTGGCCAACGCCGAGAACAACTACAACAGCCGTCTGGCTCAGATGCAGAATGATCTCGACGCCGCTAACCGTGCCCTGAATAACTGCCGCAACGACCTGAACGCTGCCAAGAACGCCGCTCCCAAGATCGTTGACAACAGCAAGCAGTACATGAACGTGCTCGTTCACTTCCCCGTGAACAAGACCGCCGTCAGCGCTGACCAGCGCCCCAACGTGGAGCGCGTCGCCGCTTACCTGAAGAGCCATCCCGAGGCAACCTGCGAGATCAAGGGTTACGCTTCGCCCGAGGGCAACCAGGACAACAACATCAAGCTCGCTAACGGCCGTGCCGCCAGCGTGAAGGATATGCTCATCAACAAGTATGGTATCGCTGCCAACCGCATCAAGGCTGCTGGCCAGGGGATCAGCAACATGTTCGACGAGTTGAGCTGGAACCGTGTTTCGATCTGCGAAATCATCGTGAAGTAATGATTAATGAACTCAATTAAAACAGATATAATTATGAAACTTCTCAAATCAATTATACTGTGTGCGCTGGCTTGCATGACGTTGGGGCTGACATCCTGTGACGACTATCTGGATGTGAACAAGAACACTGACGCACCTGACTATGTGGAGGGTTACCTCTATCTGGCTGGTATCCAGCAAGCCTATCAGGGCATCTACTGGGACCTGCGAGCCATTGCGCCGCTGACCCAGATGATGGGTACATCGAGCTACACCAACTTTGCCAACCACTACTACACCAAGGCCAGCGATGCTGGCGGTGAGGCATGGCGCATGGTCTACTGGAACCAGGGTATGAACCTGGAGAACATGATCAACCAGAGCGTGGAAGCCGAGAACTGGACGCTGGCAGGCATCGGACTGGCGATGAAGGCCTTCTCTTGGGACCTGTTGACTAAGGTCAATGGCGAGGCTCCGATGAAGCAAGCCTTTGTTGCAGGCCTGCTGTCTCATGAGTATGACTACCAGTACGACATCTATCCCCAAGTGCGCGAGTGGGCCTACCAGGCCATCGAGTACCTGCAGAAGGAGGACAACTCGGCCTACGGCAACCGCATCAAGAACAATGACTTCATGTATGGCGGTGACAAGGACAAGTGGGTGAAGTTCTGCTATGCAGTGATTGCCCGCAACCTAGCCTCGCTGACCAACAAGCGTGACTTCAAGGAGAAGTACTATGATGAGTTCATCACGGCTGTCAGCAAGGCCTTCACCAGCAATGATGACAACGCCACGCTCAAGATTGCCGGCGGTGGCGCCGATGCAGCCGAGAGCGGCTACAACAACTTCTGGGGTCCCTATCGCGGCAACCTGTCCTACAGCTACTTCCAGCACGACTATGCCGTGCAGCTGTTCACGGGAACCATCCGCAAGTATGACGAGCAGGGTAACTACATCCAGACCGAGGACACCCTGGAAATCAACCGTCTGCACTACCCCTACCAGTTGCTCGACAAGCAGATCACCAGTGACACCTTGCCCGACGCCGGCCACTTCGACCCGCGCCGCCTCGTGAAGCTGGCAACGACCGACAGCAGCAAGTATGCCACCATCGCCGACCGCGAGGTGCTGCGCAGCCTGTACTATGTGGGATCGGGCTTTACTGGTGCTACGGGACCCATCGGCACAGCGCCGTCGTTCTGGGGCCGCAACGCCGTGTCCAACTCGACCTATGATGGCGCTGGCCACTGGATCTATCGCGACGACTGCCCCTACATCATGGCCACCTATGCCGAGCTGCTGTTCGACCTGGCCGAGGTGCAATTCAAGTTTGGTAGCAAGAGCGATGCATTTGAGACTTGGAAGAAGGCCATGCAGGCCGATATGGATTTCACGGCCAGCTACATCGTAGCCGGAACCTTTGATGGCAACTACCGCCAGGGTGACCGTGTGACCAAGGCCACCTTCAACACACTGGCTCAGGAGTACCTCAATGGTCCCTACGTGGCAGGCTTGCCGATGAGCGAATTCTCGCTCTCGCACATCATGATGCAGAAGTATCTCGCCCTCTTCCCCTGGGGAGGTATTGAAGCTTGGGTCGACTTGCGTAAGTACTTCTACGACATCCAGTACACCGGTGACTATCCCAAGTACCTCAACGGCTGGGACAAGACGACCCTTGACCAGAAGCTGGATACCGATCCTACCAAGGTTTACAAGGGATTCTGGCTGCAACCAGCCCAGGTTCAAGGCCGCAAGAGCGAGTTCAACAAGGACAACAATGGCTCGCCGTGCTTCCGCCTGAGGCCGCGCTACAACTCCGAGTATATGTGGAACAAGGGTAACCTCGACGCCCTGCTGCCTATCGGTGGACAGGAGCTTGATTACCAGTGCTCCATCATGTGGTTCTGCTATCCTGGTGATATGCCTACTTCCAGATAATTTATTAATGATATTAAATCCGATAGATTATGAAATATTTCAAATATATAGCATTATTGCTGCTGGTGGCTATCACAATGGGCTCCTGTGAGAAGAAGGATGTTTCCTACATGGCCGAGCCAGTCGATGAGACCACCAAGGCCTATGTGCAGATCGGCTACTATGCTCCTGTTACCGCTGGTGCTGCCAACTACATGTATTATATCGACCTCAATGACGTGGAATACGGTAACGATGGCGCCACCTTCCTGGCGACATTTAACACTGTGCCCTCGGGTGGTACCAACAGATACTATGCAGTCGATGCAGGATCATTAAACCTCAAGCTCCATAGCCGCGTTAAGGTGGGTGAGACCCCTGAGGGCGAGCCTATCTACGAATATCCGATTGTCTATAATCAGAATGTGAACGTAGAGGCTGGTAAGCGCTATTGCCTGTATGTGCATGACCTGAACAAGGCACCCATCGCCGTCGAGATGACTCCCGCTCCCGAATTTGGCAAAGCTCTCGATACCGACTCGCTGTGCCGCGTTCAGTTCATCAACCTGCTTTACGAGGCTGATGGAACGCCCTACACCGGCAAGGTGCAATATGGTGTCCAGAATCTGGACACTAAGGAGTATGAGCCCGTGGGCGAGCCTGTGGGCTTCGGCGAGTGCACCTCGTGGTGGTACACCAAGATTCGCAAGACCGTTTATAACAGTAGCGGTTCACAGCGCCGCGAGGTGTGCCTCTTTGCCGTGGACAACAATGGCCAGGTAACAGGTATGCTGCCCTATACCAAGTCTAATGGCACCATAGGTGACTTCACCGACTACTGGACCTGGTACATCGGCCGCGCCTATCGCCAGATTGCCGCCGGCAACTGCGGCAGCAAGAGCATCCGCTGCACGCTCTATCAGTTTGTGATCGAGTAAACTGACACGCTATAGCGCCATCCGCGGCACGAACGCCGCGGACAGGCGCTGTAACGACGACAACTGAAAATCAGCCGCAATGGGGCCATCCCACTGCGGCTGATTTGTCATAATGCCTTGTAGACCTTGCTTATTCCTGATCGGTCGGTGTGTCGATGTCGACCACAGGCGCCGCCTCGATCAGGCGGCGGTACAGGTCGGTCATCTTGTGGTAGAAGATGGGGTAATCCAGATTGTCCTGGAAATCCTTTTGCGCCTGTGTGCCCATGCGCGAACGGCTGGCCACGTCGTTGATCAGCTGGTTGATGGCTGTGGTCAGCGCTTGTTCGTCACCAGGGGGCACAAGCAGACCGTTGACACCGTCGTGAACATACTCGGGCTGGGCTCCGTTGTTGCTGCAGATGTGGGCCTTGCCAGCCATCATATACTCCAGATTACTGATACCCAGTGCCTCGGGCCTGATCGACGGCAGCACGCCGAAGTCAGCCTGCCGCAGATACTCCAGAATGTTGTCCCTGAAGCCCAGCAGCGACACGTTGTTCACCATGCCAGCAGCAACAATAAACCCCTTGATTTTGGACTTGTATTTGGGCTGTCCTTCTCCGATAATCACCAAGTGGTACTTGCTCTTGTCCACGTGCGTCAACGCGCCCAGGAGCGCGTCTATGCCCTTCTCGGGCGATATGGTGCCATGGTACATGATCAGGGCCTGATGGGCATCCAGCCCGAGCTCACGGCGCAGGTCGGGCACTTGCGTTCCGATCTGGCTATCGCACACACTGTCACGCAAGACGATGGTGCGGTCGGCATACTGCTTCTTGGCCTTGCCCAGAAAAGCGTCACGCGCCATCTGTGAGGAGAAGACGAAGCCGTCGATTGACTTATATAACTTGGTGTACATGTAGTTGCTCTTAGGCTTGTACACGCCATGCACGCTGATTACCACACGGGTGTCACGGTTCTCACTGATGCGCCGTGCCATCACGGCCATGAAGGCATCCTTAAAACTGTGCACATGGATAATGTTCTGCCCCTTACGCAACAGTCGGGCAAATCTCACTGGGCTATCGATGTCGGTCACACCCTTCAGAGGCAGGATGGAGATGGGGATTTCCAGGCGGCGATACTGCTTAAGCACCACGGGATACTTGCGGCACACAACCTCGACATAGAAGTCATCATCACTGCGCAATCGGTCCACCAGATCATAGGTGTACTGCTCAGCACCGGTCCAGTTCTTATTGGAGACTATGTGGAAAACGTTGATCATCAAGAAAAGAATTGGTTAAAGCATTGCTGGCAGGTTAGCGGCCAGCGATGCCACGAAGATAAACATTTTTTTACTAACTTGCATGATTTGAGGGCAAAAAAATCAGTCAACCTTCCCAGGCAGACTGAAACTTGCTTAAATTCAAGAGTGCAATTAGCACTCATAGTCAAATAACACTTTTCAAGGATACTACTTCCATTCTCGTATTATTAATGCACATTTCTTATTAGACGGTATTCATAAAACCTAAAGTCAATTCATAACTTTTAAAGTATGAAAAATTACCTTTTGCGGAAATTTTCACATTGCAAAATTAATACAAATTTCGTTACATGCAACACGAGTCAATAGTCTATTTGAATTTTATTGTTGCGTATCAAACTTTTTTATGATTTCACACCCAGAAAACACCGAATTTTGTCGATAAAACCGTCATTTTTTTGAATAAAGCTAAAAATTAACGGAATTGACGATTACGCCACTGTTTAGGACTATATCCGACAAGTTTCTTGAAGGTGCTCGAGAAGGTGGATGCCGTACTATATCCCACCCTAGCCGCCAACTGCTCGATGGACATCGATGGACTCTCGCGCATGAGCGTTTGGGCCTCAGTGATGCGCATCCATGCCACCCATTCATAGAAAGTCATGTGCTTCTCCTCATTGAGGTATCGAGACAGGTAGCTGCGATTGGTACCCATAGCGCGTGCAGCTTGGTCGATGGTGATGCCCGGTGTCCGATAGCCGCCCTGGTCGCACCACCGCTGTTCCTTCTCCTGCATGATTTCGCGCAGGGAGTCGCTGAGCCGGGTTGCGCGCTGAGGGGTCTGCGGCTCACTATCTGCAGCGCCAGCCTCGGCCACAGGGTCGGCTGTATCGAGAGCATCAGCAGGATCGTCGCCCATGCCATGGGTAGCAGCCATAGTACTATAGCCAGCCGAGAAATTAATTACGCAGACAAACGAGTAGATAAACAAAATAATGCCTAACGATATCTGATAGATACCACACCATCTAGGCAGCCAAATCACAAATGGGGCAGATAGCAGGAACAGCAACACGCCCAGACCCACACCGGGCATCCAGCGCAACATGTTCTCGACCACGTCAGAGTAGTAGGTACGCAGGTTGGTAATCGCTGCGCGATAAACGGCAACACTATTGTAGATTGCGCCACACGTGATCAGGAACAAGAGCACACAGCAGCCCAGAATGCCCCACTTCTGCCATTTGAGGTAAGGAAGGAAATAGTTGATTATCAGAATTGTTGTGAAAACCAGCAGGACTGATGCAGCCAAGAGCAGTTGCTTCTTGTTCGCCAGCGTGGGTCGCACCATGAAGCAGTAACCGATAGCCAGCAACAATGTCGCACCACAGAAGGTGAACAGATAGACTGACACCGAAAGTATGGGATTGGCTATCTCCAGGACACGTAACAGCCACTGGAACAGGATGTCGCAGCCGAACAACAACAACGCGACCGCACAGATATTCTTGCCTATGTTGTAATAGGTATGTGACTTGACATTAGGCGCCTTGATCAACAACAGGGACAGGCCCAGCAGGATGGCGACAACCCATGCAACCATGACAATATTCACTTCTACACGCTCTGAAATCATAATCACACCTATTCAAAAAAGAAAAAATGTCTGCAGAAACATTCTGCAAAAATACAATTAATATCGTTAATAAAATGTAGCATCATAGTAACATTTTATTGCAGAGCACTTCAAATTCACTGATTTTTAGTAAATTTGCGCTCAGTTAAGAGAAATCAAAAGATGCCCAACACAGTATACGAGTATTCCCAGCTGTGCTGCATAGTGGAGACCCTGGTTCTTGGTGTCTTCATGATGTTTGTCGGCCATTCCAAGATCCAGAAAACGGCATGGCTCAAACGTGCCAAATGGGCCATCGTCATCGGGCTGTTGCTTGTCGGGCTGTTCACACTGGTGCAGTACTGCTTTAATATGAACAGGCTTTACCCACGATATAACACGGTCTTTAATCTCACACTGATGTACTGCATCACGATGGTGCTGGCGGCAGCATACATCCCGATTGCCAACAAGCAACACATGACCCGCACCCGCGTGCTGCTCACATCAATCATTTTAGCCACGTGTTGCGCCCTGGCATGGGTTTCCACTATATTCGACAGTTCTCTGGCCACTATTGCCCTGGTTGGCTCACTAACTCTATATCTATTTGAATTAGTGCGGATTACGGTTGATTTTATAGTGAGTTTCAAGTTAATGGACAATCGACAGAGCGAACAAGAAGGTCCACCATCATCGACTTATCTCGGTGTAGTTTCTCACTGCCTTATGGTGCTGTCCCTGTACGCCCTGTTCTATGTGTTTCTAGTACTCTGGTCTGATGGCCCACTCGCGATCTTCAACTTTGCCACATTGCCCCTGTGGGCCTACTTGTGCGTGAGCTTTACTAATCTGCTCATCAATTTTGAGCCAAATGGCGAGAGAACATACACACAAAATGATGAAACAAAGATAGTTAACCTAAGCAGCACCCAAATCAGCAGCCTAAAAGAAAAGGTGAACAGATGGGTATCATCACAAGCCTACTGCGAGCACGGTGTGACCATGAACCAAGTGGCTGGCCAGCTGGGTACCAACCGCACCTACCTGTCGCACTACATTAACAGCACCTACGGCTGCAACTTCAGCACATGGCTCACCCAGCTACGCATCGAGGAAGCCAAGCGCCAGATGCTCCTCTCCCCTACCCTGTCGATCGACAAAATCGCTTTGCAGGTGGGGTTTGCGTCCAAGTCCCACTTCATGAGTTCGTTTAAGTCGATGGTCGGCACAACCCCAGGGCAATGGCGCGAAAACAACTGGAGCCCTGCCGAGTGATAGTGGCGCAATAACCAAACGCAGAGCCGCTAAGCGATGCCCTCACCCGGGATGAGGATCATGCTTAGCGGCTCGGTGCCGTTTAGGGAGATGATTGACGGATTCTCCCCTACTCTAGCGGTTTACTTCTTTCCGTCCTCGTTACCATGCTGGAAGAGGTCCTTGATGCCGCCAATTGAGCCCAGCAGGTTAGTGGCCTCGATGG
The DNA here is from genome assembly GCA_964628205.1 of uncultured Muribaculaceae bacterium. Taxonomy (GTDB): domain Bacteria; phylum Bacteroidota; class Bacteroidia; order Bacteroidales; family Muribaculaceae; genus Sodaliphilus. Next base: position 9,149 of record CAZVMM010000022.1, read on the forward strand.
GCAGGTAGACCATCTTGGTCTGCTCGCCACTGGCTACCGAATCGAGCATCTGGATGTATTTCTGCGCCAACAGGTAGTTTGCAGGATTTGTGCTCTGACCCACGGCCTGGGTAATCTTGTCGATGGCAATGGCTTCGGCCTCGGCCTTGCGGATACGTGCCTGAGCCTCACCCTCAGCCCTCAGGATTTCGGTCTGCTTGTCGGCTTCGGCCTGATTGATGCGGGCGGTCTTCTGACCCTCGGATTGCAGAATGGCAGCCTGCTTCTGTCCCTCGCTGGTCAGAATGGTCGCACGCTTGTTACGCTCGGCCTGCATCTGCTTCTCCATGGCCTGGAGCACGGTTTGAGGCGGCTGGATGTCCTGCAGCTCAACGCGGTTGACCTTAATGCCCCACTTGTTGGTGGCATCATCGAGGACCGCACGCAGCTTGGAGTTGATGGTGTCGCGCGAGGTGAGTGTCTGGTCGAGTTCCAGTTCACCGATGATGTTACGCAATGTGGTCTGGGTCAGCTTCTCGATAGCGTTGGGCAGATTATTGATTTCATACACAGCCTTGAAGGGGTCTACGATCTGGAAATAGAGCAAAGCGTTGATCTGTGTGAGGACGTTATCCTTAGTGATCACGTTCTGCTTATCAAAGTCATAGACTTGCTCTCGCAAATCGATGGAATTGGTGGTGCGGTAGCGTCCGTGCTCATAGGCGATAATGGTCTTCGGACGATCGATAAACGGGATAATCAGGTTGATTCCGGGCTTCAGCGTAGCATAATACTTGCCCAGTCGCTCAATGATTTTGGTCTCGCTCTGCGGGATAATTACCAGTGCGCTCTTGACAAGAATCAGAGCCAGCAAAATGATGACAATGAAAAAAATAGTTACAGGTGTCATAGCTTAATGTATTATAATTAGTATAAGGCTTTTAAGAAACAATACTCGGCATTATTGACCGATGGGCTCGACGGTAAGGATGATACTGTCCATCTTGACCACGCGGACGCGCACATCCTTATCGATAGGCTGACCGTCGGCACTAACGGCTTTCCAGTCGTCGCCATCGATGGCCACGCGTCCGTAACCACCAGCACTGATGGGCTCGCTGACGCATCCCGTCTGGCCAATCATGGCCTCTGCGTTGCTCAAGCGCTCGCGATGGGGCTTGTGCAACTTCTTGAGCAGAGCCGGACGCACCAGCAGCAGACTCAGAACCGAAACCACAACGAAGCAGATGATTTGCACTGCAAGTGACGAACCACAGCCGGCAAGGATGGCAGAAACAGCAGCACCGATAGCAAAACACAAGAGGAAGAGATCCCCCGATGTGAGTTCAAGAATCAAGCAAAGGATGGAAATGATGACCCAGATGAGCCACAGATTGGATGTGAAATACTCTATCATAATATCAAATTTTATAATGTTAATGTAATCTATTCTGTCTCCTGACGCGAAAAGTGGGTTAAGGTTAGATTTTCCTCAAAAGTACAGTTTTATTATCACTCCTGCAAATTTAATGCCAAAAATTATGGAAAATTCCCGCACAATTTATCGGTCGGCACAAAATTTTCGATTCTCAGCGGGTTGAAATGCGCTTTTACGCTGTTTTTCAGCACAATTAGCGGTTTTCGAGTTTTATTCAGAAAAATCGGGTAGGGCAGGGAGGTAGCGCGACCCCCAGCCACAATGCCACCATCACAATTCCCGATGCCCGGAGGGGCAATTTCTTAGCCTATTTTTCTTGTTTATCAAATATTTGTGTTATCTTTGCCTCCCGTTTTCCAAGAGATACAAAAAAAATAGTAATGACCGAAATCAACTACATGGTACAAGGCAATGTCGCGATGCCCGCGCTCAACGAGTCGGCAGTGCGCGACTGGATTGTAGCAGTAGCCCAGCAACACCAGCAGCGTGTGGGATGCTTGACCTACGTCTTCTGTGACGACGAGTACATCCTTGAGACCAACCGCCAGTTCCTGGGGCACGATTACTACACGGACATCATCACCTTTGACTACACCAACTCACGCCACATCGCTGGCGACATGGTCATCTCGCTCGACACGGTGCGCAGCAACGCCGAGATGCTGGGAACGCCCTTCGAGACCGAGCTCATGCGCGTCATCATCCATGGCGTGCTGCATCTGTGCGGAATCAACGACAAGGGTCCTGGTGAGCGCGAAATCATGGAACAGCACGAGAATGCCGCACTGGCCATCCTCCCCGACAACGTATTGAACAAATAAACAACACCGATGAGGCACGACTATGACGTGATAGTGGTTGGTGCCGGTCATGCCGGCTGCGAGGCTGCTAGTGCAGCGGCCCGACTGGGATCACACACCCTGCTGATCACCATCGACATGAACAAGATCGCCCAGATGAGTTGCAACCCTGCAGTGGGTGGCATCGCCAAGGGGCAGATTGTGCGCGAAATCGACGCCATGGGAGGGCAGATGGGCATCGTGACCGACCGCTGCAGCATCCAGTTCAGGATGCTCAACCGCAGCAAAGGTCCTGCCATGTGGAGTCCACGTTCACAGAGCGACCGACAGCAATTTATCCTCGAGTGGCGAAATGTGCTTGAAAACACGCCCAGACTGTACATGTGGCAAGATTCCGTCGAAGAATTCGTCATCCAGGGTGGGGTAGTGAAGGGGGTCAGAACTGCGATGGGCCTCACTTTTCATGCCCGCGCTGTGGTCCTTACCGCTGGCACATTCCTCAACGGGCTGATGCATGTGGGCCCAGTCAAGACCCCTGGCGGGCGCGTTGCCGAGCCACCCGCAAGAGGCATCACCGAGCAACTGGCGGCACTAGGTCTGAAGACCGGACGCATGAAGACGGGCACACCGCCGCGTCTCGACGAGCGCACCATCGACTTCGGCCAAGCCATCAAGCAGGAGGGAGAAAACGATTTTCACCATTTCTCCTACCTGCCCGGCATCACATCACAGCTGCCGCAGAGGCCCTGCTGGATTATCCACACCAACGAACAGGTGCACGAGGTGTTACGCGAAAGCCTGTCCCAATCACCGCTCTACAACGGGCAGATCACCAGCATTGGTCCCCGATACTGTCCCAGCATCGAGACCAAGATTGTGACCTTTGCCGACAAGACTTCCCACCAGCTGTTTATCGAGCCCGAGGGAGCCACGACCCACGAGATGTACCTCAACGGTTTCTCCTCGTCGCTGCCCTGGCATGTGCAGATCGAGGCCCTGCGTCACATTCCCGCCCTGCGCGACGTGCACGCCTTCAGGCCAGGCTATGCTATAGAGTATGACTTCTTTGACCCCACTCAGCTCACTCACACGCTGGAGTCAAAGCTGGTCAAAAACCTGTTCCTGGCAGGCCAAGTCAACGGCACCACAGGCTATGAGGAAGCGGCAGGGCAGGGGCTCATTGCCGGAATCAACGCCCACCAGAACGCCACCGGCGGCAAGCCGTTTACCCTGGCACGCAATGAGGCCTATATTGGCGTGCTCATCGATGACCTGGTTACCTGTGGCGTGGACGAGCCCTACCGCATGTTCACCTCGCGCGCAGAGCATCGCATCCTGTTGCGCCAAGACAATGCCGACATGCGCCTCACCCAGCGCGCGTATGATTTGGGGCTGGCCACTCGCGAGCGTTATGACCTGATGCGCACCAAGGGCGAGCAGATGGAGCACATCACCCAGTTTTGCAGGCAATACACTGTCAAGGCCACCCTGATCAACTCCACGCTCGAGGCCCTCGGCATGCAGCCACTGGCCCAAAGCCAACGACTGCACGACCTGTTGCTGCGTCCGCAACTCAACATGGCCATAATGGCCCAGGCGCTCCCCGAGCTGCGCAGCCAGCTGGACGGCATCGAAGCAGCCCGCCGCGACGAGATTATCGAGGCCGCAGAGATTGCCATCAAATACCGTGGCTACATCGAGCGTGAGACCCTCATTGCAGACCGTGTGGCCCGACTCGACGACGTCACCCTAAAGGGAAAATTCGACTACTCACAGATACACCAAATCTCCACCGAAGCGCGGCAGAAGCTCCAAGCCATCGATCCCGACACCGTGGGGCAGGCTTCGCGCATCCCCGGTGTGTCACCCAGCGACATCAACATTCTGCTCGTTCTGTTGGGTAGATGATTGTTCCACGTGAAACAATTTAAACATAATATACTGATTTACAATGAATAAGCAAGAATTAGAAAAAGTAAAAAGCGTTGTGCGCAACGTGCCTGACTTCCCTGTTCCCGGCATCCAGTTCAAGGACTTGACGACAGCCTTCAAGGACCCCGAGGCCTTGCAGATCATGACCCGCGCCATGAGCGACCTGTACCGCGACAAGGGTGTCACCCGCGTTGTGGGCATCGAGGCACGCGGATTTATCGGCGGCGCCATCCTGGCCACGCAACTCAACGCCGGTTTTGTCCCCCTGCGCAAGCCAGGCAAGTTGCCCGCCGAGGTCATCCAGAAGTCATACACCAAGGAATACGGTACCGACACCATCGAGGTGCACAAGGATGCCATTACCCCCGATGACATTGTCGTCATTCACGACGACCTGCTGGCCACGGGAGGCACCATGCTGGCCGCCTATGAGCTGGTGAAGTCCATGAACCCTAAGAAGATCTACATCAACTTCATCTGCGACCTGGAGGCCCTCCATGGCCGCGACGTGTTCCCCAAGGACGTCGAGGTAACCTCACTGTTCACCTTTTAACCAGGTCACCGAATCCAATAACGCCCGTCCACCAAGATGACCGACGAACTGAAACTCAAGCTTTCGCTGCTCCCCGATGACCCTGGCGTGTACCGCTACCGCAACCGGGAGGGCACCATCATCTATGTGGGCAAGGCCAAGAACCTGAAGCGGCGCGTCAATTCCTACTTCAACCGCGAGCACACGTCGGTCCGCACCAACATGCTTGTGCGCAATATCGCCGACCTGGAGTATACCGTCGTCAACACCGAGGAAGAGGCCCTAGACCTCGAGAACGCGCTGATCAAGGAGTACCAGCCACGGTACAACGTGCTGCTCAAGGACGACAAGAGCTACCCCTGGATTTGCGTCTCTGGAGACCTGTATCCACGCGTGTACATCACCCGTGACGCGCGTGCCAAGGGAGACCGATACTACGGGCCCTATCCCAAGACCGAGGTCGCTAAGGTGCTGATAGACACCATGAGGCAGATCTACCCGCTGCGCACCTGCCGCCTATTTGTTTCACGTGAAACAATAGAGCAGCACAAGCACCGCCTGTGCCTGCAATACCACATCCACCGCTGCGAGGGCTGCTGTCAGGGGCTGGTGTCGCCAGAACAGTACGGTGAATATATCAGCGAGATACGCCAGATTCTGAACGGCGACACCCATGTGCTGATGGACGTGCTCATGCAGCAGATGCAGCAGCTGGCCAGCGAGCTGAGGTTTGAGGAGGCCGAGGTCATCAAGCGGCGCTACAAGCTGCTGGAACACGTGCGCCGCCGTTCGGTCATCGTCAGTCCCAGCATCCACAACATCGACGTGCTGGGCCTACTGCGCGATGATGATGCCGCGTGGGTCAACTTCATGCACGTCAGGGGTGGGGCAGTGGTGCAGTCGTTAACACTCGAGTACAGGCTCTCGACGCGCGACGAGAGCGATGCCGAGATCATGTCGATGGCCATTGCCGAGGTGCACCAGCGCTTTGCCGAGACCTATAAGCGTGACCGCGTCTCCGAGGTCAACGTCAACGTTATCCCTGACGTGGAATTTGCCGGAATGACCTTCACCATACCCCAACGAGGAGACAAGAAACACCTGCTCGACATCGCCATCAAGAACGCGGTCCAGAAGCGCACCGACCGCCTGCGCATGATGGAAAAGCTCAACCCCGAGCAACGCACCACGCGGACGCTGACCACCATGCAGCGCGACCTGCGCATGACCGTTATGCCACGCCACATCGAGTGCTTTGACAACAGCAACATCAGCGGGTCAAGTCCCGTGGCATCTTGCGTGGTGTTCCGCAACGCCAAGCCCTCCAAGAAGGAGTACCGCCACTTTAACATCAAGACGGTGGAGGGAAGCGACGACTTCGCCTCGATGCGCGAGGTAATCACCCGCCGCTACAGCCGCCTAGTGCAAGAAGGGCAGGAACTGCCGCAGCTGCTCATCGTGGACGGCGGTAAGGGACAGGTGACATCGGCGCTCGAGGCACTGGGGCAGATAGGCCTGCACGGCGACATCACCGTCGTGGGCATCGCCAAGCGGCTGAACGAAGTCTACTTCCCCGGTGACAGCGTGCCTATGTACATCGACAAGAACAGCGAGACACTACACGTGATACAGCGCCTGCGCGACGAGGCCCACCGCTTTGCCATCACCTTCCACCGCAAGCAGCGCAGCAAGGGGCAGGTGCGCAGCGCACTTGACGAGATCCCGGGCATCGGACCCAAGACGCGCACGGTACTGCTCAAGCATTTCAAGTCGCTCAAGCGCATCCGCGAGGCCAGCCAGGATGAGCTGTCTGCCGTGATAGGGCCCGCCAAAGCCCGCGTCCTCTGTGAGGCGCTGGCACCGCCTGCCACCAGCTGACCGCAACAAGCGGCGCCATAGCGGACTGAGATGATTTTTCAGGGAATTCGTGCGCAGTTAAAACAAAAGTCACTAAATTTGCCGTCATGAAACGATTGGTCATCTTCGGAAACACCTATCAGCGTGATGATGCCGCCACGGTATTATCCCTGCTGGAATACCTGAGACAACGAGGTCTCGACGTCTGGGTCGAGCGGGAATATCTGCAGTATCTGGGCCAAGGCGCAACAGAGCGCTATGCAGCCTTTGAAGCCGGTAATGTCCCTGATGCCGACATGGCCCTGTCGCTAGGAGGCGACGGCACCTTCCTGACCACCGTCATGTGGGTGTCCAGGATGGGAATGCCCATCCTGGGTGTGAATCTGGGCCATCTGGGCTACCTCACCACTGGCAGGCTCGACGAGAACAGTCACGCCATCGACACTATCCTTGCTGGCGATTACCGCATCGAGGAGCGCACCATGCTACAGGTCCACAGCGATGCCGTGGAGATTTCTCACCCCTGGGCCCTCAATGAGGTAGCTATCCTGCGCCACGACACTTCATCGATGCTCGACATGCAAACCCAGCTGCGCAGCCACGCGCTCACCACCTATCGTGGCGACGGTCTCATCGTGAGCACGCCCACAGGTTCCACAGCCTACAACATGAGCGTCGGCGGTCCCATCCTTGAGCCCACCACATCATGCCTGGTGCTCTCACCCATCTCTCCCCACTCGCTGACGATGCGCCCGCTCGTGGTGCGCGACGACAGCGTGATCACCGTTCGCACCCACTCGCGCGCTTCGCATTACGAGGTAAGTATCGATGGCGAGGTCACCCTGTGCCCCACAGGCTCAACGTTGACCATCAGCCGCGCTCCACACTGCGCCCGTGTGGTTCAGCTCCACGGCAACAACTTCGCCAACACACTGCGCCAGAAACTCCTCTGGGGCACAGACCAGCGCTGAACGCCAAGAGCTCAGCGGGAAGTGGAAACAAAAAAGACGACAAGCACAATTTGATGGATTTGCAGCAAATTGTGCTTGTCGTCTTTTTTATTCAGGCTCCCGTCGGCTATGCCATCGCCATCATTCCTGGAACAGGCGGCGGTGCATCAGCACAGAACGGTAGATATGTATCATGTGATCGGCCAGGATCTTGCCCGTAAAGCGCTCGGTATTCTCGCGTGCTGCCCGGAGCAATGCGGCCTTCTTGTTCTCGTCCTCCAAGACATCGCTCAGCTGCTCGGCGCCATCGTGTATGTCGCTGTAATAGATCACGCCGTCACCGCCCATCTCGCGGGCTTTGGGGCTATCCTTACAGATAACCAGTGCGCCACTGCGCTGTGCATTCAGGAGCTTGTAGTTGTCGCGGATGCGTTCCGTGTTGGGGATAATCACAGCCTGGGCCATCTTGGCCACAGCGGTGAGGTCGGCGTGGTGCACCTTGTCCACCTGCTTGAAGCGGTGGAACATGTGCATGTCATGGGCCTGCTCCTTGATCACGTGGTCAAAGTGGTCGGTGCGGTACCCCAGCAGGACGATAGCGATCTTGCGGTCACGCAACTCGTGCACAAGCTGCATCGCCTCCTTGAGATTGTCACCCTTATCCAGACGTCCCTTGTAGAGAACAAACTTTTTGGGCAGGTGGTATTTCTCACGCAGGATCTCGTACATGTTCTCGGGCACGGAGTCATCACAGCCATCGAAGAAGCAGGGGTGTACAACCTCGACATCGTCGGGATTGACGTGGTAGTGGTCGATAATCAGCTGACGGTCGACCTCGTTGAGTGCAATTACGCGCTTGGCGATCTTGCACGACTTGCGTGCGCGGCGCTGCATGAGCATGCGCTGAATCCAGCCATGGGCATTCTTGTACAACGGGTCGGTCATTGTGAACACCGTGGGGAAGTTGCTGCCATTGAAACCCGATGAGATGCCGTCGTCGATGCCGTGAAAGGTGTTCACGCCATGCCCCTTGGCCGAGCGCACGATGCCGTTGCCGGTATACCAGCGCTCCTTGTTGTGGATGTGGCTGCGCGGAAACTTCACGCGGACGCTGTCCTCGTTGAACAACGCGGTCAGTCGCTTGTTCTGATGATTCTCGGGAGAATAGATGATATAATAGTTATCGGGATAATATGTAGCAAGGGCCTTAATGAGGATGCGACCATAATAGGACGTATCGTCATTTTCCATGATTATCTTGCGGCCACCGTAACCTACTACCATGATGGATCTTGTCTCTGTTTTTGATTAATTATAACTATGATAAAATGCTGTGCCACACTGAGGGCAACTTGCAAAATTACTACTTTTTTTCTTTTTAAGGGCGTTTTGGCATTATTTTTCTTTGATTTAGTTTAACTTTGCGGTGGTATAATCCCTAATTATGATGACTATGAGACATTTTATGACCATTTTGTGCGCCCTGATGCTACTCTCGGCCTGCTCGTCGACCCGGGCCAACAGTTCCAGCAAGGGGCTGCATCCCGACCAGGTATTTACCATTACCGATGACGATATCGCACGCGAGACCCAGCAAATCAACAACATGATCCAGGGCCAGTGGACCTACAAGGGTCCCAGCGTGGACGTTAGCGGCAAGAACTTGCTTGCCGGCATCGGCAAACCCATCGCCAAGGGCAAGATCAAGAAGAAACTCAAGAATGCCTTCAAGGACATCGGGCTGGACAGAGTGCGCCCGCAGTTCATCTTTAACGTGGATGGCACATGTGCCATCAGCCTGCTGGGCAAGAAGCTGAACGGTACCTACAACTACAATCCCGACCAGGAGAAGATCTACATCAAGTGGCACGGGCTGCCTGTTACTGCTAACCTCAAGCGCAACGGCAACAAGAAGCTTCACATCACCTTTGATGCCGACAGGTTGATTTCCCTGCTCACGCTGGCCGGGCGCTTCAGCGACAGTTCCGCCATCAAGGCACTGTCCAAACTCATGGACAACTACGAGGACGTCATGGTGGGTTTTGAGCTCAAGAAATAATCACCCCACACAGCAATGAAACCAGCGAGAGGAAGCCGCGGCTTCTTCTCGCTGGTTTCATTGATACCTACCTGGCTCAGCGGCGAGGAGGCTGATTCATGCGCTGCTTGCCCTGGTTCACGGCCTGCTTCTTGGTCATCCCGGGCTGGCTCTTGCTGCCGGGCTGACTCTTAGAGGTGCCCATGCCGGGCTTGGGCTGTGACTTGCTGTCAGGAGCGCCAAAGGTGCGCCCATTGTAAGCACTGTGGTCAAAGTAGCGATTGGAGCCCTTATAGACCTGGTATCCGGGAGGCGCTGCGCGATAGAAGCGGTCCTTGGGATAGCGGTTATAGATGGTAAACACAAACTTCTTGTTCTGCCACGACACGGGACGGTAGAAGTACTCCAGCTGCATATAGTACTGGTACTGCATGGGAGAGAGCACATACCTCAGCTCATTGTTGCGGCGGGTCCAGAAGGTGCCGAAGATGTCATCATACACGTCCAGACACATGATGTAGTCCATGTTAATCTCAAAAACGGCATTGTACTGGTCATCGCTCAAGCCCAGCTCATAGGCCATCTTGTCGGTCAGGAAGAAGGCCTGGTCGCGGGCCGACTTGTAACTCATTGCGTTGGCGGCCGATGCCAGGGTCAGCACTGCCACCATTGTTAAGATAAAGCGTTTCATAGTGCGTATGTCTTTAAAATGTTATTAATTGTTGTTTACTGCTCCAAAATTAGCGATATTGATGAATTGTTGCAAATATTTTAGACAAATATTCATAAATAATCGACTAACTATCCATCAATCTGCATATCGCGTGCCAGCCGTGACACCATACTTGGACAACATCTCACATTGAGCTGTTTCCATCGACAAATGGACACGTTTTCCCGTTTTTTAGGTTCCAGGGAGCGGTTTTTCGGGTGTTTATTACTAATTTTGCGGGTATGATAGATTTCACGCCACTGGTACGCAATCATTTCCTGTCGCGTCTGCAACAGCAGGTGCGCTACATCGACCATGCTGACGCCGTGCAGCAAGGAGAGCTGGTGCGTCTGATCGAGAAAGCATCGCTCACGCGCATCGGCCGCAAGTACGACTTTTCCAGCATCAGAACCTACAAGCAGTTTGCATCCACTCTGCCGCTCTACTCCTATGAGGGGCTGAGACCGCACATCATGCGCATGGTCAACGGCATCCGCGACGAGTTGTGGCCCGGCCGCTGCATCAATTTTGCCCAATCATCGGGCACGAGCGATGGCCGCAGCAAGTACATCCCCATCACGCGCGAGTCGTTCCAGTGGAACCATTACCAGGGTGCCAGCGACGTCGTGTCCCACTACCTGAACCTGAATCCCGCGAGTCGCATTTTCTCAGGCAAGGCTTTTATCCTGGGCGGCAGTTTTGCTAACAACCTGCAGCTCAAGCCCGGTGTGAGGGTAGGGGACCTGAGCGCCAACCTCATCGAGAATATGAATCCCCTGGCCAACCTCGCCCGAATCCCCAGCAAGCGTGTGGCGCTCATGGAGGACTGGACGGCCAAGCTGCCGCTCCTGGTCCAAGCCAGCATCGGGCAAAACGTCACCAACCTGAGCGGTGTGCCTTCATGGTTCCTTACCGTGCTCAAGCAGGTGCTCCACAAGACGGGTAAGGAGAGCATACACGAGGTGTGGCCCAACCTGGAGGTCTTCTTCCACGGCGGCATCGCCTTTGAGCCATACCGGGAACAGTACGAGGCCATCTGCGACATGGACAAGATGCACTTCCTCAACAACTACAACGCCAGCGAGGGTTTCTTTGCCGTGCAGACCGATTGGGAAACCACGGCGATGATGCTGCTCCTGGACGTGGGCGTTTTCTACGAGTTCCTGCCCGTTGAGCAAAGCGATAGCGACACACCCGAGGTCTATCCCATCTGGGAGATTGAGCAGGGACGCACCTATGAGCTCATCATCACCGCTGCCAACGGCCTGTGGCGCTACCGCATCGGCGACACAGTGACCATCGAGCAACTCAATCCCGTCAAAGTCAAGATTGCGGGGCGCACGCGCAGCTTTATCAACGCCTTTGGCGAGGAACTGATGGTCCACAATGCCGACCACGCCATCACCCAAGCGGCCCAGCTGACAGGAGCTCAGGTGCTCAATTACACCGCTGCCCCAGTCTATGCCCATGGCAATGAGCGGGGTTACCACCAGTGGCTCATCGAGTTTGCCGTCAAGCCCGACGACAGCGACCGCTTCATGCAGCTGCTGGATCAGCACCTGCGTGAGGTCAATAGCGACTATGATGCCAAGCGTACGGGCGACATTTTCCTGGCCATGCCCCAGCTTGTGATGGCCCCCACGGGACTGTTCGACCGCTGGCTGGCATCAACGGGCAAGCTGGGCGGGCAGCGCAAGGTGCCCCGCCTGAACAACGACCGCGCCATCATCGACCAGATGCTCAAGTTCATTGACGAATAATTGACTGAAAAAAACAGTCCATCCAACCAGCAAGCCGCCCCCGCATCCATGTGCTGACAGGCGGTTTTCCCGAGTTTTTAACAATTTCGGACTGTTAAAAAGTGTAACAATGTGGTGATATGGCGCAAAAAGTCCATTTTTTGTGACTTTTTGTCCTATTTATTTGTACCATGATAGTAATTTTGTCGAGTGAAAAAATCTCCACTTCAGGTTTGTTTTATCAATATTAATGTGTCTACAATGAAAAGAATTACAACATTATTACTCTCTGTCACAACTGTGACCATGACGTCACTCGCTGGCGGACTGCTTCATAACACCAATCAGCATATCGCATTCATGCGCATGATGGCCCGCGGTGCCAGTCATGAGATTGATGCCGTGTATACCAACCCTGCCGGACTGGCCTTCATGGACCATGACGGCTGGACCCTGTCGCTGAATATCCAGAGCGCAACGCAGTCACGCGACGCTCTCACCACATTTGCCCTGTTCCCCGAGGCCGACCACACCCGCCTGTACAAGGGCAAGGCATCGGCACCCGTGATTCCGTCGCTCTATGGCGCCTACAAGAAAGACCGCTGGACCTTCTCTGGCTTCTTCGGTTTCACCGGTGGTGGCGGCAAGTGCAACTTTGACAGTGGCTTGCCCATATTTGACGCGAGCATCATGGCCGGCATCTATGGCCAGACCGCTGCTTTGAAACAGAGCATGGCCCAGAATCCCGCGGTAGCTCCTGTGCTGGCCGATCCGCGCGTTGCAGGCCTGCTGCCGCTCACGGCCGACAAGTATGACATCAATTCATCGATGAGGGGCCGCCAGTACATCTACGGACTGCAGCTGGGTGCCACCTACAAGGTGCTGGACTGGATGAGTGTCTATGCCGGTGGCCGCATGAACTACTTTGACGGCAACTACAGCGGCTTTGTCAAGGTGATGCCAAAGCCCGAGATGGCCGCAACTGTGCAGGAGATTGCCCTCTCTTACCCCGCCCTGGCTCCCACCTTGAGCGCTCTGGTTAATCAGAACGGCGAGATGGCCAATATCGACCTGGACTGCTCCCAGACGGGTTGGGGAGTAACCCCCATTATCGGCGTGGACCTGGTGTGGAAAGGCTTTACCCTAGCCGCAAAATACGAGTTCAAGACCAACCTCAATATCGAGAACGACACCAAGACAGCCATTGCTGAGCCGGCCGCATTCGAGGCCGCTCTTGCCGACTACAAGCACGGCGTGAACACACCCAGCGACCTGCCCGCAGTATTCTATGCTGCCCTGGGCTATGAGTTCATCCCCAACAAGTTGCGCGCCACCGTCGAGTACCACTACTATGACGACAAGCACGCCGAGATGGCCCACGACAAGCAGAAGGCCCTGCGCCATGGCACCCATGAGGTGCTCGGCGGCGTGGAGTGGGACATCAACAAGACCTTCACCGTGAGCGCGGGTGTCCAGAACACCGACTATGGCTTGAGTGACGCTTACCAGACCCACACCTCATTCTCCTGTGACAGCTACTCGATCGGCTTTGGTGGCGCCGTCAACTTGAGTGAAAAGGTGAAACTGAACGTGGGTTACTTCTGGACTACCTACAAGGACTATGACCGCAGCGAGACCGACTACTTCGGCACCACGCTGCCCGGTAAGGACACTTACAGCCGCACCAACAAGGTGTTTGGCGCTGGCATCGACTTCAAGTTCTAAACACAAAATAGGATTAACCCAACATCATAACTGGAGAATAGGACATACAAAATAATCTTAATCCTATGGCACGCCGCCGCCCGATAGCGCTGACTATCGGACGGCGGCGTTGCCTGCTGGGTCAGGGAGTAGGGGAGACCTAGCGCCTTACTGCGTGAGAACCCTCCTCGCCATAGGAGAGCGTGACACCATCGGCAGTGACGTTAAGCGTTGCGGGACAGCCCTCGATCATCGGGTAGTTCCAGTCCTCGTCGTGACTGGCGGGAAAATCATAGCACACGGGGATGCCAAGGCCATTGAGCGTCTCGGCCAGCATCTCGTTCATGTCGCTATAGCCATCCTGGGGCTCATACTCGGTGAAGCGCCCCACGATGATGCCCTTAACGTGATTGAGCACGCCCTTGAGGCGCAGCTGCTGCAGCATGCTGTTGACACGCGGCATGCTCTCGCTGACGTCCTCGAAGAAGAGGATCACATCACGGCCACGGACGTTATCACGATCCAGGAAGTCCCACGGGCGGCTGCCACCGATGTTGGTAAACACGGCCATGTTTCCGCCCAGGATGATGCCGTGGGCCCGGCCCGGCCTGTTCAGCGCGTGAGCAGGCACCGTGTAGCTGGGGAGTGTACCCATGAGCACATCGCGCAACATCAGGTTGATGGAATCATTGGCGCCGCGGCTACCCAGGGCACCGCCCATGTTGGCATGCAGACTCATCACGCCGCTGCACACCATCGCGCTATGGAGCGCGGTAATGTCGCTGTAACCCACAATCCACTTGGGATGACGGCTGAAGTCCTCATGGGTCATCGGGTCGAGCAGCATTGCCGATCCGTAACCGCCACGGGTGCACACGATCGCCTTAATTTCGGGGTCGTTAAGTGCCCAGCGCAGGTCGGCACAGCGTTCCTCAATGGTTCCGGCATACATGTGGCAACGCGTCAGCGCGTGAGGACCGATGACAGGCTCAAAGCCCCACGCCCGCAGCGTGGCGGCGGCTTTCTCGGGGTTATCAGTGCCCGGTGTGCTGGCGGGCGAAATGATGGCGACCTTGTCGCCACGCTGTAGGGCTGGCGGCATCACTAGCGGGGTGTTGCGGGGCCGCGGCATACCCATCCGATCGGGTTTCTGGTCACTAGCCGTCGCGCACAGCGCCACCATCACCATCAAAAACACAGTGTAAAAAAATCTCTTCATCATATTTTTCTAAAAAAAAGTGTCTGTTTCAAACCTTTCCGAGCTCGGTGCTTGGCCTACCGCGGCTCTGCCGGGGAAAGGCTCTGAAGCCGTGCTTGCAGATGCTGCAAACGCCTGTGGGACTGTTCCATGCGCTCCCAAGAGATGCGCCCGTGCTTCACGGCATCGACAATCATGTCCACAAGCCTGAACGGGCGGTCGGCCTCAAATCCCGTGCTGATGTTGTTGCCCACGCAGATCATGTCGGCGCCAGCATTGATGGCCAGTTCCAGGGCCGTGGGGATGCTGTAGTTGTTGCGGATGGCCTGCATGTACAGGTCGTCGGTCACCACCACGCCGTCATATCCCAGCTGACCGCGGAGCAAACCATTGATGGTCTTCTCTGATAGCGTGGCGGGATATTCATCGTCAATCTGGCGGTTATACAGGTGGGCAGTCATCACCAAGTCGGCCTGGCCAGAACGGATCAATGCCTCGAAAGGCTCCAGCTCCCGCGAAGTCCAGGCACTGGTCACATCCACAAAACCATAGTGCGAGTCATCGATGGCATTGCCGTGGCCCGGAAAGTGCTTGAGGGTGCACAACACGCCTTGACGATGGCTCTCGTCGATAAACCAACCCGCATGACGTGCAATCACGGCAGGATCGGCCGAGTAACAACGGTTATAGTGCCCCACCGCCGCGCAGTCGTGGTTGAGCACATCGACCACGGGAGCCAGGTTGACGTTGACGCCCGCTTCCCGCATCTCCCGCGAGAGTCGTGCGGCATAGTGGCGGGTAGTATCCTCGTTATCGGTATTGCCCAGATACTCGGCGGTTACCGTGGGCAGAAAGCCGTATTGGGGTTTCAGGCGGGCGACCTTTCCGCCCTCCTGGTCAGTGGCGATGAGCAGTGGATAGTCGGCCCATGCCTGCAGTTGACGGGTCATGCGGGTCAATCGCTCCTTGCTAGTGATGTTACGCGAACCCAGCGTGGCCTCGCCGGTCACATCGATATCGAATAACACCACAGCACCCACCTTGAGGTCGCGCACATACCGTGCCGCGTCACAGTCCTCACTGACGCTGTCGCCCTTGAAGCCCACCATGAGCATTTCGGCGGCATAGCGCCTGATGAGCGAGTCGGGCGGCAATTGCGCCATGAGGCTAGATGCTGCCAGCAGCACCATAGCCAGGGTTAACAGACACCTCTTCATCACGTCACTTGTCAAACATGCGGAAGAAGTAGTAGCATGCTATCCAGTCCACCCTAACGCCACGGGCAAAGCCGATGGTCTGTTTCTGTGCATCGGTCACCTTGCCGTCGCTGATGCTGATGTAGCCCAGCACATTGCTTTGGCCGTCACGCACGGTGCCGTCGGTGTTGATGTAGCCGATGCGCTCCCCTGCAGGAGAAAAGATTTCCAGCTGGTTTATCGTAGCCACTGCCGCGCCGCTGGCATCGCGCACCGTGCCATCGGCGTCAAACGAGCCGATCGAGTGCATGCTCTGGTCCCTGACCACGCCATTGCCGTTGATGCGGCCGATGCTGGTGAAGTCGGCATCGCGCAGCACCTGTGCGCTCACGCCTGTCGCCATGATGCCAGCCATAGCCAGCACAATAGCCGTGATGTATAATCTGATCTGTTTCATAGTCGTCTGCTGTTAGTTGATTAAGTTTTTCCTTTAGACCGATAAACAGCCACAAAGTTAAATCTTTTTTTCCAAAAACCTGTAAAAAGGGTGGCATATAGCGCAGGGGATGTGTTAATAATCGTGCGAATGACGTTAATTTGGTCAATTTGGTGGGCCATAAAGAGGCAATTTTGAAATATTATGAGTAATTTTGCCGTTTGGTATTTGGAAATCAATCAATAAAACAAAATACAACATCTATTTTTTCACAAGTAACGATGAAGAAGTACAAGCTCATCAACAACACGCTGGGATGGCTCATCTTTATTGTGGCAGCGGCGACCTACCTGCTGACCATCGAGCCCACAGCCAGCTTCTGGGACTGCCCAGAGTTTATCGCTCAAGGTTTTAAGACAGAAATCGGCCACCCGCCCGGCAACCCCATCTTTATCCTTGCCGCCAACTTCGCCAGCAAGTTTGCCGGCGGTGACGTGATGGCCGTCGCCAAGTGTGTCAACGCGATGTCGGCCATCTTCAGCGCGCTGACCATTCTGCTGCTTTTCTGGTCCATTACCCACCTGGTCAAGAAGCTGGTGGTCAAGGATGGTGAGGAGGACAACATGACGCTGGCCCAGTACCTGGTGGTGATGGGCAGCGGCATCTGCGGCGCTCTGGCCTACACATGGAGTGATACCTTTTGGTTCAGCGCTGTCGAGGCCGAGGTCTATGCCTTCTCGTCGTTCTGCACCGCGCTGGTGTTTTGGCTCATCCTCAAGTGGGAGAACCGCGCCCACGAGCCGGGCAGCGACCGCTGGATCATCCTGATAGCCTATGTGCTGGGCGTGTCGCTGGGTGTGCATCTGCTGAACCTGCTGTGCATCCCCGCCATCGCGCTGATCTACTACTATCGCCAGTGCCGCAGCCTGGGTAAGGAATCCACCTTGAAAGGCTCGTTGCTGACGCTGCTCATCTCGTTTGTCATCGTGGGCCTGATCCTCTATGGTCTGGAGCCTGGATTTGTCGAGATGGGGCAGAAGTTTGACCTCTTCTTTGTCAACACGCTAGGCATGTCGTTCAACTCTGGCGTGCTGGTCTATGCTATCGTGCTGCTGCTGGCCCTGGCTTGGGCATTGTGGGAGCTCTACAGCGACAAGAGTGACCTGCGCATCAAGCTGTCGTTTATCGTAGCCGTGGCGCTCTCGGGCATCCTGTTGCTCGGCGACAGCTGGTGGTTGCCGCTGGTGCTGCTGGTGGCCCTGTGCGTGTACCTGTTCAGGTACTGCAAGCGAGTCCCGGTGCGCGTGCTGACCAACATCGTGTCGTGCATTCTGGTTATTTTCATCGGCTTCAGCTGCTACGCGCTGATCCTGATCCGCAGCTCGCAGAACACGCCGCTCGACGAGAACTCGCCCAACAATACCTTCGCCCTGGCCAAGTACCTGAGCCGCGAGCAGTATGGCGAGACACCGCTGCTCTATGGCCGCACGCTCTACAGCGACATCATGTACCAGGAGAGCAGCAACGGCACCATGCAGCCCGTTGTCAAGAACGGCCCCATGCAGTATGCCCCCGAGGTAAAGAGCAGCCCCGACCAGCCTGACCGCTACAAGGAGCTGGGTTACAAGAAGATCTATCAGTATAGTCCCGAGCAGAACATGCTCTTCCCGCGCATCCACGACGACAAGCGCGAGCGCGAATACGTGGAGTGGCTGGGCATGGAGGGCACTCAAGTCCAGGCCACCACACAGCTCGACCGCAACGGCAATCCTGCCGGCTCGGAGCTCAAGCGCAAGCCCACGATGATGGAGAACCTGAGATTCTTTGTCGACTATCAGCTGAACTACATGTACTGGCGCTACTTCATGTGGAACTTCTCGGGCCGCCAAAACGACATGCAGGGCATGGGCGAGATCACCCACGGCAACTGGATCACGGGATACCCCTTCATCGACAACCCCCGCTTGGGCGACCAGAGCCTGCTGCCCGACGACATGGGCAAGGGCAACAAGGGACACAACGTGTTCTACATGCTGCCGCTGATTATGGGCATCATCGGCCTGTTGTGGCAGGCCTACCGCGGTCGCCGCGGCATCGAGCAGTTCTGGGTGGTGTTCTTCCTGTTCTTCATGACGGGTATCGCCATCGTGCTCTACCTGAACCAGACGCCGAGCCAGCCACGTGAACGCGACTATGCCTACGCCGGCTCGTTCTACGCTTACAGCATCTGGATCGGCATGGGTGTCGCCGGCCTGTGGAGCCTGGTGATGTGGTTCATCAGCAAGAAGGGTAAGAAGCAGGCCAAGAGCGAGGCTGCCACGGCCAGTGGCAACCGCGGCGGCATGGCCACGGCCGTAGCCGCATGTGCCGCCATCGTGGGTCTGATCGTGCCCCTGCAGATGGTCAGCCAGACGTGGGACGACCACGACCGCAGCGGACGCACGGCAGCACGCGACTTCGGCCGCAACTACCTGTCGAGCGTGGCTCCTGGTGGCATCATCTTCTGCAACGGTGACAACGACACCTTCCCGTTGTGGTACCTCCAGGAGGTGGAGGGCTACCGCACCGACGTGCGTGCCGTCAACCTGAGCTACTTGTCCACCGACTGGTACATCAGCCAGATGCAGCGTGCGGCCTATGAGTCCACCCCGCTGCCCATGCTGGCCGACAAGGACACCTACGCCTATGACCAGCGCCAGTTCTGCTACTTCATGCAGCCCGACCCGACGCCCACCGAGGCGCTCAAGTCGCTGGCCCACATCTACAGTGCCGAGAGCGGCAACAACCCCTACGGCATCAATGAGATACGCTATCCCAAGGTATACATCCCCATCAATATCGACCAGGCCGTAAAGGCCGGCGTGATCCGCGAGGAGCAACGCAGCATGGCCCAGGAGAGCATCAATCTGGACCTGCAGCGCATGGGTGGCGGCATGACCGCCAGCCAACTGATGTCATTCGACATCATCGCCAGCAGCATAGCCCAGGGCTGGAACCGCCCCTGCTACTTCGCCATGACCGTGCCCAACGAGTATTACTTGGGCATGGATCCCTACTTGCGCCTCACGGGTCTGGCCTATCAGGTTACCCCGTTGCTGTCTGATAGCCGTCAGGGCGACATCGGCGTGTCGACCGACATCATGTATGACAACGTGGTCAACAAGTTCAAGTGGGGCGGCCTGGATACCGCCAAGCCCGGCACGCTCTACCTTGATGAGACCGTGAGCCGCATGGTCACCACCATGCGCAGTGCCCTCCTGGACCTGGCCAGCGCACTGAGCAACGAGGGCAACCTGGCCCAACAGGGCTCGCTCGCCGTTCCCGCCGGAAAGACCGCCGAGACCTATGCTGCCGACCGCTACAAGAAGGCCAAGACCATTCTGGACCTGATGATGGAGAAGCTACCCACCGCCACCTGCCCGTTTACCGTGCAGATGGGTGAACAGGTGGCCAGGGTGTACTACAACTTGGGCAAGCTGAGTAACGATGAGAGCTGCATCAGCAAGGGTAATGAGCTGCTCGCCAACGAGATTATGCGCTACGGCGGCTACATCCGCTACTACCAGTCGCTGAGCCCCTCACAGTACGAACGCCTGACGCGCACCGACAAGTTTATCGACCAGCAGTACCTCACCAGCATGCTCGTGACCTACGTGCAGCAGGCAGGCGAGAACAAGTACAGGCAGCTGGCCGACAAGCTGATGGCCGCAGGCGTGAACATGGACCGCCAGCGCTCCTTCCAGGAGTCCTACGAGCAGGCCATGCAGCAGCAGATGGAACCCCAACAGCCGGCTGAGGACGCCAGCAGCGATGGCGCCCTCGAGGCCGCTCTGGGCGGCAACTGATGCTTAACCAGTCACTCACACACACCTATCTCAACTGATATCACTGTGCTGGTTGAACGTCCGCCGCTGATTTACCGCATGTTATTTCCTGAGACCGTGTGGCGCATTCACAAGCGCGACCACACGGTCTACTTGACCTTTGACGACGGGCCGATACCCGAAGTCACTCCGTGGGTGCTCGACACCCTGGACCGCTATGGCATCAAGGCCACCTTCTTTATGGTTGGCGAGAACGTGGAGCGGCACCCCGAGCTGCTGCAGGAGGTGCGCCGCCGCGGCCAT
Source organism: uncultured Muribaculaceae bacterium (assembly GCA_964628205.1). GTDB lineage: Bacteria > Bacteroidota > Bacteroidia > Bacteroidales > Muribaculaceae > Sodaliphilus. Next base: position 29,787 of record CAZVMM010000022.1, read on the forward strand.
TCGGTGGGTAACCACACGATGAGCCACCTGCAGGGAGCCCACGTGGGCACGAAGCACTACCTGCACAACGTCTTCCGTGCCAACGAGCTGATAGGCAGCACGCTCTTCCGCCCACCACACGGCCTGCTGCGATGGGGACAGTCACGGGTGCTCAGGTCACGCTTTGCCATCATTATGTATGACCTGGTGACACGCGACTACAGCCGCAAAATTACCGGTGAGCAGGTGCTCAACAACGTCAAGCGCTTTGCCCGCAACGGCTCGATCATCGTCTTTCACGACTCGATCAAGGCCGAGAAGAACATGAAATACGCCCTGCCACGCGCCATCGAGTGGTTGCAGAGCCAGGGTTATAAGTTTGATGCCATACCAGAGCAATGACATAGCATCGCAGATCAAATCCCAGGCCCGGAGCCTGGGATTTGATGCTTGTGGCTTTGCCGCTGCCAGGCCCGTCAGCGACGTGGCGGTGGATCAATACGATCGATGGATCGCACAGGGACATCACGGCTGCATGGCCTGGGCCAATCGGCACCATGACCTGCGCCACGACCCGTCGCTGCTGCTCCAGGGCGTCCAGACAGTCATCTCGCTCGCTCTGAACTACTATCCGGCACGCCAACAGCCAGCCGAAGCGCTTCGTGTGGCCTACTATGCCTACGGCCGCGATTATCACGAGGTATTGAGAGAAAAAATGGCCGTTTTGGCCGAATTTATCGAACAAATCACGCATTGCGCTACCCGCCCATGCGTCGACTCGGCACCCGTCAGGGAGCGCTACTGGGCCCAGCAGGCGGGCCTGGGATTCATCGGGCGCAACAACTGCCTGATTATCCCCGGCAAGGGATCCTACTTCTTCCTGGGCGAGATTCTCACCACAGCCCAGCTGCCGCCCGACGCACCCTGCATGCAGAGCTGCCAGAGCTGTGGCAAGTGTGTGGACACCTGCCCGACGGGGGCACTGAGCACCGAGGGCGCCGCCGACTGCAACCGCTGCCTGTCATGCCTGCTCATCGAGAACCACGACGACGAGTTGCCGCCCTGGGTGGCACAACGTGTCGGCGACAGGGTCGTGGGCTGTGACGCTTGCCAGCTGTGCTGCCCCCACAATGCCCACGCATGTCCCACAGGGGTCGATGATTTCGCCCCGTCCACGACCGTGATGACCCTGACCAGGGATGCCGTCCAGGCGATGACTGCAGGACAATTCAGGCGCACGTTTGCCCACAGCGCCATCGCTCGCCTGCGCTACAAGACGCTGCTGAGAAACGCCACACTGGCCAGCACACCGCCACTGCAAGAAGGGAGACAATAAGATGATGAAATCATCCAGAAAAATTCCATCGATGCCCGAGATTATCAAAATTCCCGAGAAATCATGAATTTTGCGGAATGCAATCCCGAAAAATCATGAATTTTACGGAATAAGAGTTGCGTGATTTGATATAATGTACTATATTTGCGCCAAATAAAGAAAATCTGATTATGATTAAACGTAGTCTCGAGAATATCATTAAAAGCCAATTGCATGATGGCCGAGCCATCATCATCATGGGCGCCAGACAAGTGGGTAAAACTACCCTGTTGAGAGAACTATTTGCTGGAGTCGATACCGAGGTGCTCTGGATGAGTGGTGACGAACCCGACGTGAGAGGAGCGTTTGAAAATATCACATCAACGCGATTGAGGGCGATAATCGGCCATCATAGTGTCGTGGTCATCGATGAGGCTCAGCGCATTGAGAATATCGGAATCAAGTTGAAGTTGATTACTGACCAGGTGCCAGAGGTTCAATTACTGACAACGGGCAGTTCGTCATTTGACCTGTCCAACAAGATTAATGAGCCTCTCACGGGCCGCAAGTGGGAGTACACATTATTTCCCCTCTCCTTTACTGAACTCGTCAACGACACAAGCCTGCTGGAGGAGAAGCGTATGGTGCCGCATCGCATGGTGTTTGGCAACTATCCTGATGTGGTGACCCATCCAGGCCATGAGGTGGCAATATTGCGTGAGTTGACCCAGAGTTATCTCTATAAGGATATACTGGAGTTTGACAGGATCCATAAGCCAGAAAAACTGACCAAGTTGCTGCAGGCATTAGCCTATCAGGTAGGGACTGAGGTGTCCTATAATGAGTTGTCACAACTTTGCGGCTTGGATGCAAAGACGGTAGCCAATTATATCTCGATTCTCGAGCAGGCTTATATTATCTTCCGTTTGGGGTCGTATAGCCGCAACCTGCGCAACGAGTTGAAAAACAGCCGTAAAATCTATTTCTACGACAATGGCATCAGGAATGCCCTGATCGGTAACTTCTCTCAAGTGGAAAATCGTGCTGATGCGGGAGCCTTGTTTGAAAATTATGCCATTGCTGAGCGGATGAAACGCAAGGAGTACATGATGGAATATGCGAGCAGTTGGTTTTGGCGAAATGCCAATAAGCAGGAAATCGACTATGTTGAGGAGAAGGACGGCAAACTGCAAGCCTATGAATTGAAGTGGAACCCCAAGCGTAAAGCATCGGCGCCTCTGTCATTCCGCAATGGCTATCCTGATGCCGATTTCACTGTCATCCATCATGACAACATCGAGGATCTATTGCTTTATTGAATAGATGGGCGGAATTATTGCTTGTCGGGGAAGCATGCACGGAGCAGGCTCTTGTAGTGGTGCTGTTTTTGTTTGAGTTTAACCGTTGACTTGTCAACCTCGATGAGCCATCCTTGTTCCCACAATGCCGCAATGGGGTCGCCGACGGCGACACTGCCACTTCCGCTACTACCCCCAGTGAATCTGCTGCCCTCGCTACTCGCTCGGTCAGCTGATTTACTGGGGGTTACTCAGAGGCCACCCTCCGGGTGGGCCTTTTTTGATAGTGATGGTGGCGGCATCGAATTGAGCCGATGGCACCTGTGCTTTGCGTGCCCCATGACCTGAAGCCTAAAACCACCTTACTGGTAATTGCGGATGCGCACGTCGATGCCGCTGCCATCGAGTAGCTTCACTACCTGCTGGATGTCGGTCTTGCCATAGTGGTAGGGGAAGAGGACCGTGGGCTTGACCATGGTTGCGGCATGGGCACACTGCTCGGGTGTCATGGTAAATGGCAGGTTGCAGGGCAGGAAGGCCACGTCGATGTCCCGGATGTCGGCCATCTCGGGGATGTCCTCGGTGTCACCGGCGATGTAGATGCGCATTCCCTCGATGGTAAGCACGAAACCGTTGTCGCGGCCACGGGGATGGAACTGCAGCTTGTCGGGCGAGTTGTTATAGGCAGGCACGGCCTGGATGGTCCATCCGCCGTCGGTGACCAGGGTGTCGCCATTGGCCATCACGCGGCCGCGGCCGCCCAGCAGCTGGTGGCAGCGTGCATTGGTGATGAGCTGAGTTCCAGGCTTGCTCAGCTGATTGATGGCCACCGAGTCCAAGTGGTCAAAGTGCTCGTGCGTCACCAGGATGTAATCGGCCTGAGGCAGGGTAGTGTAGTCGGTCACGGGCTCCACGGCGGTGGTCACGGGATCGACATAGATCCACTTGTCGCCCACCTGCATCCTGACACTGCCGTGCTTGATGCAATACATCTTCACTGTGGTGCCGCTCTGGGTCTGGAACAAGTCACAGCCATCGGCAGTAGCTTCACTCTCATGCGCCGTGCAGCCGCACATGGCGCCAATAATCATCATTGCCATAACAAAAAATTTTACTCTCATCGTCAATAATCATTGGGTTAGCATTGGTGGGACCAAAGTTAGTAAAAACGTGGCAAACCATGAAGCTTAACCGAGATGAAAAACGGAATTTTGCCACCCTTTGCGATGATTGTCACACAAAAATCACTGTTTTTCGGGAATTTTTACTACTTTTGCAACTTATAAACCTGTAAGCAGTGGGATTATGAAAAAATATGATGAGCTCAAGGTGTTCTGCAAGAATACCCAGGAATACCTGGACATGGACGGTGGCGAGACATTGCTCGGGCTGTATGAATCCATCAAGCCGCGCCTGGACCTGAAGGGCGACGCCGTGTGCGTGCTGGTGAACAACAAGGTGGAGGACCTGCACTATCCCGTGTTTGCGCCCAAGCAGGTTGAGTTCCTGGATATCACCACCAATGCGGGCTACCGCGTGCTCACCCGCTCGCTGTGCATGGTGCTGTACAAGGCCGTGAACGACCTGTATCCCGGAAAGCGCCTGTGCATCCAGCACAGCATCAGCAACGGCCACTACTGCCAGATCAAGCATGACGAGGGATTCCTGACGGCTGAGACCATCGCGCAGCTCAAGCGGCGCATGGCCGAGATTATCGAGGAGGACATCCCTTTCAAGCGCCGAGAGCGCCTTACCAGCGATGTCATCGAGATGTTCCGCAAGCAGGGTCTGAAGGACAAGGTGCGCATCCTGGAGAGCGTGAGCCAACTCTACACGGTGTACTACAAGCTCGATGACATCATCGACAGCTTCTATGGACCGCTTGTGCCCTCGACGGGGATGCTCAGCGTCTTTGACCTGGTGCCCTACGAGAACGGCATGCTGCTGCTGGGTCCAGACCGCAAGGACATAGGCCAGGTGGCCAAGTGGCAGCCGCAGCCCAAGCTGTTCCACGCCTTCACCGACTACATCAACTTCAACAAGATCATCCGCCTCGGCGACGTTGGCGAGCTCAACCGGGCCATCCGTACCGGTTATGCACCACTGCTGATCAACGTCGTGGAAGCATTGCACAACAAGTACTTCACCAGTATTGCCGACGAAATCACCCGCCGCTACCACCAGGGTGGAGCGCGCGTTGTGCTCATTGCCGGCCCGTCGTCGAGCGGCAAGACCACGTCGTCCAAGCGGCTGGCCATCCAGCTGATGACCAACCTGATTGTCCCCAAGATCATCGAGCTTGACAACTACTTCGTGGACCGCTCCCGCACACCGCGCGACGAGCATGGCGACTATGACTACGAGTCACTGTACGCCCTGGACCTGGAGCAGTTCAACCAGGATATCACCGACCTGCTGGCCGGCAAGGAGGTGGATATGCCCACCTACAACTTCAAGACCGGTCAGCGCGAGTACCTGGGCAACAAGCTCAAGCTCGAGGAGGGTGACATCCTGCTGATGGAGGGCATCCACGGCCTGAATCCCGAGCTGACCCGCAACATCCCCGATGAGCAGAAGTTCCGTGTCTTTGTCTCGGCACTGACCACGCTCAACATCGATGACCACAACTGGATCGGCACCTACGACAACCGCTTGCTGCGCCGCATCATCCGTGACCACAAGTACCGGGGAGCCAATGCGTTGGACACCATACGGCGGTGGCCCAGCGTGCGCCGCGGCGAGGACAAGTGGATCATGCCCTACAGCGAGAATGCCGATGCCATGTTCAACTCCTCGCTGCTGTTCGAACTGGCGGTGATGAAAAACTACGCGCTGCTGATCCTGCAACAGGTGCCCAGCAACGTGGCCGAGTATGCCGAGGCTTCACGCCTGATCAAGTTCCTAAACTACTTTGAGCCACTGGACGAGAAAGACATTCCCAGCACCAGCCTACTGCGTGAATTCCTGGGTGGCAGCAGCTTTCACTACTAACGCGCCTTGACAGGTGGGTCCCCGAACGACGAGGGCCCACCTGATTTATTAATACGACTGTTTTTACCTTCTATTTATCTAAAATACTCTTCAACAATGAATATCACTGCAAGCGTCATGCAAGAGCCGGCAAAAAAAGAACATATGTCACTGGAGGATTTCTGCGGAACGATACGCCGCATGGAGTCGCAGGGCAAGGACGGCATCTCGCTGTTCAACGAGGTCATCTCCCAGGGCTATGCCCCTGACCTCATTGCCGAAGACGAGTTCCAGCACAGCCGCCGTCTGGAACGCATCACGACCGAGATTACCAGGCGATTCAGGCAGGAAGGGCTGCGCATGGTGCTCGTTGCGGGTCCCTCGTGCTCAGGCAAGACCACCACATCACGATTCCTCAACCTGATGCTGCGCGATAACGGCATCCAGCCCTGTGTCGTCTCGCTCGACAACTACTTCCTGAACCTGGACCAGAGGCCGCTCGACGCCAACGGCGAGATCGACTATGAGTCGTTCTATGGTCTGGACCTGAAGCAGCTGGGGCGCGACGTGGCGAGCCTGCTCGCTGGCGATCAGGTATCGATGCCCACCTACGACTACGTGAAGGGCGAACGCACCTACCACGGCAACACCCTGAAACTCGACAGCAACAGCCTGCTTTTCCTCGAGGGACTGCACGCCCTGAATCCGCAACTGGTGCCCAACATCGACGAGGAGATGAAGTTCAAGCTCTTTGTCACAGCCCAGGCAACCATCTACTATGGTGAGAAGGCGGGCCTCGACGAACATGATAACCGCTTGCTCAGGCGCATCTACCGTGACTATAACAGCCGCGGCGCCAGTGCGTTGCAGACTCTGCAGTGGTGGCCTGGCGTGCTACGAGGCGAGCACTTGTGGATTCTGCCGTTTGCCAGCAATGCCGATGCGTGGTTCAACACGTCGATGGTGTTTGAGTTCTCGGCAATCAAGTCCCGCGTGTCACAGCTGCTGAGCGAGGTGCCCGAGAACGAGCCCGCCGAGTACAAGATCGCTCAGCGCTTGTATGCCATGCTCGAACGCATCGCGCCACTCACCCACGAGGATTTCCAGGCCATCGCGCCTAAGCGCCGTTTCCTGCTCAGCAACGAGGGAAAATAGCAAGGATTAGCCAGATATATAGTAAAATTGACCCTGAGGCGCGTCGCTTCAGGGTCAATTTTACTATATCCGGGTGATGCTAATCGTCACTGACGACCTGAAAGTCCTTGTTCTCGTCCTCGTAGTCGCTCTCCCAGTACTCTTCGCTCCACTGCTTGCTGCCCGAGTTGACCATCTTGCCGCCGGCATCGGGATCCTCTTCCTCCAGATCCTCGGCTCCAAAGATGAAGTCATCCTCGGCCTGCTCGCGGTGGCGCTCGTCCAGGTCGCGCTGCGTGAGCGTCTCGGGGATGCGGTTGCGCTCATCGTTGATAGTGCGCCACAACAGGTCCTTGAGCTCAGTGAGGCCCATCTGGGCCACGCTCGAGATGAACACGCTGGGGACATCGTCGGGCAATTCGGGCCTCATCTGCTCGATGAGTTCCTCGTCGAGCATGTCACACTTGGTGATGGCCAGCACACGGGGTTTCTCCACCAAGTCGGGGTTAAACGTCTCGAGCTCATGGCACAGAATGCCATACTCCTTGCGGATGTCATCGCTGTCGGCAGGCACCATGAACAGCAGCACGGCATTGCGCTCGATGTGCCTCAAGAAGCGCAATCCCAACCCACGGCCCTCGCTGGCCCCCTCGATGATGCCAGGGATGTCGGCCATGACAAATGACTGCTGACCGCGATAGGACACGATACCCAGGTTGGGCTCGAGTGTCGTGAAGGGGTAGTTGGCAATCTTGGGCTTGGCGGCGCTGATGACGCTCAGCAGTGTGGATTTGCCCGCATTGGGGAATCCCACAAGACCCACGTCGGCAAGCAGTTTGAGCTCCAGGATGACGGCCTTCTCGACGCCCTTCTCGCCCGGCTGTGCGAACCGCGGCGTCTGGCGCGTGGCCGTCTTAAAGTGCTGATTGCCCAGTCCGCCGCGGCCGCCACGCAACAGGCGCACCACCTGTCCGTCCCGGGTCACGTCACACAAGAACTGCCCCGTCTCGGCATCATAGACCGCCGTGCCACAAGGGACCTCGATGGTGCGGTCCTCACCATCCTTGCCCGTGCACTGGTTCTCGCCTCCCGACTGGCCGTCGGTGGCAAAAACGTGGCGCTGATACTTCAAGTGGATGAGGGTCCACAGGTTGCGGTTTCCCTTCAGGTAGATGTGGCCTCCACGTCCGCCGTCTCCACCGTCGGGTCCGCCCTTGGGGACATACTTTGCGCGGTGCAGGTGGGCCGACCCGGCCCCGCCCTTGCCACTGCGGCACAGGATCTTCACATAGTCGATAAAATTGCTCTCTGCCATAACGTTGTTCTGATTTTTGCCGCAAAGGTAATATTTTTTCACGTGATTGGAAAATTCTTGCTACCTTTGCCTATCCAAATCAAGACAATATACACAGACTAAGCAATGATACTCGATTCTATCACATGGACGGCGAGTCCCAATCTGTTCAGCATCGGCTCGATTACCGTGCGCTGGTATGGCCTGATGTTTGCCATCGGCTTTCTGGTGGGTTATGAGATCGTTTACCGCATTTTTCGCCACGAGGGAGCTCGCGAGAGCTGGGTGGGTAGCCTGTTCATCTATGTGGTCGTAGCAACCATTGTGGGAGCCAGGCTGGGCCATGTTTTCTTCTACGACTGGGGCTACTACAGCCAGCATCTGGGCGACATCCCCAAAATCTGGGAAGGCGGCCTGGCCAGCCACGGCGGCACGCTTGGCATCATGATCGCCATCTGGTTCTACAGCCGCTATGTGACCCACAAGTCCATGCTCTGGACGTTTGACCGCCTGGTGGTGCCCGTGGGCTTTGTCGCTGCGCTCATCCGCATCGGCAACCTGATGAACCACGAGATCTATGGCGGCGAGACGTCACTGCCCTGGGGTTTCCGTTTCATCGAGAACGTGGGCCAGTGGATGCAGGGCGCCGAGCCCGTATTCACGGCTCCTAGCCATCCCACGCAGATCTATGAGGCCGCTTTCTACCTGCTGACGTTTGCCGTGTGCATGGTTATGTACTGGCGCTACCGTGCCCAGGAGCGCGAGGGTCTGCTGTTCGGCGTGTTCATGCTGGGCATCTTTGTGCCGCGCTTCTTCATCGAGTACATCAAGAATGTGCAGGAGCCATGGGAAATCGCCATGCGTGCCAATTACGGCATCGACCAGGGCCAGCTGTTGAGCATCCCGTTTATCGTACTGGGCATCTGGCTCATCGTCAGGGCTATGCGCCGCCCGCGGGTGCCACTGGAGTACCCCGACCACTTTGCCGACGAGAAAACCAAAGGATAATAACCCTAATCAGTGCAATCAAGTCATGAGAATAACTCTCCACAATTACCTATTACTGGTGCTGGCAGCAGGCCTGGTGTGCAGCTGCACGGCCAATAAACCCAAGCAGACCACCATGGACAACGAAACCGCTATCGACATGCAGGGCTCACCCGTGACAATCGACGACACCACAGTGCAGGGCCTCATCGTCTATTACCCGCAATACAGCCGCATCGACCTGGTGTGCGGCACGATGCCCGACAAGCAGGACACCAGCGTTATCTACTGTGCCGAAGCAGCCTTTACCCACGAATTAATCGACGAATTTGACCATAGCAACATCGACGGCGACCACGTGAGCGGCGGTAAGCGCTACAAGGGTGCCAAGTGCAAGGACAACAGCGGAGCGTTCGCCTGGTTTGGCGACACGACGTGGGAGTTTGTGCACGGCGAGTACAGTGAACTGCTCGACAGCGTAGCTGCCGCTGGCGGCATGGGCTTCGGCCAGGCCATCATCATCCATGGTGGCCAGAGCGTGCGCCCGCTGTGGCGCGAGGGTGAAAACCAGTACCGCGCCCTGTGTGAGAAGGATGGCCGCCTGTGTATCGCCGACAGCCGCAAGGCGGTAGAGTATGAAGAGTTTGTGGCGATGCTAGAGCAATTCGCGCCCACCCACGCCCTGTACATGGACATGGGAGCTGGCTGGAACCACTCCTGGTGGCGCGATGGCAATGGCAAGGCCCATGAGATACACCCGGTAGCCGACAAGTCGCGCTACTGCACCAACTGGATCACCTTCTACAAGTAATGCCCCGTGGCCTGACCCACTGATTACTGCTGGGCCAGGGTCGTGCGGATATGCAAATCGGTCTGCGGGAAGGGAATCTCGATACCATTCTCGCCCAGCACATCATAGATGCTCTCCTTGACGCGAGCTACATCGGCCACCTGTGATGCCACGCGCACCCAGACGATAACCTGCAAGTCCACGCTACTCTCACCAAAGTTCTGGAACAGCACCTGTACACCCTTAGTGGGGTCATAGCAGTCGAGCTGGCTGATGCGGTCGATGATCAACTGCCGCACCTGATTAATCTTGCTGCCATAGGCCACGCCGACGGTGATTTTGGCCATCTCGTAGCCGTGGTTGCGGGTCATGTTCTTGAAATTCTTGGTAAACAACTGGCTGTTCAGGAAGGCGATAACCGATCCGTCGGTGGTCTCGACCAGGGTGCTCTGGTAGTTGATGTTCTTGACCTTGCCGCGCACGCCGTCACACTCGATAACGTCACCGATCTTGACGCGGCCATTCATCAGCGACAGGCCGTAGAACAGATTCTCGAGGGTGTCCTTCATGGCAAAACCGATACCAGTGGACAGGCCCGTGAGGATGAAGGTGATGCCCGTGCGGTTGACGTGCAGGGTGACGAGCACGATGTAGATGTAGATGCCCCAGCCGATGTACTTGATGATGTTCATCGACAGGGTAACGGCCTTAGAGGCCGCCTTGACCTTAGCCCTGGCATCGGGGTCGTCCTGAATAACGGTCTCTATATCGATCTGCCCATCATTGTCGACGTCATTTTCCTGCTCATACTTCGAGATGGCCAGAGACTTGGCGCGATTCTGCTTCCACAACTGGTAGCCCTGGATAAACAGATAGATGATGTAGTTGAACACAAAACCAAATGCCACGCAGGCCAGAATCCTGTCGAGCGACAAGACGATGAGTCCCGGCTGATCGACAAACTTGTATCGGAAAATCTGTTCGCACCACTGGGTCAAGTCGAACACGCGTGCCGCCCAGTAGATCGACAATCCCACGCTCAGTGTAGCCGCAATGGGGACAATCATCTTGTAGACAGCATCATAGAACCACGTTGTCCTCACGTCGGCTTCGTCGCTGATGTGCTTCTTCTCGTAGCTGTGCAGCAGGTCATAGATGACGGTGATGGTCTGGATGAGCGTCAGCTGCATGATCCACCAAATGAGCACCTGGACGCTCATGAGCGTGTAGCCCATCCATGCCATGACACACGACACAGCCATGACGATGAGCGACACCCAGGAGTAGAACAAGTCGCTGCGGGGCACCGCAATGTTGTGGCGACGGTTGATGACCAGCTGCCAAATGGTGAACACCAGCAGCAGGGGAGGAAAGACCAGATTGACCACCGTGCTGGGCAGGAACACGATGCGGAAGAAGAACACCACAAATCCCACCAGCAGCAC
>CAZVMM010000023.1:0-40316 GCA_964628205.1 uncultured Muribaculaceae bacterium
AAAAATTTCACAAAGCGCTTATACTGTTGCTTACGCTGGCGTTTCCTTGGACATATCACAAAGAGATCCATCAGCTTTATTGTCAATTCATAACCGCTACCGCAGTCATAAGCCGTCTTGAATCCCTCATCATGTTGCTTAAGGGATTCTATGTCGAGGGCGAAATACCGCTCCTCTATTTCATTTGCATGTTGATATGTGTTGTTCATAGTACTAGAATTTTATTGTCATCTTGAGTCCAATATCGGGTTTGAATTGAATTGTGACTTTCTTGAACTTGTCAGCCCCATAGTATTTCGAATTGTCCTTATAAAGATCACATAGGTCCTTATCGATGTAAATAATTTTAGCTTCAGGATATACCTTTAGAATGCTGTTAACCTCGAGGTCCCATGCCGGTCGGAAGCCGTTACACTCGCCAGTAATCAGCCACCACATTTCCAAAGGAATGCCATCTGGCTCGTCAGGTTGATATTCCTTTGGGACAGAGAGTTTCCAGTGAAATGTGAACTCTCCTTGAGACATCGAAGTTGTCTCAAATCCTCCTTTAAAGTCTCGTCCGTTGAAGTTGGCAAGATCATCGTTGACACCGTCTTCAAACACCTTTAAGTTATTTGGATCCAAGTCACGGACCTTACCCATTAACCAAACTTTTTTCATTTCTTTCTTGATTTAATAATTAACGTTACGCCCATGTTACTAAGCTCTTTTTGGAGCCCACGATACGCATCTTTCCTTCTCCGTCTCCTTGGACAAATCTCCAGTAATTTACCCGAGTTCGGGATAAGATTGGTCAAAAAATCGACAATTGAGCCGACTGTTCAAGGTAAAAACCCCTGATAGCAGTCGGTTTGTTGTCAAAGAAGCAATAGGCACCCAATGCAGCGGTGAGATTCATGATGAAGTTGTGGATTGAGCGGTGTCTTGAATGCACGAGGTCAGCTGTGTTTTTCAGCAGGTCATTGATGGTTTCGATGACATAGCGTTTGCGCAGCATCACCTTGTCATAGAGGGTCATGAGTCTGTTCTTCATGTTGGATTTCAGCCCCGTGATGATGTGCGTCCCGTTCTGGAACAGGTAGTCGAAGAGCTTGGTCGAGATGTAGCCCTTGTCCCCGAACAGCCGCCCGTAGATCCTCTTGGCCAGCACGTCCCACACCCTCATGTCACGGTCATCCACATTGGCACCCGTGAGCACGAAGGTGATGATCTCACCCAGGTCGTTGCACACGAAGTGCAGCTTGAACCCATGGCACCAGCCCATCGTTCCCTGGCCGTCGGTGGCCAACCCCTTGAACACCCTGTTGGCGTAGCGGCGCAGGTTGTGGCACACAGGTATCATGGTGCTGTCCACAAACGTGATGCCGGTGCAGGTGCCGAAGGCCCTGAGGTTGAGGAAGAACATCATGTGGAAGAATACGCGGCCCTCCAGCTCCACGAACCGGTTATAGGACACTGCGGTGGGGAACTCGCCGGCCAGATGGACCTTGACGTAGTGCAGGTAGAAGTGTTTGAAGTTGCGGAACGTGCCGAAGTGGTAGAGCAGCAGTATGGTCATGATTTCGCTGTGCGACATGCTCGCCTTGCGGTTGCGTTTCCGTACCCCATCGCTGGCTAAAACCGGCTGTTTTGACAATTCTTCCTCAAATTCTTTGCAAAATTCATCGATAATAAAGAAAATTTCTATAACTTTGTCCTTCGAAATCATAGCGAGTAATATTTTGTTAAATTGTTGATTGTCAGCTACAAAGTTACAAAATATCTCGCTATTTTCCAAATTATAGACCTATTATTATTGATAAAAACAATACATTTCATTATCCCGAACTCGGGTAGTAATTTTTTCAATTCTACCGTGATGCTCACTCCATTGGCAAAAGGTCCATATTCAGCCTCCAGTCTTTTGATCTCATCGGCATATGGGTCAACCGGTTGTTGCCCGTCGTCCATATCAGCCGGAGCCGCATCTAACTCCTTTTTCTCCTCAGCCTCAAGACACAATCTGCGGAAATCGGTCATCGGCTGCTGCACTGTCTCAGTCATTGTAGAAAACAGCGCCTGCATCAATTGAATCATACTATTTGTTCATAAAACTCATAGGGCAAATTCGTGACAAACAGAATATCGATGATGTCTTCCTGTCCACGATCTCCCCAAATAATAAAGTCTTTAGTCTCAATGATTTTGTACTCATCACCAAAACACTTTAATATGGATCTCAAAAGTATTTCTTCAATGTTCGAAGTGTCTCCATCACATATTATTGCCAAGACTCCTCCCTCGTCTTTGAAATGTGTTTTACCGATTTTTTTAATGTCTTTTATCCCTACTTGGATATTCAAATTAACTGCGTTTAACGCATTCATCTTATAATACATTGACTTATCGACTTCAACACCTTTATCATGAAGCCAAGCCTTAACTTTCTCGATTGTTCCTGGCTTACCATCGTGTCCGATATGCCACTCAACATTATTGCCGTCAGTAACATCTCGGTCACGGTCAGTTTCCCTCCAATCGTAAATTGAAAAATGAGTCAAATCTTCTATATCGAAATGCCATTCTTTCTGGATTTTGAAGTCGCCACCTTCAAAATGTGGTGCACCAATACACTTAACAAGCTCTTGATAAGTCATGTTAATCACGTCTTCGTAGTAAGCTTCTGTCCAATCTTCGTTCAAATTATCCATTGCTAATCAATTAATTATAAACATTTATTCAAATAATAAGGAGACAATACCGTTATTATCGCCTTTTTCATCATTACATAAGGCTATACCCCGCCATTATCCGCGTTTTTCACGTTTCAATACTTGAATAAGAGAGTTATTTTGCAGCGGATTACAGATTTGCGTTTATATGAGATTTGGGATTGTGTGAAATCATTAGATATGTGAGATGCATTTTTCAAGAAAAATGCTTATCTTTGCGTCCGGAACAAGAATATTTATATTCTTGACCTGCGAAAGACCGAGAGCTGAACGATATAACAAACTCCTTTGCGGTTAAATAGGCTTTGGTCGGCTCGCTGGGACCGCACTGGAGTTTGTTTTTTATAGTGATAATGGAAAGACTAAAAGGCTTCATAGACAGTCCCTCTCGTAACCACTTGGTATTTACCAAAGGGTGCATGGATGGGTATGAGTATCTTGATATAGGCCTTGAATTAAGCGCCCACATAGAAGATATTATCGGGGACCGACGGCTGTCAATGCGTGTCCAGGACATGCTTAATGACATACTTCAATCCCATATGGGTAAGTCTGAAGACTTTGGTGAGTACATTGCGCTAACTAATTTAGGTATCTTGTTTGAACCACTCCTGAAAATTGATCTGGAAGGGTTTCTGAATAGATGGTCACAGAATACAGTGCTATTTATGGCAATAGGCAAAGGTGCCTTGGAAAACAATCGCTTATACCTATCAAAAGGATGTCCGATAACCTTTTCTGTCTCATTAGAAGGAATTAATTATATCGAAATTTAATAATTACCAGCAATATGAAATATAAAGATTTAATCCAGTTCGAATCTGTCGATGAGATCATTAAATTCGACAAGCTAAATGATGGCGATTATCGAGACCGTCTTGTCAAGACATTCGTCTTCTCCCATTCATTTGAGAATTTTATTATTCCGCGTATCTGCCGGGAACTAGACTTGGACTCAACACAAGAGACAAGAGGCCTCCAAGTGGTTGGCAACTATGGTACCGGTAAGTCGCACCTCATGTCATTATTCTCTATCATTGCAGAAGATGCCCACTATCTTGATTTTGTTAACAATCAAAAAGCAAAGGAATGTTTAGAGATAATAGCAGGACGATATAAAGTAGTGCGTTTCGAGATCAGTGGAACGGATTCACTATGGGACATGATCACTTATCAGATTGATAAATACCTTGATAAATGGGGTGTTGAATATAGCATCTATGATGACAACCGTCCTGTACCGTACTATGAAAAGTTACAGAAGATGCTTGCAGCATTCGAGGAAAAATATCCTGACAAAGGTTTTATGTTTGTCATTGATGAGATGCTTTCTTACCTGCAAGGGCATGCTCAGCCGCACTTGCTAGGTAGTGACCTTCAAGTTCTTCAAGCCCTAGGTCATATGTCCGACCGTACAAAGTTCCGCATGGTATTTGGTGTGCAAGAATTGATATACCAGGCACCAGAATTCCAATTTGCTTCTGAAATGCTCAGCCATGTGGCCGACCGTTATACTGATTTGAAGATCGAAAAGGCAGATGTACAATTTATTGTGCAGGAACGTCTCCTTCGCAAGAATGCTCATCAGCAGCAAGCAATAAAAGAGCATCTACAAAAGTTTATTAAACTATTCCCCGACTTGAGTCATGAACTGGACACTTTTGTCAACCTCTATCCGGTTCATCCATCATATTTTGACAACTTTCAACAAATCAGAGTAGGTAAGAATCAACGAGAAGTCCTGAAAGTGCTCTCCCGACGTTTTGAGACGATGCTCGAAAAAGATGTTCCCGTGAATGAACCTGGGTTAATCTGCTATGATTCGTACTGGGAGGATATGCAACGATCGCAAGATTTGATGGCAATTCCAGATGTACGCAAGGTAGCTGAAAAAGCATCCCTCGTTGACCAGAAAATTGATGACTATTTTACTGGAGGCCGTGCTCCAAAGCGTCCCCTCGCTCACCGTATAGTAGCAGCATCTGCCATCAAAATATTGCAGGCAGACCTTACTAAGACAAATGGTGTGCTTGTCGAATCATTGGCTAATGATCTCTGCTATGTTGATCCGACAGTAAGTAGCTTTGATGAACTATGTGAGTTATCCATCACGACCACACTTAATAATATTGTAAAGGCTACTATCGGACAATACTTCGAGCGTAACGAAGAGAACCTTGAATATCATCTGCGAATTGATAAGGGACGCAATTACAAACAGGAAGTCATCAACTATGCTATGACCATGGCTGACAAGGTTAAAGATGAATACTTTTTTGACTTCCTTGCTGAAATTATGCCTGTTGATTGGAACGTTTATCGTCCAAATTTCCGCATTTGGAATCATTCCATAAACTGGAAGTCCCATAATGTAAGTTTGAATGGTTACATCTTCATGGGCAACCCGAAAGCAAAATCAACAACTCAGCCAATTCAGCATTTTTATTTATACTTCATGCCCATTTTTGACAAGGAGTCAGCAAACCATCAGCCCGAAGAGGATGGCATCTTCTTCCTGTTTGATGATTTGAGCCAAGAGTTCCGTGAGGCTGTAACCCTTTATGGAGCTTCACAAGCTCTTTACAGAGGAGCTAGCTCTGCTGAAAAGCCTAATTTTAAGGTAGTCCAAGAAGATTTCTTTAAATCAGCACGCGACAGATTTAATACGGAGTTCTTGCAAAGCTGTATGGTTGAATTCAAGGGAGAGAAGCATCGGCTCTCTGCGCTCAATCCACAAGGAGAGGATAAAATGAGTAAGCTAAGCGATGTGGCATCAGTTATTCTTGAGGATATATTCAGCCAACAATGTCCACATTATCCCAAGTTCCCTAATTTGCCATATCCTCTAGGGAAAAAGAATCGTGAGAATGTATTGAAAGCTGCCCGTTTTGCTATCGCAACTCCTCAGTCTGCAAGCAGTCTTGGTACAGCGGTTTTGAGCGGTCTTGGTCTTTGGACCGACGGTTACCTCTCTACCGATCACTCACAGTATGCTCAAAGCTTAAAGAACAAGTTGGAACAGCAAGGAGGCCAGGTTCTCAATAAGTCAGACATTCTCCAACTGTTCTATGATGAGCAATATGTCAGCGTGGATTTCAATATTGAAGCAGACCTAGAGTTTGTCGTGATGTCGGCCATGGCTCAACTTGGTGAAATAGAGATTGTATTAGGTGACAGCACTCATATCAATGCTGGCAATATTGAAAAAATAGTTAATCTAAACCAACGTGACTTTTCTAACTTCTCTCATATTGCGCCACCAAAAGGCATCAACATTCCTTTGGTTCGAGAACTCAGTATAGGTTTGCTGGAATGTGACCGCACTGCAGAAATAGAAATTCCCGACACATCATTCTTTGCGGATTTGCTATCAGCAGCCCAACAGCTGGCCGCAAAAGCTGCCACGATTGCCCACCAGCTCCGTGGAGGTTTTACGATTTCTGGTGTAGAAGTGCTCAGCCCGTTTGAAGCATCCCCTCTTTGCTATCGTTTTGATGCCTTAAAGGGTATGTGCGATAAAGTACGCAACTACAATACAAAGGCAAAGCTCCGTAATCTCCAGTGGACGAAAGATTGGATTCACGAAAAACTCTTTACAGACAAAGAAGAACTATTAAAGTGGGAAACACTGTTGAGTGAAGTAGAGAAGTTCAAGTTTATTCTCAGCTATCTGAGTGAGGCGAAGCGATATGTGACGGATTCTGAATTAAAGAATGATATGGAGTCTGCTATTGACCGTTTGGGAGAGGTGATTGTTAAGGGCGACACCCAGCGCAAACAGTATATGACAGAACTGGAACAGTTAAAAGAACGTTATGCTGACTATTACCTTGCAGCATACGTGGCCGCTCATCTTCCAGCAACTGAACAGTCTCAACTCATGGCTATTCAGAATATGCCCGAGTTACAGATTGCGGAAACAGTAGCTCAAGCTGTGCAGGGCGATGCCAGCTTAAGTATAATCAGTTTATACGAATATGATTCTTGGGTACAGAAATTCAAAACTGTTCGTATAGCATCTCCTTCTGTTACTAAGCAAACCATTATGCAGACTCCATTCCAAAACTTTAATCCAGTTTCGGAAGGTAGTGGTCCATTGCCTAACCTGAAGGAATTGAAAGTTGAAATGACTGCTATACAAGCAGGCATGGAGGAGCAGATGAAGGCAGCACTCGAAGATCCGATGGCGCAGAATAATCGTCAGATGCTGTCTCAACAAGAGGCTACGCTTCTTGACGAATTTGTGGCAGGTCAAGTTTCGCTTACCACCCAATATGTTCATCCATTACTAAGTATAGTGAAAAAGCTCTCCACCAACTTTAATGTGGTTGAACTCACGATAGACACATTAAAGTCACATTTCAATCGTCCTTTAGACATCAATGCTGCAAGACAAGCTCTCTCTGCCATAATCGATGATATTGTCAGTGAGCAGCGCCAGCAAGGAAAGAAATATGAAGATATAAGAATCATTATAAAATAACAAGAATTATATGGCATCAGATAAAATATTCTCAAACGATTATCTTGAAGAACTCAATCCTCAAAGCCAGATCGAACAAGAACCAGTAACGGTATTTGGTCTCACGTTTAAAAATGACGAGGAACGTCGTCAGTACTTCCGTGAAGAACTGCGCCGTCGTTTACCTGAACTTCGTGCTATCGAGGGCTTTCCGATAGGTGAGGATGATGACATCATCAATCTTTCAGATCCCCCATATTATACCGCTTGTCCCAACCCATGGCTGAATGATTTTATTAAGCAGTGGGAAGATGAGAAAAAACAGCTACAACTTGAAGGCAAACGAAAAGTGAACTTTGAGGTAAAGGAGCCGTATGCAAGTGATGTGAGCGAAGGTAAGAATAATCCTATTTACATGGCACACGCATATCACACAAAGTGCCCACATCCTGCAATTATGCGATATATTATGCATTATACTCAGCCTGGAGATATTGTATTTGATGGTTTCGCTGGCACTGGAATGACAGGTGTAGCTTGTGGAAAGTGCTCTGATGCGAAAGAAGTTTCAGAATATCATATTGAGGGTATTATAGGGAGAAGAAACTGTATTTTGGGAGACCTTTCTCCTATAGCTTCTTTTATAACTTATAATTTTAACAATCCTGTAGACAGAAAAATCTTCGTTAATAAAGCCAACAAGATCATTAATGAAGTAAAAGAAGAAGTTTCGGACCTTTACAAGACAAAACACTCCAACAATGATTTTGGTATAATATCTTATGTTATTTGGAGTGACTATCTTGTATGCCCAAACTGTTCAGGCGAGCTTTCATATTGGAAAGAATCTTTGGACGAGAACATGAAAATCAAACCTCACATTCTTTGTCCTCACTGTGGCTCAGTTGTCACAAAATCAAAAGAGACGATCGCGAAAGAGACGATAATAACCATTGATGGTAAGCAAGCGTCGATTCCTTTAAAAAAGCCTGCCTTAATACGCTATTCATATAAGGGTAAAAAATTTACAAAAGAAGCGGATGTTGAAGATTTCATATTAATTGAAAGACTTAATGAGGTGTATCCCAAAGAGTATTATCCGAGTAGTGAGATTATTGATGGCGTTAAAACCAAAGAACTAATAAGAGCTGGTTATACTAATGTCTCTCTCTTGTATACTCGAAGAAATCTGATTGTTTTTGCTAAACTATGGGAAAAAGCACGCACATTGCCTTTGCTTAGATTTGCATTAACTTCTATTTTAGTGAAGACAGGCTCTCTACTGCACAATGTTGGAATCAAAAACGGAAAGATAAATCTAGCCGGTGCGCTTCCAAATGCTCTTTTTGTACCGAGTGCGCTTGCTGAGAGAAACGTATTTGAGCTCTTAGAAGGTAAGCTTAGAGATATTCTTAATATGGATCCAGAAGAGCTTCATCATGTTTGCAATCAAGTTCAGTCGGCAACCGATTTAAGTAATATCGAATCTGAATCTATTGATTACATTTTTACCGATCCTCCCTTTGGCCATAATCTCATGTATTCAGAATTGAACTTTATACATGAAGATTGGCTAAAGATCTATACACAAAATAAAGATGAAGCTATAGAAAACTCATCACAGGGAAAGACTGTAAGTGATTATACAGATTTAATGACTCTATCATTCAGAGAATACTATAGAATTCTAAAGCCAGGGAAATGGATGACAGTAGAGTTTTCAAACACGTCCGCTGCAATTTGGAACTCAATTCAACGTGCGTTAACAAAAGCTGGTTTTATTATCTCTGTGGTTAGAGGCCTTGACAAACAACAAGGTAGTTTTAATGCTCAGACAACATCAACCGCTGTAAAGCAGGATTTGGTTATCTCTTGTTATAAGAACACATCAAGTCTGTATTATACAAATGATAGTAATACCGAAACAAACGAGTGGGGCTTCATAGAAGAGCATCTCGAACACTTACCAGTTATAAGTATTTCTGGCAAGGCAACAACATCTATCATAGAGAGAAGCGCCAAAATTCTTTATGATCGATTAGTTTCTTCATTCATAGAAAGAAACCTACCTGTGCCAATAGATGCATCAGTATTTCAGAATGGTTTGAGAGAGAGGTTCATTGAAAGAGATGGAATGTTCTTTACTGCTCATCAGGCTGCAGAATATGATGAGCTGAAGATGCATACAAGTGAATTTGTGCCTATGGGCTTAATCGTTAGTGACGAGGCCAATGGTATTGAATGGTTAAAAAATCAACTTCGCGAAAAACCACAAACCTATCAGGATATCTATCCAAGTTTTATAAAAGCCTTAAATGGAATTCGGAAAGGTGATCAGGTTCCAGGTCTAAATGTTTTGCTGGAAGAAAACTTCATTCAGAATGATGATGAGACTTGGCGCTTGCCAAACATTAATGATGATGTCGATTTGGAGAAACTGCGCAATAAAGCATTGCTTAAAGAGTTCAAACGCTATTTGGAGCTCTGCCGCAAACCTCGTGGTAAACTGAAAGATGTACGAGTGGAGGCTGTGCGTGCCGGCTTCAAGCAGTGTTACAGCGACAAGAACTTTGCTGACATCATTCTTGTGGGTGATCGCATACCACAGAATCTACTCACAGAAGATGAAATTCTCCTGCAATATTATGACATTGCAAGCAGCAAAGTATAAGTATGAAATACAAAGGCAAAAGCGTAGAAATAATAGGCCGCCAAAGATTGTTTGATAAAGAAACACTTTGGATTCACGTCTTGGATGATGACATTTTTACACAAGTCCTCGCTGAGGAACTTGAGGATGATGGCATTTCCAAGAATGGTTTGGCCTATGCTCGCTTCATTGCTATCGCCACCAGAATCAAGCAGGAGATTGCCGAAAAGCACATTTTAGCTCCCTACGAGAGCAATCTTATTCCATTACCGCATCAGATATTGGTGTTGGAAAAAGTGATGCAAGGTGTACAGACCCGCTTCATGCTTGCTGATGAAGTGGGTATGGGTAAAACCATCGAGGCTGGGCTTGTGCTAAAAGAAAAGAAACTGAGAGGTGAGGTGAAACGTGTGCTGCTCATCGTGCCCAAATCAGCAATGCTGCAATGGCAGAGTGAAATGAAGGAACACTTTGCCGAGAGTTTCTTTATCTACGATAGCGAACTTATCACATCAATGGCAAAGACATTTGCTAGTTTCGAGGCAGAAGAAGAGCTGAATTTTTGGCGCCAGCATAATCAGATTATAGTATCAAGTGATGCCTTAAAACCTATCGAAACACGCCAAGGCTGGAGCCAGGAGCGTGTAGATACCTATAACAAATATAGGTTGGAAATGGTCGTTAATGCAGACTTTGATATGGTCATCATTGACGAGGCTCATAAAATGGGAGGTTCGTCAACTTCTGTGTCGCGATTCAAAATGGCCGAAGTCCTCTGCAATGCTGTACCAAATCTCCTGTTGTTGACGGCAACTCCTCATCGTGGCAAAAGTGACCATTTCCGTCGTGTCCTCCAGCTGATGGATGCAGACGCATTCTCTGGTGAAGGCTTACCATCGATTGAAGAGATACAGCCCTACGTCATGAGAAGCGAGAAACGCTTTGCAGTAGATTACGATGGCAGAAAACTGTTCAATGATCGAAGTACAATCCGTTTTGACGTGGAACTTGACCCTGTTCGTCATGCCGCACAGATTGCACTTTATCAGCATGTCACTAAATATGTACGCATCTGTTTTGGTAGGGCAAAATCAACCAAGCGAAATGCTACGGGATTGGTTATGGTGATGCTTCAGAAACTAGCAAGCAGCAGCACTGATGCCATTCTCTCAGCTCTACGCACCCGTCTATCCAGGCTTGAGAGCGGTGAAGACGAAGATGAATTGGAGATGTATGGCCTGGACGGTACTCTCGACTATGAAGATGAAGAAATGAACGTCGATGATTATTCGGTGGAACAAACTTCATCAGAGCTGAAGAATGAGATAGAAATGTTACAAAAGCTTGTTGAGGAAGCCGAACAATGCAGAAACAAAGAAACTGACGCAAAGGCAACAGCACTTGTTGAAAAGATTTATTCTTTACGTGCTAAAGGATCAGAGGACAACAAGGTATTGGTGTTTACAGAGTTCCGCCAGACGCAAGATTTTTTGATTCGCGTTCTCAGTGAACAGGGGCTAAGATGTGAGAAAGTGAATGGCTCAATGACTATGGAGGAACGTCACCAAGCCCTTGTACATTTCCGCGATGATGCTGATGTGCTGGTAGCAACAGATGCTGCTGGTGAATCGTTAAATATGCAATTCTGCCACATCATCATTAATTATGACTTGCCCTGGAACCCAATGACTATAGAACAGCGAATCGGTCGTGTGGACCGTATCGGTCAGAAACATGAGGTTCAAGCATACAATATGCTAACCAACAACGGTGTTGACTATAGAATTTACGACATCATTGTGGAAAAGCTTGATCGCATTTTGGATGAGTTAGGTATTGACAAAACGAGTGATGTCTTAGACTCAACCATAGATACAAAAAAGATCAACCACCTTTATCTGCAATCGTTACTCGATCCGAAGCGATTTGAATTCGCTAGTGAAAGTTGGCTCTATGATATAAAAAAGAAGTTGAGCCATTACCGTTCAACAGAAGGCGTCCTACCCACCATATCACCTGATGAGATCAATGCTCGTTCTGCAGCTGAAGTAAAATATAGTCCTCTGCCAATATGGTTGGAAAATTTAATGATGCAATATTGTCAAGCGTATGAATTGCAATGGCGTAAGAATCTTATGGGCTTGACTGAATACCATCTAGGTAATGGGAATATCATAAAGGCAACTTTTGATTCAGAACAATCAGCCAACAACCCGGATGCAGAGCAGATCAATTTACAGCATCCACTAATTAAACAAATACTGAATGAGGTGGATGCCGGTATGCAGGGAAAGATTCCTGTTTTGCAATCATTTGAAGGTAAAGAAACTCCAGGATATCTGACAATCTGGAAAGTCTCAGCCATTAATGAAAAGGAAACGCGAACTGCATATTCAGCACAGTTTGTTTCAGATAAGGGAAGAGTTTTTACACCTTATGCCAATGCACTATGGAACAAATTGGTTCAAGATGCGAATGCATTTCAACAGGTGTCGTGGCAAACTACCAGCCCTGACTTCAACGCTAATTCTCAACTCCAAAATAATCTACATGCCATATTTCATAGAATGGAAGAAAATATATTGGCAGGGTTGCAGGATGTTGCTCAAAAGAAACTGCGAGCTTTGGACTTTACAGAGCGCCGTCTTGATAGAATTGGGATTGAAAATATCCGTGCCGCAAAAATGCGTCGTTTAAAGGAAGAGAGAAATATTTGGATGAATACTTTCCGAAAATCCTCTTATGTTGTACCAGAGCTAAAGCTCATTTTAACAGTAAGAATTGATGGATAGGTTCGTTGAAACAATATTGCAGAAGATAACTCGACAGGGTTATAACCTCAGTATAGTGAAGAATACTGATGGCTTTTTAAGCCGTGTGGATACTCAAGATGTATTCATAAAAGAGGCTAACGTAACATTGCTTCATGACTCGCCATTAGCATTACGCATTCATTACGAGCGATGGTATAAAGGAAGCGGACAACGTTTCTGCTATATTGTCAATGACTTATCGGATGTGTTGCCGGATATAAAAGAAGAAGCATTCTGCTGTGAGTTTTGTGTGGCTGATGTGTTGTGGGGATATGATCGCACCGAACTTATTCGATGGAATCCACCATATTCTGTCTTACGACAATTGTTTGATAAGAAGCAGAACAGCTATCTCAACGCAGCACAGACGCGTGAGGAAATGGGCTATTTGGCCGAGAGTGCACTATTTGATGTCGATAAAATATGTGAGAATGTGCGCGGGATACAGCTCGACTGGTTGAGTGCAGATTCAATGGAAAAGATTTGCAGGCATATTCTTACAGCAATTAAGAATCGAGCTTATCCACTAATTGAATTTCTTGTTGATGAAGTCAATGGGACGTTTCAGTCCTTTATGGATAACAATTACATTGGATTGCTGACCAAAAGCCATATCAACAGACCATATTCTGTGAACAAGGTGTTGCAACACATTAATTCCGCACATAAGGTATCGAATGAACGAGTTGCTCTATTTGTCATTGATGGCATGGCATATTGGCAATACTTAATGCTGAAAGACTTATTGCAGGGCAAAAGTCTCACAACAGTAGATAATGTCTGCTATGCATGGCTACCAAGTATAACCAAACTGTCAAGACAGGCTTTATTCCGTGGCGACATGCCCAAGGATTCGTACGTACAGAATCCTCAGAACGAAAGTAAGCTGTGGATAAGTTATTGGAAAGATCATCATATTCCAGATTTTTCTATTTACTATGGACATAATGGCTCGATAGATAACCCAGAAATCTATTCAAGATGTGGATATGTCACAACAGACCTTGACAATCATATGCATGGCTGCCGAGATCTGAAAGACCTATACGACCTCACTGCAAATAGATTAGTTGAAATTGAGCAGGAAATCATTAAACTCCACGAAGCTGGATATACGATTTACA
Organism: uncultured Muribaculaceae bacterium; assembly: GCA_964628205.1. GTDB lineage: Bacteria > Bacteroidota > Bacteroidia > Bacteroidales > Muribaculaceae > Sodaliphilus. Next base: position 13,761 of record CAZVMM010000023.1, read on the forward strand.
TCACCGCCGACCATGGCAATGTTTATTCGCATTCATGGCGTGCATTGAACTCCCAAGAGAAGACAATGCTTTTCACTAACGAGAGTCGTGGAGGAAGACATCTTATTTTCACAAAGGAAGAACACTTAAAGTTTTTCTTCCATGAAAATCCAGAACTAATTGATGAAATGTATATTCGTGGTAACTATGCCGTATGGCGTACAGCGAAATGTTTCAAAGGAACAAACGAAGTAACACATGGTGGCTGCCATTTCCTAGAAATGATAGTGCCATTCGCAAAAATTGAAAGACAATAATCATGGCAAGAGTAATTGGAATAAACCAAAGAATATCCGTAACTTTAATAGAGAATGGCCTTAAAGCTGTTTTTGACGGAGTATATACAAGAGAGTTTGCTCGCTCACTTGCAGAATATGAGTTCCAAGGTGAAAACCGCCTGAAAAAGGCTGTGAACGAATTGAGCAAGGTGGTGGAGAAAAATGCCATCATTCCTTTCCTTGTAGAGCATAAAGAACAAGTGTCGAATGCAATGCTATACAAAGCTGACCGTGCTATTATAGTTGCTGCGCTCTATAATTCTGCGTTCCCCTTTAGTTACGAAGAGGTTTGCATCCTCGGAAAGTATTTTCATGTTCAAGATCAGGTTTCGCGTAAACTTCTAGAAGAAAAAATATCTGAGATATACGGTTTTAACAAATCCATCTCAAATGCTATAGACTACAGCATTCCAACGCTTGTTGAAGCAGGGTTTATTGAGCGGCCATCCGCAGGTGTTTATACTAAACCCATACTTAATGCAGAAACCGAAATAGCCGGATTGACATATCGTGAATCATTTTTCGTTAACAATCCTCTTCTTAACAGAAGAAATGATTATGAGGGCAGTCCATATTTTGAGTTTATTCGATAACACACGAAACTAATCCATAAGCAATTTCTTAAAGACCAACAACCATGGCAAAGATCATAAACAGGAAACAACTTCTTTCTCTTTCGGACGAAGAGATTATACGGTTCTTCGAAGAAACCACTTTTGAAGGGATTTTTTCTACAGAAATAAAGAGCAATAAGCATCCAGAAAGATATATTGGTTCCATTTCTAGTATCAAATTTAATGGCCGACCAACAAATATACTGTATCAGTTCTTGAACGTCCCCCAAAGAAGTAATAAAATCAAAGAGGGTTTATGTTCCTTTAAGTGTAGATTTGATATTGACGCTTACAGGGCTGATTCAAGTTATTACGTCAATGTAATAGGATCATCATTGGAGCAAATAGAAACGCTGATTGATATCGATTACAAATCAACGAAGGAAGAAGACCTTTTTGAATTCTGGGGTGTTACAAGTCGTGAATTTATAGGTTTTTATCATTTTGATAAAGAAAGTCAGGTCTTTGTTGTTGACGACATAAGAAAAAGTAATTTTGACTATATCCCTTATTATCCAGGTGATGATAAGGAGAAACGGCCTATAGTAATATCTCGTGCGTCAGAAATAAAGGGCATCAATCTTAATGAGTTTTATTTGTTCAATTGGAGACTTACTCATAGGAATAAAATTAATCCGTATGAAATAAGTATAGACTTCACGACACAACCTCAACCGATTAAACCTAAATGGTTTATAAACAAACTATTTGATGACCGTTATAGGGACACCTCTAAAAACTTTGCTTCTGCAACAAGCTTTCTTGATACTCTGAGTAAGCAACTTAGTGCTAAAGACTCAACTTTTGTTTATGAGTTATTGCAGAACGCAAATGACTATCCAGTAGAAGGCAAATTAGTAGACGTAGAGTTCCATATCACAGACAACTATCTCCTGTTTATGCATTCAGGAGACAAGTTTAATGTCAGGAATATTTCTGGTATTTGTGGCATTAATGAAAAGGAGAAAGTTGCCAATAAAAAAACAATTGGTTATAAAGGTATAGGATTCAAAACAGTATTCCTCAACAATCATTATGTTTATCTGAAAACCGGCATGTACTCTTTCCGTTTTGAGGAGAAAGCAGAGAAGATTAAGAGACTTGGAGCGCCTTGGCCAATTCTGCCTATTTGGACAGAACATAAAGATGTTGATGCAGAAGTTAATAATGTTTTTGATCATGCAGATAAAAAATTCCAGGTTCAAATAGCATTGCGTCCGGAAAACAAAGCTTTGTTGCGATCTGGAACAAACAACTACTCGGATTTATTTAGAGAAGTTTTTGAAGACTCTAATATCATTCTCTTTATTCCCAATATCAACTCAGTTCGTCTAGTCATTGATGATAACCAAGAAAGAATGTGTTACCGCAATAATGACGAATGGGTAGTGGGTGACTATATTGAGGATATTCCATATGAATTACAGGAGTCAATCAATAAAACATTAGAAAAAGGGAATACTCGTATTCCGGAGAAGTACATGAACTTTGATTGCACCAAAGTTTCATTTGCTTGTAAACACAAAGGGAATATGATTGAACCGATTGTCTCCGCTAAAATTTATTGTTATCTGCCAACCGATGTGTCTTGGGGATTCCCATTCCTCATGAATACAGATATGCTTCCTGCTGGCGATCGAAACTCCATTGTAAAAGAGGTCAATCTTATTGATGGCAATGGAACAAATTTCAATGAGGAACTTGCTGCTATCGCTGGTAGAAAACTCTTTGACTGGATTTTAGACCTGATGAAATCCAGGAAATATGACCTTGGATCAGTCTTTGCTTTAATTCCAGATTTCAAAACATGCAAAAAAGAACATTATCTTTATGATGATTTCATCGCACGCTTTGGAGATGAGTTTGATAGCTGTGTGGACAAAAAGGAAATAGTTCCTGTTAAGGGCGGTTTTGCACTTGCCAAAGATGTCGTTTGCGATGAAACTGGCTTGAGCTCATCGGGCATTATGACAGATGACGAGTTCCTGAAATTTGCTGGATTGGAACAATACTATCTTCCACTTAGTGTAATTAGAACCGACGAGAACTTCAACAAATTCTTGAAGCGATATATAGGTGCAAATGTCAAATTCAAAAAAGATGATCTCAAGAAACTTGTCAGCAATGAATTTTTCCGTGAATGGCTGAAAGTTCAAGAGAACAATAACAAGTTCCTTCAATTCTTGCTTGAAAAGAAATATCTTGTTGACTTTTCAGAAAAGAAAATCTTCCTCAATGAGCGAGGTGAACTTTTCAACGCCGAACATATCTTCTTTGATGTTGATGAGCATCTTGATGATTTGGAGGCCTTTAAGGACAAACTAGATTATCTTTCCCACAAAACACGAGAATATTTTGCTGACAACAAAGACTGGGAGCAAGCTATAAATGATATAGAATTTAACGAATTTGATTGTGATGATTTTGTCGATGACGTGTTGTTGTCAAAGAAAAATCTCGATGAGACCAAAACTAGACTCAAAGACAAGAATACATCAATACACTTCTATAAATTCCTGGCTGAAAATGTAAGATTTGGAGATTTCTACCTTGACCTACCGTTCATCAATGATAGTGATGTAGCTGTCGATAGTTTTAGTGAATCGATTCTCTTTGTCTCTTCTGATGAAGGCCATGCTGTTTCGAATGCAGAATGGCTATCTAAAGTTGACATAGAATTTTTATCGCCAGAGTATTCAAAAGAATCTATCAAGTATTTCAAAGAGAACTTTGGCTTAAAGGACTTTTCACATAAGTATATTGCTGAGCATGTCATCCTCCACGACGAGAACGACAAGGTGAACTATCATAACAGTATAGCTGAAGCTTTACAGGGTACAGAAGGAGATATTAGTGCAAGCAAAGCTTTTATTATATATTGCTTTGCACACAAGGATTACTTTAAACAATATAGCCTTTGGGATTATGCATTAAATGTATGTGATGGAAACGGTGATTCAAAATTGGTTCTATCCCAGGAAGAGTACATTTATTTCCCATCAATTCAGTATGACGAATTTTCATCCAAAGAATGGATAAAAGATGACTGGATGTTTGCACTGAATGAGGGCTACTATAGAGGTGTTGAGAATCCTGAAGAATTAAGAAAATTCATTACCAAAACATTTGATGTTAAAAATCTTGACAATAAATGCTTTTATAGAGATATTGTCAAGGGAAAAATTGATGATATTTTGCCGTTAATCAGTGGAAAGGAGGATCCTGATGGCAAAAGGAACTTTGATTTTTTCCATTATCTTGATGACAATTTTGACCTTATCTTTAAGGAAGAGAAAGATGACGATAAATTTGATAAATATGTCATTGTCTCATCGAAGCAAGATGATGGATTATATGATCTTGCTATAAAAGACACGACCATCTATTTCTATGACAATGAACTTGAAGACATTGTTAGTCAAGATTGGTTTCCAAGCGATCTCATTTCTATCTGCAATAAAGAGTATGGCTTTTCAAGATCATTAACCAGATTAGGCGTTCTGGAATATGAGTTCAGCTCATTCTTTAAGGATGTCATAATTGAGAACATAGATAAGATCAATGAAGCGATAGAAACGAAAGAGGCAAGCATTAAGTTCTTTAACTTTGTTCTTGAACATATTGATGACATTCCTGATAGTCAACAGAAAGAATTAAAGGCTGTCAAAGTTTATCTTTATGGGCAGGAAGATCCGGCTGATGAGTCCACCAGTCCAAAGATATTGAGTGAAGCAGCCAGTGAGTTATTCAATATGGGCCTTGTTGAGTTTTCTGATTTAGATATAATCGATCCAGATTATCATCCAGAGAATAGCCGTAAATTCTGGAATAACCTTGGCTATGGTTCATTTACGACAACCGATTTCTACCAATGGTTATCTGATAACTCAAGTACCTTTAGTGATACGTTGTTGGATGAAACAAAGAATATCGACTTTTGGCGTTGGGCGTTCAGGAATCAAAACATGCAATACAAGGATGATTTATACAATCTTCCTATGTTGCTAAAAGATGGATCCATTGACTCGAGTGAAGATAAGATTTATCTTTCTGACGAGTATGTCGCTGATATAAACATTGAGCAGTTTATCCAGGAGTATCAGCAACAGGCTAAATACATTAGCCCAAAGTACATTGACTCACCAGATAATATTGATAAATGGAAGGATTTCTGGCAGAACATTGGTGTGAAGTTCGAACTTATTGACTTCTTAATCAAAGATGTTATCCCTCATTTATCGGAACACAATAAAGAAGATTTACCAGTCTTAATCGCTAAGAATAGAGGTGATCTTGAGAAGCAAGATGAGAATCTTATCGACCATCTTGATGGTCTGATGGTAAAGGCTCATGACGGGAACTTTTATCAAATCACTGATTGTTTCTTGATTGATTCAGATGATGATGAGCCGTTCTCATTTATTGAACTACCAAACCAAATTTCATCTCCCATTGATGTCGTTAGTCGTCTATTTGAAGACATCATCAAGAAGAAGTCAAAACATAACCTTGTCAGGGACATCAATGTTTGGCGACAGCTTAAGATAGACTGTTTCCTGGAATTGCAGAACATCGATGAAGAAGAGTTTAATAAAGAACTTCATTACCAGTTCATTAATGAATTGGCTTCAATCAAAAACAATAATAATGATGATTTTAAAGCATTAGAGAGTATCGCAGATGTTAAGCTCCTTAATAGAGAATTCCACCTTTGTGATGCTTCTTCGCTAACTTTGGGTAGTGTTTATCATCCTTACTTTGACTTTGAGAAGTGTGGTATAGGATCATTTGATTATATTGATAATTCATACGCCAAAAATTGTTCTGAGAATGTATTCAAGCTATTTTGCGACCTAAAGGTTCATAATGATTTTGAGACCAGTGATACCTATACCTTGACATCTCGTGAATGCGCTGTTTATTTCTGGCAACATTATCTAACCCACCCAAAATCTGGGACCATCCGAATAAGAAAAGTCAAAAAGATGATTGATGATCATCTTTTTGACAATCTTGTATGTGTTCCAACCATAGATGGTATAAAATCCCCATCAGACTTGTATTATGGTAATGATATTTCTGATTATGTCGATCACATATCTGATAAATCCGCTAAAGTTCCATTGGATACACTTCCCGTGCTAACTTTGGAGAATGGTAATTCATTATGGTCCTGCTTACCGTTCAAGGTATCACTGAGTTTTACCGATGCGCTTCATGCGTTACTTACTATAAATGCAAAAAAGAGAAGGAAGCAGCTTCTTGAATGGATGATAGAAGAATATGATGAAAACAATGATTCTCAAAAAACGGCTATAACTGAGTATCGAGAAAACAATGATGCCGAGTGGTTTAATTCCAAGAATGACAGAATTCAAATAAAAAAGCTGTATGCTCTTGACCCCGACCTTGAACAGAACTTTGGAACAAATCCTCAGATCATTAATAAAAAGTTTTTACCTGATGCACAAGCGTCCTATAAGAAAGCTTGTGATATGCTTCAAATCAAGACCATTACCAAAGATGATCTTGAAATGGATCCCGTAGGCTGTGTTCGGTACACTACATGTGATAGCAATAACCAATTATTTGCGCTTGCAATTGCTGCAAAGATCAACGAGGGCAAAGAATGGAAAACTCGATACGATAGTTACATGACTAATATCGAACCTGTGGAATTCTATAGATGTGAACGAATTAGAATCTCTTATAAAGAGAATAAAGATATAAACCAATCACTCTTGAAGTCGTTCTATAAGTCTGATACTAAGGGCTTCTACTTTATTGATTCTCTTGATAACAAGCATGTGTTTAAGTCTTATGTGCCATGGTTTATGCAAACTTTGGATATAAGCGATAAAGATATTTCTGAAGAGCTCGTTAGTGAGATCATGGATAGCAAGGAAAGCGCTATTGATATTATTCATGAACAAAATGAAATACTGCTTGACGAGGAATTCATGGCCTTACTTGAGTCCATCGTTCCTGGTTCCAAAGAATCTCTTCGTGGGAAAGAGGCTGTAGACGCTGATGAGGTACCTCCATATGATGAGACTCAGGATGACCATAGAAAACCGATTGAACCAACTGAGGGAATTCCCAATGAAACCATTGAAAAAGAAGGCGACGCAGATGAGAATACTCAAAAGGATAATGGTTACGAACCATCTATTGAATCTGATGGGTCTGTTCAGGTAGAACAATCCGATGAACAGCCTGATGAAACTGAAGACTCATCTGGAATTGACTCAAAACCAATTAACGAGCTAAAAGAAGATCAAACCACATCTGATTCTCATGATGAAGAGCCGTCACCAATAATGATTGATGATGGAGATGAAGAAGATGATAAACTCACTAGAGAAAACACTGATGTGAATATCGATAAAACGCCGATAGTAAAGAAGGGAGACGACCAAGGTCTTGGTAAACAAGAGCGTACAGATGCTCAACTTGAGGCCCAACGTTTCTTGATGCAAGAAATGCCTTCATGGGAATTTCCTGAAGGATATGGTGAATGTGACGAGGACGGAATTCCAATACATCATTCAATATCCTTTGCTATCGATCAAAATGGCAATACAATTCGTTTTGTACTTAAAAGCTATAAAAAGGATAATGAGCCTTTTAAGGTGAATACTAACGAATGGAATGAAATGATGAGCAACGGGTCTGCGTTATTTATCTATAGAGGATCCAGAAAGGGTATAGTTAAAATTGAACCTAAGGACCTGATACGTAATCAGTCTAATATAACTATTACTTTCAGTACAGAGAATTTTGATTATGAGCAACGCATTTCCGACTTAGCAGATGCTCTTCATTATTTCAAGGAACTGCACTTTGATTTTGAAAGCTTCAATATCTCACAAAGGGCACTTTCTATTAAGGATATTTATAATAAAGTATCTGGAACCCAAAAACAAACAACGAATGAAGATTTATGAAATATACTAGAGATAACTACAATAAGTTCCTTGAAACTGAAATTCAGTATCAAGTAAAGGATTTTGAGGACACGATAAATACTAAGGCCTCTGTTTTAAAAGAGAGAGGTGATGTGTTTGTTGGCAAGTTCTTGAAAATGCAGCCTAACGGACAAGCTGTCTTCAAAGTGCGCCATTCTGATAACATGCCCAGAAAGAACTCTTTTTGGACTGCAACATATTTTGTCGGCGAAATGTGTAAATTCAAGAATTGGGGAAACCATTCATGGGTAGAACTGCGCAAACAATATCAGAAAGATTTTTCGGATGCGTTATGTGTTTGGATTTCTAAGTCAGACGAAAAAGATTTTTGTCTGGTCGGTATTAAAAACTTGACATTTCAGTTCGCACAGCTTCTTGAGAAAGAGCAACCGTTAATTGCATTTGGCCCCAAAGATCCACCGTTGCAGTATCTGTACAATCTTTTGAGCATAGTGAAAGAAGAGTCTTGTTCGCTCACAAAGTCAATATTGGATTTTGATGAATCATCAGATTTATGGAGCCCTCTTAAGATTGAGGCACAGACAGACCTCAATCAGTTGTTGCTTGAGCAGTTCAAAAGCACCGATCGAATAGTTATTCAAGGCCCACCTGGAACTGGTAAGACATATAGAATGGCAAAGTTAACAGCTCAACTATTGCGCGAGAATAAAAGCGTTATGGTTACGGCCTTAACTAATCAGGCTCTTATGGAGCTTGCAAAAAAAGAAGATCTTAAACCGTTCCTTGATGCTGGCAAAGTGTCGAAGACTAGTCTTACTGTTGACGAGAAAAGAGAACTTTCGAAACTAGAAAGTGTTACTGATAATAAATGTTTTGTCGCTTCTGGTTCTTTGACATTAGCATCGTTTTATGTCTCAAGTGGCTGGGCCGTCGGTGATGTTGAAACTCCCTTTGACTATGTGATTATGGATGAAGCGAGCCAGGCCTTGCTGCCAATGATTGCGGCCACTACAAAATTAGGCAGAAAAATAATCTGGATTGGGGACCAAAGCCAATTACCCCCTATTGTTTTAACAAAAGAAGATATAATAACAAGGTTTGACTGGGTCTCAATGATTAATGGCTTTGAATCTATCTGTAGATATTTCAATTATAAGTCTTATATGTTGAGTGATACATTCAGATTAACGCAACGTGGTGCTGACTGCTCTGGCGTTTTTTATCAGAATGTTTTGCGCTCTGTTTCAACGCAACAATCTTTCACTTCAAATATAAAAGAACTCAATCAATCTGGCGGCCCCGTTTTAGTAAACCTTGATTTAAAGGTGGGAGATAAAACACCATCAGCAGCATTCAGATTTATGCTTGATTTGGTTCAGCGAATTCTTAAAGAATCTCCAAAAGCAGAAATCGCAATACTTGCTAAATTTAGGGAAACTGTCCGGTATTTACAGAAGTCATTTGTACTAAACTGGACAACAAGATTATTGCCCGATAATTTGAGAATTGAAACAGTGGATAGGGTGCAAGGATTAACTGTAGATTATTGTTTTTTCCTAATACCTAATGCCTCATTAAGGTATTCTCTCAATAAAGAATTGTTTAATGTAGCTACTTCTCGAGCAACTCGCAATACTATAATCGTTGCTTTTAACTCTTTGCTGCGGGCAAATATGTCACACGAAGTTAGAGCATATTTGCTAAAAGCTCAAGGTGAAACACCAATTCAAGTAGATACATCACATAATATTTCGACGGAATCGGGTGCAGTTAATGTCAAGGTGACTGGAAAAATTGATTTGTCTCAATTTGAGACCTCAAAACAGAAATCTGTTAGATCTCAGACAAAAGAAAACATCTATATCATCGATACTAATGTTTTTGTCAATTGCCCTGACATAATAGCAAAGATTGATGAGAAATATAAAGTCGTACTATCTGCTAAGGTGATAGACGAATTAGATAAACTCAAAATCACTCTTGATGCAGACGGCAAGAGAAATGTCGAAAAAGCACTACGAAACATCAACAAAGCATTGGATACACCTCGTGTGTCGATGGAATTGTCTGATGTTAGTCTGCTTCCGTCTGACTTCAATAAGCGATCACCAGACAATAACATTCTAACGGTGGCTCTTAAGTTCCAAAATGATGAACAAAATCCAATCCTTCTGACTTCTGATAACGGATTGCAAGTTAAAGCAAAAGGATTGGGTATTGCCACAATTACTCTCAAAGAGTATTTGAAGCGATAAAAAACGGACTTAATTGTTACAATAAATAGAAATTTAAAACGAGATACAAATATGTTAATGACAAGAGCAAATAAGGAGACCATCGTGATTACAGTCGAAAACTTCTGGGACTGGATGGATCTATTTGATAACGGAGCATTGGACGAGATTGAGTTTGATCTTGATGCAGAAAACCTCGATGTGTTCTTCCCCGATTGGGACACCTACATCGATGAAGGTAATCCTTTTGGGTCGCTCAAGATGGAGGACATCAAGGCAATTAAAACCCTCCATATCCTGATTGCCACAGACGTTCAAGAGTTAGAGGATCTTGAAGGTGAGGGATTCTATGATGTCGTCGGCTGTGAATGTAAATTAGCCGACAAGGTCATAAATGAAGTGGGTGATGAACCCACCTTTGAAGACTTCCTGGATTACACCGGCAACGCTACCTTCAAAATCACCCCCAACCATCCCGAGCCTTAACGATGGAGGAAGCACCGAGTAGAGAACAGCTGAAAGTACTTGTCTCATCGATAAACGAGCAACAAGACAAGATGGTGAGGACTCTGGGAATGACCAGAGACCTCAACCGTTCATTTGCTGCAGAGCTGGAGCCTCTGAAAACGCCTATCTATTTCCTGTGGGAATTTTTGGGTTATGGCGAATTCCCAAATAACAGGACGCAACGCTATTTGCTCTCCTCGTTCCGGGCATCACCGCCCGATTTCCTCTCAGAGTGCATCTTACAAATTAAAATCGGTGGCATGCCCATCGATGACATCGATGCTCGCTGTGCCCTTATTGATTTCTATTCGGATCTTGCCAAAGAATACAGAATAAAGCTAATGAAAAAGAATCTCGTAAATACAATCTCTTTGTTCTTGAGGGATGGTTGGCAAAAGACCAATAATCGAATTAAGAACATAAATTTAGGTCGCTGTGTCAAATGGTGGCATTTATGGCCACCTGTGGGAGTGCCACCTCTTTTATCTGCTTATGAGTTCTTTTTCTATGCGGCGTTGCTTGCATTATGTTTAAAACTTTATAACAGTTTTAATGATGTACCAATTAAAAGAATAGAATTATCTGCTGATAGAATTGATGGCTATAGATATATTGACACGCTAATTTCTGATAATTACAATTATTGTCTTTACTTTCAGAGTGCTGAAATGACTTTACAATTGCCAATAATTCTCCCCGATGAATCTGATTCATCTATAAATAATCAAGAATATCCTATGTATAAGGCAATTTATAATACAGATTCAATTCCACTTCGATGCATGAATTCTTCAGACCCGTTCGATTCTTCAAAGAGAAGAATAATCAATACTACTAAAATGTCAAGGTATTGGAATATAGTTTTTGAAAGAGCAGTACGCGAGAGCGGATCCGTATTGCCTGCACCTAATGAAGTTGTGGATAAGGAGTATTATAGTATACGTGATATCTTCCTGTCTGTAACTTCTAAATCCACTAAACGAAACCTTGACAGTTGCTTCTGTGATTTCAGAGAACAATACCCTCAATATACTAATCCGTTGAATACTTTTCATATGAATGTAAAATATAGTAATTCAAAGGAAAGTATAAAAGATGACAATAAAAAATGGCAACATCATGGAACGTATTATAGGATTGATGATGAAGTGAAAAATATATTTTTATCTGATAGTCTTCTAATAACTGAAAAAAACATGTGCAATAATCCAGAGGCATATTTTACGTCATTTGATAAAAAATACCTGTCGAACTTCCGTGAATTACGTTGGAATTTCGATAAAAAACCTAATGAGGCTGAATGTGCTCTGTATATGTCAAAGAATGCCCTTTCTTCATCATGGCTCACACCTTACGACATATCTCAGTGTAAATATTTTATAACGTTATCTACTTCAACAATTGATTCTATTCGACTTAATGTGAATTTCAAGGGCGCTGTAAATGTATGGCCGTCAGTCGTGCCCGATAAACAGGTTGGTTCGTCTCTCATTTATGAGGATCAATTAAAGATACTCCAAATGAGAACTGATGGACTAACGGTTTTCGTGGAGTCAAAAGAATTGGCAAATAAACAATCTATCAGGTTGTTTGTTCTATCTGCCATATTTAGTGGTTTAGTGATAATTATAATAACATTTGTAATAATTGCTCTACATCGGATTTACAAAAAGGATAAAGTTTAATTGATAATACAAAATCTTTCGTCTTAAAAGATATTCTTTGATGTTATTTCTTCGTTTCTAGTTTTTTATTTGTATATTTGTGCCCAGTAATCTATGACATTATTGAAGCCAGAATATTCTGTCATTCATTTTTGTCTGATTATGTGTTAAATACGAGCCGAAATCTCAGCTTTTGTCCTTACAAAAGCATGATCTTATAGAAGATGTCGCAGTGTTCTGACAACAATAAATCCTTTGAGGAGTCGAAAAAGCTATGGAAAGCTTTAATCGATAGGATTTGCAGTGATGACGAATTTGCCTATTATTTCTTTCATGAAAGGTGCCGCCCATTATTCAGTATGATTTTATGGAAGATGTTTGACAATAGTGCAGACTATGATGAGTTAATAAATGAGTTGTTCCTGGCTCTTAAAAAGCCGGACAGAAATGGTGAAATGTGGCATGCACTGAAAACCTATGATTTTAGGACAAGTCCTTTTGATTGGCTTAAAACTGTTGCAATAAGGCATTTCAATACTTCTTCTAATGAAATATTCTTAATTCCAGATTCAGTGATACAATCTGGAATAGTAGAATCCATGTTTTCCGAATTACGTAAAGCTATTTACAGGAAGTATATGTGCTTTAAATATTTAGACCAATTAGAAGATGATACTATAGCTAGTAAATTGAATATTGAGTGTGCTCAATTAATGCCGTTGTCTAGAAAGGCTATAAGGCAATTGAAGTCTATTGTTGCCCATCATTACCCAGAGTATTATTCTCTTATGTTTCAGAAAACAAACGTAATTGAGGTTGAAATTGATGAGAATGTTGACTCTGTATCAACTGGATATGAGGAATCTAAGCAAGATTCACGTATTGATGTTTTCCAATATCTTGATTCAATGCCAAACGAGTACTATCGCAAAGTTATTCAGGCATTGTTCATCGAAGATAAATCTCCAGAAGTGCTAGCTAAAGAGATGGAAACACCTGTTTCCAATATTTATAATATCAAGAGTCGTGGCTTAGACCAACTCCGTGATGTGGCTCTTTTTTCTAATGAGATTAGAAATCTTGAAAAGTATATAAAATTGGTTTCTGATGATAGGAATAGATTTATTCTTACATCTATATTCTTGAAGAAGATGGACTATGAAGCAATCTGTTCAGAGTTAAGAATCACAGAAATTCAATTTAAAAAGCTTAAAAAAGATGCTATAAAAAAATTAAAAACCATAATCTTTAAAAAGGATCATGATGATAAGTGATAATATCCTGGCAGCCTTTAGGGCTGGTGTCTCTTCAGTAGAAGAAGACAAACTGGTACTGAATGAGATTGCTAATAGTGATAGCTTCTCTGATCTACTTGATCTCATGGACGAGATCGATGCTATCGATGGATTGGATGAACTCAGGAAAGAATTCAATGAATCAATTGATAATATGAATGATTTCGATGATTATAATATTAAAATAAAATAAAATTATGGAAGAATACAAGAAATCTCTAAAAACATTATTTGAACAGAGTAAGGCAACACTATCTACTCAACTGGAATCCCTATCACTTCCTCGTGATACTCAAAAGGTACAGGAGATTGTTATACGTCATTTGAATGATCTACTTGATAGCACAGGGGAATATCGCCAGACTCTCACACAATCTGAAGAGTTTATACTAATTTCCGCCATGAATCTGCTTCAAGCCCAGCAGGCTATGATAGGGGCAGTAAGTGTACACCACGATAATCTGAACAGTTCCTCCAATACAGAGCCACAATGTGCAAAGAAAGGAAATATTTCCAAGGAAAATGCACCATTTGTTGTTGGTGGGACTGCCATTGGCGGAGCCGCAGGAGCTTTGATATTCAATTCATGGGGCGCATTAATTGGTGCCATAGCTGGCACAGCAACTGTTTTATACTATGCTGCTAATCAAGAGTCAAAAACTAAAAAGGGTCAAACGACCACGTTGACAGACGCAAAGCCTTCGGAAAACAGAATCAACGTAGAGGCATTTTTGACAATTGTTGGTAACATATGTGAGAATGTTGATAGTATTATTGAAACCTATCGTATTCAGGTGAGACGCATACAAAACACATACGAACAAAAGGAAAAGCCCACATTGCAAAGCGATTATGGAATGTTATTGGACCAAATTGCCAATGTCTGCAGAGTATGTGAAGTCAACAAGGATAGTATTCCCGAAAAGATGCAGAATGCAATTGGATTACTGCAAGATAGCCTTGAGAATTATGGACTGAATTATGATAACGGAAGGATCACAACGATATAATGGTACAATTAATTGAGCCTAAAAAAGAGCAACACCAATATGTTGTTGGCATTGACTTTGGACATGGAGAAACCTCCGCAGCCATTTGTCCTCTGGAATGGGAAAAGAGTGCAGGCCAACGTGAATCTAAGGAAGAGGACATAGATATGGATATTGCGGCACGGAAAAAGGTTATTTCATCTGCAATTTGTCGTATGCAAGATGGTACTATGTATATTGGTGATGAGGTATTTGAACATTTGACTGACAATAACGGTATCCGTTTAGCTTTCAAGCAAAGACCTGTATCAACAGATGGTGAAAAAGAGCGCTTGATGATGGACTACATGAAAGCCATCTATGCTCGCATTAGGGAGAGTCGGCAAGAATTGACTGATGATAACCACATTGTTTATATTGCTCGACCATCAGGTTGGGTGGACGTAGATTGCAAGGATTTGTATCGCCAAATGGCAATTAATGTTGGCATTCCTCTTGGTGGCTTAATGTCGGAATCTCGTGCTGCTATCTTCTATGCAAGGAGTAAAGAAACTTTTGCGAATGATATATCTCAAGGCGGCATTGTTTTTGACTTGGGGTCAAGCACATTGGATTTTACCTATCTTGCAGAAGACAATAAGCCTATTGACTATGGCTATGACCTTGGCGCCAGCAAGATAGATGAGGCAATTCTTGAAAACATGATACTGACAAATGAGGTCGTGGTTGAATTTATCACCAAATACCCGGAGTATAGGGATGCCCTAAAGTTCAAGGCCCGCAAATTCAAGGAAGAAGCATATAGTCGTAATGAACTATCGCCAACCAATAGTGGCTTTCCATTGTGCAACATCATCCCAGAGCAGGAGGAATCATACGATATCTACCAAGATACATACGTGAAACTGCGAATCAAGAATCTCGGGGAGTTGAACACGATGGTAGAGAATAAAGTCCATTACATGGAGCAACTGCGCCATGCCATGCATGATTTCAAGGATAATCATATTTCAGGAAAAACGGTCAACGGGGTATTCCTCACAGGTGGTGCAAGCAGGATGAATTTCATTCGGCCAATAATTGCAGAGGTATTCAACTTGCCCATTTCAAAGATTAAGACAGACAATGACAACCCTTCTCTCACTATTTCCAGAGGTATTGCTTTGTTAGGTACAACTGATGCCGTCACCACTGTATTAGTAGAAGAACTGAAACGAGAATTGCCACAGTTTATTAGCGAGACAATAAATATAGAAAGCCTAATAGACACAATAACTGATGACATTATGTCTAAGGCCTGGTCTACAGTAGAGAACACATGCAACAGATGGATAAGTAGAGGTTCTGGCACTGATACAGATGAACTTAAAAAGTGGCTTGAAAAGGATGTGGAATATTTTAAAAACCACAGTGTTTCAGCAGTTATAAATTCCAATATACAAAAATATTTGAAACAAAGAAGCGATGATATTCGTCGTAAAATGAATGAAATCATAAGACATTATGCGCCTGATCGTGAAATAAAATTGACGGGAACCGTAGATGTTGGTCATGTGAAAGCTATTAGTGACAGTCTAGGTGATTTATCTACAACATTATCGAAAATAGCAGATTCTATTAGGGATGTTGTTTCTGATGTTTTTTGGGATGTTCTTCGTTATGTCCTTTCGGGATGGTTTGGCATTTTAGTCGGTGCTTGGAGACTCATTAAGAATCTCTTCCGTACTGATTATCATATACGTCATGATAAGGTGGAGAAGCTATTAGAGAAAAAATATGAGATTTGTTTTGATGTAAAATCTAAAATGAGCAGAAAACTGAAATACAATTCAGACTTTAAATCGGTTGTATCCAAAGCTTTCATTGACTACTTTACAAAGCAAATGGAAACAAATCTCCAACAAGTAATAATTCCCATAGAATAAAAAATGAACGAAGAATTGAAATTATCGATAGAAGAGAAACGTCCTTTAGAGCCAATGGCCAAGGTCTTGGCTGCTAATGGTATTGCGCAGTCGTTATCCTTTACATCTGAAAGAAAGTATCTCAATGGGATATCTGCTAGTACTTTTCCCTTTGCATTAGAATTTGCATCAAAAAGGGTTGATTTGCCAGGGACTCCTTATTGGATAAAGATTACACAGGTGGGGAAACCGATTGATGATAGTGCTGAAAGTTGCTTCACTGCAATTCAGAAGATTCTTTCTGCTTGTCATTTGCCAAGTAAGACACAATTGATATTCCTTGTACATGGGGAACTTGGTATCTTCGAAATATTCCTTGGAGTAAGATCCTTCAACAAAGAACAAATAGGTGGAACATTCGTTGACAGCCTTACGAATTTTATAAAAGGACTTTGGCCTGGCATAAAATGTCAGCGGATGAAGGTGAATGTGGATAACATACGCAAGAGCATCTCTGAGCATTATGACAGTATTGATGCGATCACAGGTATCCCATCTATGGAAAGCCAATATAAAACAATCTATCCGGCCACTATTGATACGCTAATGGCTGGTATGCAGAAGAAGAATTTTACATATATGGTGGTCGCAGACCCAATTGAAGAAGCTGATGTGGATGCAATGTTATATCTTACAAGAGATTTCTGTGGCCAAGCGGAGTCTTTAAAGTCATTCAACTTTTCAGAAAGCGCTTCAACCAATGTGGGTATTGCACTGAATAGATCAAAGGCTTTTTGTGATAGTACAAGTGAGAGCAAGCAGAAGAAAAACCGTTGGGGTATGGTAGGTGCTGGAATAATGTTAGCCTCTGCCATGTTTCCGCCAGCCGGTATTTTAACTACTGCTTTGGCCATTGTTGATGGGGCAAATACTATCGCGGGTTCTAATTTGATGGCAGAATTCTCACCATCGAAAACTACAGGAATTTCCCATTCAGAAACAACGACAGAAGGGCGAACAGACAGTACTTCAAGAACAGCAGGACAGTCAATCAGCAGCAACATTGTCAACAAACAAATAGAAGCTGTGGCAGAACAACTGTCAGCCCAATCCAAACGATTAGAAACAGGAAAGGCTTTGGGCTGTTGGTCTGTGGGCGTCTATTTAATGGCAGAGAACCGTCATGACATACAAGGGGCTTCCATGCAGCTGAAGTCTATAACAAGTGGACAAGGGTCAACTTTCGAGCCAATTCGTATACACCATATAGAAGATGTTATTGGCAATAATTTACCACAAACACTAGGAAGTTTCAGTTCGCCAACAATAAGCATACTAGGGCAGGGTGGGCGTTTCGAACACCCGATGGGGCGGCATTTTAACGATCTAAGAACTGTGCTAACAACCAAGGAACTATCCTATTTCGTTAATTTCCCGTTACATTCTGTTCCGGGAATAAATGTAGTAGAAGCATCTCCTTCATTCAGTTTGGCCGAACAAAAAATAGAAAACGAACAAAAAACTATAAGTATAGGCAAGTTGCTTTGGAGTGGTTCATCTACAGACATTCATGTAAGTTTGCCTTTAGACACCCTATCCCGACATGCACTTGTCTGTGGTGTTAATGGTAGTGGTAAGACCAATACCGTATTAAGCATTCTTGACGGCTTTATGAAGGAAAATAAACCCTTCTTTGTAATTGAACCAGCTAAAACTGAATATGTTGACTGGGCATTTGAATATAATCAGAAGGTCAAGGACCCCAAGAAGAAAATCAAGATATTCATTCCAGGTTGCAAACAGTATTCAAAGGCCAATTTCACTCCTGATGAACTAAGAATAAACCCGTTTGAGGTTATCGAGTTACCAGGGAGTGAGATGCGTGTGTTATCGCACATAGACCGTTTGAAGTCCTCATTTGCTTCAGCATTTCCAATGCAAGACATTCTTCCCGTTATAATGGAACATCTCTTGTACAAACTTTACACGGATAAATGCCCACTGATAGATGAAGATGATTGTAATACAGAAAAGAACAAACTTAATAAGAAATATCCAACCTTAAAGTCTGTTGATGATGAATTCATCAAAGACTTAATGGACGAAATCGGATATGCAAGAGAGAATACTCAAAACATTAGCGCAGCCCTTCGAACACGCTTCAGAAGTTTGACTTATGGATGGAAAGGACAACTTCTTAATAATCCAAAGCTTACTGACATGACATGGGACGAACTGTTCGGATCACCTGTTGTAATAAATCTTTCATACGCTGGAGATGATCAGGACAGGGCATTCATCATGTCATTGTTGCTTCAATTCTTATATGAATACCGCATCGCAGAATCAGAATCAGGGAGAATATCCTATGATTCCAATGACTGCCGTCATTTGGTGGTAGTAGAAGAAGCTCATAGGGTTATGGGACGAAACGATAATCCAGATTCACCTCAACACAAATCAGGTTTGATGTTTAGTAACTTTCTATCTGAAGTTCGTGCGTACGGCCAGGGTATGATGGTAGTTGATCAAGTCCCCACAAGACTGATTGAAGATGCGATTAAAAACACTAACGTTAAGATTATACATAAACTTGTTGCGTCAGATGACTCTCAACGAGTAGCAGAATGTATTGGCTTAACGCCTGAACAACAAAAGGTGATTGCAAAACTTTCTGTAGGACAAGCTGTTTTAGCAGGATTTAACAGCGCAAATGTTATGTCTGCCAACAGCTCTGACATTTATTTGGCCCAGATTATTAATATGAAAGAATAATAATATCTCTGATAGGAAATCCTATGTTTTTTTCTCTATCAGAATAAAAAGAAAATAAATATGGCAGAAGAAACAAAATTCACAGGTTACGGAACCTGTTTGATTGAAAATGGAGAGTACACTGGTGAACTAGTAGATGGGGTTCGCCAAGGGTATGGAGTTATGACCTTTAGTAACCGGGACATCTACGATGGTGATTGGGACGAAGGGAAAATGCATGGTGTAGGTAGATATAAATTTTGGAACAAAGAAAAAGAACGCTACACTCATTCCTACAAAGGCCAGTTTAATCACGGTGTAAGAGAAGGTAAAGGTCGAATGGAATACTCAAATCATGATATCTATGTTGGCACATGGCAGAACAACTACCGTACTGGTGATGGAATATGTTGGTTTGCTGATGGTAGTGTATTCCATGGCATCTGGAAGTTCGATCAGATGATTCGTGGCGTTTTTCGTAAAGAGAATGGAGAATTGTACGACGGAGAACTCAAGGATGGGAAATATAATGGATACGGCAAACTCTTTTGGCTCAGTGGAAATTGGTTTGAAGGGATATTTGTTGATAATAAACCATTCAAAGGAATGATGTTTTCTCTCGATGGTAACATAACAGAATTCCAGGAGGGTAAGCAGATGTAATAATCATTTATGCGAAGACAGAAAACCATAATGTTACTCGTAACGTATAAGTGCAATCTCCATTGCAGTTATTGTTATGAGCCTAAAGTACAGAATTTCCGAATGAATGCCACAAAAGCAAAGCAAATCATTCTGGATCAGATGTCTCTATTGGGCGATGATTATGATTCTGTGGAAATTCAATTCATGGGTGGTGAGCCGCTATTGGAATACACTCTTATTAAAGATGTCTCTGAATGGTTGTGGACGCTTTCTATGGATAAAAAACTTATGGTTTTGTTTGCTCCCACAAATGGCACACTCCTAAATGAGGAGATGAAATCTTGGTTTTACGCAAATAGGGATCGAATACATCTTGGACTAAGTTTTGATGGTGATCAATCAATGCAAGATGCAAATAGGTCTATGTCTTATGAGCGCGTTGATTTAAATTATTTCGTGAAGACATGGCCTGATCAAAGTGTTAAAATGACCATATCACCAGAAACTGTTAAATCATTGTCGCAAGGAGTTATTTTCCTGCACAACAAAGGGTTTAAGTATATTTCTGCAGATTTGGCTATGGGGCCTAATCTTATATGGAGTCCCACCGCACTTAATGATTATCGTGCAGAGTTGAGCAAACTTTGCAACTTCTATATAGATAACCCCAAGTTTATTCCGTTCTCAATGCTTAGAGTGAACATTGCTTCTATTAGCAGAGGGAAGGCAAAAGATGTGAAAACATGTGGTTGTGGTGAAGACATGGTGTGTGTTGATTGGACTGGGAGAAGATATGCGTGCCATTTGTTTTCCCCAGTAGCAATACCCTTTGACAAAGCGGAAAGCAGTAATAAGGTATATGACTTCTCAAATCATTCTATTTTTAATTCTGATGATTGTTTGCGATGTGTTCTTAACAATGTTTGTAACCATTGTTATGGGATGAACTACTTGTGTACTAATGATGTGGCAAAGCCATCTCCTTTTCATTGTAGTGCTTTTAAAATCATGTTTGCATCTAACTGCCGTTTTAGATTAAGGCAGGCAGAACTGAACAATGATTTAAAAGAAATTAAAACGATAGCGAATATAATAAGAAAAATTTCATAAAACAATAAGATATGAGCGAAGAAATATTAGAGTCTAATGAAAAATTGGAAAAAATCGAGGCTAATGCCTTAGAAAGTACTGAAGAAGTAACACCATTGGAGGGAAACTTTAACGATATAGAGATCCCTGAGAGTGTTAATGAGCCCATGATTGAAATGAGTACTTGTCAATGCTCTGGAGGGTGTGGCTCAAACTACAGTTTTGGCAATTGTATCTGTTCTGGTAACTGTGGATCTAATTATCATAAGTAAATGAATTTGGAATCATTAGAAAGGATAGAGATCGTCTCTTCAAATGAATATCTATCTGATTCTGTTGAACCATTAAGTGAATATTCAACAGATTCTCAAGAACAGATAAAAGACTTCATGGAGAATCAAGAGTCTTTACAATCTCGTTTAGAAACAACCGAGATTGTTACAGACTTGGAAATGACTGAAGGTATAGCTAACTATATTGAGACTGTTGAAGAATTCAAGTTCGAGAATTGGAGCAAGTTGTCACTTGAGCAAAAAGCAGAAGTGTTGAATCGTGTTGAGCAGAATATCGCGGCGATAGAACACCGTCCTCCGCTAAAAGTGGAACTTGAAAAAATGGATTCTAGAACTTTTGGGTACCAAAGTGCCTCCGAACATAAAATTGTTTTAAATACTTTAATCGTAGGAGCAAATGATCGTAAAATACATCGTGAGGTTATAGACACAATTATTCATGAAGGACGGCATGCATATCAACACTACAATGTAGATGTAAAGATGATTCATGAGTCTGGTAGTGAAGTAATGACGTGGGCTGAGAATTTCTATAATCCAGAGTATCAGTACTACAGAAGTGGAACCCAAACAGTTCTGATTCCTTATAACGATGGGATAATTCACAATGCGGATTATCGTTTATACTATTACCAACCAGTTGAGATAGATGCTCGTAATTTCGCTGCAGATGTATTATCTAAATTAGAGAAAGATGGTTTTGTGATTCCAAAACAGAAATGATTTGTTTTATATCTTTCGTATAGGGTGTTTCATTGAAGCACCCTTTTTTATCATACGCAATATCAGATCAATACATTGAATATTTAACCTGATCTTCCCGTATTTGCCATTACTCCAATAGACATTGTTTTAAGCAGGCCCTCTGTGAAGGTGGTACATTGATCTGTATAGTGGACGTCACCGTCCACTTTTTTCTGTTTGTTTATTATCTTGTTACTCGTAATAACTGTATGTGATGTAATAATGTTGCCAGCGGTCTCTTTTTAAATCACAAACTTAGCATCATAAAATAATCGAATCCACACTTAAGCAATGTTTCCTTATCCCTATTCAGCTTCTCACAAAGTTGAATAGCATCCTCTTTATCGTGAAAGACCTTTGCATCTGAGATATCAAATCCCACTATAGTATTCATGGCGAAATATACACCTTCCTCATCAGCTGTTCCCTTGTAGTAGAAAGTGATCTTGGGGTTATCTATCAAGTGAGTCGTAATTACATAGCCTTCCATCTTACCTTAGCCAGTCTTCGGCTTTTACATGGAAAACTCGACTAATTGCCTCTATATCCTGTTGAGTGGCTTCTTCTCTACCATCCTCAACAGCGATAAGGTGCCGAAGGTCAATCCCTGCTTTCTCTGCCAGCGCCTTTCTCGTATAGAGTCTGCTGGTCCTGAGTTTTGTTATTGATTTTGCGATATCCATAATCTTAAGCCTTTATAAGAAACCGTTGACAAGGCTGCATGAGAGATCGTACAGGGGCGCTCACCATAGACCAGTGGATTTACAATGGACATTATAGCCAGATTCGTGCAGCATACAGCCCTTGTCAATTAAATAGATGGAGGGATTAGCTATTTCGTAAGGACTGCCGGGAAAATGTGTACACGTTCGGCAGACGAAATTTCGAGCAGAATCCCTTTATCCATCTAAGTTGGGTTTCCGCTGCAAAATTAGTGCTATTTCGGCCCTCCCACAACCGTCTAAAGGTGGCATATTTTGAAATTCACATTATTATCTGTATCTTTGCGATTAGGGAAAGAAGCATTCAATCGATATTCATAAGAGCATTTTTGGGGTTTGATCTGATCTTGGTCAACTCAATAAACTGAATTCTTCTTTTTTGATTTATAACTATGGGAAATGGGCAGTGATCAAAAATGCCCAATAACAGGATACACTATTTTCTTGACACGGACTGAGACATCAATTAATTTTGCAACGTGAATTTTAAATTTATTGAATATGAGAAAAATGCAAAAAATCGGAGACCTCATTCAAAATGAAGTAAGGAGGCAACAAATTTCAGTGACGGACTTTGCCAAAATGATTAATTGTCAAAGGAATAATGTGTATAATATTTTTGAACGGTCAACAATTTATGTAGATCAGTTAGCATTGATTTCGAGAAAGCTAAATCACAACTTTTTCGTCGATATAGTAAATGACCCTACGTTGATTGACATCGATAGCGAAGAAGCGATTCAAGAGATGGAAAATCGTCGAGCTCGGTCACAATTCATAGAAGTGGTGCCAGAAGTCTTGAAACAACTCAATAAACAACCAATCATATCTTTTGGGCAGCCATTAGAATTAGGTGATGTTGATGACCTTCCTGACTTTATGCTGACAGATTATTTTATCGCATTCACTGTCGGATCATTTATGGCAGAAAAACCTCAATACAAATCTAGCCCATTTTTCGAATTTCAACTTTTTGAAAGCAATGATGGCATTAAAGTTTATCTGATGACCAACACTTTTACCGGTTCACGGTTGATTGACGTGAAAATAGATTATAAAACTGAAGAGGAATGGAAGAAAACCCTTGCATTCATCTTTGAAACATTTTTTAATGACCATGAACAGCATTGATTTATTGAACGAATTTGAGGAAGTTCGAGATTGTGACTTCAAGGGTGAACACTATTCCGTAAGGGATAATGGAGCCGTTTTCAGGCACGCCCGTATTGGGAAAAGGTTGAGAAAAGATGACAACAGGTGGACCTTCGGCACTCCTAATGCAACCAATGGTTACATGTACATTGGTGGTATCGTGAGGATTCACCAGATCGTAGCTACTGCATTCTTTGGAGAGCGTGACACAAAAAAGTATGTAGTTGACCATAAAGACTCCAATAGGCGAAACAATCGAGTCGAGAATCTACATTGGCTAACTCGCCTGGAGAATGTTCTAAAAAATCCAGCGACATTAAAAAAGGTCATCATGTGTTGCGGCAGTTTGGAGGCATTTCTTGAAAACCCATCGATGCTTGGAAAGTATTCTAATCAGGATCCTAATTTTGGTTGGATGAGAACGGTGTCAAAGGAGGAAGGCAGACAAGCATTAAAGAATATGAATGAGTGGGCAAAACAGCCAATAGTTGAGCACAAAGGCAAAAGTATGGGAGAATGGATATATCAGTCTTTAGGTTTTAATCCTCAGATGGAAGTTTTCAACCAATCTTTGCAACAAATGGGGGCTTCAAAGCCAATGTCAATCACATCGCCAAAAGTATCCTCTAAGCCTATTGAGGATACAATCGCAGCTAATTCTCCAATTAATGCTGCTCAGAAAAGGTGGAGGACTCCAAGCGATTTTCCTCTGTGCCCAACCAAGGCTTCTGATGTTATTGAAACTTACTATAACAATCTTACCAAAGGTCAAATCTTCTCAAAGAATCAATATGGTAGTTCTATGATTCTTGACTTTGCTATGAATGAAAACAAAACCTGTATTTGGGTATTGTCAAAAAATCCAGATAAAGGGGCAGCCAAACCTTGGGCCCTTGCAAGTATTGTCATGAAAGATGGTAAGTTCGTTCACGAAAATCTCGGATCGTTCTTTAAAGAAGATGGTGGCCTGAAGTATTTCACTTTAGCCCAAGGTAAAACATGGACTGGAGGGGAGTGCTTCGACGATTACTGCTAGATCTCAATGTCTTTGATTAGTAAGTAGTTCTCAAATAATACTTTGCAGTTTTTTTTGAGAATTATTGTTTTGACCTTAGATTTTTGCTAACTTTGGGCGAATTTGTTTAATTGACATTTTTAATAATCTTCTTTATCATTAGAAATTATTCATATTAAACGCATCATACAATGAAACGTACTTTTATTATTTCCATTTTGTTGCTTTGTTTTGTGGGTATATTTGCCCAGTCAAATCCAAGCAAACCGCCTAAATATGACGGCAACCCCAATGCAAGGTATCAGCTATACCCAACGCAGAACATGTGGACATTTATCAAACTCGACACCCAAACTGGGAAAATGTGGCAAGTGCAGTTTGCAATCAATAAACCTAATGAGCGTTATGGCTATTGCATTAATCGAGATGAACTTTTAGCGTTGTCTGACACCTTAGTTAACGGACGGTTTACTTTATATCCGACCGAGAACATGTATAACTTCATTCTGCTTGACCAGATAAATGGTAAAGCGTGGCAGGTGCAGTGGTCAAACGACAACAACAGTACGAGAGGGATTGTAGCTGAAATCAAGGACTATTAGCTCCGCACAGAGCAACGTGCCACACAATCCTGACCATAATACCGCTGGCTTCCGTAAGCATCTTATTCTGATGTGCCGCTTATATCTCATGGGGAAGAACAGAATCCTTATGAAAAGGAGTTGTACGCTCGCGAGATTGATAAAAGTCACCTGCCACGACCTGGACCCATGAAGGAGGAATTCACGCTGCCGCCCGAACAAGTAGCAATCTTCAAAATGCTAAAATAATGTGGAGATCATAATTGTTAAGCTTCTACGACCACCCCTCCCACCAAACAAAAACTAATATCCCTGGTCGAATCCATGTGTGGAATCCAGGATAGAATGCTCGGCGCTAGAGGAATGCCTGAACATATCCAAAGACCTCACGTGGATAATCTTGAGGCATTAAAAGCGCCAGTATTTTTCCTGTGGGAGTTGCTTGGATATGGAACGCCGAGAGAATTGTCCGAAAAAGGCATTAGGAGGGTACTGGATGGCGAGTTTTAGATCTTCACCGGGGGAATACTTAGAAGAGTGTCTATCGTTGCTCAGAGACTATAAGGTGCCCATATCAGAATACGATGGAGGGACAAGGCTAAGACAAACCCTGATCAACTTCTATGCTGATATGGTTGAACTGTATGAAAGAGGTTAACCGCCTTCCATAATCCGGCGAATATCACTCATGCGGTACCGATCATTAGCGCCCACGGTGATAGGGACCAGGTAACCCATCTTTTTCCAGCGCCAAAGAGTAGTTGAGCCCTTACCCAGTATCTCCATGGCCTTTTCTCGGCTTACATAGGTCTCGGCTTTGGAATCAGCTATTCCTTGCTCCAGTTCACGTTTAGTCTCGGCAATCAGCAATCTGTTCGCCTCTATCAACTCGCCTAGTGTGATCGTAACTTGCAGACTTGGGCATTCCTTAGCAAGCTCAACTAAATTTTTGAACATATTGGTAAAAATTAATTCTTGCCTGCTTTTTTGCAATCTAACCAAAATTGAGCTAGCTTTTTCATCATGTGTTTGGTTTCTTCATTAGCCTTGCCTATGGTAGGAGTCGAATTTTTGATGCTGTTTGGCTTTATACCAAAAACAGCTTCAA
>CAZVMM010000024.1:0-39576 GCA_964628205.1 uncultured Muribaculaceae bacterium
TATGTTTTACAGCATGTTACAAAAAGAGGATGTGCCAGAATTATGACACACCCTCTTTGTTTCCATTATTGTCCAGGGAAAATACGATAAGACTCCATAAGCAATTGAATAACAATGTCATCATGCTGGTTGCTCGTGGAGGTCCTTACTTGTGAAGCCCGTTAGGGCTGGTCAGGGTATAGGCAGGGGTGGAGCGAAGCGCAACCCCTGTGATGAGCATACAATCAACGATTAACCCCGATAGGGGTGAAAGAATGTGTGTATCAGCAACCATCTGCCGCCCCGATGGGGCTTGGGGTAGTGTCCTACTGGTTGCAGGGGTTCCACTCGGCTTCGCCTCGCTACACCCCTGCCTATACCCTGGCCGCCCCTACCGGGGCTTTACCCGACAACAATGGTTTATTTCCATTGTCCAATATCAGCGCTTAACCCTGGCGCTAGACTGTGCCTACGCGGCACCGTCAGTCACGTTCTTTCTTCTTGGCGTCGAGGTGGTAGGTGAACGAGATGCCGATGAAGTGTTGCAGCGTGTCTTGCCACTCGCTGGTCTGCTGATAGGCGGTCTGGCTGCTCCAGCGGTAGTCATCCTGGTTGAGGATGTCATCGGCGTAGAGCCTGACTGTGCCCTTGTTCTTCAGGACTTTCCAAGCGACGGAGGCATCCCACAGCAGGCGGTTGCGGTTCATGCCGCTGGAGGCATAGCCGCGCCGCATGGACTCGGTGAGGCTGGACGAGAACACAAAGTTGCGGTAGTTGGCCTCAAACTCGATGCCGAAGTTGTTGTTCCACAGCGTGGTGTTCTGGATGGGCGACTGCGAGAAGCGCAGCCGGTCAGCGTTCACCTCGGCAAAGGCCGAGGCCTTGATCCAGTTGTGGTCAAACAACACGGTCAGCTTGTCCTTGGGGTGAACGCTCGTTTGGTGGTTGAGGATGCGCTCCTCGTGGGTGGGCAGCATGGTCAGGTAACCGTAGTACCGTCCGCCCATGACCTTGAGGTCGTTCTGCAGGCGGAAGTAGCTGCCCAGGCCGTGGTCATAGTTGAGGTTCACCTCCCACACGCGGTTGCCGGTCACGGTCTCGGGACGGCTGGTATAGACGTTGGTCACTGGGTCGTAACTGAGGGCCGTGACGTTGTTGTGGTCGGCAGTGGTGTATTTGGCATTGAAGCCTATCGACAACTGCTTGCTCGGGACGATGGCCTTGTAGGCCAACTGAATCTGGTGGGAGTGGATGTCCTTCAACAGGGGATTGCCCTCGGTGATGAACAGCGGATCGCTCAAGTCACGGTAGCCGATGGTCTGGAGCAATTCGGGGCGCGTGGTCTTGTAACTGTAATTCAGCTCCACACTCATGCTGCGGTTCATTTTCCAGGAGGCTTTGAACGAGGGTTCTACCTTGAAGCGGTTCCTCACGGCGGCGGTGTCGAGCAGGGCACGACGGTAGTCCTGGTGCTCACGGCTCCATGTCATGGCCGCCTTGGGTTGCAATTGCACCTGGCCGATGTTGAACGTCGAGCCGGCGGTAAGGGTGTGACTGGTGTTGCGGTAGCGGTTGTTGAACGAGTTGGCGGCATCGGCCATGCCGTCGGTGGTGAAATCGCAGTCCATCTTGTTGTTGTCGTGGCCCAATTGATACTCTGCATTGAGTAGCCAGGCCTTGGTCAGCCAGCGCTCAAAGGTCATGGTTGACACCAGATTAAGCCGTGAGGAGGGCTCGATGGCCTGCTGGCTTAGGGTCGAGGAGAGGCCGCTGTGATGGTCGGTGATGGTGCGGTCGGCCCAGCGCTTGCTCTTGCCGTCGGTATAGTTCAGTCCCCCTCCGACCTTGAAAGAGCCGTCCTTGATGAAATGCGTCCAGCTGCCCGAGGTGTTGATGCGGGTCTCGTTCCCGCGGGTGAGGGTGCCCACGTGCTGGTTGATCGTGGGCGTGTAGCCGTAGCCTGAATCGACCATCTGCTCGGTCTCCCGTCGGCTGATGGAGCGGTTGTTGTCGTATTCGACCTGCGCCCACAGGAAGATGGTGTTGGTCGTGTCAGGTCTCCAGCGCATCATGCCCACGATGGTCGGGTTGAGCTGGTGGCTGCGGTCATAGCCCTCCACTTTGTTCCGGCTCCGTGCCTCACCTGGGAAGTAATTCTCAGTTTCGCTGCCCGAATTTTTCCATCGGTCATCATGCGCCAGTCCGCCGCTGATGCTGTAGTAACTCTTCAGGGTCTTATCGCCCTGCTCGCGGCCCCAGTTGTGCTGGTATCCGCCCGAGATACCTTGCTCCTGGCCCAGGCCGTTACCTGAATTGAGCGTGTATTGGCCCTGGTATCGCCTGTGCCGCTTGGCCACATTATTGGCGTCACCGAACACCATGACGGGATCCGACTTGGACAGGCGGTTCATCGTCACCTCGGCCTCATAGTGGTCGCGGGTCCTGTAACCTGCCGTGGCGTCGCCATACCAGCGGTCGAGGAAGCCTGGCTTGACGGTCAGGTCTAGCACCATGTCCTCGCTGCCGTCGTCGTTGCCGGTGTGCTCCTTGAGTTCCGATGCCTTGTTGTAGGCCTTGATGTTCTGTACGGCCTCGGCGGGCAGTTGGCTCACCAGGTCGTTGCCGCCAAAGAGGCTCTCGCCGTCCATCGTCAGGCGTATGGGCTTGCCGTTCCACCACAGTTTGCCCTTGTCATCGACCTCCACGCCAGGCAGTTGCTTGATGAGTTCGTCGAGGCGGGCGCCCTGCTGCAGCCTGAAGGCCGACGGGTTGAACACGATGGTGTCGCCGCGCATCGTGAACCTTTTTGCGTGGCCCGTGACCTCGACCATCTGCAACATCTGCGAGGACATCTTCAGTTCGATGGCGCCGATGTCGAGCGTGTCCTTGCGGCTGTCGGACAGCGCCATGACGTTTTTCTTCTTGTAATAATAGCCCAGCATCGACACCGTCAACTCAACCCGTCCATTACAGTTGAACGAGAAGCGCCCAAGCGAGTCGGCAATCACGGTGCTGCCCGAATAGCTGGTCTCGCCGATTTGCTGCATGTACTTCACCGTTGCCCCGGGCAAGGTCTCCCGTGTATCGGCATCGATAACGCGCCCGCTGATGATGTCTGCCTGAGCAAACAAAGTGCAGAAAATCAGTAAAATAGAAATTGTAATAGTTCTCATATTGCGTTGATAATGAAAAGTCGTTAATAATGGAATGACCCGTGTCAGTTGGTGCGATGGTCGCTCTGCTTGTTGATGCGGGCGTTGCGGTAGCCGTTGTTGAGAGTGTTGAAGACATACTGCACGCGCAATGTCACGCCGCGGGTGTCATAGCGGTTGCGCTGCCACTTCTTGATGTGGCCGAAGTTCTGGCTCCAGCGCGGGGTGACGGCCTGGTTGAGCAGGTCGCTGCCCTCGACGGTGATGCGCAAGCGGTTGTCCAGGAACCGTTGGGTATAACCCAGATTGATGCCCAACGTGCGCCCCGAGCGGATGAGGTCCACATGAAAGGGGCTCATGTAGTTCACCGATCCATATAACTCGCCACCCTTGCAGCATTGCCAGCGGGCTTGGAGGTAGGCACTCATCGACTGGCTGCTGATGTCGGGATTGAGGTAACCCTGCATGGGGTTAAACTTGATCTGGTAATAATTGCCACTGAGGGACGCGTTGACGTTTACCTTGCCGAAGGTGTGCGAGTAATCGACATCGAGGCCCCACGTGCGGCTATAGCGGCTGTTGACGGGGCAATCGATGATGGAATAGTCGTCACCGTAGGGCAGAATGGCCGTGAAAATCATGCGCGGGATGTAGCGGAACCAGGTGGACACGTTGAAGTCCTTGAGGTTGGCATTCAGGCTGGCATAGTGCCAGGTGTAGTGCTTCAGGTCGGGGTTGCCCTTGCTGTAGTGCATCAGGTTCTCATAGACGATGGCAGGATTGAGTTCCGAGATGGACGGGAAACCGCCCGAGGCACTGTACTGGGCCTTCAACTGGTAATCATCGTTGATGGAGTAGAGCAGCGACACATTGGGGCGCACCGATGTGCGCTTCTCGTCCCTGCTGGGGATGTCCCTGCCGCCCTGGTCGAGCCGCGTGTCGTTATAGACGAGGCGCACGCCCAGTTGGGGTGTCCACTTGCCATAGGCGCGCTTCCACGAGCCGTACCATGCCCCCGTGAAGTCGTCGCGGTGGTTGGGCTGGGCATAGCCATTGTAGATGTAGTCATACTTGTTGCTGATCCAACTCAGGTTGGTTCCTACTTCGATCTGGCTGCCCGCGAGCGGGAAGGCATAGTTGGCCTCACCGTCCCACAGGTTATATCGGCTCAGGGTGTGTGCCATGTTGTCGGTGGGCTCTTCGCCGTCGGGCATGAGGGTGATGGTACGGCCCTTGTCCGATGTCCGTCGGGTGTAACTCAATGTCAAGGTGAGCGTGCGCCTGTCGGTTGGCTTATAGGTCAAACCTACGGTGGCATTGTGGTTGCTGTTCTTTCCCGCAGGTTCATGCTGTTGCTCGTCGATGATGCTTTTCTCGCCCTGGTTGTATATGTCACTGAGTGAGAAATGGTTGAATTGCGAATTGCTCGTGTTGCCCGAGTATTGCGCGATGAGGGTCAACTGCGGAGAGGCGAAGTAGTTGATGCCTGCGTTCCAGTAACCGGAATTACGGTGATAGGTGAAGCCGCCGTCGGTATTCTTCTCGAGGATGAGGCTGCCGTCGTTGGGATTGGTGATGGTCAAGCGGTTGAAGTCGTAGGACTTGCCGTTGCCGATGGAATAGACCACCGACCCATTGAATGCCCACTTGCCGTACTTGGCATTGATGTTGGTCCAGGCATTCTGGCCCACGCGTCGCTTGATGCTCGTGACGCTGGCCACGCTCAGGCCCAAGTAGTCCTTCAGGCTCTTCTTGAGCGTGATCTTGATGGTCGGCCCCTGGTAGCGGGCGCTCAGATCGCGGATAATCTCGATCTTGCTCACTTGGTTGGATGGCACACTCAGCAGCAGATTGCGGTCGGTGACCTTGCGGTCGTCGATGTAGATTTCGCCCACGGTCCGGTTGTCGCTGGTCTTGATGTCGTTCTCGTCGTTGGCGATGATGCCCGGTGTCCAGCGCAGCATGTCGATGAGGGTGCCCGCGTCGCCCAGGTAGGTGTTATCCAGGTTGCTGATGGTGTAATTCATGCCCTCACGGCGGATGGTGGCCTTGGGTGCCTCAATGGTGAGTTCCTGCAGTTGCACGTTCAGGCTGTCGCCGGCGCTGGTCGTGAGGCTATCAGTCGGCTCAGTGGCATGGAGTTGAATTGCAAATGCACTGATAATGAGTGCGATAACAACAATTTTGGTGTTCATGATAGGGTGTAGTGGTGGCCGTCTCATGCGATGTTCCACATGAAACAATGGTTAAACTAATGGGATGGAATAGGAGTTGACCCTGAAAAGTTTTTAATGCCAATTTCGCTAATTGACCGAATTATTTAAAAATATTTCGTGTCAATTCTCTTGAATTAGTAAAATTCGCATTAGCCCCGCAGGGTTCAGTGGATTTTACTTCTTGATTTTGCTCTGGAGCAGATCGACCATGCTCTCGAGGAAGAGGAGTTCGTTTTCCTTGAGTTTGTTCGTGCCCTTGAGTTGCTTATAGATCGAGGCCAGTTGCTGCATGCCTATTTTCAGGTCGGTCTGGTCCAGGCCCTCGGTGTCCTTGCACAGCTCGTAGAGTTTGGACAAGTAGAGGTAGCGGTTGCCGTTCTCCTGCACCTTGTTGACGTAGAAGAGCAGTTGCTTCATCCACGACTGGGCATCGGTCTTGCTTGAGGAGGAGAAAGAGTACACATGGCTTTGACCGTCCGAAAAACCGGAAAGTGCACCCTGAGCCTTTTCCAGACTTCCCTGGGCCTTCTCCATGGCGCTCCGGTACCTCTCCATGCCCTCCTGGTATTTCTCCATACCGGCCTGGAATTGCTTCATATACTTATCGTAGTCGTCGACGTCGATAGAAACTTTCTTGGGTTTTGTGGGGGCATAGGTGGTGATCAGGCGACCCTTGATGCTGTCGCCTGGTGCTGCATCGTTCCACTCGATGGTGTAGGTCGTGCGGTGCTTCACGTTATCGGGAGAGATAAGACCCACGGTATAGCAATAGTCATACGCCAGCCCCACGATGATGGTATTCTCGGGGTCGTAGTAGAGGCGATAGCCCTGGAAGGTATCATCATGGTTGGTCCACCACAGGGTGTAGATTTCGC
The DNA here is from genome assembly GCA_964628205.1 of uncultured Muribaculaceae bacterium. GTDB lineage: Bacteria > Bacteroidota > Bacteroidia > Bacteroidales > Muribaculaceae > Sodaliphilus. The sequence continues at coordinate 6,223 of CAZVMM010000024.1, forward strand.
CCCTCAAAGCCAAGTTATTTTCTATGTCGTCACCGAGTTGCTCATAGACCCGTTTGGCGTCGTTGATCAGGTTCATGCTCTCGTTGCCGATGGTGAACTTGATCACGTCGAGTTGGCCTTCCTTGACTCCGGTCTCGGGGTCGGTATAGGTGGTGTGCATCTGACTGAGGTCCTCAAGCGGCACGGCGCTGATGATGTTGTCAAATGCCTCTTTCAGGCGGTCCTCATAGACGTTGGCGCTGGCCATTGCCGGCACGAGCAGGGCGATGAGCGCTGCGATGATGGTGATATGATTAGTTGTTTTCATAATGCTGGAATATTGGGTGTGGGTTGATTGTTCAAATGATTGTTCAATTCGTTCTCTAATTCTTGCTCGATGTCGATGAGCACGATGCTGCCGTCCTCGTCTTGAACGGCACGGAAGCCATTAGCTTCCAGGTCGATGATAAAGGCGCGGCGCTTCAGGTCGGCCAGTTCGCGCTGCAAGCGCTCGTTCTCCTGGGCGAGCTTGGCGTTCTCAGCCTGCAGGCGACGGGTGCGGGAGGCTTGTTTCGTGGGCGAGGCAATGTCTCGACCTACTGGATCGGCTGGCGTAACCGATGCCAACTGCTGGGGCTCGGTCTCCACCGAGGGCGGCGTAGTAGCAACGGTGTCATCATCGGCATGGTGGGCGATGACGGGTGTAGCGGGCATGGTGGGAGATGACGGGTGCTGGAGCACGGCGGTCACCACGATAGCGGCGGTGATGACCGCGGCGGCCGCGATGCCCCACCAGCGACGGCCCATTAGGGCGACAATCGGCCTGCGGCGAGGCTCCTGAGCGGGCAGGCTGCCGTCCTCCATGCCGCTATCCAGGTAGGTAAACATCACCTTGTAGTCCTGCCACTCGTCGGGGATGTCGTCGCGGGTACTGAAGTACCGACGCAGCGCGGCTTCCTCATCCAGGGTGGTGAGGCCGTCCATGTATCTGTCGAGCAATTCGCCCGCTTGTTGTTGTGATAACTGTTTCATCGGTTTCAGGTTTTCCTTGATTGTTGAATCTCTTTGAGTAATTGTCGTCGTGCCCTGGCCAGCAGGGTGTTCACGCTCGATGGCTGGAGGCCCAGGATGGAGGCTATCTCCTCATTGGAGCGGTGCTCCACCTCGCGCAGCCTGAGGATGGCGTGCTGGGTGTAGGGCAGGTTGCGGATGCGCTCTCTGAGCCATCGCTCGTCCTCCGTTTGAAGCATCATGTCCAGCGGGGAGGGAACTGTGAGGTCGGTAGCCAGATCCTCGTCGAGCGGGAGGGGCGCCTTACGGCGCAACTGGTTCAGGGTCAAGTGGCGTGCAATCGTCGAGGCATAACCCTCGGGATTGTAGAGCCGGGAATCGTCACGCATCTGCCACAAGCGCAGGAGCGTCTCCTGGGCAACGTCCTCGGCGGTGTCGGCATCGGCCCCCGCTGCCGTCGATGCCTGCAATGCCAGCCGTCTGAACTGTGTCGCTTGTCGGTTAAATGCGTCTATCGTCATGAATTCGTTAAATTGTTGCTTACACCATAATAACACGCAAGGTAGCGGTTTTTAAACAAAAAAACAATTTTTTTTTGTACTTTTGCCAGAAGTCTAGCGTGATATTGTTCATTTACTGGATATCAAGATGCGCAAACTTGTCAAGGTCATATTGCTGATATATGCTGTGGTAATGGTCTTTCAGGCAGCCCACGGCGCTGGCTTGTCGTGGCAGCACAGCAAGTGGATTGACCTGCCCGTCGAGCGATTGCTTGCCATGGCAGATAAGGACTTTGGCGACGGGGGCAGCAAGGACACGGCACTGATGTGCTACACGATTGTGGCTGGCCGCTTTGAACCCACAATGCCCCGTGAAGAGAAAATCAGGTGCAAAGATGCCAACATGAGGCTGTGGTCGATCTATTTCTATGACTTCTATGACTACCCCAAGTGCTTTGACTGCCTGACACGTGCCCAGGAAATCGCTGCCAGCAGCGACATCGAGGATGCCAACATCTATCTGGGCTTCGGGTGCATGTACCAGACCATCTCGGAGGAATGCAATAACAAGGAATTGGGGGCCAAGGCCCTGAATTACTACAAGCAGGCCCTGCAGGCTGGACTGAGAACCCGCGACGACCGTTACACCGACATGGCCTGCACCGACGTGCTGTCGATGGCCCGCGTCCAGGGCGGCCTGGCACAGATACAGGGCATCTGGCAAAACTACCTGCAACTGCCCGAGGATAACGAGACATGGATATTGCGGCGCTACAACAAGATGCTCTACCTGGCATTTGACAACGTGGAACACCACCGCCTGGACGACGCTCTGGCCGTGCACGACCGCCAGTTGCAGCTCATCGACACCACCCAGTATTCACGGCTGATCTATTTTACCCACATCGAGAAGGCCAAGGTCCATGCCCTCAAGGGGGACTTGGCCTCGGCAATCGCCTCGGTCAAGCAGGCCGAGTCGATAGCCGACAGCCTGGAGATGAAGGACTGCAAACTCGAGGTGTATGGCCTGATGGCTCGCTACTACCAGCAAATCGGCGACCACCTGTCCCGCGAACATTATTATAACCATTACACCTTGCTCAAGGACACGCTCACCAACTACCAGCAGCTGGCCAGTGTCAGCGAGATGGAGTTTCGGGGCGAGCTCAAGGATATGGAGCAGGAGATGACCCAAGCGAAGCAGCACCGCGAGGTAATGAGCGTCGTCACGCTCGTCTCGCTGGGATTCCTGATGGTGTTGCTGGTGCTGCTCTATCTCGTGTACCGCAAGAACGGCGAGCTGACGCGCTCCAACCAGTTACTGTACCAGAAGAACGTGGAAATGCTGCGGGCCGAGGAAGAAGAGCGGCGCATGCGCCGCCAGCTGCAGGACAAGGAGCCGCAACACCAGGCAGCACCCGCCACCCAGCCCGAGGCCGATGTCAAGTACAAGGGCAGTCATCTGAGTGATGCCGACAAGCAGCAACTGCTGGTGCGCATCCAGCAGGTCATGGAGTCCAACCCGGAGATTTTCACACCCGATTTTACCCTTGAGCGCCTGGCCACACTGTTGGGCTCTCGGTACAAGTATGTGTCCCAGGTCATCAACGAACACTACCAGCAGAACTTCAACAATTTCCTGAACTCCTTTCGCATCAAGGAGGCCTGCAAGCGCATGGGCGACATCGAGAACTATGGCAACTACACCATCGAGGCCATCAGCGAGAGTGTAGGCTTCAAGTCTCGCTCAACGTTTGTCACGTCGTTCAAGCGCATCACAGGACTGACGCCATCGCAATACCAGCGTCTGGCCAACCGCGAGTCGCAACAGTGACACGCTGCCTCACCATCAAGCAAAATGCCACCAAAAAAATGCCGAAAACAGGCATTTTTTGTTTAAAATGCCGAAATCTGCACATTTCGGCAAGGACGATACCCGCTTCATGCCTTAAAAGAGCGTAAATTTGCGATGTGTAAACTAACTGATGCCATGCCCGCTGTGCCATCACATCTGGCATGACTGTAATTAATCACCATCAAAAAAACTTAATGGATTTATGAGAAGACCAAGAACCTTACTCGCAATGCTCGCGCTAGTGGCCCTGATATCCGCCGCTGGCGAGCAGTCCACGACCTACACCGCGGCTCCCACGCCCGTCAAGCAGGTCATCAAGACGCAACCGAGGGCCAAGATGCTCTCGAAGCGTGAAGCACCAGCCCGCCAGAAGGCTCCGAGTGCCGACTTGTTCCAAGGGATGACGATGTACGTCAACCTGACCAACTCCAACGAGTGGGCGGGTTACGGCATCGGTTCGGTACCCTACGGCATCTACAGCTACACCATCGGCGGCGACGGCAGCTTCCAGCCCCTGGCCACCGATCTGCGCTACGACTTCATGGCGAGCGCCATGGGCCGCGACCAGCTCGTGGGTGCCAGGCCGATGGAGCTGTTCGGTTCGCTCAATGGCGTGGAGTACAACGGCTTGAGCCGTGACGATTTCCATGAGCTGTGGGCACAGGTCTATGACCAGGTGGATTATAGCTTCATCCCCTCGGTGATGGCCTATGACGTGACCAGCGACATCATTTATTCCATCCAGTATAACAGTAACTTGACCGGCCTGAACCTGGCCAAGTGGAACGGTGAGAGCCGCACGTTTGACATCATCGCTCCGTGGCCCAACAACTTCCAGCCGATGACACTGGGTTTCACCCCCAACGGCGAGATGTACTGCGTGGGCAGCGACGGCGAGTTCTACTCACTCGACAAGACCGATGCCGTCGCCCGTCAGCTGTTCACCCTCGATGTCGCCCCCTCGATGTACGTTCAGGGCATGGGCTATGAGCCCCACAACGCGTGCTTCCTGTGGATGGCCGTGACCCAGCAGGGAACAGGCATCTATGCCATCAACCCCTATGAGGGCAGCATGGCTCTGGTCGAGGAGCTCAACAACAACGAGCAGGCCCCGACGCTGTTCTTCAAGGACAACCAGGCTCCCGACATGGCCCCCGCTGCCATCAGCGACCTGGCGTTTGAGTTCCAGGGTGCCTCGACAAGCGGCAACATCACCTTCACCGTTCCCACGACAACCTACAGCGGCAGCCCGCTGAGCGGAAACGTGAGGATGAGCATGTGGCTCGACGGCGAGCTGGTGGCCGATTATGTCGCTGTGGCCCCCGGCAGCAAGCAGACCTACAGCCAGGAGGTGAGCAACGACAACCACTACGTGTATGTCCTGCTCGAGAACGAGGCTGGCTTCTCGCCCGTCAACTGCGTGTATGTGTTTGCCGGCTACGACACCCCGCTGCCCGTCACCAACCTGACCTTCAGCGTCGAGGACGGTGTGAGCCACCTGACGTGGGACGCTCCCGCAACTGGCGTTAATGGCGGTTACCTGGAGAACGTGACCTACAATGTCGTGCGCATGCCCGGCAACGTCACTGTGGCCCAGGGGCTGACCAGCTGTGAGTTCAGCGAGACGCTGCCCAGCAAGATGGAGCGCTACTACTACATCGTCACCCCGATGAATGCCGACGGCAAGTGCGGTGATGCCGCTACCTCCAACGCCATCCTGACGGGTAACGCGTTCCAGGCTCCCTACTTCGATGACTTCAGCGACGCTTCGACCCGCGACCTGTGGACCATCGTCAATGCCAACAATGACCAGACGGATTACGGCACGGTCTACACCTGGCAATTCAATGACTACAGCGGCTGCTGGGGCATCTACACTGGCCCCTACAACATGGGCGCTGACGTGGATGGCGCCGACGATTACCTGATCTCGCCGGGCATCAACATCGAGCAGGGTATCTCCTATGCCCTGATCGTGAACATGCGCAACACCTTCGCCAACTACAAGGAGCGCGCCAGCCTGCTTATCGGCACCGACCCGACCGACATCTCGACCTTCAAGGTACTGGCACAGGACGACGCCTACGACGTGGGCGGCACCACCACCCCGTGGGAGGCCGACTTCCAGGTTGAGCAGACCGGCACCTACTACTTTGCCGTGCGCGCTTACACCCTGAAGGAGGACAACGCATCGGGCATCTTTGTCTACTCGATGGCCGTGAACCAGCTGGGTAAGAACGAGGCTCCCGCCGAGGTAACCAACCTGACCATCATCCCCGACGAGGCCGGTGAGATGGTTGCCGATGTGACCTTTACCGTTCCCTCCACTACGCTCGATGGCAATCCACTGACCAGCAGTGCCCTGACCGCCAACATCTACCGTGACGGTGCCGAGGAGGCTGTGGCCCAGATTCCGGTTGAGGCAGCAGCCAATGCCACCTGGACCGACAACACTGTGCAGGGCGTGGGCGTGCACACCTACACCGTGGCCGTCAGCAATGAGGCTGGCGAGGGCAAGCGCGTGAGCGCCGAGGCCTTTATCGGCGTGTACACCGCCCCCTATGCCAACGCGTTTGACACCGAGGCCGATACCCGCGACTTCATCACCGTCAACGACTCGTCGATTTACAGCGGCAACGAGTACCGCTGGATCTGGAGCAGCTACAACCAGAACCTGGCCCTGGGCGGCTATGGCTACTTCGTGCAGCATCCTGTCGAGAAAATCTGGCTCTACATGCCCGCCATCAAGCTCGAGAAGGACATGGTCTACAATTACGCCTTCAACTGGACCTACAGCTCCTACAACCAGGTGTGCCCGGGTTATGCCGGCATCGGTATGGCTCCCGACTCCACGGCCCAGACCATCTATCCCGACCAACTGCCCTATACCAACTATGGCGAGAAGGTCCTCATCGAGAACGAGGTGATTGCCAGCGAGACCGGCAAGTACTATCCCTCGATCCTCATGATCGCTGATGTGGCCAGCAGCTACATCTCGCCCAGCATCGACGACATCTCGATCACGCTTGTGGGCTCGGCTTATGCCCCCTACAGTGTCGAGAACCTCAGCGTCGAGAACGACAAGACCGGCCTGCTGAAGGTCAACTTCGCCTTCAACGCTCCCAGCGTTGACTATGCCCAGCGTCCGCTGCAGGGTCCCCTGACCGTCTACATCTACCGTAGCGGTTCGGCCATCCCCCTGATGACGTTTGAGAACGTGGAACCCGGCCAGGCACTGGAGTGGGTTGACGAGCAGCCCATGCGCGGCAACAACTCCTACGTAATCGTGGCCGAGAACGAGCATGGCCGCGGCAAGGTGAGCGAGGCCAGCGTGTTTGCCGGTGTCGACGTTCCCCTGGCTGTCGAGAACTTCTGGATCCGTGGCAATGAGGACAACCAGAAGGCCGTCCTCACCTGGGATGCTCCCAGCGAGGTTGGCGTGAACGGCGGCGTGGTTGACGGCTCGCTCGAGTATACCATCGTCGAGTACTTCCCCGATGGCGCCACCCCCGAGGAGCAGATGGTCATCATCGGCACTACGACCGAGACCACCTTCACCGTCGACCGCCAGCCCACCGAGGAGATGGAGATGCACTACTATGCCGTGATCCCGTCGACCTCGGCAGGCGTTGGCCAGGCCGTCCTCGACGACATCGTCCTGGGCAAACTCAAGGATGCGCCCTTCACCGAGTCGTTTGCCAACGGCTACCTCTACAGCAGCGGCTGGGTTGTTGACGCCGACGTGGCCAACTATGGCACCACCTGGTACGTGCTGGCCGATGACGAACAGATGACCTCACAGGACGGCGACAACGGTTTTGCCCTGTGCTACAACGGCAACTACTACAGCAGCTACCACTGGTCAGACCTCGTTCTGCCCAAGGTAAAGGTGGAGCCGGGCAAGGACTACACCCTCTCGTTCTGGGTATACATGGGCTATAGCTCAAGTGCTACCGTGATGCCGACCCTGGTCGTTTCACAGAGCATCGACGATAACCCCTACGAGGAACTGATGACCATCGACGTGACCCAGGGCAATGGGGAGTGGGTTAATTTCGAACTGCCCCTCACCGGCACCGAGTTGGCCAACTTTGCCAAGATCAGCTTCCGTGGTTACATGAGCATGATGAGTGAGCGCATCTGGCTGGACAACATCCGCATCACCAGCAAGGAGCACGGTAGCGGCATCGACGAGATGACCGACCACAAGCAGGTGGCTCCCGTCAAGGGCGGCATCAGCATCGACGGCTTTGCCGGACAGCAAGTGCGCGTGTTCAGCATCGACGGCCGCCAGATCGACGCCTTTGTCGCCAGCGAGGGCCACACCCTGTCGCTGACACCAGGCATCTACATCGTGACCGTGAACGGCCGTGGCTATAAGGTTAGCGTGAAATAAGCCTCTATAGAAATAGGCTCTGCAAACGGCAGCCCAGACAGCATCATCGTTGTCTGGGCTGCTTTGCATAAGATTCTGAGACTACACCATAATGATTTTATTTTCATTGCTGTCTGGGGAAAGATCACCATGGTTGCAGAAATGCATTGCAAACAAGCTGATTAGAGGCTATTCCTCAAAATGGGGCTTGGCTTTTGAGGTTGTTGCAAAACTCTTTGTCTCTTCTTCGAAGTTTCCCGAACAATAATGATTTTTTTTGTACATTTGCGGATATGGAAATACGGGAATTACACTTCGGGCACCGCAGGGTGTGCCTCTACCAGCTGGAACAGGGCAGCGTGCCGATTGTCTACTCAATTGATTATCACGAGAATGGCGGGCTGCTGCTGGATGCGTGCCGAGAGGTGGATTGCGGCGGATTTAATCTGGTAACCATCAGCGGTCTGAACTGGAACCAGGAATTGTCGCCGTGGCCCACGGGTACGGTGGTCTCCAGGAACGACAACTTCTCTGGCGGGGCTCCGGAATGGCTTCCCGTGCTCACCGACGAGGTCGTGCCTGCAGTGGAGCAGCTGCTCGACGCGCCGCCCCAGTGGCGACTGTTGGCAGGCTACTCCCTAGCGGGACTGTTTGCCGTGTGGGCTGCCTATCACACCGCACTGTTCACCCGCATCCTGTCGGCCTCGGGGTCGATGTGGTATCCCGGCTGGCTGGAGTTTGCCGGCACGCACCAGCCCGTGGCGCCGCTGCGGGGAGTGTATCTGTCGGTGGGCGACAAGGAGAGCACATCGCGCAATGCCGTGCTGCAGACCGTGGGCGAGCGCACCCAGGCACTGGCCTCGGTGCTGGCAGGTGGTGGCGTGAACGCGACGTTTGTGCTCAATCCCGGCAACCACTTCAAGAATCCTCCCCTGCGTGTGGCACGGGGCATCAAGTGGCTGCTCGAGATAAACCCCAAGTAACCTAAACCCTAAAGAAACCTAAAACCTACAACGCCCCCTGCTCCACGCGCACGCAGATGCGCTCGATCATGGCATCCTGCTTGTTCTTGTTAGGATGGTAACCCGCCTTGAGGCTGGCGCCGAAAAATTTGCTGAAGGTCTGCCAGAAACCTGCCCTAAACGTGCCCAGAAAGGCTTTCAGGATGCTGTAGCTGCTCTGATTGGTCTCGCGGTTGATGAGCTTGATGAGCATCTTGCCCTGGGACTTGGTCATCTTCTTCATCTGCGGCTTGTACTGATTGAACAGTTCCTTCTCAAAACGCTTCAGGTAGGCCTGTTTCTGCTTCTGGTTCTGATACGTGTCGATGTACTCATAGGTCTCGAGCAGCGTCGAACTGATGAGTTTGGCATAGGGCAGAGTCTTCTTCACATCGCGCACAGTCTTCCAGTAATACTTCTCCTCGGCCTTGTTGCGGAAACGCTCGCGCGGATAGATGGTAATGGGATTGAAGACTATCATCGCCAGCGTATCGCCCGTCGACGGCTCGATGAAGTGGTAATAGCCGGCAAAAGTCTTCTGCAACACCGATGGCAGCTCCAGATTGTCGATAGCAGGCTCAACAACAGGGGCAGCGTGTGCCTTTGCACCCGCCAATGCCGTCATGGTCACGGCAATAGCCAATATGAGGAGTAATCGTTTCATCGTATCTGTCGCGCGGCAAAAATAGAACAAAGAAATGAAACATCACAAAAAATGGATGTTAAATAGTCTTTATGCCTTATGATTAAACAAATAAATGATTTATATTTGCGAATTATTGGCTGAATATCAGCTACTGAAGCCGAAAGATTTTAATTATTATATTCACAACCAACACAATTTTAGTAATCATGCATAGAAAAAAACTATCTCTCTTATTGCTGATGCTCATGTGCTACAGCATCACAGCTATGGCCGTGCCCGCTAAGCCGGGATGGCACACCATCCGCCAGAGTGACGGCACCACGCTACAGATCCAGGCCGTGGGCAATGCCTTCAACAACGCGTTGCTGACCCGCGATGGCCTGACGGTGGCCCGTGGCAGCGACGGCGACTTCTACTACAACTCGGCCGTGACGGGGCTTACCTCGGTGCGGGCCCACGAGGCCGAGGAGCGCAGCGCCAGCGAGGCCGCCTTTGTGAACGTGCAGCGCTACAGCCTGACCATGCAACCCGCCAAGCCCCACCAGTTGCCAGGCAAGAAGGGCAAGCTGGGCGTGGGCGGCAGCAATGCCGACTCGGGCGTTCCCGCCCAGGGCACCCGCAAGATTCCCATCATCCTGGTAGAATTCAAGGACAAGAAATTCAACAACACACGCGAGGAGATTATCAACGCGATGCTCATGGGCAACACCAGCGTGTGCCAGTATTTCAGGGACCAGTCCAACGGGCTCTATGACCCCGACTTTGAGGTCCATGGCATCTACTCCCTGTCACAGAACCGCGAGTACTACGGCGGCAACAGTGATGGCAACGACAAGGGACTGGGATGGATGGTCACCGAGGCCTGCCAGATGGTAGCGGCCGACGGCGTGTCGTTCAAGCCCTATGACACCAACAACGACGACTACTGTGACGTGGTCATCGTCATCTATGCCGGCGTGGGCGAGGCACAGGCCTCATGGAACCATCCCGAAGCCGTGTGGCCCTGTAACTGGACACTCGATGCCGCCGCGTACTACAACAATGGCGGCAACGGCGCCTTCCGCCCGAGCAATGGAGACCCGCTGGTCGACACGTTCGCCGTGTTCAACGAGCTCAACGGCAGCAACGACAATGCCAAGACCATCGACGGTATCGGCACGTTTGCCCACGAGTTCGGACACTGCCTGGGCTTGCCCGACTTCTATGACACGGGCAATGGCGGCCACTATGGCCTGGGACGCTGGGACATCATGTGCATGGGGTGCTACAACAACGACGGATACACTCCCTCGGGCTACTCGGCCTATGAGAAGGTATTCATGGGATGGATGGAGTATATCACTCCGCGCCCCGGCACCTACTACACCCTGCCCGCGATGAATCAGAAGAATGCCGCCACCGACAAGGCCCTGTGCATCACCAGCGACCTCAACGCGAACGAGTACTTCATCATCGAGAACCGCCGACGAGTGGGATGGGACAGCTATCAGCTCGGAGAGGGACTGCTGATCACCCACGTGACCTTTGATGCCGACCGCTGGTGGGCCAACACGCCCAACAACCAGGACATCCAGCTGATGACCATCGTTCCGGCCGACGGCACCCTGTCGACCAGCAACGAGAACACCGACACCTGGCCACGGAACGGCAAGACCGAGTTCACTGACAGTTCCACGCCTGCCGCCAGGCTCTACATGCAAGCCAATGGCTCGATTACGGGCAGTGCCGGCTATCTGGGCAAGCCCGTGACCGAGATGGTCATCAATGCCGACGGCACGGCCAGCTTCTGGTACATGAAGGGTGCTGTCAGCGATCCCACCATCTCGGCATCGGCCGACAACGTCGACTGCGGCAGTGTCATGACTGGCTCCAGCGCCACCGCGACAGTCAAGGTCTACGGCCAGGCTCTGACGGGCGACGTAACCCTGACGCTCAACGATGAGGCTGGCGCGTTCACCGTCAGCCCGTCCACCATCAGCAGCGACGATGCCTCCATGGGCAAGGACGTCACGGTGACCTTCAGCCCCACCGTGATCGGTAACTACAACGCCACGCTGACGCTGAGCAGCCCTGGCGCCGAGGACGTTACCATCACCCTCACGGGCAAGGGCCTCATCGAGGGCTATGCTCCCGTGATGCTCCCTGCCGACAGCTCGGCCATCAACCTGACGCAGTTCCGCGCCGACTGGACCGACCAGACACCGGCCCAGAACGTGGCCAGCTACACCCTGGAGGTAAGACCCAAGCCCGCGTATGAACTGATGGAGACGGCCGACTTCAGCAACGTGCCCGATGGCGTGTCGGGTGATTACCTGATCGACATCTCGCAGTATGCGGACACCTACCTGCCCCAGGGCTGGAGCTGCAGCTCGCACATGTATGCCTACGGTGGCCTGCTGATTTTGGGCGACAATGGATGGATCACGACCAAGTCCTATGACTTGACGGGCAAGGTAACCGTTGTCCTGCACGTTGCCAGCTACTACGTGCAATCCTACGGTGCCTCGTCCATTCAGGTGTCCACCAGCCTGGGTTCCCAGACCATCACCACCACTGGCGATGACCTGGAGGAGCACATCATCGTGCTCGACTGCGCCGCCCGCGACCAGGTGACGTTCACCTTCCACAACGCCTATGGCGTGATCCGCGATGCTGCCATCTATGCCGGGGAATATGCGCCCGCCACCCTGCGGGCCAGCGAGACTGGCGATGCCACATACCGCCTGATCACGGAGATTACCGACAGGTTCTACACCGTCCGCGACCTCGAGGCTCAGGGGACCTACGTCTATCGGGTGAAGACGCTGTTTGCCGACGGCACCGAGAGCGCCTGGAGCAACGTGGAGCAAGTGACCCTGGACGGCCACGGCTATGAGCTGGGCGACGTGAACCACGACGGTGAGGTGGCCATCGGAGATGTGAGCGCACTGATCGATTACCTGCTCGATAGCACGAGCAACAGCATCTGCACCATCTGTGGCGACATCGACGGCGAGGGTGGCGTGACCATCGCCGATGTCAGCGCACTGATCGACAAGCTGCTGAGCAACAACTGAGCCTGACGCCGCCGCTGCGCGGGACCCGCACTACCGCCAGCTCTCCTCGATACCGCGAGGGGGGCTGGCGTGTTCTGTATTCCCCAGCAATAATTGGTTTTCCTTCGGTTTACCCCATGAAAATCATTGCTGTCCCGAGAAAGATTACCAAGGTTGCATAAATGCATTGTAAACAAGCTGATTAGAGGCTATCCCTCAAAATGGGGCTTGGCTTTTGCCTCGAAGAGGCAGATCGGGTCGAAGGCCCGATTTCAATAGGGAAACACCATGCGAGTGGATCGATGGCCCACGAAGCTTGGTGCGAAGCTGAAAGTGACAAAGTGCGTCGAAGACGAACTACCACGGTGTGCAAAGTGCTGACGATAAAGAAGTTCCTCTACGAGGCACATACCTTGACGCTTTTCTGGACCAAGCTGCGACCGTCTCCGACGCTCTTGCATGGTCTTTCTCGTTGAAATCGGTTCTTCGAACCGCTTACTTCTTCGAAGCTTTACCTGACAATAATACATGGAAATATGGGTTTTGATTTGTTTACATGAATTATTATACCTAATTTTGCCGCAGATTTGCTTAAATTTCATTGCTAACTCATGTGGCAATGCCAGTTAAATAGTCATTTTATCAACCCTAACTACTCACCAGTAATTCGATGAGAAAGCATTTGTTTATCATCTCGGTGATGCTGTGTTGCGCAGCATTAGCCATTGCCATGCCCGCTAAACCCGGCTGGCACACCATCCGCCAGAGCGACGGCACCTCCCTTCAAGTCCAGGCAGTGGGCAATGCCTTCAACAACGCCATCATGACCCGTGACGGACTGACAGTGGCCCGCGGCAGCGACGGCGACTTCTACTACACCTCATCACTGACGGGACTGACGGCCATGCGGGTCCACGAGGCCAGCGAGCGGACGGCTAGCGAAAAAGCCTTTGTCGCCGCCCAGCGGGGGGCGTTGCAGATGCAACAGCGCTCCTACAGCCTGCCCAGGGCCAAAGACAAATTTGGTGCCGTTGGCAGCAATGCCGCCGCCGATGTCCCCGCACAGGGCGAACGCCGCATTCCCGTCATCCTGGTCGAGTTCCAGGACAAGAAATTCAATAACACCAAGGAACGGATTACCGAATCGATGATCACCGGCCCCGAGGGCGTGACACAATACTTTGTGGACCAGTCCAATGGCCAGTACAAGCCCGTGTTCGACGTGTATGGCATCTACTGCCTGTCCCAGAACCGCGAGTATTACGGCGGCCGCAACGGCACCACCAAGGACAAGGGCATCGGCTGGATGGTCACCGAGGCCTGCCAGATGGCAGCCGCCGACAGCGTGTCGTTCAAGCCCTATGACACCAACAACGACTACTACTGCGACGTGGTCATCATCATCTTTGCCGGCGTGGGCGAGGCACAGGCCTCGATGTACCATCCCGAGGCCATCTGGCCCTGCAACTGGACCCTCGAGGCCGCTCAGTACTATTCCCGCGGCGGCAATGGCGCTTTCAGCCCCGGCAGCGGCGACCCCTACGTCAACCACTTTGCCGTCTTCAACGAGCTGCACGGCTCTAACGACAACGGCAAGACCGTCGACGGCATCGGCACGTTTGCACATGAGTTCGGACACTGCCTGGGACTGCCCGACATGTACGACACCGGCGGCAACGACAACTACGGCATGGGCAACTGGGACATCATGTGCCTGGGGTGCTACAATAACGACGGCTACACGCCCGTGGGCTACTCGGCCTACGAGAAAGTGTTCATGGGATGGCTGCAATACATCAATCCTGAGCCCAACACCTATTACACGCTACCCATCTGGAACCAGATAGGCAAAGATACAGACAAGGCAGTGTGCATCCGCAGCGATATGAACAGGAACGAGTACTTCATCCTTGAGAACCGACAGCGCGTGGGATGGGACCGCTATCTGCCGGGACAGGGCATCATGATTACCCATATCACCTACAGCGCCAGCCACTGGACCAACAACAAGCCCAATAACGAGAAGACGCAACTCATTACCCTCATGCCTGCTGACAACAAGCTGACCCAGTACAGCGAGAGCGGGGACCTGTGGCCGCAGGGCAGCAAACACTCCCTGACCGACGAAACGTCACCCGCCACCATACTCTACATGGACGCGATGGGCAATATCATGAACAAGGCCGGCTTTCTGGGCAAACCCGTTACCGAGATGGTCATCAACCGTGACGGCACCGCCAGCTTCTGGTACATGAAGCAGATACACCACCATGGCGACGTGAACCACGACGGCGAGGTGGCCATCGGAGATGTGAGCGCCCTGATTGACTACCTGCTCGCTGGCGACTCTCAGCATTGCTGCACCACCTGTGGCGATGCCAACGGCAGGGACGGCATCACCATTGCCGACGTGAGCTACCTCATCGATATGCTGCTCTCGACTGCCACACCAGCCGCCACACCAACCCCACGCTAAGCACGGATGCCATCGGTTCGGGCCAACAGCTATATCATCGCTAAGCCTAAAGCCTAATTAGTTGTCTGGCTCGAGGACACCGCGCCTGAGGTAGCCGCAGTAAAGGATGGTCTGGATGATGCCACGCAGGGCCAGGAAACTCAAGTAAGCTATCCACAAGCGGTTGTTGCCCCACCCGCCTGGCGTGATCCAGTAGATGACAAAGAAGAGCGACCACGCTATCGAGGCCGAAATGAGCATGCCCAGCGAACGCGTCAGGCTGATGAACACGCCGTCCCACACAAAGGCGGCCATGCCCGCAACGGGAATCAGCGCACACCACACGCGATAATCCATCGCCGCCTCGATGACACGCTGCTGGTCGGTCAGCAGCCAGAAGGCCAGGCGCGGGAACGAATAAATCAGCGTAAACACAGCGGCCACACCTGCGCCCCACAGCAGCAGCAGCCTCACGCATCGCCTCATGCGGCCCATGTCGCCCATGCCGTAGTACTTGCCCACAACCGCCTCGCCAGCAAAGGCGATACCGTCCATGAAGTGGCTGTAAAGCGTGAACAGTTGCAGAATCAGCGCATTGACGGCCAGAATGAGGTCGCCACTGCGGGCCCCGATGGAGACAAACGCCAGGCTGACGGTCATCAGCAGAAAACTGCGCACGAAGATGTCGCGGCTCACCTTGAAATAGCGCCCGGCACCCCCGAAGCGCCACACGCGGCGCCAATCGACCATCGCTGCCAGCCGCGGGAACTTGTGGCGCACGGTTACGGCGGCATAAGCCAAGCCCAGCCATTCACCTGCCAGCGTGCCCACGGCAATGCCCACAAATCCCATGCCCAGCACATAGACGCACAACAGGCTGCCCACGATATTGAACACGTTGGTCATAATCGAGATCCACATCGCGCTCTGGGAGTCCTGCATGCCCAGCAGCCAGCCCTTCAGGGCCATCATCACCAGCACGGGCGGCACTCCCCAGATGCAGATGGTGAAATAGGTGATGGCCAGCGATGTTACCGCTGGCGATGGCCCGATGATCCATAGCAACAGCAGGCGGATGGGCCACTGCAACACGATGATCAGGGCCGAGATGACAGCCGCCAGCGCGGTGGATTCGCCCAGCAGCTTGGCGCTCTCATCGTTGTCGCCGCTACCATAGGCTTGAGCCGTCATGCCCGATGTGCTCATGCGCAGGAAACCGAAGTTCCAGTACACTAAGTTGAACATCATTGCCCCAACAGCGACAGCGCCAATAAACACCTGATTGCCCAGATGCCCCGCAATGGCTGTGTCGACCAGTCCCAGCAGGGGCACGGTGATGTTGGCCACAATCGCTGGCAACGCTATCCTGAGTATCTCTCGATTCATGCCCTGTTTCATGATATTCGCCTTAAAAAGAAAACAATAAGTACAATAAATACAAATTATTGATAATCAACAAATTGTACTTATTGTATTTATTGTTTTCCTTATGAAATGATTGTTGTCGTTGTTTTAGAAGGGCTTCTCGTCGCTGCCGGTAAAGGACTGGAACAGCGAGTTGGCCAGGCTCGAGGCACCGATGCGGAAGTAGCGGTTATCCAGCCACTGGTCGCCCAGGACTTCCTTGACAATGGTGTAGTACTTGATGGCATCCTCGGTCGTGCGGATACCACCCGAAGCCTTGAAGCCCACCATGCGGCCATGCTGCACGAAGTACTCCTTGATGCACTGGCACATGACGTAAGCGGCCTCGAGCGACGCGCCAGGATAAACCTTGCCGGTCGAGGTCTTGATGAAGTCGCAGCCCGAGTACATCGACAGGATGCTGGCACGACGGATGGCCTCGGCGCTCTTCAGCAAGCCCGTCTCGAGGATGACCTTCAGGGGACGCTCGCCCACCACTTGCTTGATCTCGGTAATCTCGTCACACAGCTCCTCGTAGGCCTCATCCCTGAAGTAGCCCACATTCAGCACGATGTCCACCTCGTCGGCACCATCGGCAATGGCCAGAGCGGTCTCGGCAATCTTGGTCTCGATGTGGGCCTGGCTGGCGGGGAAGCTGGCGCTGCACACAGCCACGTCTACTCCGCTCACCTCGAGCGTGCCGCGCACCACGGCGGCGAAGTTGCTGTAGACACAGATGGCGGCCACATTCTTGTACTGGGGATAGTTGTTGTCAAAGTCGTTGACGCGCTGCACAAACTGGGCAACGCTGCGCTCACTGTCGTCGGTGGCCAGGGTAGTCAGGTCCACACAGTTGAGCAGGAATTGCTGCACCTCGGGGGTGTTGTTCTCGGCAGCATGCTTGTCGATGATTTCCTGCACGGCTGCACTGATAGCAGCGTCATCGGTGATGACAGCCGATCTGCTGATGGCGGTCATGTACTTGTCCATGGGCTTGTGATCGTGGTCGTGATGCTCACAGCCACATCCGCAGTGTTCGTGATTGCTCATAATGATAATAATTGTGTCTTGATGTTTATGATGTTATTTATTTATACACTCAATCGTTTCCTGCTCACGGCAGCAACTTGCTGTTGTTGACGTGACGCGTGCTGTCGCGGCTGGTCTTCTTGGCAAAGTTGCGCTCGAGGGCTTTGTCCAGGTCTATGCCCGTCTGATTGGCCAGGCACATCACCACCCACAGCACATCGGCCAACTCGTCGGCCAGGTCCAGGTCATCGCCCGGCTTGCTCGACTGGTCGCCATAGCGGCGAGCGATGACACGGGCCACCTCGCCGACCTCCTCGGTCAGGACAGCCATATTGGTCAACTCACTGAAATAGCGCACGCCATACTGTTTTATCCAAGCGTCCACGCGCTGCTGAGCCTCTTGTATCGTCATAGTGACGCAAAGATAGTGATTTTTTGGCGAATAGCAGTACCGGAATAACATTTCACAGTCAATAACAGGGCTAACCACGTGATCATTATCCGATAATTGCCCACATCATACTGAGGACAATTATCCGAAATAAGCGCCAGAGGGGTGGCATTTTGCTTAAAAAAGCGTTAAAAAATTGTCAAATTGACTGTTTTTAGTAATTTTTCTTGGTCATGTCAAAAAAAATGCCTAACATTGCTACTTGAAAACGATTAACCTCATTATTTATTCATCTCCACTTACACTTCACCATTATGAATATCGAGTATGATCCCAAATTAATTGCACAGACGATTGACGTCGAGGAACTCTATGACCTCGACGTGACCATTGCACGTTTTATCCTACCCCGGCTGATGGTTTTCAAGGAGCACTGCGAGCGTACACCACGATTTAACATGCCGCAAGAGGAATGGAAAGAAATCCTGGATAAGATGATTTACGCCTTTGAACGCATCGCCCTCCAGACCGAGGAGGACACTCCCGAGTACAAGGCCTACATCAAGGCCATCTGGAACAACGAGGAGGATCTGGCTCACCTCAAGCACGATGCCAAAGCCTCACTGAAGCCCATCAGCGAGGGCCTGTCGCTTTACCACAAGTATTACCGCAACCTGTGGTGGTAGACCGCTACTGTGATGATCATGTCATCGTTCACTGATTTGATGGTGCTGACAATTTTATTGGCACCAAGTCCGTTATAATAGTAACAAGAGAATGATAATATGATGAAACGGACAATAATGATACTTTTCATGGCCTGCATGACCCTGATTCCCGCTACGATGCGGGCTCAGGGGGGTGAAGCATTCTATCACAGCGGTTGGGGCATGGGATTCCAGGTCGGGATGGGAGGCTTGATGCCTGCCGGCTCACTGGCCGATGACCTAAAGGGGTGCGCAATGTTCACTGGCGGACTCAATGCTGAATATAACCGCCTGCGCATCAAGGCCGATGTGGGCTATGGCCAACCATCATTCAAGAACGAGAACCCCTATGCCATCTTCGATGACCAGGGACGCATGCTGCAGCGCAACGCGACGTCCAACCCCACCCTGCTGGGCCTGGGCATCCAGCTGGGCTACACGGTGTGGCGACAGGGCAAGGTGTCCGTCACGCCCATGGTGGGCATGAACTGGAACAAACTGTCATGGAAGCTGAATCATCTCAAGTATGAGAAGGACGAAGATGGCCAGGAACGACCCATGATTGACTATGCGACAGCCACCCACGAGAACAGTTTGGGCTGGATGGCCAGCATTGACATCGATATCAGGCTACACGGCAAGCTGGTGGACAACCCCTTTGGCGACAATCAGGCACACTACACCTCGGCGGTACGCATCACCCCGTTTGTTGCCTATGCCAGCTACAGCCACCTTAATCCCGCTGTCAAAGGGGTCAGCGCAGGCATCACGCTCACCTACGCCGGCCTGCTGCGCCTATTACGCGAGTAATCCCCTCTAAATTATTGTTGCTGGGTAAGGTATTGCACCAGCTGTGCCACGGCACGGCCACGGTGACTGATGTGGTTCTTGTCCTGAGGCGACATTTGGGCAAAGGTGCTCCCATCACCCTCGATGGGCTGGAAAATGCTGTCATAACCAAAACCTCCCGTGCCATGGCGCTCGGTAAGGATGAGACCCTCGACCTGACCTTCAAACAGATGCATCTCGTCGCCCTGAAGCAGGACGATAGCGGTGCGGAAACGCGCTTTGCGGTCGGTCACGCCCTGCATTTTGGCCAACACCTTGTCGATGTTAGCCTCGCTGTCGTGCCCGGGACCGGCATACCGCGCGGAATGCACACCAGGCTCGCCGTCCAGGGCATCGATCTCAAGTCCCGTGTCGTCGCTGAAGCAGTCATATCCGTAATGTTCCTTAACGTAGCGGGCCTTGATCATGGCATTTCCCTCAATATTGTCGGCAGTCTCGGCAATGTCCTCGTGGCAGCCGATGTCGGCCAGGGCCAGCACATCATAGTGCTCACCAATCATCTGGCGCAACTCCTGCAGTTTGTGCGCATTGTTGGTGGCAAAAACAATCTTCTTCATTCTCAAAAAAAAAAGACAACTTAAACAACTCTGTGATAAGCATAGCTTTGATTTTGAGTTGTTTAAGTTGTTTTTTAACAAAAAGTTACACGACAACGTTGACAATCTTGCCGGGAACGACAATCACCTTCTTGGGTTGCTTGCCGTCGAGCCAGCGCTCGGCACCGGCATCGGCCAGCGCGATGCGCTGCACCTCGTCCTGAACGGTTCCGGCAGGCACCTCGATGTTGTAACGGGGCTTGCCGTTGAACAGGACGGTATACTTGATTGTCGACTCCTTGAGGTAATCCTCGTTCCAGGTGGGCCACTGCGCGTCACACACGCTGGTGTCATGGCCCAGCACGTGCCACAACTCCTCGGCAATGTGGGGAGCGAAGGGTGCCAGCAGCACTACCAGCGGCTCATAGATCTCGCGTGAGCGGCACTTCATGCTCGTCAGCTCGTTGACACAGATCATGAAGGCTGCCACCGACGTGTTGTAGCTGAAGGTCTCGATGTCGCCGCTCACCTTCTTGATGAGCTTGTGCAGCGACTTCAGGGCCTCGGCACTGGGCTTGTCGTCGGTGAGCTGCATGGTGTCGCCCTTATAGAACAAGGCCCACAGGCGCTTCAGGAAACGGTTCACACCGTCGATGCCGTTAGTGTCCCAGGGCTTGCTGGCCTCGACGGGACCCAGGAACATCTCGTACAGGCGCAACGTGTCAGCGCCATAATTGTCCACAATATCGTCGGGGTTGACAACATTGAACATCGACTTTGACATTTTCTCTATGGCCCAGCCGCAGATGTACTTGCCGTTCTCGAGAATGAATTCGGCATTCTGAAACTCGGGACGCCACTGGCGGAATTTCTCGATATCCAGCGCATCCTTATCCACAATGTTCACATCCACATGGATGGGGGTCACATCGTACTTGTCCTTGAGATTGAGGGAGACAAAGGTGTTGGTGTCCTTGATGCGATAGACGAAGTTACTGCGGCCCTGAATCATTCCCTGGTTGACCAGCTTGCGGAACGGCTCTGGCTCGCACACATAGCCGTAGTCATAGAGGAACTTGTTCCAGAATCGGCTATAGATCAAGTGACCCGTGGCGTGCTCGGTACCACCCACATACAAGTCTACCTGGCGCCAGTATTCATCGGCCTCACGCGAGACGAGTGCCTCGTCGTTGTGGGGATCCATGTAGCGCAGGTAATAAGCCGACGAACCGGCAAATCCCGGCATGGTGTTCAACTCCAGGGGGTATCCCTCGGTGGTTACCCAGTTCTTGGCACGGCCCAGGGGAGGCTCACCAGTCTCGGTGGGAAGGAACTTGTCGACCTCGGGCAGCTGCAGCGGCAGCTGATCCTCGTCCAGTGCCTGGGGCTGATTGTTCTCGTCGTAATAGATGGGGAACGGCTCACCCCAGTAGCGCTGACGGCTGAAGATGGCATCCCTCAGGCGGTAGTTCACCTTCACGTGGCCGATGCCTGTCTCCTCGATATACTGCTTGGTGCGGGCAATAGCCTCCTTGACCTGCAAGCCATTGAGCTGCAGGCGCTCGTTCGACGAGTTGGCCATAATACCCTCTT
Organism: uncultured Muribaculaceae bacterium; assembly: GCA_964628205.1. Lineage (GTDB taxonomy): Bacteria > Bacteroidota > Bacteroidia > Bacteroidales > Muribaculaceae > Sodaliphilus. The sequence continues at coordinate 27,589 of CAZVMM010000024.1, forward strand.
TGGCGTCAAAACTCTCCTCGCTCACATCGGCACCCTCAATCAGGGGAATGATGGGCAGATCGAAGTGACGGGCAAAGGCATAGTCGCGGCTATCGTGGGCGGGAACAGCCATAATGGCACCCGTACCATAGCCGGCGAGAACATAGTCACTTATATATATAGGTATGTTCTTACCCGTGATGGGATTGACGGCATAGCTGCCGGTAAACACGCCGCTCACCTTCTTCTCGATCATGCGTTCGCGCTCGGTCTTGTGCTTCACCTCGTCGAGATAGGCATCAACGGCGGCACGCTGGTCAGGCGTTACCACATCGTCGACATAGATGCTCTCGGGAGCCAGTACCATAAAGGTGACACCAAAGATGGTGTCGGCCCTCGTGGTGAAAATCAGCAGGCTCTTGTCACTATTGGCGATGGGGAACGTCATCTCGGCACCCTCGCTGTAACCGATCCAGTTGCGCTGGGTCTCCTTGATCGACTCGGTCCACTCGATGGTGTCCAGGTCGCGCAGCAAGCGGCCCGCATAGGCCGACACGCGCAGGCACCACTGTCTCATCATCTTCTGCTCAACAGGATAGCCGCCGCGCACCGACACACCCTCGCTTACCTCATCGTTGGCCAGGACAGTTCCCAATTTTGGACACCAGTTGACCATCGTGTTGCCCAAGTAAGCGATGCGGTAGTTCATGAGCACATCGTTTTTCTCGACCTGGGTCATACCGTTCCACTGGTCAGCAGTGAATTCCTCAGTGCTGGTGGTGTGGGCATTGCATCCCTCGGTTCCATGTTTCTCAAAATGAGCCACCAGTTCCTCGATGGGGCATGCCTTGTCGAGTTGGGTGTTATAGTAGCTCTTGAACATCTTCAGGAATGCCCATTGTGTCCACTTGTAGTACTTGGGGTCACAGGTACGCACCTCGCGGTCCCAGTCATAGCAGAAACCGATTTTGTCCAGTTGCTCGCGATAGCGCGCAATGTTCTGGGTAGTGGTGATTTCGGGATGCTGACCCGTCTGGATGGCATATTGCTCAGCTGGCAGGCCATAAGCGTCATATCCCATGGGATGCAACACATTGTAGCCCTTCAAGCGTTTGTAACGCGCATAGATGTCACTGGCAATATAGCCCAAGGGATGTCCCACATGCAATCCGGCTCCCGAGGGATAGGGAAACATGTCGAGAACATAGAACTTGGGACGGCTGTGGTCCACGTCACACTTGTAGGTGTGATGATCACGCCAGTACTGTTGCCACTTTTTTTCTATTTCCTTATAGTTATAGTCCATTAACGGAGTTTTAAAAATTATGATTTAGTGTTTCAGAGAAGTTTCTTGATGGCTTGCTCGATTACGGCACACTCGGTAGTGGGCTCAAAACGCTCCACCACATTACCCTCGCGGTCGATGAGGAACTTGGTGAAATTCCACTTGATGTCGGGCTTACTGGCATAGTCGGGATCGGCCTTGGAGAGCATATCATCGAGCAGGGCTCCAATCTTGTGGTCCTTGTCGAACCCCTTAAATCCCTGCTTTGACTTCATGAAGGTGTACAGCGGCGACTCGTTCTCGCCATTTACCTCGATTTTCTTGAACTGGGGAAACTCGGTGCCATAGTTCAGGGTGCAGAACTGATGGATTTCCTCCTCGGTACCGGGAGCTTGCTCGCCAAACTGGTTGCACGGGAAGTCCAGAATTTCCAGACCCTGCTCCTTATAGTTCTTGTACAGGGCCTCGAGCTCCTCGTATTGCGGTGTGAAGCCACAACGTGTGGCAGTGTTGACGATGAGCAGCACTTTACCCTTATATTCAGTTAACGACACGTCGTTGCCACGACGATCCTTCACAGTGAAATCATATACGTTCTGTGCCATAATACTAAATACATTAATAAATATGATAAATAATGATAATAAGCTGATTCGTTTCATATACACTTAAATTCTTGATTATTTATCTTTAATACTCTACTTGATGATGCCCAACTCTCGCGAGATGTCGAGCATGCGCTGGATGGGACGCACGGCACGCTCGGCAATGTGCTCATCGACAGTAATCTCGGGAGCCATGTACTTGAGCGAGTTGTACAACTTCTCGAGCGTGATCAGCTTCATGTACTCACACTCGTTGCAGGCACAGGTGCCATCCTCGGGCGGAGCGGGAATGAAGGTCTTCTCGGGGCAGCGGCGCTGCATCTCAAACAGAATACCGCTCTCGGTGCACACGATAAACTCCTGGCTGTCGTTGTCCACGGCATAGTTGAGCAGGGCCTGGGTTGAGCCCACCTTGTCAGCCATCAGTCGCACGGGCTTGGGGCACTCGGGATGAACCAGAACCCGGGCTTCAGGATGCTCGCGCTTGAGGTCGGCCAGCTTGGCAGCGCTGAATTTCTCATGCACGTGGCAAGCGCCGTCCCACAGCAGCATCTCGCGTCCCGTGATGCTGTTGATGTAGTTGCCCAGATTGCGGTCAGGCCCAAAAATGATTTTTTCGTCCTGCGGCAGGCTCCCTACAATCTCCTTGGCGTTAGATGAGGTGACCACCACATCAGTCACCGCCTTGACGGCAGCGCTGGTGTTGACATAGCTGATGACAGTGTGGTCAGGATGAGCTTTGACAAATTTCTCAAACTCATCGGCCGGACAACTGTCGGCCAGCGAGCAACCAGCACTCAGGTCGGGCACGATCACCGTCTTGTCGGGACACAGGATCTTGGCCGTCTCGCCCATGAAGTGCACACCACACAGCACGATGACAGGCGCATCGGTCTTGGCGGCCAGTTGAGCCAGCGCCAGGCTGTCGCCGATGTGGTCGGCGAGCTGCTGGATTTCCTCGCGCTGATAGTAGTGCGCCATGATCACGGCACCACGCTCACGTTTCAAGCGCAGTATTTCTTCTCTCAGGTCGATGCCCTGCTCTATGGGAGCATCGACATAGCCTTTTTCAACATTCATATTATATATTATTTAGTTTTTAAATTTTTTAAAAATATAAATCTAACAACAACAATAATGCCTGTTAATTGTGTTCAAAACTTTTTTGCACACTTTGACCACTCGTGGCTTATTGACAACATATATCATATTATTGATAGGTTATCAACAAGCCTTGTTGCTGAGTAATAGCCATTTCAGATGGTTATTAACAGGGTGTTAACAACCTGCAAAGTTAATAAATTATTGCTGGACTTGCCATGAAAATGTGTTGAAAACCGCGTTTAAATGACAATAAAAATTTTATGGTAACTTTTTTGGTCACTTCAGAAATATGGATATGCCAGATCAAAATGAATTTGTCAAGTATTTTTTATTGTTTTTTATTGATGACTTATCAACAGTTATTGACAGTGTTGTTGACAGCCAAATATGAAAAATGTTTTGTACCTTTGTGCTGGATAACACGATTGCAACTTATGTCACTCAAGAAGTCAATGCTGGAACTGCACCGCGTGGGTGTGGAGGAATATAAAAAGGTGGTGAAACTGCCTGTGACCATCGTGCTCGACAACGTGCGCAGCGAGATGAACGTGGGCTCGGTGTTTCGCACGGCCGACGCGTTTCTGATCGAGCGTATCGTGCTGTGTGGCATCACGCCGCAGCCTCCTAAGTCCGAAATCCACAAGACAGCCCTGGGAGCCGAGGAATCAGTGTTGTGGAATTATTATTCCACAACAGCCGAGGCTGTCGATCAACTCAAGCGAGATGGATACATGATAGTATCGGTTGAGCAGGTGCACGACAGCACCAGTCTCGACCAGTTTGTTGTCAGTATAGGGCAAAAGGTGGCCATCGTCATGGGTAATGAGGTTAAGGGTGTGAGTCAGGAGGTAGTCGATGCCAGCGACCAGTGTGTGGAAATACCGCAGCATGGTACAAAACACTCATTAAACATATCGTGTTGCGCAGCCATCGTGATGTGGCATGTCTATCAGTCAATATACATTAATGTATAGATGAAAAGTGGCCAGCGGCTGACATTACAGGTCGCCCAAAAAGTTATTAACAGGGGGTATATTGTCATTTTTTGGAAAGAAAATCCTATAATTTCGAGCAAAATCCAGTAAAATTTAGTTAAAATTTGAATGTTAAAATGTGTTTTATTTAACATTAGAAAACTCTATTTGAATTTTACCTGAAAAGTTTCAATTATTTTCTATAAAGTCCCTATTTTTCAATATATTAAACTATTATTTACATGGAAAAATCTATTATATTAAATTTTTTTCCAAAATAAGCAAAAAGGTAGAAATAACGGGCAATTAGTTAAAATCTTCCATTTATTTTGCCCATTTCACATTTTTTGATTAGTTTTGCGTACTTGTAAAATATCGATAGCGGCTCGATGAAAAGCATGCTGGAGACCTTACAGTAACTGATAACAGAACACATTTTTAATTGTATTAATTTAATAAACATCACTATTTTATGAAGAAGCTATTTCTGCTGCTGATAGCCATCTGTGCTATCTCACTGGGCATGAGTGCCCAACAAGTAGTGAGGGGACAGGTTACCGATCCCAATGGCGAACCGCTTATTGGTGCTACGGTACAACCCGTTGGCGGAGGAAACGGCGCGGCCACCGATGTAAACGGTGAGTTCTCGCTCAATCTTCCCTACAGCGTGAAGACCCTCAAGGTTTCGTATGTGGGTTATAAGACCCAGGAACTTCCCGTTCAGCCTAACATGGCCATTACGCTTAACGACGATGGCACCGCTCTGGACGAGGTGATGGTAGTTGCCTATGGTACTGCCAAGAAGACCTCCTACACCGGTTCGGCCGAGGCTGTGACCAACAAGAAACTGGAGTTGCGTCCTGTTACCGATGCTACCAAGGCCCTCGAGGGTAACGTAGCCGGTCTGCAGGTTACCGCCGCTTCGGGTCAGCCTGGTTCATCACCCTCTATCCAGATCCGTGGTTATGGTTCGATCAACGCATCGAGCCAGCCTCTGTATGTTGTCGATGGTGCCCCCTTCGATGGTACACTGAGCACGATTAACCCGTCGGATATCGAGTCGATGACCGTCTTGAAGGATGCATCGGCTGCCGCACTGTATGGTGCCCGTGGTGCCAATGGTGTTGTGATGATTACCACCAAGAAGGGTGTTGAAGGCCGCAGCAACATCATGTGGCGTTCGACCTTCGGTTGGTCATCACGTGCCACCAAGCGCTACCAGCATGTGGACCAGAAGGAGTATGTACAGCTCGTTTACGAGGCCCTGCGCAACCAGGCTATCGACAACGGCAACAGCTGGAGTGACGCCGAGGCTATTGCCCGTGCTAGTCTGAGCAGCCAGCTGGGTGGTGAGCAATACAACCCCTTCAAGAACTACACCTGGGATCAGCTGATTGATCCTGCTACCGGTTATGTTCGTGCCGATGCAAATAGTGCTTGGAACGAGGACTGGTATGACAGCGTAATCCGCAACAATGCCTTCCGTCACGAGCACCAGTTGCAGGTGACCGGCGGTACCGAGCGTGCTCAGTACATGATGTCGCTGGGTTACCTCAACGAGGATGGTATCTTGAAGACCACCAACTATGAGCGCTACACTGGCCGTGCCAACATCACCAGCCAGATTACTGACTGGTTGGGTGCCAACATCAACTTATCGTTGGCCCACGCCATGCAGAACTTCAGTGACTATGACGGTACCAGCACCTCTAACCCCTGGTACACCGCACAGTTCATCAATCCGCTGCTGCCCGTTTACCTGAAGGACATTGACGGTAAGACCGTTTACGATGCTGATGGTAACGTACAGTATGACTGGGGTGAGGCAACTCCCTACGGCACCCGTCCCGGTTCGATGACCGACTTCTCGTCACTGGGTATGCTGATGCTCGATAAGGCTTATGCTAAGCGTGACGTTGCTGGTCTGCGCACCGGCCTCGTGCTGGGTAGTGACCTGGCCAAGTACGGCTGGCGTCAGGGCATCAAGCTCGCTGCTAACTTCAGCGCTGACTATCAGACCATCAACAACACCCGTTACATGAACTCTCAGCATGGTAACCAGGCTAACGCCGGTGGTCTGCTTGAGAAGTACAACCGTCGCATCCAGAGCTATACCTTCAACCAGTTGCTGACTTGGGACCGCACCTTCGGTGAGCACACCATCGGTCTGTTGGCTGGTCACGAGTGGTATGCCTATGAGTACAGCTACCTGCTGGCTGGTAAGACCAATCTGGTAGACGGCATCTATGAGTTGCGTCCTGCAACCACGCTGCTCGAGGCCGACTCCTACAGCGACAAGTATCGCATCGATTCTTGGCTGGGCCGTGCTAGCTACAACTATGGTGGACGCTACTTCTTGACCGGTTCGCTGCGTCAGGATAAGTCTTCGCGCTTCCACCCCGACCACAACAAGGGCACCTTCTGGAGTGTTGGTGCTAACTGGCGTATCTCGGGTGAGAAGTTCATGCAGAACGTGGGTTGGGTCAACAACCTGTCTGTTAAGGCCAGCTATGGTGAGCAGGGTAACGATATGCTTTCGACTTACTATGCTTGGCAGTCGCTCTATGACCTGAGCTACAGCAACGCTACCAACATCGGTGCGCTGATTGCTTCGCTCGAGAACCAGAACGTATCTTGGGAGAAGAGCCAGAACTTCAACGCCGGCTTTGACGCTATCCTGTTCAACCACCGCTTGCAGTTGAACGTGGACTTCTACAACCGCTTGACCAAGAACATGCTGCTTAACCGTCCCATGGCATTGTCGACCGGTTTCACCGGCTTCATGGACAACGTGGGCGACATGCGCAACCGTGGTGTTGAGGCTTCACTGCGCATCACCCCCGTCCGCACTGCCGACTTTGAGTGGAACATCACTGCAATGGCTACCCACAACAAGAACAAAGTCATCAAGCTGACTAAGGAGGCTCCCGAGCTGATCAGCGGTGTTCGCGTGATCAAGGAAGGTATGCCCATCAACACCTATTATATGGCTAAGAGTGCCGGTGTTGACCCCTCTAACGGTCATTCACTGTACTGGGCCTATGAGAAGGACGATGATGGTAACATGATTCCTGGCAGTGAGTACATTACCGACAGCTACTCGATTGCTAACACCTGCAAGTACTACCAGGGCAGCCGCCAGCCGGACATCTTCGGTTCGCTGGGTACCGACTTCAGCTGGAAGGGTCTGACCCTGAGCGTGCTGACTACTTACTCGCTGGGTGGCAAGGTTTATGACAGTCTGTATGCCAGCGACATGAACCTGTGGTACCTGAGCTCGACCTGGAACAAGCACATGATGCGCCGTTGGCAGAAGCCCGGTGACATCACCGACGTTCCCCGCTCGACCATCGCTGAGTCGGTAGCTGCTACCGACCGCAGCCTGATTGATGCTAGCTACTTCGCTATCAAGAACATCACTTTGGCTTACGCTCTGCCCATGAGTTGGGTTAGCAAGCTGGGTATGACCGGTGCCCGTATCTTCGGTTCGGTCGACAACCTGGCCCTCTTCACCCACCTCGATGGTATGGATCCCCAGTACAACTTCAGTGGTGGTACCGACTATGACTACAGCCCCAACAAGACCTACACCGTAGGTATCGAGCTGAACTTCGGTAAGACCTATGCTGCTCCTGCTCCCGCTGTTAACGTGAATGCACTGAACAGCCAGATCAACGACCTGCGCGCTCAGCTCGCCGACGCTCAGGGTGCCGCTGCCGACGCCAACAGCCGTCTGGCTCAGCTGCAGGGTGACCTGGATGCCGCTAACCGCGCTCTGGCCAACTGCCGCAACGACCTGAATGCTGCCAAGAACGCCGCTCCCAAGGTGGTTGACAACAGCAAGCAGTACATGAACATCCTGGTTCACTTCCCCAAGAGTGGTACCGCAATCACCGCCGACCAGCGTGCCAACGTTGAGCGCGTGGCTGCTTACCTCAAGAGCCATCCCGAGGCTACCTGCGTGATCAAGGGTTATGCTTCGCCCGAGGGCAAGGAGGACGTTAATGTGAAGCTCGCTAATGGCCGTGCCGCTAGCGTGAAGGATATGCTCGTCAAGAAGTATGGTATCGCCGCCAACCGCATCAACGCTGCCGGTCAGGGTATCAGCAACATGTTTGACGAATTGAGCTGGAACCGTGTTTCGATTTGCGAAATCATCGTTAAGTAAGAATTAATTGAGTTTTAAGTTGTAAGTTTTAAGTTGTAAGTAATATTACCGAAATTGACAATTCATTTTCCAGGCGATACAAACCATACTTAAAACTAAAAACTAGAAACTAAAAACTAAATAAGACAAACATGAAAAAGCTATTTAAATATTTGTTTATTGGACTGTTTGGCGTGGCTACTCTGTCCTCCTGCGACAGCAGTCTGCTGGAGACCCAGCCCACCGACTCCATGTCGGGTGCTACCTTCATGAGCGACGCTACCAAGGCGTTGATTCCCCTGAACGGTATCTACCGCTCGATGTACACTGCCGGCTGGTCCACCACCGGTAACACTCACCAGTGCTTCGGTATCAGTGCCTATAATCTGATGGGCGAAGTGATGGGTGACGACTTCATCATGGGTGCCCAGGGTTCGGGCTGGTTCTGGTTCGACGCTGCCTATAATGTAAAGGGCCGTTTCACCAGCAGCTCATGGCGCAGCTATGACCTGTGGATGGCCTACTACACCTGGATTGCCAACGCCAACTACATCATCGCAGCCGAGGAGACCATGGAAGGCTCCACCGAGGATGTGTCTTACGTGATCGGCCAGGCCTACGCTATCCGTGCCTACAGCTACTTCATGCTGGCACAAACCTTTGCCCGCAACTACACCTATCCTAACGATCCTTGTGTGCCCATCTATAATGGCCCCACGATGACCTCGACCACCGGTCAGCCCCGTGCTACCGTTGCTCAGGTGTATGAGCAGATCGACAACGATATCAACAAGGCTATTGAGCTGCTGGCCAAGAGCCCCGCTCAGCGTCACCCCAGCCACATGAGCTATGCTGTGGCTCTGGGTCTGAAGTCCCGCATCGCCCTCGTCGAGGAGAAGTGGGATGCTGCCCTCGATGCTGCACAGAAGGCTATCGCTGCCAGCGGTAAGAGCATTCAGACTGTTGATGCCAGCGCATTTGCTCCCAACAAGGCCAACTTCATCAACTCTGTTGGCCAGGGTAACGTGATGTGGGGTGCTCAAATCGTGAGCGACCAAGCTGGTATGTATGCTTCGCTGATGACCCACATGAGCGGTACCGCTCCTTACGGTCAGCGTGCTCCCAAGCAGATTTCTGCATGGCTGTATGGCAAGATGAGTGCTACCGACTCACGTCGCGCATGGTGGAATCCCGCCGAGAGCTACCTGCAGAAGAAGTTTGAGTTCTCCAACGTGCAGACCTGGGAAGGTGACTACGTTTGGATGCGTGTTGAGGAAATGTACCTCAACGCTGCCGAGGCTGCTTGCCACAAGGGTGATGACGCTACTGCCAAGCAGTACCTGATGGCCCTGATGAGCAAGCGTGATCCCAACTACGACACCGCCAAGACCGGTAACAGCATTCACACGATCACTACCGATGAAACTGGTGGCACTTCGCTGCTTGAGGAAATCCTCATCCAGCGTCGTCTTGAACTGTGGGGCGAGGACGGCCGCATCTACACCATCCGTCGCTTGCACCAGGGCTTCGTGCGTCCCAGCGAGTATGGTTGGCCCGATGGTCTGCTGATCCCGACCCATGCTGCCGCTGCTGCCGATCCCAACAGCTACCTGTGGGTACTGACCATTCCTCAGGCCGAGTTTGACGGCAACGTCAACATGGATATCAACAAGGATCAGAACCCCGTTGGTGACTATCCCGAGTAAATAATGTTTAATCTCATTAAACTAATTGAATATTATGAAATTAGGTAAGTATATTTTAGGCTTGGCACTCGTTGCTGCTGGCTTGACCAGCTGCGATACCGACAACGTCGGTGCTATCTATGAGCCCGCGGTAGCCAATGTCTCGTTCATCACTGCTCAGCAAAGCGCTACGACCGAGGCCGAGAGCCTTACCGTTCCCGTGGCTATTGGCCGAGCTATCACCAAAGGCTCCTACACCGCTAATGTGACCATCAGCGATGCAACCGACGGTGTTACCCTCAAGAGCAACCAGGTTACCTTCAACGATGGTGAGGGTATGGCTTATGCTATCGTTGAGATTGCCAACATGCAGAAGGGTAAGATGTATTCTTGCACCCTGAGTCTCTCGGAGCAAGATGCTGCTACCGCTAACACTGAGTTTGGCAAGCAGGTTACCTCTACCAAGGTAAATGTGATGTGTGACTATAACTGGATCAATCTGGGCAATGGTTTCTACAGCTCACCCGAGTGGTGGGAAGAGGAATTCGATGTTCCTGTTTACCACGCTGAGGGCACCAACATCTACCGCATGATGGGTCTGTTCCAGGATGGTTATAACATCGATTTCACCATCAATGCTGACAATACTGTAACTGTTCCTGGACAGCCTTCGTGGGTTCACAGCAGCTATGGTGATGTTTGGCTGGTAGGTAACGCTAACGACACTGCCGATGGTTATGCAGGTACCTATGATCCTGCTACCAAGAAGATCACCTTCATCCTGTATCATTATGTTCCTGGCGTAGGTGGTTTCGGTACCTACGTTGATACCCTGACCATGCCGTAATCGACAGTAAGTTCCTAAACAGAACATAATCCACACCGCAAGGGTGGGCGCTCCCGCAACAGGGGAGTCGCCCACCCTTCGTCATGACGCGCCTGCCTCCTTCACTATTTTGCCGCAATGGATATATTTTGACCCGTTGCGGCAAAATAGTCAATATAAAAGACCTGGTATCTTGAGAAGGGGACAATTTGAGGTATATTTGGGGAAAAATTGTATCTTTGTCGGCACATTTTTTAATATAGATGACGATGAAGAAGTGTTTATGTATGGTCATGGTGTTGCTGGCGACGGTTTTGCCGGCAGGAGCTGTGCTCAAGGAGAGCACCATGGCCCAGACGCTGGGCGTGCTGTGTGAGGAACTGAGCGAGACTCACCAGGAACAGAAGGCGCGCGCCGAGCGCTTTGAGCAACGCAACAAGCAGTTCAAGCGCAGCATCGGCCGCGACCTGGAGCTGTGTAACAACATCGAGCTTATGCTCTATAGCCAGAAGGAGCAGAACATCTTCGACCTGGCCTACGCCTGCGGACAGGCGACGACGCTCTACAAGCGCGTGTCGCGAACACGGTCGTTCAAGCAGTTTGAGCAGCAGCAGGACGAGCAGATTGCCCAATACGAGCATCTGGTCCGTGCGCTCAACAACATTCCTGACTATCAAATCAAGACCCCCGAGATGCGCGTTAACCGCGACAGTTGCATCTTCCTGGCTAAGTTCATCGAGAACGACATCCGCCGCACCCGCGAGACCATGAAGGACAATCACGAGAAGCGGCAGTGGGTCGCCGACAAAGCCAAGAAACTCAACGACTACGCACTGGGCATGTATGAGCGCATACGCCAGAGCGTGTTTGTCAACGGTGGGCAGAGCTATTTCCAGATATTGAAGCGCCTGAAGTATAACTGGCGGAACAGCCGTGAGGACCTGACCGAGAAGTACACCTCCTCGCGCAAGACCCACAGCGAGTGGCGAGGCCCGCTCATCGGTTTCCTGTTTATCTTCCTGGCAGTGTATGTCGTTGGAGCGTTATTGCTCAGCTGGCTGATCATCAAGTTGATTCCCAGGCGGTTTCTCACCCGTGATTCTTACAAGAAGTTCTTGCCTAAGCGCTCATGCATCATCATTTGTGGGGCAGCGGCGGTGTTTGCCATCGCCACGTTCATCATCAGCAACGTCACCGACCAGAACTTCATGATCATGGCAACACGGCTCCTGAGCGAGTATGCCTGGCTCATCGCTGTCATCATGTTGTCTATCATCATCCGCATTTCAGGTAACGCTGTCAAGAGCGGCATCAAACTCTATGTGCCCGTGCTGCTGGTGGGATTTGTGGTGTTCTTCTTCCGCATCGTGTTCCTGCCCAGCA
>CAZVMM010000025.1:0-39558 GCA_964628205.1 uncultured Muribaculaceae bacterium
TGGTCGAGATGACCGAGGCCGCCGCCATCCTCAACAACATGAGCCAGCGCAGCCTCATCCTGTTCGACGAGTTGGGACGCGGCACGAGCACCTACGACGGCATCTCCATCGCTTGGAGCATCGTGGAGTATATCCACGAGCACAAGGCCAGGCCCAAAACGCTCTTTGCCACCCACTATCACGAGCTCAACGAGATGGAAAAATCCTTCAAGCGCATCGTGAACTACAACGTCAGCGTCAAGGAACTGGGCGGTAAGGTGGTTTTCGTGCGCCAGCTGGTCAAGGGCGGCAGCGAACACAGCTTCGGTATCCATGTAGCCAAGCTTGCGGGCATGCCGCCCACCATCGTCAAGAGGGCAAATCAGGTCCTCAAGCAGCTCGAGACCAACAACCGCAACGAGGGTGCGTTGACCAAGGACCTGGGCGACGTGGCCGCGGGCCGATCAGGCTACCAGCTCTCCATCTTCCAGCTCGACGACCCCGTCCTGAGCCAAATCCGTGACGAGATACTCACCATCGACATCAACAACCTCACACCCATGGAAGCCCTCAACAAGCTCTACGACATCAAGGGCATCCTCACCGGCAAGAAACAGAGGTAAAACCAGTTGTCAGTTCTTACAACCATTCACCTGCAGGAGCGCTTCCTTCCAGCAGTGGATGATGTACCCGGTCGCGCCTATAGTGACACCTAACAGAATTGCCGATGCTTTCCTCGTTGAAGCCCTTCTCATTCATCACTGAGGCGTAGTATTTGAATGAGAACCAGCGATAGTGGGGTTTCTTTCCCATCATGAGAATTACACATTTTGCGTTACACATTTTGTTGAATTAAAAAAGTGTTGTACATTTGCAAAATGAAAACAAGAGCGATCGAACAATGAAAAATCCATTTGTTATCAAAGCCTACGAGTCGCGAGAACTCTTTTGTGACCGCGAGAACGAGTTGCAGTTGATGCTTCGCAATTGCATTAACCACACCGACATGACATTGATTTCGCAGCGTCGCATGGGAAAAACGGGGTTGATACTGAGGTTGTTTGATGAAATTGCCACTGTTCATCCCGACATCAAAACCATCTACGTCGATATTTTCTCGTCACGTAACATCGACGACTTCATCAAATTGCTGGCTGAAGCAACCATGAGGGCATTTCAACCCAAGACTACCATGGGTGAGAAACTGATGGCATTCATCAAGACAATGAGACCGCAACTGTCGTTTGACAATATCACAGGTGAGCCCCAATTGATGATAGCCTATCAAAGTCCGCATGAAAAGGAATATACTTTAAGGGGTTTGCTGGAATTTCTTGACAGTCAAGACGTTCATATTATTGTCGCTATCGACGAGTTCCAGCAGATACGCGACTATCCCGAGAAAAACATGGAGGCACTGCTGCGCACTTACATACAGCAGACACACAACCTGACGTTTATCTATTGTGGCAGCAAAAAGCATCTGATGGCCGACATCTTCACCAACGAGAAAAAGCCGTTCTACTCCAGTTCGGCATTTGTGTCATTGGGAAAAATCAGTGCCGACACTTATGCGGAGTTCATCCGACGGCATTTTAATCAATGTTTCCGCGAGATTGATGATGAATCCATCTCCTTTATCCTCGATTGGACACGTCGTCACACTTATTACACTCAACAGTTGTGCCACACGATTTTTGCTAACGGAGATCACAACATCGATATCACCAAAGTAAAAGCCTCATGTGAGCAACTCATGCAACAAGGGGAAGCCATATTCCTGCAATATCGGCAGATGCTGACCATCAAACAATGGAGTTACCTGATTGCCGTTGCCAAAGAGGGCAGTGTCAGCCAAATTACTGCCGCCCAATTCTTAGGCCGTCACAAGATAGGCTCGGCATCAACGTCCCAACGTCTGGCCGATGCCCTATGCGAGAAAGGACTGCTCAACGACGACATCAATGTCAAGGGTATCACTTATTCGCTCAATGACGTTTTTTTCTCACATTGGCTAGAACGCCTGTAAAATGCCACAACCAACTGACAAAAACCATCAGCAATTCGGTTACATGTCAAAAGATTAAGGTAATATCACATACAACTAAAAACTAGAAAGCAAAAGATATGAATCGGACTGATTTTGAAATTATGGCCCCAGTGGGCTCTTGGGAATCACTCTATGCCGCCCACCAGGGTGGTGCCGATGCCATCTACTTCGGCATCGAGGGGCTGAACATGCGCTCCCGCTCCAGCGTCAACTTCACGCTCGACGACCTGCACACCATCGCCCAGTGGTGCCACGAACACGGCATGAAGAGCTACCTGACGGTCAACACCATCGTCTATGACGAGGACATGGACTACATGCGCCAAATCGTCACCGCCGCCCGCGATGCCCGGGTCAGCGCCATCATCGCCAGCGACATGGCCACCATCCTGTTTGCCCGCTCCATCGGCGTGGAGGTGCACATCTCCACCCAGGTCAACGTGAGCAACAGCGAGGCGGTGCGTTACTATGCACAATGGGCGGATGTCATGGTCCTCGCCCGTGAATTAAACCTCACCCAAGTCTCAAAAATCACCGATTTCATCGAACAAAACGACGTGCGAGGTCCCCACGGGGAGCGCGTCCGCCTGGAGATGTTCTGCCATGGAGCCCTGTGCATGGCCGTCAGCGGCAAGTGTTACATGAGCCTGCACCAGGAGAACACCAGCGCCAACCGTGGCGCCTGCCGCCAGATATGCCGTCGGGGCTACATCGTCACCGACCGTGAGAATGGCGATGAGCTGGCCATCGAGAACAAGTACATCATGTCGCCCAAGGACCTCAAGACCATCCATTTCCTCAACAAGATGGTGGATGCTGGAGTAACCGTCTTCAAGATCGAGGGAAGAGCACGCGGACCAGAATATGTACGCACTGTCGTTGGCTGTTACGACGAGGCTTTGAAGGCCATCTGTGAGGGAAATTACACCGACGAGCGCATCGACCAGTGGACCGAACGCCTTGCCAAGGTATTCAACCGCGGTTTCTGGGACGGTTACTACATGGGACAGCGACTGGGCGAGTGGTCGGCCAAGTATGGCTCCAGCGCCACCCGCGTCAAGAAATATGTGGCCAAGGGCATTCGCTACTACAGCAAGCTGGGCGTAGCCGAGTTTCTCATGGAAGCCGGCGAGCTCCACGTGGGCGACGAGGCCTGGATTATCGGGCCCACGACGGGTGCCATCCCACTGACCATCGAGGAAATCCGCGTGGACCTCAAGCCCGTCGATAAGACCGTCAAGGGCGAACACTTCTCCATCGCAGTGCCCGAGAAAATCCGCCCCAGCGACAAGCTCTACCTGTGGCAACCCACCACGGCTGCCACAACCGCCCAGTAAGCCGAAAAGAGGCGAAGTTTTTTAATACGAATTTCGCGAAGAAAAACGTATTTCACGAAAAATTTTTAAAACTAATTCGCGTAATTAGCATTAGCCCCGCAGGGGTCGGGCCAATAGCTATATCATCGCCTTAAATTTAGTGCCCGGGGAAAGCCCCAAACGGAGTTTTCCCCGGGCACTAATAATAAGTTTTTTTCAGCTTAGTGTAAAATGATATTCGGCAAGTTATTGCCTATCGGTTCCAGACAATGGTCAAGTCACCGCGGTAAAACTCACCGCTACTCTCTACCATGAAGTGGACCGTATGCGTGTCGCCCTCATGCTCCACATAGCATGCATTACCATAGTTTACAGAATCATACAGGTAGCTGTACCCTTGGAATTCCACGCCCCAATAGCCATCGACAGGAACGATGCTGCCATCGCTGTTGAGCGTGAAGTGCCAGTTACCGTCGGCACAACCATATGACGCATAGAGTTCATAGAACGGGCTGTCCAGGTAGTATTCGTTGGTGCCCTTGATGTTATAGACCGGCACCGTGCAATAAAAGCCGCCATCACTGCTAAAGGTGTAATCCGTCAATGTGGCCGTACCAGCCGATTCCACAGCCGGACGGCTAACCGTGATTGTCAGGGTCGGATACTGGCCACCAGCAGCGCCTTGCGCATCGGTGATACTGAGCACACCGCTATAGGTCTTGCCTTGCTCCATCGACGCAAACCACATATCAACAGAAGCCGTATTGGAACCGTCGGGGAAAACAACCGTCTGGGAATTCAAAGAAACGCCCGCAGTGGCATCGGTCAGGGCCACCGTTGTTCGGTACTCGCCCTCTGTTGTGGCGCGAGTCAGTGTCACGGAGATACCCATCGCCGACGACATCGACTCGTAGGACAGCGCACCGCTCTGGAATGACACATGCTGGGCGCTCGGATTACCATTGACACAATGCACAGTGATGGTCATCGACGTGATCTGTTCGCCCTGAGACGGGTCGTAACTAGCCTGGTCGATTGCCGACAGCGAGACGGTGAATGTATAGTCCCTGCCCAGCTGCAGCCCTTGCAGGCTGAGGCGTGCTGTGGCCGTGGCCGCCCCATCAGTAAAGCTGGCGGCACCCATGCTGACGCTGACCCCATCTTGTGGCGTCACACTCAGCCTGGCATCGTAGGCACCCTTAGTTATAGCACGGGTCACCTCCACGGGGATGGTAACATACTCGCGGGCGGTGGTCAACGTGTATTCCCGCTCGCTGAGCGAGATGTGCATGCCCTCGGTGGAATAATCTCCCAGAGGGTTCTGGTCCATGACAGGATCAAGATTGGGATTGCCGACAAACTCCGATTGCGGAATTGTCAGCACCCACGAGTAGCACTCGGGGTCGCCCCAAGTGTGTCCACCAGTCAGCTCGACGTTCCAGCCGTTCTCCTCGGTACGCTCAAAGCCTTGACGCAGGCGGCGGATGGTCATGATACGGCCATCCTCGCCCCACAACTCCAGGCGACGCTGTATCAGGATTTCCTCGAGCAGCGAGCCGGTCTCCTCGGTGGTCAGGGCGCCAAGGTCGGTTCCTGTCTTGGTACACGAGTAGTTGGGATCACGCTTAGCCATCAGCTGGGTCAGTAAGTTGCGGGCAGCGGTCGCCGCATTGCGGTGGCAAGCCGCCTCGGCAGCAGTGAGGTACATCTCCTCAACGCGCATCCAGATGTAGTCGCCATCCCATGTCGTGCCGTCGACCACATTGAACTTATCCTGCACCATGGCATCAGTGCCATAGGCCGATTCGTTGGCCTTCCACCAGGCACGACGGGTATCGGTAGCGCTCATCTTGTTATACAGCCACTTGGAAATCTGTTTGGGAGCATATTGACCATAACCCATATCAGTCCGCATGTGTGACCAAAACGAAGCATACATTCCTACCTCCTCGGTAGGGATATCGGCACCCCACATCACATTACCGGCCTGAACATCGTTCAAACCCTTGAAGGCTGACACCTCCTGGATGTTCTTGCCACTGGCATTGATGGCACTGATGGCAGAATTATAGGCCGTTACCCAATCCTCCTTGACCAGCGCGATGCGGGCCTGCAGACCCAGAGCCACCGCGTAGCCGATGTGGACAGACTGTTGCTGAGTGGTTCCACGCAGCAGGCTGAGGGCGTTATCGATATCGGCATCGATCTGGGCATATACGGCAGAGACTGTAGCGCGGGGCTGGCCAGTCGATCCTGTAAACATCAGGCCATTGTAGATGGGCACGCAGGGGTCACTCTCATGTCCCTTATAGGTCCGGGCAAACCACTGTGCGAGCATGAAGTAGCTATATGCGCGGATGGCATAGGCCTGTCCCTTGACGTAATTGGCATCGCTGCCCGTCAGCGACTGGGCCGCTGCTAAGATGTAGTTGGCGTTGGCAATCCATGTGTAATGGGCATTCCACAGGTCATGACTTCTCCAAAAAGAATAGATATACCGGCTCTTCACGTCATAGGAAGCATCATACCAGAACCACCCCGAACCAGAACTGCCCATCATCAGGTCATCGCCCATCACCTCAGCGGCCAGGTTATACGCGCTGATACCAAAACACTGGTGAGTGTTGCCCGTGACCGACCAGCCCGCCGTGCGCATCGAGCGGTAGATTTCATTCAGGTCGGTCAGAGCGTTGGCCATGGTGTAGTCGGTGTTGCCACTGAGCAGCATGTCGATCAGCACACTCACGTCGGCAATGCCCACAGAGCTGTCACCATTGACGTCGGCAGGATAGAAATAGGTGTCATCACCATTGAGCAATATGTCGATCAGAGCGCTCACATCGGCAATACCCACCTGGGCGTCACAATTCACATCACCGTGGCGAGGGTACATCGGCACGGTCAACTTCGCCTTCAGCACCACTTGGCCAGATCCGTCATCGGTGCACTCGGCCGCAGCATTGATGCGCTGGCCAGCTGCAGATAACGCTGTACAGCATGCGGCTATCAATACCAGGAATGACTTAAACAGGTAATAACGTCTTTTCATAATTCATTAATTCTGAGCCAATGCAGCCCTCATTGGCGGCCACTAATTATTTGACTAGGCGTGAACTGATTTGCCCACACATGGTGTTTGAACAGATGCCTCACTCCAACCGAGAGAAAGAGGAGAGGTGAGCAAAACGCCTCTGCTTGATTAATCTCCATCATGAAATATGATAGACACAAAGATAATCATCTTAATTTGATAATCACACTTTTTTGACTCACTTTTTGACAAAAAACAGTATCCGAAGCCACACGACAAGTGAGCCTAGCACCGCAAGGCGCTAGGCTACCAATTTCATTAACAATAGATTACAGCAATAACAGATGGCTTTACAGCGAAGTGTGCTGTGCTACTTCTTGGCAGTGCTTTTCTTTCTAGTCTGCGACTTGCGGCGCGGGGCCTTGAGCCTCAAGATCTGGGCACTGCGGGCAGGAAGATAGAGCCGGAGCCAGCCCAGGTGGGCGTCGGCATACAGGCCGTCGTGCTCGGTGAGGTGCTTCACTCCCTCATCGATGTTGCCGTAGCCGCCATAACGGGGGCTATCGCTATCGAACACACCATCATATTCGCCCTCAGGCGCCAGGATGGGATAATCCACATGCGACTCGGTTGGACTGAAGTTGTAGACAAACACGAGATTGCCGCGCATATAGGCCAGCACCTGGTCATCGTCCTTGTCCCACAGCTTGCGGATGGGCAGTTGCTGGAAGTTTTTCACACCGCCGATTAGGTGAATCATATCGTTGTCCCAGTTGTTCAGATACTGGTACTTGAGATCCTTGCGATCCACCAGGTCCCACTGGCGCCGGGCGTACTTATAACTCCAGCCGTTGCCTTCGCGGGGGAAATCTATCCACTCGGGGTGTCCCCACTCGTTGCCCATGAAATTGAGGTAAGCGCCATTGATGAGCGAGGCCGTAACCAGCCTGATCATCTTGTGCAGTGCCATACCGCGGTCCACGGTACCGTCGTGGTCGCCCGTCATCATGTGCCAGTACATCTCCTTGTCGATGAGGCGGAAGATGATGGTCTTGTCGCCCACCAACGCCTGGTCATGGCTCTCGGCATAGGAGACCGTCTTCTCGTCCTCACGCCTGTTGGTCAGTTCCCAGAATATCGATGTGGGCTTCCAGTCCTCGTCCTTGCGCTCCTTGATGGTCTTGATCCAGTAGTCGGGGATGCCCATCGCCATACGGTAATCAAAGCCTATGCCACCATCTCTGAATTTGCGCGCCAGTCCTGGCATGCCGCTCATCTCCTCGGCAATGGTGATAGCATGGGGATTGATGGCATGAATCAGCTCGTTGGCAAGCGTCAGGTAGGTGATGGCATTGGTGTCCTCTCCTCCATTATAGTAGTCGTCATAGCTGCCGAAGGCTTGACCCAAGCCATGATTGTAGTAGAGCATCGAGGTCACACCATCAAAGCGGAAACCATCAAACTTATACTCCTCCAACCAGTACTTGCAGTTAGACAACAGGAAGTTAAGCACGGCATTCTTGCCGTAGTCAAAGCACAGGGAATCCCAAGCTGGATGCTCACGCTTATCATCACCGTAGAAGTACAGGTCGCCCGTGCCGTCGAAGCATCCCAGGCCCTCAACCTCGTTTTTTACCGCATGAGAGTGGACGATATCCATAATCACAGCCACACCCTGGGCGTGAGCGTCGTCGATGAGGCGTTTCAGTTCCTCAGGAGTGCCGAAGCGTGACGAGGCGGCATAGAAACTCGAAACATGATAGCCAAACGAGCCGTAATAAGGATGTTCCTGGATGGCCATGATCTGGATGGCATTGTAGCCGTCACGGACGATGCGCGGCAGCACGTTCACTCGGAATTCCTCATAAGTGCCCACACCCTCGCGGTTCTGGGCCATGCCGATGTGACACTCATAGATGAGCAGGGGCTTCACATTGGGCACAAAGTCCTTGACCCTGAACTCGTAAGGCTCCTCTGGGTCCCAAACCTGGGCCGAGAAGATATAGGTCTTCTCGTCCTGAACCACGCGGGTAGCATAGGCGGGTATCCGCTCTCCCTCACCGCCCTGCCAGTGGACACGCAGCTTGTACAGGTCGCCATGGCGCATGGCCCGCTCGGGCAACGTGATTTCCCAGTTGCCGCCATCGAGTCGCTTCATGCGGTAAGGAGCGCACTCACGCCACTCATTGAACTGGCCGATGAGGTAAATCTCGGTCGCATTGGGGGCCCATTCGCGGAACACCCAGCCGCCTTCACTGCTGCGGTGCAGGCCATAGTAGTTATAGGCGTTGGCAAACTCCACGAGGTTGCCGGTGCCTCCCGTCAACTCCGATATCTTGTTGACCGCATCCTGATGGCGCCCATTGATGGCGTCGCTATAGGGCTCCAGCCAGGGATCGTCATTGATTATTGCCAGATTCTTTTTCTTCCTCATAATCGTTCAGTTCTATTAATGTTTGGTCGTTGATGCAAGGCAAAGGTACAATTTTACCGCCAAACCGCCCCTCTATTGGCACACCTTTTTACTTTACAACGCTGAAAACGATTGCAATTTAGGAGAAAAAAACAAGAAATCTTGAGGGATTATTAAAAAAATACTTAAATTTGCACGCTTAGAACTAGAGAATATTAACAACTTAAAAATAGCTTTATCATTATGAGACTAGAAGGAAGACGCGAAAGCACCAATGTGGAAGATCGCCGTGGTATTGGCACCGTAGCTAAGGTCGGACTTGGCGGATTTGGCGGACTCATTATTGCTGGAATCATCACCCTGCTGATGGGTGGAAACTTAGGAGATGTGCTGCAGCAGGCTGGCAACATGGGCCTACAGAACGAGACCGTGCAGCAGGGCGACTTCTCGCCCGAAGAACAGGAACTGGCCACCTTCTCTAAGCAGGTGATCGCCAGCACCGAGGACATCTGGTCACAGATTTTTGAGCAGTACGGCATCGGAGAGTATCCTCCCCCCACGCTGGTACTCTACACGGGCAGCACCAGCACAGCTTGCGGTCAGGGTAATGCCGCCGTCGGACCGTTCTATTGCTCGGGAGACCAGAATGTGTACCTGGACCTGTCGTTCTTCCAGACCATGGATCAGCAACTGGGTGTCAGGGGCGACAATTCCAGCCTGGCCAAGGCCTACGTTATCGCCCACGAGGTGGGACACCACATCGAGTATCTGATGGGAACCCTCGACAAGGCACACCAGCGCATGCAAGCGTCCAGCCAGACCACAGCCAACAAGTACAGCGTGCGTCTGGAACTCATGGCCGACTTCTATGCCGGGGTTTGGGCACACTACGAGAGCAGGATGTTCGGCTCAATCAGTGACCAGGACCTGCAGGAGGCCATCGACTGCGCTCAGAAGATTGGTGACGACTACCTGCAGAAGCGTTCGCAGGGCTACGCTCAGCCCGAGAGCTTCACCCACGGCACCAGCGCTCAGCGCATGAAGTGGTTCAAACTAGGTTACCAGACGGGTGACGTGCGACGCGCCACCACGTTCCAGGAGAGCGACGCTACCCTGTAATCCACAATATCTCCTGAATAGAGATTATTGAGATATGACAAGATCGGTGTGCGTCCCTGTTGAGGGACGCACAATATCTTTTTTATACACCTCATTATACAATCTCCGTTTTTTTTCATTATAGTACCACATCACGACATCTGATAACGCATAACTATCATGCTGAAGACCATTTACAAGAGAATCACAGATATACTGACAAGACCTTTCAGGAACAACTTCTTGTTCCTGATGGCATTCTTTATCCTGGCTACCGGTCCTTTCTTCTTGTGGCAATTTTTCTACCAGCGCCTGCTTATTATTGGGCTCTTGCAAATGGTTCACTGTATCCTGATTTCTTATGCCGTTACTCTTCTCATCGGCTATATTAAGCCTGATGTCCTACGCAAAGTAATTCAAGGCATTCTACTTGCCGTATCGGCTGTCAGTTTTGCGATAAACTTTTATTGCATTTTTGAAATGGGCTATCTGCTGGATGCCGACCTTGCCAGACTGATGCTTGGCACAGACATGAATGAAGCCCGTGAATTTGCGTCAGCCATGATCCCGAAATGGATGATTCCCGCCTTGCTTGGCATTTATCTTGTCTTTATTGCTCTTTGGGCATATTCAAGAAAACATCGCGTCAACTTGGGGAAAAGCACCTCACGGCTGGCCATGATAGGGTTATTGCTGTGTGCTGGAGTCCATTCACTCACATGGAAAGTATGGCGGGAAGGTCCTATCCACAAGATCCTTGATATGACCCAATATGAGGTAACAGATGATCTGTCCTCCTATTTCACCCACCCAAAAATCACCTTCAATGACGATACCCAACTGCCGGCCGATGTAGTCCTCATCATTGGCGAGTCGTTCTCACGCAGCCACAGTTCGATGTATGGCTATGACAAGGAAACGAATCCATGCCTGCGCAACTATCGTGATGATTCACTGCTTTTCACATTTGACAACATCGACTCGCCCGCCCCCACCACGGCCGAGTCTATCCGGTTGATGCTCAGCACCTATAGCAAAGCCAATGAAGAGCACCCCGATGCCAAGAAATGGTTTGAATACACAACCATCATCGAGTTGATGCAGGATTGCGGATATGACACTTACTGGTTTGGCAATCAGGCCCGCGGTTCCAAAAAGAATGGTGCGACAAGAGTCTTTGCAGAAGCCTGTCAGCGGCAAAAGTTCCTGCAACATGAAGGTGCAGACCGCTTTAACGTGACGACCGACATGGTGCTTGTGGACTCTTCCTATCAGTATGTCCGCAAGTCCAAGCCCAATGAGCAGAACTTCATCATATATCACATGATGGGTTCGCACTTTGACTACGCCATGCGGTACCCCAAGGAGTTCGCACATTTTTCTGAGAAAGACTATGCCTCACAGCCCCAAGATCACCGCGCGACACTCGCTGCCTACGATAACTCGATTCTATATAATGATTATGTTGTTGCTCAAATCATTAATCTGTTTAAGGACCGTGATGCTGTGGTTATTTATCTCCCTGACCACGGACAGGTGATTTACCGTGACCCTAAATCCCCGAACTATTTCTCACACGGGAAAAAGAAAAATGCGTTGAGTTACGCCCTCGGTGTTGAGATACCTTTATTCATCTACACATCTCCTCTCTACCAAGAACGGCATCCCGAAATGATGCAACGAATTAGTGACCGCCAAGGCAAACGTGAACGATGGAATAGTGACGACCTGCCCTACCTCCTTCTGGACCTGATTGGCGTCAAAGACGTGGGCGGCGAAACCATCCGCCCCAAATCGATGCTGAACTAACGTCCCCGCCATTCACGGCTATACCTTAGTTTACTCCTTTATGAGTGCAGTGAAGGTGCGGCCGCTGTTGATGCCGAGACGACGGGCCGAGAAGAAGCGGTCATGCTCGCAGCGGGAACAATGCCGCGACATGACGATGTTGCCCTCGGGCACGCCTGCAGCGACGAGAACGGCGCGATTGGCCGTGCGCAGGTCGATATGGGCCTTGCCAGTGTCCTCATTGCGCTTGACGATTTCATCAAGGGCAAAGCCGGCGGTCTGGAAAGCCTCCACCACTTCATCACCCACCTCGAAGCACTCCTGGCAGATGCTTGGCCCCATGGCAACCTGGATGCAGCGAGCATGGGCTCCCTGACGGCACATTTCTTTCACGACGGCCTCACCGATGCGTCCCACAGTGCCACGCCAGCCAGCATGAGCAACGGCAATGATACCCGCCTGTCCGTCAACGAGGACGAGGGGTACGCAGTCGGCAGTATTCACGCCGATAACCACACCCTGAAGTGTAGTCACTATTGCATCAACGCCTTCTAGGACAGCCTCTTGCTTATTGATATCAAGTGAACGGAAGCGCTCATCGATGACTGCCACACGGGTAGAGTGGGTCTGACGAGGCATGATCAAATCATCAAGGTCTACGCCCAATTGCATCGCCAGTGTGAGCCGTGCGTCAAGCACCCTTAGCGCATCATCGCCCACATAGTCACACAGATTCACGCCTGAATAGGCATTGCGCCCGTCCACTTCGCCGCGCGTCGTCGAGAAGGCCTTCACGCCGCCCACGGGCTGTCGAAATTCCAAATCCAATAGTTCCATCATGATGACAAAGGTAACAAAATATTCCCATTTCATCGTCAAAAATCGGAGAAAACGAAGTACCTTTGCATCCATGACACTGAACACTGCCACCATACTCAACTACAAGAACATCGCCGAGGCCCGGCTGGAGTTCTCGCCCAAGCTCAATTGTCTGATCGGCAACAATGGCCAGGGCAAGACCAACGTGCTCGACGCGATCTTCTACTTGAGCATGTGCCGCTCCTACGCATCGACTGGCGACAACAGCGCCGTCATCCGCCACGGTGAGCCTTACATGATGCTACAGGGCCACTATACCCGCCAAGACGCGCCCATCGAGATCAGCGTCGCCTTGCAACGAGGCAAGCGCAAGGTCGTCCGCCGCGACGGCAAGGAGTACCAGCGCTTGAGCCAGCACATCGGGTTGCTGCCCGTGGTCATGGTGTCGCCCATGGATTGGGACCTGGTGCGCGGCAGCGGCGAGGAACGGCGCCGATTTATGGACCTCATCATTTCACAGAACGACAGTGAGTACCTCGATGCGCTCATCCGCTACAACAAGGCAGTGGAGCAACGCAACGCCATGATCAAGAAGGAAATGCGTGACCCGCTGCTCTATGAGACCGTAGAGCAGGCCATGGCACAGCACGCAGCGCTGATTCACCAGCGCCGCGACCAGTGGACACAACAGTTCCTGCCGATCTTCATGCACTACTACAATGCTGTGGCCGGTGAGGGTGAGACCGTGAGCATGCACTACAAGAGCCACCTCAACGACGGCAACATGCTCGACCACCTCAACGCCACGCGTGAGCGCGACCTCATCTTGGGCTACACCTCGCGCGGCATTCATCGCGACGACCTGGAGCTCATGCTCGACGACTATCCCATGCGCCGCACGGGCAGCCAGGGGCAGTGCAAGACCTACACCATAGCGCTGCGATTCGCCCAGTTCGACTTCCTTAAGCAGGGCAATCCATCAGTCCCCATCCTGCTGCTCGACGACATCTTCGACAAGCTCGACGCCAGCCGTGTGGAGCGCATCGTCGACGTCGTGTCCAGCGACCGGTTCGGCCAGATTTTCATCACCGACACTAACCGCACCCACCTCGACGAAATCGTCGCCCGCCACAGCGGCGGCCACTGCCTGATGCACGTCCAGGATGGCAACGTCTCGCTACTGAAAGGAGGTCCACAAGCATGAAGCGCACCGAAGCACGCAACATAGGCCAGATTATCAACGACGTGTTACAGCGCGAGCACCTTGATGTGGCCCTCGATGAGCATCGGGCCAGCGCATTGTGGCCACAAATCGTGGGTGACGGCATCAACCGTTACACCATCAAGCGCTACGTCAAGGATGGCGTGATGACCGTACACCTGTCGTCTGCCTCGCTGGCCAACGAGCTCATGCTCAACCGCGCCAGCATCATCGCCCGCATCAACGAGGCCCTGGGCCGCGACATCATTCACGAAATCATCTTCAAGTGATACACTCCTCACCCCACGACTACCATCATCATTTTTCATAACTCACAAACAACAACCTAGCTTCAATGAATCACGAAATCATGAACTCCAACCACGGCATCGTGGCTCAATACCCGTTTAACAGCGTGACCCCCATCCAGATGCGATTCAACGACGTCGATGCTCTGGGGCACCTCAACAACTCGGTATACTTTGAGTTCTTTGACCTGGCCAAGTCCCAGTATTTCCTGGGCCCGAATGTGCAGAGCGAGATCGACTGGTGCCAGCCGGCCATCATCATCGCCAACATCAATTGCAGTTTCCTGGCCCAGACCCGTCACAACGAGCGGGTCGAGGTACTCACCCAGTGCACCCACCTGGGCAACAAGAGCCTCACCATCCTGCAGCACCTGGTCAACAGCGACACCCGCGAGGTCAAGTGCACCTGCTCCACCATCATGGTCAACCTGGACCCCGCCACAGGCAACCACACCCCCATTCCTCAAGTGTGGCGCGATGCCATCACCGCCTATGAGGGTCACGAGATTGATTAATCGATGAAATTATTGACTTCGGTTAGAGCATATAATCAATAATATATTGTAACTTTGCAGGTCACAAAGCGCATTTGCTAACCCATCTCAAGGTTAACTGCCCACAATACAAGACGAACGTAGAAAATCGACCAATACAAGAATGAGAAAAATCATAGCCATCGGCGAGTCGGTACTCGACACCATCTATAGTGGCAACCAGCCTGTCAGGGCATTTATGGGCGGGCGCATTGCCAATGCCGCCGCCATCCTCGGTTCTATGGGCATTCCCGTCGCTATGGTCAGTGAGTGCTGCAACGACCGTGTGGGCGATATCATCATCGACTACCTGCGCAGCCACCACGTCGACATCAACTCCATCGACCGCTACACCGATGGCTCCACCGCGATGTCGGCCATCTTTACCGACGGTTCCGGCAAGGACACGCTGGTCAACTACGGCGTGTATCCCAAGGAGAGGTTTGATGTCGTGTGGCCACGCATCGACGACGAGGACATCGTGTTGTTTGGCTCGCTGTATGCCATCACCGAGCCCCAGCGTGCAGCCCTGTTCGAGCTGGTCAACTATGCTGTGGAGCGCAAGGCCATCATCATCTACCTGCCCGGCTTCCAGCATGGCATCAATTTCCATATTGCCCATGTCATGCCCGCCATCCTCGAGAACCTCGAGGTTAGCGACCTGGTCATCGCCCACGAGCGCGACTTGCGCGACGTGTATCCTGGCGAGACGGCACAGCAGGCTTTCACTAACCATGTCGAATTCTACTGCGACAACTACCTGCACATCAACCCCGACCTGACGGTGACCCGATTTGACAAGGGCGGCAAGGCGTTGCCCCACCCCGCTATTGGCATCCCCTCCAAGCACATGCTCGGGTGGCAGGCAGGATTTGCCGCCGGGGTAATCCATGGCCTGCTCAAGAACGGTGTTACCCACTCCTCCATCCACCAGCTGCCACGCAGCGTGTGGGTGGACATCGTCACTGGTGCACAAGCTATCGCATCGTGCTGTGCCAATCCCGACAACGGGCTTGACCCGTCGCTGGCCGCACGCTATGCCGCCGAGATAAGACATTAACAACGTTAACCCTATTATTTCACTGCCCTCTTCAAGTAATGAATGCGCTGCCCATCACCATCGCGATGCCGCACCTCAAGAACGACATGACCATTGCCCGTGCCCAAATGGCCAGCAGTGGCAACATGCCCGCTAGTGTGGGGCTAGACCAGAGTATCGTCAACGAGATGCTGATGTGCTATGCCGAGTACCTGATTGCCAACAACCGTAACCTTGAAGCCGAGCAATTGATTGAGGGCATCCTCTATGAGGACGACGACACCCAGTCGCTGCCGCTGCTCCACACGGCATGGCTGTGGCTCGCCCGCATGGCGCTACTCATCGATGAGGGCAACCCGTCACTGGCACTGGGTGCCGCCGAGAGCGCACTGCTCGAGCTCAACGACCACCAGGGCAAGAAGACCGAGGACTTTAACGCCATCGTGGCGTCGCTGCTCTACAACCTGGCCCTTGCCCATCACATGATGGGAGACAACAGCCGTGCGGCTAAGGAGCTGACCAAGGCACAGCAGCTGCTCGAGCGGCTCACCAAGCGCAATGAGCCGCGCTTCTCGGCTTTGCTGCTCATGGCCGTCGAGGCTTCGACCGAAGTCATCAAGTCCAAGACCAAGCAGATGAACGTGCTGGCACACTACCAGAGCGCCAGTGAGCTCTATATGAGCGAACTCGACAGTGGCGACACTAACGCCACACGGGTTGCCATGTCTAACCTGGTGGACACGCTGGGCAAGGAGGGCGACATCATGCTCGAGATGGGCAACGGACGCAATGCTGTCAAGTACTATACCAAGGCACTGCGTTACCAGAAGAAGCTGGGCGAACGTATGGGGCTGCGCGACCTGCGTCTCTCCATCGGCCTGGCCAAGGCGCTCATGCGCCTGATCAACCGCCGAGCAGCCGCCGAGCAGTTGCTGCGCTCCCTGCTGCCACTGGCCCAGCGGCTCGATGCCACCGCCGAGGAACACGAGATCCAAGACCTACTCAATAACAAGAATAAAAACGTGAACATCATGACATTGCTCAAGAGTATCTTTACAATCGCCCTCGTCATCCTGTGTTCCATGGGAATGCAGGCACAGCTCATCGTCGGCCACCGCGGATCGCAGTGGGGCGTCGAGAACACCCGCGCCGCATTTATCAACGGAGCCAATGCCGGAGCTTGGGGCCTGGAGTGCGACATCCGTGTCGATGCCGACGGCACCTTTGTCATCAGCCATGATGACAACTACAAGCGCTTAGGCGGTCCTGAGACCAAGATTGCCGACATGTCCACCAGCGATGTGCTGGCCACGCGCTTGACCAGCAAGCGCCACGGCATCACCTATGCCGGAACTCCCTGCACGCTGGGAGAGTTCCTGGACATCTGCAAGGAGTATAACGTGGTGCCTGTCGTCGAGGTCAAGGTCTGCACCTCGATCCACAGCAACACCAAGGCCGACAACGAGCCCGTCTTTGACGGCATTCCCGCGCTCATCAACCTCATCGACCAGAAGGGCCTGAGCGACCGCGCCGTCATCATCTCCTTCATGCCCGGCGTGGTAGACTTCATCCACCGCCACTATCCCGACATCACTGTTCAGGTGCTTGCCGGTGATGAAGACGGCACCATCATGGAGTGGGTCGACTGGTGCAAACAGTACAACATGGACCTGGATGTGGTTCACACCATCGTGACCAAGGAGGCCGTGGATGCCATGCACGCCGCAGGGCTCAAGGTCAACGTCTGGACCGTGGACCGCGTTGAGGACTTTGAGCGCGTCAAGGCCATGGGGGTGGACTTCATCACCACCAATGCCCGTTTCCCCAACAACCTGTAACCCGCAATAACTTTTCCGTACCCATGTCCACCGAATTAAATGCCCGTCAGGGTTCTAGCCAGCTCCATACACTGCCACACGTCGATGGCCTCACCGTGGGCATCGTCTGCGCCGAGTGGAACGAGCAGATCACCGGGGCCTTGCTCCAGGGAGCACTCGACCTGTTTGACCGTGAGGGCTATGAGGACATCACCGTGGCCCAAGTCCCTGGCACTGTTGAGCTGACCTATGGCGCTGCCAAGATGGCCCGCACAGGCCGCTACGATGCCGTCATCATGATCGGTTGTGTGATACGCGGCGGTACGCCACACTTCGACTACGTGTGTGACAGCGCCACTCAGGGGTGCGCCTACCTCAACGCCACCCAGGACGTGCCTGTCATCTTCTGCGTGCTCACCACCGATGACATGCAGCAAGCCCTGGACCGCGCTGGCGGAGCCCTGTGCAACAAGGGGACCGAGGCGGCCGAGGCGGCCATCAAGATGGCCCACTTTGCCCGCACCCTGCGCTGACCCATCCCCCGCTTTTTCCTGATAAGCCATAATGCCGCACGGACAGCTACTGATGAGGCTGCCCGTGCGGTGTGTTTTGTCCCTTGCTGAGGGCGGGATAGCCCCCGCCAGATGGTTATTTCTTGCTGAAATAGGGCTTCATCAGCCGCTTGACGCGCGGACTCAGGGCGATGATGGTAAACATGGTGCATAATGCCATCAGCGCGAAGGCCAGGTCCATGATGCTGACCATCACTTTGAGCGGAATCATGGCGGCCACGACGATCATGGCCAGGTAATAATAGTTGTACCACTTGACGTTGTGGGCGCCAAACAGGTAGTTGGTGCACTTCTGGCCATAGTAGCTATAGGAGAACATCGTCGAGAACGCAAAGAAGAAGACGATGGTCATCAGCAGCAGGTGACCGATGCCGGGCAGCAGCTGCCCCCAGGCACCGAGTGCAACATACAAGCCCTTGGGGTCAGTCAGGCCCACATAGTTGCCGGCAATGATGATGGGAATCGAGGTCAGGGTGCACACCAGGCCCGAGTCGATGGCGGGGCCCAGCATGGCGATAAGGCCCTCGCGGATGGGGTCGGTGTTCTTGCTGGCTCCGTGCATCATCGATGCGGTTCCCACGCCGGCCTCGTTGACAAAGGCGGCTCGGCGGGCACCGGTCAGGGCCACGTAGGCAAACGCGCCAAAACCGGCCCGCATGTCGAACGCGCCCTCAAAGATTTGTCCGAACACACCGGGTATCTCCCTGAAGTTCATCGCCATGATAACAACGACCATGATCAGATACAGGATCACCATCACGGGCACGATGCGCGAGGCGAACAGGGCGATGCGCTTGATGCCACCCAGAATCACGGCACCCACGATGGCTACCATCACCAGGCCCATGATGAAGCGCAGCGTCAGCGTGTTCTCGATGCCCATGGGCGTGGTGAACACGGTGGTTACCGACTCCACCAGCTGATTGGCCTGCATGAAGCAAAGGGTGCCCACGAGTCCAAAGATAGAGAATGCCACCGCCAGCGGCTTCCACTTCTCGCCCAAGCCCTTAGTGATGATGTACATCGGTCCGCCCTGCACCTCGCCGGCGCTGTCACGGCCCTTATACATGATAGAGAGCGAGCCCTCAAAGAACTTGGTCGACATGCCCACCAGGGCGCTTACCCACATCCAGAACACCGTGCCCGGCCCGCCGATCGACAGGGCGATGGCCACACCAGCGATGTTGCCCATGCCCACCGTGGCGGCAATGGCGCTGAGCAGGGCTTGGACCGAGCTGATCTGGCCCGACTGCTTGCCGCTGGCGCTGGCCTGCTTGTCGCGCAGGGCGCGCACAGCCCATGGCAGGCGCCTGATAGACACGGCGCCCGAGAAGATAAACAAGAACAATCCGCCGCCAATCAGCAGAAAGAACTCCGGGTAGCCACACACAGCATCGCTCAGGGCCACAATCCAGTCACTCATCACATTGAGCATGTTTTCCATATTGATATCGTTTTTTTTTAAAACTTGATTATGAACGGGGCAAAGGTAAAGCATTTTCCCCAATAAACCAAAAACGAGGCTGCTCACGCAGTCTCGCCTCTGGCGCTTCTTCTTGGACTTGAACCAAGGACCCCCTGATTAACAGTCAGATGCTCTAACCAACTGAGCTAAAGAAGCATTCCTCTTAAATATAAAATATCTATCTATTATGTCGCGCTTCTTCTTGGACTTGAACCAAGGACCCCCTGATTAACAGTCAGATGCTCTAACCAACTGAGCTAAAGAAGCGTATTCTGCATCTTGTCGGCAACCCCTGCCGAAAAATGCGGTGCAAAGTTACTGCCAATAATTGAACTGTGCAATAAAAAAAGGAAAAAACTTGAAAATTTTCGTTTAATAAAGCTTTTTTAGGCCTCTAAAACGGCTCAGATTCATGGAATAATAGTATTTTCGCAGCCAAATACATGAAATAAATGATGAAAACGACGCTCAAATATCTTGCTTGGGGATGCGTGGCCATGAGCCTGGCTGCCCCTGTAGCCCTTGCCGCCGGCGACAAGACCGTGAACGACGATGCGGCAGTGTCGCGCAGTCTGGACATCTTCAACACCCTGTACAAGGAGCTGAACACATTCTATGTCGACACCATCGATGCCCAGAAGACCATCGAGAACGCCATCAACGCGATGCTCGACGAGATAGACCCCTACACCGAGTATATCCCTGCCAAGGAGACCGACGAGTTCATGACCCTGAGCACGGGAGAGTATGGCGGCATCGGCAGCTACCTGATGGAGCGTACCATCGACGGCAAGAAGGGCGTGTACATCAGCAGCCCGTATGAGAACAGTCCCGCGGCACGCGCCGGCCTACGGCCTGGCGACCGCATCATCATGATCGACGGCGACAGCACGGCGGGATGGGCCAGCGACCAGGTGAGCAAGCGCCTCAAGGGGCAAGCCAACACCCACCTGACGGTGACGGTTGTGCGCCCATACGATCAGGACAGCGTCAAGACTTTCTCGTTCAACCGCGAGACCATCAGCGTCAATCCCGTGCCCTACTACGGCGTGACGCGCGGCAACATCGGCTACATCGACCTGACGACCTTCAACGAGAAGTCGGCCCAGCAGGTGCGCGATGCCGTCATCGAGCTCAAGAAGGATCCACGCGTCAAGAACATCGTCCTCGACCTGCGCAGCAACGGAGGCGGCATCGTCGAGGGTGCCATCCAGATTGTGGGATGCTTTGTCCCCAAGGGCACCCAGGTGCTGCAGATGCGCGGTCGCGAGAAGTCCAGTGAGCGCACCTACAAGACCACCACCGATCCCGTGGACACCAAGATTCCCCTGGCGGTGCTCATCGACGGGGGGTCGGCCAGTGCCAGCGAGATCACGGCTGGTGCCCTTCAGGATCTGGACCGCGCGGTGATCATCGGCTCGCGCTCGTTTGGCAAGGGGCTGGTCCAGTCCACCCGCTCGCTGCCCTACGACGGCATGCTCAAGGTCACCATCGCCAAGTATTACATCCCCAGCGGCCGACTCATCCAGGAGGTCGACTATGGCAACCGCAATGCCGACGGCACCTACAAGAAGACCACCACCGACAGCACGGCGCGCGTGTTCCACACCGCACATGGCCGCGAGGTGCGTGAGGGAGGCGGCATCATGCCCGACATCAAGGTGGAGCCCCGAGAGCTCAAGCGCATCGTGTACAACATCATGCGCGACCACTGGGACTTTGACTTCGCCACCAAGTATGTGTCCGAGCATCGGGACGACATTCCCGAGCCGGCCCTCTTTGAGGTGACCGACACGATATTCAACGAGTTCAAGGCGTTTATCAACCCGGACAAGTTTGAGTATGACAAGGTGTGTGAGCAACAGCTCGAGGCCCTGCGCAAGACCGCCACGGCCGAGGGCTACATGAACGACTCCACCAAGGCACAGTTCGACCGGCTCGAGGCCCTGCTCAAGCATGACCTGGACCACGACCTGGACCTGCACCGCCGCGACATCGCCTATCTGCTGGGCCAGGAAATCATGGACCGCCTCTACTACCAGCGCGGGCAGGTGCAGCATTCCATCAAGGACGACGAGTACCTGGATGCCGCCAGCAAGATGTTTAACAAGCCGGGCGAGTATGCCCGCCTGCTGCATCTTTAGACACCATTAGGTCTTAGGTTTTAGGCTTTAGCGCTGTTGCAGAAACCAACGTCAGACACGCCCCCCACGCAAACACGCAAAGAAAAAAATAAAAAACTTGGCGGCTTGGCGGCTTGGCGTGAGCCCACCGTCAGTACAAGCCTCACGCGAAGACGCAGAGAAAAATATTATTGAGGCGCAGGGGGGCTGTATTATTGGCGGTGGGTGGGGTGATTTGGGGAAAATTGAGTAATTTTGCAGTCATGGAGATACGGGAACTGTGTGAATTGCTTAATGGCAAGGGACGGACAGCAGCGGTGAAGAAGCTGCTGGCGGGCAGTGGCAATGCGGTAATCGACGGGCTGGCGGGCTCGAGCGCGGCAGTGTTATTGTCGCGGCTACCCGATCGGGGCTGTCCCTACCTGGTTGTGGTCAATGACCTGGACGAGGCGGGATACATGTACAATGACCTGTGCCAGCTGACGAGTGAGAAGCAGGTGCTGATATTTCCATCGGGCTACAAGCGCGACATCAAGTACGGGCAGGTGGATGCTCCGAACGAGATCCTGCGCACCGAGGTGCTGAACCGCTGGTATGACGACCGCGGGGTGCGCTGGGTGGTGACCTATCCCGAGGCGCTGGCCGAGCGGGTGCGCCGCCGCGAGGATGTTGTGGCGAGCACCATCGTGCTGCGGGCAGGCGGCACTGCCGACCTGAGCGAGACGGCTGCCAGGCTGCGCGAGCTGGGCTTCACGGCGACCGACTATGTGTACGAGCCGGGCCAGTACAGCGTGCGGGGCTCGATACTGGACGTGTTCAGCTACAGCAACGAGTTGCCTTACCGCATCGACTTCTGGGGTGATGACATCGACTCGATACGCACCTTCAACGTGGAGACGCAGCTGAGCGAGGAGCGGTTGGAACAGGTGAGCATCATCAACAACAGTTCGCCGTCGCGAGGACGGCAGGACAACGTGTCGCTGCTGGACTACGTGGGCGATGACACCATCGTGCTGTGCCGCAGCGAGCACTGGCTGACGACGCGCATCGGGGAGATTGCCCGCGAGGGCATGTCGGCCAGCGCACTGATAGCCGAGGAGGGCGACACCCAGGCGACGAGCAAGGTGATCGATGCCGAGCTATTTGCCAAGCGGCTGCACGCGCTGCGGCGCATCGCCATTGTCAATGGCGAGGCCCCTGCGGAGCGTGGCGTGAAGCGCCTGTCGCTGCACTGCAAGCCACAGGGCATCTACCACAAGAACTTTGACCTGATCGGCCAGTCGTTTACCGACTTCCTGAATCGCGGTTACAAGCTGCTGATACTGAGCGACAGCGCCAAGCAGATCGAGCGGTTGCACAACATCTTTGAGGACCGGGGCGACCACATCACCTTTGAGCCCGTGCTGCGCACGATTCATGAGGGATTTGTGGACGAGGACCTGAAGGTGTGTGTGTTTACAGACCACCAGATCTTTGACCGTTTCCACAAGTACAACCTCAAGAGTGACAAGGCACGCTCGGGCAAGCTGGCCCTGTCACTGAAGGAGCTGAACCAGATCGAGAAGGGCGACTACATCGTGCATGAGGACCTGGGCGTGGGCAAGTTTGGCGGACTGATACGCACGTCGATGAACGGCACGCCACAGGAGATGATCAAGCTCACCTACCAGAACGGCGACGAGGCCTATGTGTCGATCCACTCACTGCACAAGCTGTCGAAGTACCGCAGCAAGGAGGGCGAGGCGCCACGGCTGAACCGCCTGGGCAGCAACACGTGGGCCAAGATGAAGTCACGCACCAAGAGCCGGCTGAAGGACATTGCCCGAGAGCTCATCAAGCTGTATGCCGCCCGCCGCGAGCAGCGGGGCTTTGCCTACACGCCCGACGGCTACCTGCAGCAGGAGCTCGAGGCGTCGTTCATCTATGAGGACACGCCCGACCAGCTGACGGCCACCCAGGCCGTGAAGGCCGACATGGAGAGCGACAAGCCGATGGACCGCCTGATCTGTGGCGACGTGGGCTTCGGCAAGACCGAGATTGCGGTGCGTGCTGCCTTCAAGGCGGCCACCGACGGCAAGCAGACGGCGGTGCTGGTGCCGACGACGGTGCTGGCGTTTCAGCACTACCGCACCTTCAAGGAGCGCCTGCAGGACTTTCCCGTGAGGGTGGATTACCTGAGCCGCGCACGCAAGCCCAAGGAGGTGAAGCAACTGCTGGCCGACCTCAAGGAGGGAAAAATCGACATCCTGATCGGCACACACAAGCTCATCGGCAAGACGGTGCAGTTCCATGACCTGGGCCTGCTGGTGGTGGACGAGGAGCAGAAATTTGGCGTCGCCGTGAAGGACAAGCTCAAGCAGATGAAACTCAACGTGGACACGCTGACGATGAGCGCCACGCCCATCCCGCGCACGCTGCAGTTCTCGCTGATGGGAGCCAGGGACCTGAGCACGCTGACCACGCCTCCGGCCAACCGCTACCCTATTCTGACCACGGTGGGTACGCTCGATGACGACATTGTGGCCGAAGCAATCAACTTTGAGCTGTCGCGCAATGGCCAGGTGTTCTTTGTGAACCACCGCATCGAGCAGCTGGAGCAGCTGGAGAACATGATACGCCGCGTGGTGCCCGACGCCCGTGTGGTTGTGGGGCACGGCCAGATGCCGCCCGAGAAGCTGGAGCAGATTATCATCGACTTTGGCAACCACGACTATGACGTGCTGCTGTCGACGACCATTATCGAGAACGGCATCGACATGCCCAACGTGAACACCATCATCATCAACAACGCCGACCGCTATGGCCTGAGCGACCTGCACCAGCTCAGGGGCCGCGTGGGCCGCAGCAACCGCAAAGCATTCTGCTACCTGCTGGTGCCGCCCGGCAAGCCGCTGGCCACCGACGCCCGGCGGCGCCTGCAGGCCATCGAGAGCTTCAGCGACCTGGGCTCGGGCATCCAGATTGCGATGCAGGATCTGGACATCCGCGGAGCGGGTAACCTGCTGGGAGCCGAGCAGAGCGGCTTTATCGCCGACCTGGGTTATGAGACCTACCAGCGCGTGCTCAAGGAGGCTGTCACCGAGCTGCGCACTGAGGAGTTCGCGTCGACATTTGCGGCATCGGCTGAGGCGGACAACGGCGGTGACGGGCTTGACGGTAACACCGATTTTGTCACCGACTGCGTGGTGGACACCGACCTGGAACTGATGTTCCCCGCGAGCTATGTGCCGCAGGAGAACGAGCGCATCACCCTCTATCGCGAGCTCGACAACATGGAGACCGACGAACAGGTGGAGGCCTTCGAGCAGCGGATGGTGGACCGTTTTGGCAAGATTCCCGAGATGGCGGCCGAGCTGATACGCATCGTGCCGCTGCGCCGCACAGCCCGTCGACTGGGCATCGAGAAACTGGTCATCCGCCAGCACCAGATGCATCTGTTCCTGGTGGGCGAGGAGAACAAGGCCTATTACCAGTCACCGGCATTCGGACGCATCCTGAACTACGTGTACGGTAACCCCAAGCGATGCGACCTGCGGCAGAAAAACGGGCGCCGCAGTGTGGTCATCGGCAACATCACGAGCGTGAGCACAGCCCTGACAGTGCTACGCACAATCACGCACATGGAGAGTCTCTAGGTTTTAGGCTTTAGGCTTTAGGTGGCATCCGCATCCAACTAACGACTAACAACTAAAAACTCAAATTATAAGCTTTAGGCAGATTTACAGATTTTATTTAGGGATTGGTTGAAAAACTGGTCCCGTTGCTTGCATTTTATAATAATGTTGAATAGTTTTGCGGGAATTAATCATGTTTTAATTCGTTCAAAATACACCTAAAGTTTCACATTATTATGAGAAAACGATTCCTGTTAGCAGCAATGATTGCAATTGCGGGTGTGATGGGCTATGCGCAACAGACCATGTGGATACACACTGGCCATGTGCATTGGGCCTACAACACCGAATCGGTGGGCACAATGCCGTACAGTTCGGCCAGTCTGCTCACCGTGCTTGAGAAGGGTTTCACCCTTGCCGATGTGGACAGTGTGACCGTCGCCAGCGAGACGTTTGCCGACGACAATGTCCTTGTCAAGTACAACAACACCGTGGCCGACGTGTATGTGGCCGGCAACATCGCCAACCACATCACCGCTGAGGTCAACGGTGCGCGCGTTGCCGTCATGCAAGACGCTGACGTCGCCACCGAGTACACCTACACCCTGCAGGGTACCAGCACCAGTGGCTGCTTCTACCATGCCGGATTTTACAAGATGACGCTCGCCCTGAATGGTGTGAACCTCACCAACCCCGACAGCGCGGCCATCAACATCCAGAACAGCAAGCGCATTGCCGTGCAGCTGGTTGACGGCACGACCAACACGCTGACCGACGGTGCCAACAACACCAAGAAGGCCGCCTTCCTCGTTAAGGGCCATGCCGAGTTCAGCAAGGGCGGCTCGCTGACCATCACGGGCAACAAGAAGCACGCGCTGGCCTGCAATGAGTATATGGAGGTGAAGAAGACCGTAGGCAACATCACCATCGTCAGTGCTGTAGCCGACGCCATCAACGTGGTGCAGTACTTCCAGATGAACGGTGGCACCATCAATATCCAGAGCTGTGGCGACGACGGCATCCAGGTTGACGCCGAGGACACTGCCATTCCTGAAGAGGACGGCCACGTGCTCATCAAGGGCGGTACCTTGACCATCAATGCCAGTGCCGCCGGCTCCAAGTGCATCAAGGCCGAAGGCAATGTGGACATCCAGGGCGGCACGCTCACGCTGAAGCACACGGGTATCCCCGTTTGGGACGCTGACAAGAGCAAGATCAAGGAAGCTACCGGCATCGGCAGCGACCGCAACCTCACCATCAACGGCGCTGAGGCCATTGTAAACATCACCATGACAGGCAATGGCGCGCGCGGTATGAAGTGCGACAGCACGATGACCGCCACTGCCGGTACCATCGACATCAACTGCTCGGGCGGTGATTGGGCTTACAGCACAGTTGACACCAGCAGCGTGAAGTGTGCCAAGGCCGACTATGCCTTTATCCTGAATGGTGCCAGCATGAAGTGCACCACCATCAAGGACGAGGCCGTTGGCGTTCACAGTGAGGGCACCGTCCTCATCAGTGACGGCACGCTGACGCTGAACACCTATGACCACGGTATCAAGAGCGACTATGATATGGAAATCACTGGCGGCACCATTACCTATACCATCAACGGTCCTGCCAGCAAGGCGCTCAAGTGCGAGGGCAACCTGCACATCAGTGGCGGCAATATCAGCGGTACTGTGAGTGGCGGTGGCCAGACAGCCGACGACCAGACGACCAGTGCCAGCGCCGGCATCAAGTGTGACAACAACGTGACCATCGACGGCGGTACCTTTGACCTCAAGGCCACGGGTAACGGCGACAAGGGCATGAGCATCGACGGTTGGCTCATTGTCAATGACGGTAATATCAAGGTGAGCACTACCGGTAGCCGCTACGGCGAGAGCAGCAGCGGTGGCGGCGGCCAGGGACCTGGCGGCGGTGGCTCGTCATCTAGCAGCGACAAGCGCTCCTCGCCCAAGGGCATCAAGGTGGACGGTAACATCACCGTCAACGGCGGAACCATCACCATCTCGGCTACTGGTGGCGAAGGTGCTGAGGGCTTTGAGTCCAAGAGCGTCATGACCATCAATGGCGGCTATATCGAGGTGACCAGCTATGACGACGCGTTGAACAGCTCCTCGCACATGTACTTCAAGGGCGGTTACACCTATGCCGTAGCAACAGGCAACGATGCCATCGACTCTAATGGCAACATGTACCTGAGCGGCGGTTACGTCTTCTGCTGCGGCAGTGAGGAGGGCCTCGACGCCAACAGCGAGGGCGGCTACACGGTTAATATCCAGAACGGTGCCAACCTGATGGCCATCGGCGGCAACATGGGTGCCATCGAGAGCGGTGCAAGCCTCAGCCAGGACTGCTATCAGGGCAGCGTCAGCGCCAACAAGTGGATTGCCCTCTACAGTGGCAACAACGTAGCCTTTGCAGCCTACACGCCCACCTTCTCTAATCAGGGTGGCGGCGGCTTTGGCCCTGGTGGCGGCGGCTCATCAACCAGCAAGACCATCGTTGTGACTGCTCCTTCCACGCCTAAACTCTATACTGGCGTAACGGCAAGCGGTACCACCTTCTGGACCGGTAAGGGCGCAACCAACGCAACCGGCGGCTCACAAGTTTCACTCTCGACCTATTCTGGCGGTGGCGGCTGGGGTCCCGGTTGGTAATTCCTCAAGTAGTTATAAACAATGACATCATTATTTAAAAGACTTAGAAAAATGAAAAAGACGATTATAACGATGCTTATCGCACTGGTGGCTATGGTTGCCGGCGCCGAGACCTATAGCTACCTGAAGTTCACCAAGACCGACAACTCGACTGTGACCTATTCGGTAGAAGGCCTCAAGCTCACCTATGATAATACGAACGTGACCATCACCAACGCCGAGGGCACGGCAACGTTGCCCCTGGCCCAGGTGAAGGACATGGAGTTCACGAATGACGCTGGAAGCACGCCCACCTTCAAGATTGGTGACGTGAACATGGACGGCGAAGTTACCATTGCCGACGTGTCGGTGCTCATTGACTACCTGTTGACGGGCGACGCCACCGGCATCGACACTGCAGCAGCAGATGTGAACACAGATCAAGACGTTTCTATTGGAGACGTTTCGGCACTGATTGACATGTTGCTGAACGGCGAAGCATAGTAATAGACTCATAAATAAGGTTTTAGCGTCATCCAGAGATCATCTGGGTGGCGCTAATTCTTTTATGGCCTAAAAAGAAAAATTCTTAAAAAA
Source organism: uncultured Muribaculaceae bacterium (assembly GCA_964628205.1). Taxonomy (GTDB): domain Bacteria; phylum Bacteroidota; class Bacteroidia; order Bacteroidales; family Muribaculaceae; genus Sodaliphilus. The sequence continues at coordinate 28,412 of CAZVMM010000025.1, forward strand.
TGTTAAAGAATTTGGTGGATTCAAAACTATTGTTACACCTTTGCAGTGTACTAGTTAAGTAGTACACTAGAAAAGTATTTTATTCATCTTTAAAATATCTATCTATTATGTTTAAATTCAATGAAATAAGTTTCGGTTACGGCAAGAAGTCTCCAGAGCTGTTCAGAGACTTCACGATGGAATTGAATGCCGGCAACGTGTATGGCTTGCTGGGCAAGAATGGAGCCGGCAAGTCCACGCTCATCTATCTGATGACAGGCCTGCTCACTCCCCAACGTGGAGAAGTGACCATGGACGGCGAGAACGTGCGCCGTCGCCTGCCCCAGACGATGAGCGACGTCTTCCTCGTACCCGAGGAGTTTGAACTGCCGCAGCTGACGCTCAAGAAGTATGTGAGCATCAATGCGCCATTCTACCCCCGCTTCTCGATGGAGGACATGCAGCGCTACCTGGACATCTTCGAGATGGGTGGGATGATGGATACCAAACTCCACTCCCTCTCCATGGGCCAGAAGAAGAAAGTGTTCATGGCCTTCGCCTTTGCCACCAACACCCGCGTGCTGATCATGGACGAGCCGACCAACGGCTTGGACATTCCCAGCAAGAGCCAGTTCCGCAAACTCGTCACCACAGGCATGAGTGACGACAAGCTGATGCTCATCTCGACCCACCAGGTGCGCGACATCAGCGACATCCTGGATCACGTGGTCATCATCGACCAGAGTCACGTGCTGCTCAACACCAGCATGGCCGACGTGATGAGCAAGGTGGCTTTCCGCCCACTGCGCGAGGGCGACCAGCCCATCTTTGTGCTACAGAGTCCCTTCGGCCCGCTCGGTGCCGTACCTGCCCGTGACGGCGAGGAGACCAAGGTGGATCTGGAGATGCTGTTCAACGCCACGCTCCAGAACCCTGCTGCTATCAACCAATTATTCACCACCTCAAAATGAACACCACTATGAATACCGCCATCAATCAAACATTCGACTGGAGCCGTTTCACGGCTACCGTACGCAAGGAGGTCGTTGAGAACAAGCGCATGCTGCTGTTCACCATCATCGGCATCTACGGACTGCTGACCATGGTCATGATCCTGGGCAACCTGATTACACCTCAGAAGGATTTCTTCACCGATCCCGAGGTCTATCACATCCCTCAGATCATTGTAGGCAGCATTGCCTCGCTAGTAGTGTGCATCGTCGCCTCGCTGGCATTCAAGGACCTGAAGACGAAACCCGGACGTACCCACTATCTCACCTCGCCGTCATCGACGCTCGAGAAGTTCCTGGCTAGCGTGCTCATCTATGCGGTGGCAATGACGGTTGCCTTCTTTGTCTGCGCCCAACTGGCTGACCTGACGCGCATTGCCGCCCTGTGGTGGTTCAGGAGTGACTCCTTCTATGTCCCCGGCCCCATGAATTTCCTGAACAGCATTGCTGAAACGGTAAGAGGCTATGATGAAATAGCCGACGCAGCCAACATTACCAGCTACATGTCGCTCGTGATGTGGGTCGGCTTGATTGCCAACATGGGACTGTTCTTGATGGGCAGCGTGTTGTGGCCCCGCCTGTCGGCACTCAAGACGTTTGCAGCACTTTATGCCGTTGAGTTTGCCGTGTTCCTGATTGCCGTGCCAGTTGTGCTCTGCGTTGGCGACATGGAGGCTTTTGCCCAGTGGTTCATGGAATTTGTGACAGGAGGCACCTTCTCAACGAGCATGTTCATTTGGGTCATCGTTCAGGCCATCGTGTTCTGGGCTCTCGCCTGGTACCTGTTTAAGCGTAAAGATGTCGTTTCACTCAAGTGGTGGAAATAAATTAAAACAAAGAATAGAATCATGAATTTCAAAGATAATAAAGCGATCTATCTGCAAATCGCAGACCGCATCGGCGACCAGATCATCTCAGGGTCACTGACGCCCGACGGCAAGGTGCCCAGCGTGCGTGAACTCGCCGCCGAGATCGAGGTTAACGCCAACACCGTGGCGCGCACCTACGACCACCTGCAGCACAACGGCATCATCTACACCAAGCGCGGACTGGGCTACTTCGTGAGTCCTGACGCTCAAGAGAAAATCGTCGCCTCGCGACGCGACCAGCTCATGCAGGGCGAGATGGACTACTTCCTGGGCCAACTCAAGGCTGTGGGCATTACCCCGGATGAGCTCCAGAGACTCTATCAGGATTACCTTAACAAGTAAACATTAATTAAACTACGAATTACGTGGACCCAACCCAGCAGCACAACACCATAAGTTGATGAAACACAGTTTGCGTAATTCGTAGTTTTTAAAAAACGGATAGTATTATGGAACAGAAAGCATTTGTAGCAACAGCGGCAACCATCGTCATTGCCATCGTCACGTTCATGACCAGCATTATCCTTTCACAATAATGGGGATATGGAGTGACCATTGTGAGTGATTTTATCAATAGTTATTAACCACAATCAACTCTCTTGAATCATGAAAAGATTATCTATCATCGCAGTGCTGATGCTGGCAACAGTGGCCCTCGTCTCCTGTGGCTCAGGCTCCGGTAAGAGCTCTTTAAGCAAGAAACTATTGAAGACCACCATTCGGGTAAAGGCATCGGCCGACCTGATTGCCGTCAGCGATATCGAAATCACCTACAAGGGATCTGGCGGCGCAGATGTCACCGACACGATCAACTTGACCCATTGGACAAAAAAGATAGTCAATCATTCCTTCCCGACCGAAATCGGCATTGTCAAATATCGCCTGCTCATCAAGCCTGACGCCAAGCTGTCCAAGGACAGATGCAAACTGGACCTGGAAGTCCAGTGCCAGAACACGACACCGTTTGGGTTTGGGATGCCTATTGGCTCCGACTGGACCGAGAAACTCATCGACATCGATGACATCGCCAGCAGCAAGGTTGTGCCCTATCTGGAGTCCCAGAATGCCAAGTCAGGCCTTTTCTACAATGGTTTTATGGGTTTTTACACCCACACCCAGGTGGTCAGCATCAACAATGGCCATTTTGAGATCAAATTGAAGCCCATCAATGCCGATGAACCAAACAATTATGAAACCTCTAAAGAAACAGAACGATGAAAAAGCTATTATCTCACGCCACAATCACGGCACTTGCCGCTCTCGCATTGATGTCCTGCGGACAGCATCAAGAAGATGCTGAGAAAGACGTATCTCTCAAAGTAACCTACAGTATTGACTGCTCAAGGGACTTGATGGACTTGTGTGACCTGGTTGTCACCTATAAAGGTGATGCTGGGGTCGACGTCGTTGATACAATCAGCGCTGATCCCGCCGACACAACATACGTGACATTATGGTCCCAGTCGGTCAAGACCGACACGGTTCCTGTAAAAATCGGCTTTGATTACACCTTCGTGCCCAAAACCGACACGCTGATGACAGGCCGGCCCAATGCCCGGCTCTCGGCCAAATGTAACATCATCGCCGAGAAGATCGGCGTCAGGAAGGGGGTCGGCCACTTGAGCAAGAACACCATCAATAGCGAGACCAGCTTCTTTGTGGAACACTACTTGATGAATGAAGATGTCGTCAACACCCGTAAAAACCTGGCTAACATCATAGATATCTACAATGACCGCCAGGCCTACAAGCGTGAGACCAGCAACAATCATACTTGCTACTTGGTTACATCGGGCTCACGTGGCGATAAGTTGAAAGTTAGGCCAGCCTGCTGGACCGACAAGTAAAACAAGTGGGCCGCGTCATCATTCACCCCCCGAAACTATATCCGGCCTTACTGTCGGAGAAGCCGACAACCTCACGCCATCACCACAGAGCGATAATAACTCTTGACAATAATCATTAATTCACCCATAAAAACTTAATAGAAATGAAAAAACCAAGTTTTAAATCGATAATTGGCCTTGCCATCATGATGGTGGCAAGCCTCAGCAACGTAGCTCACGGCCAGGACTTCAACGGTACGTGGGAGGGCACCGTGGAGGCAGGCGTTTATTCACTGACACTGGTGTTCCACATTGAGCAGACCGACCAAGGCGTCACCTTCACGTGGGATTCACCCGACCAGGGCGCATTCAACTTGCCGGCAACTGCCACCATCACAGGCAATGAACTGGATGTGGACATTCCAGACTCCTATGCCAAGTACAAGGGTACGTTGGAAGGCAACACGCTGGACGGTGTATTCACCCAAATGGGTACCAACTTGCCCCTGCGCTTGACCCGCAAGGTGGGCAAGGACGACAACAACCGTCGTCCCCAGGAAGCCGCCATCGAGGCCGACAACAACAAGCCCTATCATGCCGAGGAGGTGACCTTCACCAACGACGGCATCACCTTTGCCGGCACACTGACCTTGCCCAACAGCGGCAACCATTTCCCGGCTGTGGTGCTGATTGCCGGATCAGGTCCACATGACCGCAACGAGGAGTTTTTTAATCACAAGCCGTTCCTGGTGCTGGCCGACGCGTTGAGCCGCAACGGTTTTGCCGTGCTGCGCTATGACGAGCGTGGCGTGGGTGCCACGGTCGGCGGCAACCCGCTTGCTCCCACCGAACCGCTGGCTACCGACGCCATGGCTGCCCTGCGATACCTCAAGTCACGCCCCGAGGTGGATGCCACACGCGCGGGCCTGATGGGTCATAGCGAGGGCGGCATGATTGCCATCATGAACGCAGCCAAGCACCCTGACGAAGTCCCCTTTATCGTGTCGCTGGCAGGAACTGGCGTTGATGGCGTTGAACTGGGCATGCAGCAAGTCAAGCTGTTGGGTAAAGCTATGGGCAAGGAACCCGATTCAGCAGCTCTACGCTTGAATGAGGAACTGTTCAAGATCATCGCTGCCGAGAAAGATTCTGTCACGTTGCGCAACAAGATGATTGCCTTTTATCAGAGCCATCCCGAACAACTGGAAGAATTAGGAGACAAGATGACCATCGACCAACTTGTGGACATGACACTCATCACGAGTTGCATCTTCCAGTATGACCCCACCGAGAACCTCAAGCGCGTCAAGTGTCCCATGCTCGCCATCAACGGCACGCTGGATGCCCAAGTGGCATGCGAGGAGAACCTGAGCGCCATCAAGCGACTCGTGCCGCACGCCACGGTCAAGCCCTATGAGGGACTGAACCACTTCTTCCAGACGTGCAGCGGATGGGTGGGCAGCACACAGTATGCCGTCATCCGCGAGACAATGGCGCCCCAGGTGCTGGAGGATATCGTCAACTGGCTGCAAGACGTCACCCGCAAGTAAGAATATTGCCTGACATCCATCTTCACATCATTCCCTACGATGTAAAAAAAAACGCTTCCAAGATGTAGTTTTTTACATGCTGGAAGCGTCTAACATGTGGAAACAATCAATAAAAGACATCGCGAGTTATGAAAAACGAGAGAAGAAATACCGAGATAAAGGTTCACATCAACCCCGCAGGGTTTGGGTCAACTTTTATATCACCGCCCTATTTTAAATAAAAAAATGTTTGCTAATTGTCCAAGATGCTATACATTTGCAACTGCAAATAAAGAAAGACAATCATCATATATCAATCATTTATAGAATAAAGTCTTATGAACATGAAGAAAATCTTTTCGATGTTGCTGCTGATGCTCATGGTATTCAGCGCCAACATGTTGACGGCACAGGAAATGCCGCCTATCCCAGTGGATGATGCCGTGCGCATCGGCAAGCTGGATTGCGGACTGACCTACTACATCCGCCACAACGATTATCCCGAGCACCGCGTGAACTTCTACATCGCCCAGCGCGTGGGATCAATCCAGGAGGAGGAGAGCCAGCGCGGCCTCGCCCACTTCCTGGAGCACATGGCCTTTAACGGCAGTGAGCACTTCAATGGCGAGGGCAAGGGCATCATCGACTACACCCGCTCACTGGGTGTGAACTTCGGTGGCGACCTCAATGCCTATACCAGCATTGCCGAGACCGTGTATAACATCAACGACGTGCCCAGCACTCGCCAGAGCGCTATCGACTCGTGTCTGCTCATCCTCAAGGACTGGAGCAACGGACTGCTGCTTACCGACGAGGAGATTGACAAGGAGCGCGGCGTGATCCACGAGGAGTGGCGTCTGGGCCAGAGCGCACAGATGCGCATCCTGGAGCGCCAGCTCGAGACCCTGTTCCCTGGCTCCAAGTTCGGCAAGCGCCTGCCCATCGGCCTGATGAGCGTGGTGGACAACTTCCCCTACAAGGACCTGCGCGACTACTACCACAAGTGGTACCGTCCCGACAACCAGGCCCTGGTCATCGTGGGTGACGTGGATGTGGACCACATCGAGGCCCAGATCAAGGAGATGTACAAGGACTGCGTGCTCGACCCCAATGCCGCCCAGGTGGTTCGTGAACCCGTTCCCGACAACGAGACCCCCATCATTGTGGTGGACAAGGACAAGGAGCAGCAGTACAGCGAGGTGAGCGTGATGTTCAAGCACGAGACCGAGACCCCCGAGGAGAAGCAGGATATCATGTACCTGCTGGTGGACTACATGAAGGACATGATCGTGAGCATGCTGAACCAGCGCCTGAACGACCAGGCCCAGGAGCCCGATTGCCCCTTTGACATGGCCTACAGCTATGACGGTGAATACATCCTGGCCAACACGATGGATGCCTTTACCATCGACGTGATGCCCAAGGAGGGCAAGACCGAGGCCGCAACCCAGGCCGTGATCATCGAGGCCCTGCGTGCCGCCAAGCACGGCTTCACCGCCAGCGAGTACCAGCGTGCCAGCGACGAGTACATGAGCCGCCTGGAGAAGCGCTACAACGAGCGTGACAAAGTCTCGAACGAGAACTACGGCCGCCAGTATTGCAGCAACTACCTGGACGGTGAGCCCATCCCCTCGATCGAGCAGCGCTACCAGTTGATGGGTATGCTGGCCCCCAATATCCAGGTCGAGATGATCAACCAAGTATTGCCCGAGCTGATCAATACCGACGGCAAGAATCTGGTCATCATGAACACCAACCAGGAGAAGGAAGGAGCCGTATATCCCACGGTTGAGGGCCTGAAGGCCGCTCTCGATGCTGCCAACGCAGCCGACATCCAGCCCTATGTTGACAACGTGAAGAACGAGCCCCTGATGACCAAGATGCCCAAGAAGGGCAAGATCGTCAAGGAGAGCGAGAACACCCAGTGGGGTTACAAGGAACTGGAGCTGAGCAACGGTGCCCGCGTCATCCTCAAGAAGACCGACTTCAAACAGGACGAGATCCGCATGAGCGCTTTCCAGCGCGGCGGCCAGTCACTCTACGGCGAGAAAGACTGGGCCAACCTGAATATGCTGAGCTCGCTGAGCGGCATCACCGGTGTGGGCAACTTCTCGAACTCCGAGCTGCAGAAGGCCCTGGCCGGCAAGCAGGTGGGTGTCTACCTGAACGTGGGCCAGTACACCGACAACATTTCAGGTAACAGCACCGTCAAGGATCTGGAGACCATGTTCCAGCTCATCTACCTCAACTTTACCGCACTGAACAAGGACGAGAAGAAGTTCAACCAGACGATGAGTCTGCTGGAGACCCAGCTCAAGAACAAGGATCTCATGCCCGAGAGCGCCCTGAGCGACTCACTGCAGTACATTATCAGCAACTACAGCTGGCGCAACAAGCCCTTCAATGTCGAGGACCTGAAGCAGGTGAGCCTGGACCGCATCCTGGAGATTGCCAAGGAGCGCACAGCCAATGCTGCTAACTACACCTTCACCTTCGTCGGCGCTATCGACGAGGCCACCATCCGTCCGCTCATCGAGCAGTACATCGCCAGCCTGCCCGCCAAGAAGGGCAAGAAGACCAACTGGGTCAACTTCATGGAGATGCCGAAGGGCGAAGTAATCAGTCACTTCACCAAGAAGATGGAGTCGCCCAAGGAGTATGAGATCGTGATCTGGCACAACAATGAGCTGCCCCACACCCTGGAGAATGAGGTGAAGGCCGAAATGCTGGCCCAGTGCCTGGGCCGCGTGTATCTGCAGAAGATCCGCGAGGACGCAGGTGCCGCTTACTCGACCGACGCAGTCGGCCAGACCGGTATGGCCGGAGACCGTCCCCAAACGCTGGTTCTTGCCGTGTGCCCCGTTAATCCCGAGTATGAGGAGATGGCCCTCAACATCATCAACGAGGAGATGAAGAACGCCTGCACCAAGATCGACGCCACCGCGCTGACCGAGGCTGCCGAGCAGATGCTCAAGGACTATACCACCAACAGCAAGGAGAACTGGTTCTGGCTGAGCGCTATCCAGGATTACCTGACCCACGGTTATGACGGCGTATCGAGCTATGAGCAGATCGTGAAGGCCCAGACCCCCGAATCGATTGCCGACTTTGCCCGCCAGCTGTTCAGCGCCGGCAACAAGATCGAGATTGTGATGGGTCCCGAGAAGTAAACATTCAACACCACTTGTTTGCGACAATAATGAGTCGAGGGTACTCAACGAGAATCCCGGCTCATTATTGTCAAGAACAATCGATAACCACATTCAAGTCACATCCTAAATTTCAATACTATCATGATGAAACCTGCTACCACTACACCTAGAAGAATCATCATGGCCCTCAGTCTGCTGGTCATTGCCGGCACACTGGCCTACGCCACCGTCTCCTGCGGACCCAAGAAGGAAAAAATCGATGACAGCACCGTGCTGCCCTTCAAGGACAAGGCCGAACTCGACAGGTTCCTCGATCTGCCCGTCCTGCCCGACTACACCATCGAGGAGTATTATACCCCGACCGACCCTGTTGACGGTGACAAGCGCTTTGTCGTCTGCTGCAAGTTCCTGGAGGAAGTCAGCGCGGCCGAGGTCCAGAAGATCGTGGATCAAGTCAATAACGGTCAATACCCCAGATGGCACACGTTTGACCTGGGGCAGGAAAACAACATGAGGCTCTTCTTTGACCTCGACACCACCCTGGCTGCCGGACAGCCGAGGCCCGATTTCCTGAAAGACAAAGTCCACGTCGAGATCGAGATGATGTGCCGCGAGGGCGACACCTGGCGGGAATTTGAGGTCGTCTTCAGGAACGATCGCGCCGACTACAGCGTCACCTTTGACCGCGAAACGCTCTCCAAGCTGCTGGGCGTGGAGATTCCCCCGCTGACCGAGAAGGATCGCATCGACGAGATGATCTTCTATGAATTTGACTCCATTCCTGGCGAGGACTTCTACCAAGCCCTCGAGAAGGCGACCAACTGGACTGTTTTCCACAGAGGCGACAAGACTATCTATCTGTATGACTACGACGACGGGGAGACCTTCACTAGCGCCAATCTCTTCAAGGGAGAGAAGGATTTCACCTTCTCCCGGCATAAGACGTTGCAATCCGACTTGGGCAAGATGCTGGATCGTGTCTCGCCATCCAGCGACAAGAAGTCAGAGTAACCCGCAGCATCCATGGCTATCACCTGACCCGCAATCCCGCTCGGGGATAGCCCACTAGAGAAAACACCAGACATGAGGGCCGGTTGATTCGCAAGAATCAGCCGGTTCTCGCTTTTTCATGTCCCACGGGATGAATGATTTGTCTAGAAATTAGACAATTGAGCGTAAAAAATTTAGACAATCGCCGTTTTTTCAAGAAAAATGTTTGACGTGAAGCGCCGCGGCAGGCTACCTTTGTGACAGCGAGAGGGAACCGCCCCCACCGCCGCACCGATAATTCACGATTAATAACAACTAAATAATACCCACAAGACAATGGAACAGCAAGTTTGTATCGTAACATTCACCATGATTGCCGTGGCAATCATCACCCTCATCTCGACGTTCATCATGACCATCGGTTGACGGGCAGCAATTTGAATGATTTCTTCATAACATTTAAGTGAATACCTAGTTCCTGATAATCTAATTCATCAGATGACCACATGTGGCGCCTCCACCCAGCTAGGCGCCATTTTTTTTGCCCCCTGACTGTAGTTTTTGCATCCGGGCTGCGTCTAACGGATAAAAAACGATTATATTTGCAGTTACAACTGCACATCAATGTAAACTTTTTTTACCGAGAGAATGAATTATGGCATATCTGGACATTAATCAAGTGGTGAAGCGCTACGAGGGTCACACCGCCCTGGCTGGCGTTTCCATGCAGGTGGAGCAGGGATGCATCTACGGCCTGTTAGGGCCCAACGGTGCCGGCAAGAGCACCCTGATCCGTATCATCAACCGCATCCTTGCGGCCGACGAGGGCACTGTGACCCTCAACGGCAAGCAGATGACCGACGACGACATTACCCACATCGGCTACCTGCCCGAGGAGCGCGGCCTGTACAAGAAAATGAAGGTGGGTGACCACATCGTGTACCTGGGCCGCCTCAAGGGCATGACCAAGGCCGATGCCGTTGCCTCGATGCACTGGTGGCTCGACCGCTTCAACCTCAAGGAGTGGGAGAACAAGAAGGTGGAGGAACTGTCCAAGGGTATGCAGCAGAAGGTGCAGTTTATCGGCACCGTGATCCACCGCCCCCCGCTGCTGATCTTCGATGAGCCATTCTCGGGTTTCGACCCAGTGAACGCCGAGCAGCTGAAGGTCGAAATCCTGGCACTGCGTGACCAGGGCAGCACCATCCTGTTCTCGACCCACAACATGGCGTCGGTCGAGGAGGTATGCCAGCAGATCACGCTGCTCAATCATGCCCAGGTGGTGCTCACAGGCAGTGTCGACGATGTGAAGCAGCAGCACAAGAAGAACATCATCGCGGTGCAGACACCCGATACCATCGAGCCCAACCCCACCCTATTCACCATACTGCCCCCCGACCCGGCGAAGACGCAAGACACCTACATCAAGCTCGACGAGGGCGTACAGGTGCGGGACGCCATTACCTGGCTCAACGAGCACTATCACTTGACTGGCTTCACCGAGGTGCTGCCCAGCATGAATGAGATCTTTATCGAGACTGTCAAATCGCAAAACCCCATCCAGAACAATGAATAAGCTACGCCTCATCATTGCCCGTGAATACATGTCGATCGTCGGGCGCAAGTCATTCATCCTGATGACACTGGGCATGCCCCTGCTGTTTATCCTCATCATGGCCATTCCCGTCGGTTTGGCCTATCTCAACGACAAGGGCAGCGACACCCAGCAGATTGCCTTCATCGACGAGACGGGGCGCTATGCCGCCGCTCTCAAGAGCGATGACATGTACAG
>CAZVMM010000026.1:0-34405 GCA_964628205.1 uncultured Muribaculaceae bacterium
CGCCTTTGCGTGAGGTATGTGTCGGCTTCGTGTGAAGCCTGTGGCTCGACGATTATCCGTTGAGCCTGAAGGGGAATCAGTATTTCTTTACCTCGATCTCGCCATTGAGCACGGCGGCAGCATTGGCTGCCAGGGCCGACATCTCGTCCTCGCCGGGATACACGTGGACGGGAGCCATCCAGCCCACACGCTTCTTCAGCTCATCGACGATGTAGCTCCAGTAGGCGATACCGCCCGTGATGATGATGGCGTCCATCTTGCCACACAACACGGCGCCCTTCTCGGCGATGGCCTTGGCGATGTGGTAGATCATCGCATCGATCACGAGCTTGGCGTGGTCGTCACCGGCCTCGATGCGCTTCTCCACCTCGATCATGTCGGTCGTGCCCAGGTGAGAGAACACACCGCCCTTGCCCGACAGCATCTTCAGGATCTCGTCCTTACTGTACTGGCCACTGAAGCACAGGTTCACCAGGTCGCGGGCAGGCAGACTGCCGGCACGCTCGGGCGAGAACGGGCCCTCACCGTCCAGCGCATTGTTCACGTCCACGGCGCGGCCATGGTCGTGAGCGGCAACCGAGATGCCGCCACCCAGGTGGGCAACGATCAGGTTCAGATCCTCGTAGCGCTGGCCATGCTCCTTGGCATAGCGGCGGGCAATGGCGCGCTGGTTGAGCGCGTGCCAGATGCTCTCGCGCTTAAACATCGCCAAGCCGCACACGCGGGCATAGTCGTTGAGCTCATCGGTCACAACGGGGTCAGCGATATAGCAGGGGCAATCCAGGCCCTTGGCAATCTCGCGGGCAATCACGCAACCCAGGTCGCACGCGTGCTGGTGCTCGCTGGCATACGTGGCTTGGATCATTTCCTCGTCCACGGCATACACGCCGCCAGGCAGCGGCTTCGTCAGACTGCCGCGAGCCACGATGGCGTCAAACTTAACGGGAATGCCAGCCTTCTCAAGCTCATTGAGAATCATCTGGCGACGGAAGTCATACTGGTCAGTGATTTTAGCAAAGGGAGCAAGCTCCTCGGCCGAATGCCTGATGACTTTGATCAGGCGGGGTTCGCCGTCCTCGACGACAGCCATTTTGGTTGAAGTGGAACCGGGATTGATGACAAGGATAATCATATTTTAGTTAATAGTTAATAGTGAATAGTTAGAAGTTAGGAGTTAGGAGTTAGGAGTTCTGTCCCCCTAGAGCCTTGAGCCTAGATTTTACTCTGCCGCCATTGTGGCCACGGCCAGGCTGAAGAACTTCGACTGGCTGCTGTCGGCACGCGAGGGCACCACGGCGGGGCACTTGGCGCCCAGCAGCAGGCCTGCCGTGCTGGCTCCGGCAAACAGGGTGATGGCTTTGTAGAACACGTTACCGGCCTCGATGTCGGGCATGATCAGCACGTCGCTGTCGCCCTGCAGGGGCGACGTCAGCCCCTTGGCCTCCATGGCATGCATGCTGCATGCACACTTGGCATCCAGCGGGCCGTCCACGATGCACTTGCCCAGCTCGCCCTTCTTGGCCATGTCGATGATCACGGGATAGTCCTCGGTGAAGGGGAAGTGCTTGCCGTTCACCTTCTCGGTGCAGTGGATCAGGGCCACCTTGGGCTCCTCGATACCGAAGTTGCGGGCCACGTTGGACATGTATTTCACCATCTCGATGCGCTGCGCCTGGTTGGGGTAGGGGATGACAGCGGCATCGGTGAAGAACAGCAGCTTGTGATAGGTGGGAATCGAGGCCACGGCGGCGTGGGTCAGCACGTTGCCCTTGGGCAGGATACCCGTCTCCTTGTTGAGCACGGCGCGCAGCAGGTTGTCGGTGTTGATCAGACCCTTCATCAGCACGTCGGCCTTGCCTTCGCGCACGAGGCCCACGGCCTTGGCAGCGGCATCGTCGGCATCGCTGGCATCCATGTAGCTGATGTTGGCGGCATGGGGCTTCAGGGCCTCGTTGGCCTTGAGCTTCTCCTCACAGCCCACAAAGATGGCTTCGATAAATCCGGCTTCCAGCGCCATAGCACAGGCGGCGGGAGTCTTCTCGTCGGCAGCCCATACTACAGCAACACGTTTTTTTACATTGTTCTCGCGGAGATGAGCCAGCAGCTCATCAAAATTCTTAATGGTATTCATTAATAGTAATGTATAAAGAAGTTAATGGTCCTTTCGTTATGGATGCCCAAAATTACTACAAATTCGCGACATGGCACAATTTTTTAGCAGTTTTTATCCTTTTGCTGATTAAGTGGAAAAATTGTATTACATTTGCATCAGCATTAACGATTAATGATTCAAGTGTTATGATACTGAATGGAATTCTAGCGTTCTTCAATCTGGGTACCGGCGAGATCATCCTCATCGTCGCTGTCGTGCTACTGCTCTTCGGCGGAAAGAAGATTCCCGAACTCATGCGCGGCCTGGGCAAGGGGGTCAAGAGCTTCAAGCAGGGGATGAACGAGGTCGAGGATGAGCTCAAGAAACCCCTCGACGACACCGACAAGAAACCGACCTCGGCCAACGGCAACTCGGCCCAGTAAACCCGATTGTTCCCCCCGGTGATGGACCAGGAACAAGAGTCCCTGCAGCAGATGTCGTTCTGGGATCACATCGACGCGTTGCGCGCGGTGCTGGTCCGCATCATCGTGGTGCTGGTGGTGGTGGCCATCGGCCTGTTTGCCGCCATGCCGATGATATTCGACAACGTCATTCTCGCCCCCTGCCATGGCGACTTCGTGCTCTATCGTCTGTTCGAGCGCATGACGGCCGCCGTGCCATGGCTGCCCCAGTTCACCACGGGCGGCTTTGAGGTCCAGCTGATCAACATCAAGCTGGCATCGCAGTTCTTCATCCACATGTCCACGTCGTTCTGGCTCGCCCTGGTGCTGACGTTTCCCGTCGTGCTCTACCTGTTGTGGACCTTTGTCGCGCCGGCGCTCTATCCCAGCGAGAAGCGGGGCGTGAAGACGGCCTTCCTCATCGGCTGCCTGATGTTCTTTCTGGGCGTCGCCGTGGGCTACTTCATCGTCTTTCCCGTCACGCTGCGCTTCCTGGCCGACTACCACGTTAGCCAGCTGGTTCCCAACCAGATATCGCTCGACAGCTACATGGACACCTTCCTAATGCTCATCTTCGTCATGGGCATCATCTTTGAGTTGCCGCTGGTGGCCTGGTTGCTGGGACGCCTGGGCGTGCTGCGGAGGGCCTTCTTCGGCACCTATCGCCGCCACGCCGTGATTGCGCTGCTCGTCCTGGCGGCTGTCATCACCCCCACTGGCGACCCGTTCACGCTGATGGTCGTCTTCCTGCCCATCTATCTGCTCTACGAGCTCAGCGCCTTCCTCGTCCCCTCCCAAACCTCACGCTAAGACAGCACAAACTTCACGCAAAGCCGCCGCGCCGCCAAGAAAAAAAACTTCGCGACTTCGCGTGAGGTTCGTGCTGGCCATGTGTGGCTCCTCCTGATGCCAGGTTAAAATTTCGACTATCGAAAATGGTAGTTTTTCGGTTTGGCTGTAATTTTATCGTAAAAAAAGTATTGGAATAGTATATTGTTTTTCAAAAAAGATGTATTTTTGCAATCAAACCGAATACAAGTATTAACCAAAGATTAATAACTGAAATTCTAGTTCTGTTTTTTCTATGATGGCATCTATATTGTGAGTAGTAGATAAAACCGAATGAGAAGAGACTTGATAATTTTTGTTTTAACTCCTATAATTATTAACTTAATTTTTTTAATTTATGAAAAAATTATTATTCTTATTGTTAGGCTTGGCTGTTTCGGCCTCTGCAATTGCTAACTTCACTCTCACCAAGATGAGTGACGTTAACAAGGTTCAAAAGTTCTCTGCAAAGACGACCAAGACCCTCGACGTTCGTGGTGATGGTATCGTCGTTAAGGGCAAGGCTATGCAACAGTTGAACAACAGGCCCTTTATGATGCCCAGCCGTGCCACTTCCATGGTTTGGGACCTGGAGGACACCACACAATTAGCAGGCTGGGCCATCATCGATGCCGATGGTGACGGCAACTACTGGGGCTACATGGACACCATTCTCACTGCACACAGTGGTGTTGGCGTGTTCTACTCAGCAAGTTACATTAATAATCAGGGTGCCCTTACCCCGGACAACTGGCTGATCTCTCCCGAGGTAACCCTGGGTGGCGGTCTCGAGCTGTATGCCCGTGGCCAGGATGCCAGCTATCCTGCCGAGGTATTTGCCATCTATGTGGCTGTTGGCAATCCCGAGAGTACCGATGACTTTATTAAGGTTACTCCCGACTTCACTGCTACCGGCGAGTATGTCAGGTATTCGGTTGACCTGAGCGCCTATGAGGGCCAGACGGGTTGCTTCGCTATCCGTCACTACAATGTGACCGACCAGTTCATCCTGCTCGTTGACGACATCGCTATTGGCAATGACATCCAGGGTGAGCATTATGAAGTGACTCCCACTGCCACTACTCCTCGCAATCTCGCTGTTGAGCCCGCTGCCACCGAGGCCAATGTGACCTGGGATGATACCGATGACGCCAGCTGGAACCTGCGCTATCGTCCCTATGTAGACGTCAGTGGCAACCCCATCAACATGACTCTTCCCAATGATGATGAAGTGCTGGATGCTCAGCTCGCCGGCATTTCCATCCTTGACGCTGACGGTGACGGTAAAAACTGGGGCTTGTATTACACCGATGACGCTCATACTGACTGTGCTTTCAGTTCCGCTTCTTATGATGGTGGTGCTTGCACTCCGGACAACTGGCTGATCATGCCACTCCACGCTCTGGAGGGTATCATCAAGTTCAAAGCTTGGAATTACAACAACAGTTATCCCGAGATGCTGCAAGTCATGATCGGTATGGAGGATGCTGTTGCGGGTACTACTGTTTACACTGACCAGTTCACCACGATTGAATCTTACACCTTAGACTCAGCAAGTCCGAAGGAATACACCATCGACATCAGCAGCTACAATGGCCAGAAGGGCTATGTGGTATTCCGTCACACCGGCACCACCGACATGTGGAGAATGTACCTCGACGACATCTTCATTGGCGATCCCAATGCCGAGGTCGTAGAGGAGGCCGAGTGGATCTATGTTAACGGTTTGGCAAACACCAACTACAACATCACTGGTCTGACTCCCGCTACCGAGTATCAGGTACAGGTAATGGCATACAACGAGTCGAGTGAGTCTGCTTGGACCAGCATCGTGAACTTCACCACGCTGGCCGAGGACGAGAACAACGTTTACATCCTCGGTGAGGTGAACGACTATGATTGGGCTCCCAACGATGGTCTGAAGATGACCTACGACGAGGAGAACGACGTCTACACCGCTACCGTTACCCTGGATGGCCGTGGCGAGAGTGGCGAGAACTACTTCAGCTTCACCACCAAGCTGGCTGCTGATGAGAACGACTGGGATGGCATCGCTCCTTATCGCTTCGGTGCCGTGAGCGTTGGTGACTTCTGGTACAGTGATGACATGGACGGACAGCCCCTGTCGCTTACCTACGAGGACGGACAGGCATTCCGCGTGATGGCTGGTGAGTACAAGCTGACCCTGAACCTGACCAACATGACGCTGACCATCAACAACCTGAACCCCGCTCCTCATGTCCTCCTGGGTGACGTGAACAACGATGGTGAGGTAGGTATTGCCGACGTATCGGTTCTGATCGACCACCTGCTGAGTGGCGACTTCGCTGCTGCCGACGACTTCAACCCGCTGAACGCTGATGTTGACCAGGGTGGTGACATCGGTATCGGTGACGTTTCGGCTCTGATCGACTTGCTGCTCAACAGCTAATCAGGTCGCAACAGGTAATGTAATATATAAGGTTATATAACTCTGGTGAGGGTGCGCACAGCGTACCCTCACTTTTTCACTGACGTCAGCAAAACTAAGTATTTGACGCCCGTAGGGCGGCACTCTGAGTAACCGCCAGTAAATCAGGCTACCGAGCGTGAGCGAGGGAGTATGATTCACTGGCGGCAAGGTGACGTATAAGCAGTCGCTGGAGGCGACCCCACGAGCCAATAGCCGAAATGGGGTCGCCTCCGGCGACAAGGATAGTTTTGACATCCCCTGGGTGATGCCAACCACTTCGCTACCGCTCAGCAGTTTGCATTACCCAGGGTTACTCAGAGGCCACCCTCCGGGTGGTCCACAGCAAATTTTTTTTTGGTGCGGTTGCCCTGCATTCGTGGTCTGATCATTGTGTGATCCAGTGAAGTGTAGTATATTTGCACTCAAGAATGATTCAAAAAAAACAGATAATAGTATTAACCCTTAATCATTATTTATTTTGCCTTATGAAGAAATCATTATCCTTACTGTTCATGATGTTGCTCATGGCTGCCGGCGTTGCCTTGGCCCAGAGCACAATGCCCGTTCCCATGGACCCCACAGCCGATGACTGGAACGACCGAGAGCCGTTTCAGGACCCTGATGGCAATTGGTACTTCAGTTCTGAGTTCATGTTTGGCGTGGGCATGGACCTCTCGGGCAACCCCGTTGCCAACGACTATGAGCAGATGCTCGACTCGCTCATCACCGGTGAGCGCACCTACACTCTGCTCGATCCCGACAAGGTCACCTACAGCATCTACACCGACTTCGACGAGCTCTTTGTCTTCTCGCCCGAGGAGTATGAGGAGTTCAGCGAACCCACGACGCGTGTCCCCTTTGGCTTAAATTCCATGCACTTCGAGCTCTGGTTTGTGCACTTCGAGAACAAGACCAACCTCGTCGAGAACATCGAGGGGATGGAGCCCTTCTTCCAGTGGCGCATCGGTGTGCAGACCCACTACACCGTGGACGGCGTGACCACGTCGTCGGGCATCGTCTATCTAGAGGTCTTTCCGCGGCCAGTCGGCCTGCTGGGCGATGTCAACGATGATGGCGAGGTGGGCATCAAGGACGTGAGCGCGCTCATCGACTACCTGCTGGGAATGGAGGTGAAGCCGTTCAACAAGTTCAATGCCGACGTCAACGAGAACAACAACATCGCCATCAACGATGTGTCCGTACTCATCGACATGCTGCTCAGCTAACCCGCCAAGCCGCTTCACTGAACCTCACGCCAAGCCAAAGTCGCTGTGCCACTCGGAGGGGTTTTGAAGCCCGTTAGGGCTGGCCAGGTCATAGGCAGGGGTGGAGCGAAGCGCAACCCCTGTGATGAGCATTCGTATGAACGATTAGCCCCACTGGGGGCGACAGAAAGTGTACGTCAGCACCCATGTGTGCCGCCCCGATGGGGCTAGGGGGGCGGGAGACCATGGTTGTTGCAGGGGTTTCACTCGGCTGTGCCTCGTTACACCCCTGCCTATGCCCTGCCGCTCCTAGCGGAGCTTTCCCCGCACAGTAAAAAAAATAAATAAAAAACTTAGCGACTTAGCGACTTTGCGTGAGGCCTTATACGTCCCTAACCTCACGCTAAGCCGTGAAGAGAAAAGACTTACTTGAGGCGGGCGAGCTGCTTGGGGTCGCCGACGATCCACAGGATGTCGCCCGCGTGGAACACCAGATCAGGGGTGGGGGAGAGATACTCTTCCTCACCTCGTTGCACAGCCACCAGCAGGGCACCATAGTCCTCGCGCAGGTGGCTCTTGTCGAGCGACACGCCCACGAGCGGCGAATTCATGCTGATGGCAAAGTGGACAAACTTCACCTCCTGGGGTGCGGCATCGACGACCTCGCTCTGGGCCTCGACCAGGGGCAGTAGCTGCTGGATCTGGTCCTCGGTGGCGATGATACCGAGCACGTCGCCAGGAAAGATGCGCATCTCGGCCGACGGCACGGGATGCAGGCGTCCAGCACGCTGCACGTTGACCAGATTGACCCCATAGCGGGTGCGCAGGTCCAGATTGCGCAAGCGCTCGCCCACAAAGGGGCAGTCATGGCCCACGGTGACATAGGCCAGGTGCAGGTCGCTCACCAGGTTGTTCTCGCGACCGGTGCGGCGGTTTTCGCGCTCGTTGATGTTGCTGATGAAGCGCTTCTCGATCATCGACAGGCGCTGCCTGAGCGGCGAGGGAAAAGCGGCAATGAGCACGGCCGCCACCATCACGAGCAGCACAGCGACAATCACCGCCGACGCGCTGGCATAGCTGGCCTGCAGGATGATGGCGATGAAGATGGTGGAGACGATGGCACTGATGAGGATCATCACCACGATGGGCACATAGGACACGTTGCCCGACGACTGGAGCAGCTGTATCTGTTCGGAACGCTTGGCCGACGGCATGATGATCGAGATGATGAACGGCGACACGATGAGAATCGTCAGCGCAGTTCCCGCCAGGCGGCCCCACGCATTGTCGCCGATGTACCGTAGCAACAGCGGCATCAGGTAGCTGCGGCACACGGCAATCAGGGCGATGATGATGACCGAGTAGACGATGAGACGCACCAGGTAACGCGAGATGATGGAGCGCCACAGCCGCAGCGTCTCGCTGCCCTCACTCTCGGTGGCGTTCTGGCTGTAGCCGTTGAGCAGGCGCGTCCAGTTGCCGGGCAGCACCTTGACCAGCAGGTTGTAACAGGGGATGGCCTGCTTGATAAAGAATGGGGTGGTAAACGTCGTGATCACCGACACGGCCACGATGATGGGGTAGATGCTCTTGTCGAGCACGCCCAGTCCTGTTCCCAGCGTGGCGATGATGAAGGAGAACTCGCCGATCTGGGTCAACGAGAAGCCCGACTCCATCGCCAGCTTGAGCGGCTGGCCCGTGGCCAGCATGCCGAACGTGCCAAACACGATCATGCCCACGATGACCACCGCTGCCAGCAGGGCAATCACGCTCCAGTGCTGTGTCATCACGGTGGGGTTGACCATCATGCCCACCGAGATAAAGAAGACCGCGCCAAACAGGTCCTTGACCGGAGAGATGAGGCGCTCGATGCGCTCGGCCTCGATGGTGCCAGCCAGGATGGAGCCCATGACAAAGGCGCCCAGTGCCGCCGAGAAGCCCGAGTTGATCGAGAACAGCACCATGGCAAAGCACAGGCCCATGGCGATGATGAGCATCTGCTCGTCACTGATGTAGCGCTTGAACCGCTTGAACAGCGTGGGAATCATGAAGATGCCCACGGTGAACCACATGATCAGGAAGAAGGACAGCTTCAGGATGCTGCCCACCATTTCGCCTCCCTTGACGCTGTTGTTCAGGGCAATCGACGACAAGATCACCATCATGACGACGGCAAACAGGTCCTCGACAATGAGCACGGCAAACGTCATGGGCACAAAGCGCCGCTGACGCATGTTCAGGTCGGTCAGCGCCTTGATGATGATGGTGGTCGACGACATCGAGATCATGCCGCCCAGGAAGATGCTGTTTACCAGGCCATAGTCCAGATACTTGCCCACGACAAAGCCCAGGCTCATCATGCCCAGCACGATGATCAGGGCCGTGATGATGGCCGAGCCGCCCACGTCGATCAGCTTCTTGAAGCTGAACTCGAGTCCGAGCGAGAACAGCAGCACGATGATGCCGATCTGGGCCCAAAACTCGATGTTGGCCTCGACGGCCACCGACGGCAGCAGGGAGAAGTGCGGACTGGCCAGGAAGCCGGCAACGATGTAGCCCAGCACGATGGGTTGCTTGAGCATCTTGAACACGACAGTGGCCACGGCACCCAGCATCAGGATAAGCGCCAAGTCACTGATCAAGCTATTGATATCCAATGATTCCATTTTTTAAGTTAGAAGTGAGGAGTGAGGAGTGAGGAGTTTGTTGTTTAGTGTCCCTAAAGCCTAATGCCTAAAATGAAGCCTAAAGCCTAAAATCACATATTCATTTCATTGGTGATTGTCACCGACACGGCATCGCTGCGCTCGCGTATGTCGTTGAACATGGCGGGCACATTGACGTCGCTCTTGCTGCGCACCATGAAGTTGACAATCGTCAGCTGATTGTCGTACTCATACTTCATGAACTCGTCGCTGATGTGCACGCCATTGGCGGCCAGGATGTCGCGCAGCGGCTGTATGTCATCGAGGATGCCGTGCACCTTGACGCGGATGATCTTGGACTCCCACAGGAAGTTGTGGCGCAACTCGATGCGCTCGATATTCACCAGGATGAAGATGATGAGCAGGCTGGCGATAATGGATATCAGGTACATTCCTGCACCCACAGCCAGACCGATGCAGGCTGTCATCCAGATGCCGGCGGCGGTAGTGAGGCCACGCACCGACCCCTTCATCTGGATAATGGCTCCCGCACCCAGGAAACCCACACCGCTCACCACCTGGGCGGCAATGCGGCCCGGGTCACCGTTTTTCAGGCCCAGGTACACTTGGGGGATGTATATCGAGATGAGCATAGCCAGTGTCGCGCCCATCGATATCAGGGCAAAGGTGCGCAAACCGGCGATCTGCCCCTTGCGCCGCCGCTCCATGCCGATCAGGGCACCCAGCACGAGGCTGAGCAGCAGCTTGGTCACGGCATTCACCAGATTGACGTCGGGGCTGACGATGGCGTCATAGAAGTTTTCTAACATAGGCTTTAACGTGTTTTGTCCAGTGCAAAATTAGCAATTTTGCCGCATCCATGCAACCCCATTACGCAAAAAGGGCCCGCTGCATAACTCAGACCACGAAAAGTAAATCGCGCTTCGCGCGAGAAATTAAACATAATTATAATAAAAATCTATCTTGTTTAATTTTTAGACAAATTTTTATTTGATTTGGCTTCGCCGAACTAAAGGATCTCGGCCGCTAGGCCGATTAAAAGAAGAGACAAAGAGTTTTGCAACAGGCTCCTCCTTGACTTCGAGATGATGTGCAAAAAGGGATGGCCACGACTGTCGCGCCACCCCTTGTTATCATGAGCATGATCTCGTGTGTCGGCGTTACTCGGCCACCACCTCCCTGGCGGCCGCCTTCCTGATGCTGGTGTCGATCTTGCCGTCCTTGACATCGATGACGATGGTATCGCCTGCCGATGCCTCGTCGCGCAGCAGCATCTCGCTGAGCGGATCCTCGATCTCGCTCTGGATGGCACGCTTCAGTGGGCGGGCACCATACTGGATGTCGAAGCCACGGTCGGCAACCAGATTCTTGGCGGCATCGGTGATTTCCAGCTTCAGGCCGTTCTCCTCCACGCGCTTGTAGAACGAGGCCAGCTCAATGTCCACAATCTTGAGGATGCAGTCGTGGTTCAGCGAACCGAAGGTCACGATGTCATCCACGCGGTTCAGGAATTCGGGGGAGAATTTGCGGTTCAGCGCCTTGCGGATCACGGAGTCGCTGCGCTCCTTAGTCAGCTCACTGGTGTTGAAGCCGACGCCGGCGCCAAAGTCCTTCAGTTCGCGGGTGCCGATGTTCGACGTCATGATGATGATGGTATTCTTGAAGTCCACCTTGCGGCCCAGGCCATCGGTCAGGTTGCCCTCGTCGAGCACCTGCAGCATCATGTTGAACACATCGGGATGGGCTTTCTCGATCTCGTCGAGCAGCACGACGCTGTAGGGGTGGCGGCGCACTTTCTCGGTCAGCTGGCCACCCTCCTCATAACCCACGTAGCCCGGAGGCGCACCCACGAGCCTGGAGACATTGAATTTCTCCATATACTCGCTCATGTCGACACGGATCAGTGCATCGGCCGAATTAAAGAGGAATTCTGCTAACTTCTTGGCCAACAATGTCTTGCCGACACCAGTCGGTCCCAGGAACATGAAGGAGCCGATGGGACGCTTGGGGTCACGCAGGCCAGCGCGGTTGCGGCGAATGCTGCGGGCAATCTTGTCGATGGCCTCGTCCTGGCCGATGACTTGCTTCTTGAGCTCGTCGGTCATGCCCAGCAGGCGGATGCCCTCGCTCTGGGCGATGCGCTGGGTGGGAACACCTGTCATCATGGCAACGACCTCGGCGATATGGCTCTCGTCGACAGTCACCCGACGGCTGTCCAGCTCGCGTTCCCAGCGCTCCTTGGCCTCGGCAAGCTCGGCCTTGAGGGTCTCCTGCTGGTCGCGGTAATTGGCGGCGCTCTCAAAGTTCTGGGCCTGGACGGCCTTGAATTTGTTGGCCTGGGCATCGGCGATGCGCTGCTCCAGTTCCTCGATCTCCTTGGGGGTGTCCACCTTGGTGATGTGCACTCGCGATCCGGCCTCGTCCATGGCATCGATGGCCTTGTCGGGGAAGAACCGGTCGCTGATGTAGCGGTCGGTGAGCGTCACGCAGGCTTTGAGCGCGGCCTCGGTATAGTTCACGCCATGGTGCTTCTCGTACATCTCCTTGATGTTGTGCAGGATTTCGAGCGTCTGCTCGGGCGTGGTGGGCTCGACCAGGACTTTCTGGAAACGGCGCTCCAGGGCGCCATCCTTCTCGATGCTCTTGCGGTACTCGTCGAGGGTAGTGGCACCGATGCACTGGAACTCACCACGGGCCAGTGCGGGCTTGAGCAGGTTGGCGGCGTCCATCGATCCGCTGGCGTTGCCGGCACCCACGATGTTGTGGATTTCGTCGATAAACATGATGACGTTCTTGTTGGCGCTCACCTCGTCGATGACGGCCTTGAGGCGCTCCTCAAACTGGCCTCGGTACTTGGTGCCGGCCACGATGGCCGCCATGTCGAGTGAGACGATGCGCTTGTCGAGTAGCGTGCGGGCCACCTTGCGCTCCACGATGCGCTTGGCCAGTCCCTCGATGATGGCGCTCTTGCCCACACCGGGCTCACCGATCATCACGGGATTGTTCTTCTTGCGGCGGCTCAGAATCTGCGCCAGGCGCTCGATTTCCGTCTCACGCCCCACGACGGGGTCCAAGCGGCCCTCGGCGGCCTCGCGGGTGATGTCCTTGCCATACTTATCGATGACTGGGGTTGCCGAATTGTCACCCCGACTGACATTTCGTCGCTGTCTGGTCTCGCGATAGGACGGATTTTCGCTGCCCGTCTCGCCAGCATTGCCGCCGCTACCGGGCAACTCGTCGTCCTCCTCGTCTTCTTCGTCAGGAAAGTCCGCACCCGCCCTGGGGACGGCAATGTCCTGTCTCCAGTACTGTTGTTGCATGTCGTGCTGGTTATGTATCATGTTGATGTTTTCCCTTTGTTTTGTCTTGTTGTGTTAATTCTGTCACTTCAGTAGTAGCAAACACCGTGCCAGCACAGGCAGCGGGGCCCTGTCCTGATTGGCGTGGCCCCGCTGCAATGTGATGGATGCGAGTGTTAAGGTGACTTATATAACTTACTAAAATGTGAATTATTTATGTTGACAGTATTTTGTTTCTTTTTGGCATCTTTTACCTTATCTTCTTGTACCATAGCTCGCTATGCTGCTGCGAAGCTAAATCAAAACCTGCTCAAAAATAAACCAAAATCTATGTCAAGCTAATTTATAGATGTCACCTTAAATACCTGATAGCAGGATGTCGATCAGTGACGAGACGTCGCCGATGGTCACCTCGCCATCGTGGTTGATATCGGCTACCGTGATGTCAATCTGGCTGATATCTGCACCCAGCAGGATGTCGATCAGTGCCGAGACGTCACCGATGGTCACCTCGCCATCGCCGTTCACGTCGCCCACGAGCGGCTCGTCGCCACTGCCCGTGATGGTCACGTGCTCGATGTTGGACCACACGCTCTCGGTGCCGTCGGTATAGATAGCCTTGACCATATACTCGTAGATGCCGGCTGCCAGCGCGTTGACGGTGTAGTGGTTGTCATCGATACCGCTGACCACGCGCCAGGTGGAGTCGCCCTGCTCCTCAGGAGCGCGGCGTGGCGCTTGAGCCGTGAGGTCGCCATTATAGATGTCCACATTATAAATATAGAACCGCTTTGAGCCTGCAGTCGTCGATAACTTGATATTGTGTTCGGTGCAATTCTCGAGGACCACGGTATAGTCGGTGGGGCTGGTCGAGAGAACGACCGATTGGCTCACATCGCCACACGACACCACAAGTGAACTGCCGTCACTGACTCCCTTGCCGTTGATCCAGCTTTTTGCATTGACCACGACGGTAACAGTGCGGCCAAGCTGCAGCTCGGGGCTGACCAGATAGCCGACCGCAGTCGATGTGCCCACCTTGACACCATGATTGGCAGCCTTGTAGACTTTTAATCCCGTCCATCCGGGATTATCAGTATACTCACCCATATCTCCGCCGATGTCACCCTGTCCGTCACCATCGGACTCGACCTTCGAGAACCCCTCGCTCATCAGCAAGGTGGCACCCGAGTCCTCAGCGCGGCTCACCTTCAGCGTGTAGCTGGAGACGTTATCCACAGCGGTCCAGTCGGCACGGAACGACGTGCTGGTCACCGTGGACGCTTGCACGGGTTGCATGACGGGAACCTCCTTGTCTATCGGGGTGTAGGGCGAATCGCCACCGGTCCATGCCGTGTGCTGCGCCGTTCCCCAGATGTACTCCGCCAGCTCGGGGTGGTCGACATAGGGGTTGCGGTTGCCCTGCTCGTTGTAGACGGCCTCGTTGCGGTTGATCTCCTTCTGGCTCACGGGGTCGGCGCGGTGCCACTCCATCAGCAGCCGCATGGACCAGTCCGAGAAGGCCTTGTAGCCATTGGTGGCATAATCCAGCTGACCGCAGCCGGGCCAAGTGCCAACCACACTCTTGTAGCACGTTACCATATAGAAATAGATGCGTGCGAAGTCGCCCTTGTACTCGTCGTCGGGCTCAAACACGGTAGCCGTGTAGCCATTGTAAGTGCTCTCGCCCAACTTGCCCTTCATGGTAACATTGAGGTCATCGTTGGTATATGTTATGCCCCCAGCACACACGCCATAGGGATGATTGCTGCGGCGCTGGTTCACGAAGGCGTCGGTGGGGATGAGCATCGTCAAGTCGGTGAACATGGGGGAGACTTCCCCGCCAAACCAGCTCTTGGGGAACGAGTGCTCACGATTGATGCCCTGACCCACATAAGAAGCTCCGGATACATGGGTCGACTTATTGTTGTACTTGCAATTAGAGTACATGTCGATGTAGTACCCGTCACTGCCCACATCCGTCACATCATAGGCGGTCCACATGTAGTCGTAACTCAACAACGTGTGGGTGTAGATGATGCCCTCGAGAGCGGTCATCAATTCCTCGTCCTGCTTCCCCTGGGCATTACGGTAAAAGCCGTCGGGAATGTCGGCCCATGCCGACAGGCCAACGAGTGCAACCAGTAATGATATTATAGTTTTCTTCATGATACAAATATTGTTAATTGTTATTTAATGAGTCATAAATGTGGTCAAACAGTTGTCGGAAACGAGGCTCGCTGGCAAGCACTTGGCGGAAAGCCTCAAGCCGCTGGGCATTGGCGCTCTCTGGAATCCAGAGTTTCAGGTATCCGCCATAGTCATATTTCTCGCGCATGTGCTCCATCAGGCGGCGGTATTGTCCCTCGCGGTCGAGGCCCGGTTCATGCGACATGCCATACTGCAATGCGCGGCGCACGATGGTCGTGCCGTCGATGATGCGGTCGGCCTCGGCAACGATGCGGCCGTAGATGCTGCGGGGCTCATGGTCGCTCGACGCGCGGTGGTCCTCGGTAGCCTCGGCGATGGTGTTGATCTCGTCCTCGGAAAACCATTGGCGAAGCCGATCGTCCTGGCGCACGATGGTAGCGCTATGCACGTGGTGAAGCTCACGGCCATAAATCAGGCCCAGGTCGTGATAGGCGGCTGCAACCAGCAACATGCAACGGTCCACCTCGGGATAATGCTCTGCCAGCTGCAGGGCTTGAGAAATAACTGTCTGGACATGGTCAACACCATGCCCGGCATCAAAGTGGTTGTAGCGGGGAATGATTTCCCGCTCGATAAAAGCTTGTATTTGTCTGAAATCCCGTTGCATGTGTTTTGTTACGTTACCGGCCTAATCCACCTTGTGAAGATCATGACCCATGCGGGTCTTCTTGGTGTGCATGTAGAACTCATTATGGCGGTTGGGCTGCACTTCGATAGGCACGTTCTCGATTACTTCGAGACCATAGCTCTCAAGTCCCACACGCTTTATGGGGTTATTGGTCATCAGCCTCATCTTGGTCACGCCCAGGATGCGCAGGATGTTGGCCCCGACACCATAGTCGCGCTCATCGGGCTTGAAGCCCAGATGAAGGTTTGCATCGACCGTGTCATATCCCTGTTGCTGCAGCTTGTAGGCCTTGATCTTGTTCATCAGGCCAATGCCGCGGCCCTCCTGGTTCATGTACACGAGCACGCCTTTTCCCTCTTTTTCAATCATCTGCATAGCCATGTGCAGCTGTTCGCCGCACTCACAACGCATGGAGCCGAATATGTCGCCCGTGGCACAAGAGGAATGCACCCTGACGAGAATGGGCTCACCAGGTTTCCACTCACCCTTGATCAGGGCAATGTGTTCCAGACCATTATTGATCTGCCTGAAGGGTATGAGCCTGAAGTCGCCGTACTGTGTGGGCAACTCCACTTCATCACCGACCTCTACGACACGCTCAGTGCGCAGGCGGTATGCGATCAAGTCCTTAATGGAGATGATGGGCATATTGAATTTTGCAGCCACCTTCACCAGTTCAGGCAGACGGGCCATTGTGCCATCGGGGTTGATGATCTCGATGAGAGCGGCGGCAGGGTAGAGCCCTGCAATGCGCATCAGGTCTATCGAAGCCTCGGTGTGACCCGCACGCTTGAGTACGCCCTTGTCGACGGCACGCAACGGATTGATGTGCCCTGGACGGCCAAAATCGCCGGGACGGCTCTGGGGGTCGGCCAGAGCGCGGATGGTCATCGCGCGATCATGCATCGACACTCCGGTGGTGCACCCCTCGAGCAGGTCGACCGTGACCGTGAATGGGGTGCCCAGCATCGATGTGTTGTCATCAACCTGCATGTTCAGGTCGAGCTCATGGCAACGTTCGGCGGTGATGGGGGCACAAAGCACTCCACGCCCCTCGCGGAGCATGAAGTTTACCTTCTCTTCGGTGATCTTCTCGGCTGCGATGATAAAGTCGCCCTCGTTCTCGCGGTCCTCGTCATCGACCACGATAACAAACTCGCCGTTTTGCAGTTGCTCCACGGCCTCGTCTATTGTGTTTAGTTTGAATTCTTCCATCTACTGGTTATACTGATTTCTGGTTATTATGGTCTAGTCGTCATATTCCATGTCACGGCTGTACTCGCCGTTGAGGATTGCGATGAGCTGGTCACTGGTCTTGATTGTTAATCTGACATCGCGTTTCAGGTTCTGCTGGTGTCTCATGCCCACGAGCCACATGGGCAGACCTATAGGGAACAAAACAGCAAAAACGGTACCCAGATTCCTGTTGGAACAGGGGTGATAGGTGAGCAGTTGGCGGATTACTGGATAATCCATGGCCTTGTTCAGCACCATCTGGTCGCGGGAATTAGACATGTAGTCAACAACATTGTCGACCTGATCGGCCAGTGCCTTGATGGTATCCTTGTTGATGCCTTGTTGCCAATACTCGATGTATTGCTGGCGGCCAGGATACTTGTCAAGAAACTGCTGGCAAGTGTCCTTGAGGTCATGAATCATGGCAATGGCTTGGTTGATGTCCACCTCATTGATAATCACTTCCTTGACGGCGAGTTTACGTGTCTGATGCATGCCGGTGAAACGGCGCAGGAAATTGAGCCACACGTCGGGATTAAAGACGGCTGAGTCATTGACGGCCTTCTTGGTCAAAAAGATACCCAGCGGCAAGAGCACAGCCGAACTGAGCCAGATACCCTGCCACACAACCCAGCGGCCATCGCGTGCCAACTTGTAGCCCATGTTGTCAATGATATAGTAGATGATAAACAGAATCACCGATATCACGATGGGCATTCCCAAACCGCCCTTGCGGACAATCGCTCCCAGGGGGGCGCCAATGAAGAAGAAAATCAGGCACGCCAGCGACAGGGTGAACTTCTTCAGCAACTCAATCTGGTGGCGGCGCATGATATAATTGTCATCATTCACAGCGTAGCCTTGGAACTGGATGTCCTGCATCGCTGTGGTAGAGCGCACGAGGGCCTGATTGACGATCTGCATCTGTTCTTGTTCGGGCAATTCCTTGATTATCTTGTTGATATCGACAGGTTTCTCAAGCGTTACTTCCTTCAGCGGCTCCATGATCATCTGGCCATCCTTGTTGACAGCGCGCTGCTGTGGCAGACCGCAAATGGGTTGTCGGTGCATTTGTGTGACAAGGAGAGCCGCGGCCGAGTCCACCCTGTTGCTTATCGAGTCGATGCTCTCACGCAGCTCGGTGATGTTCTTGCCCACATACTGTGACCTCATGGTCTCGTCGTCCATGCGCGTGAAGTTGGCATCATAGGGGATCATGATTTCCTTATCGTGAAACGACTCGCGGCGGTACATGTCTCCACTGATTCCGTTCACGGTGCCCGATGTGCTCATCTGCTCATACCAGGCACCTTTCTGGAGGTTTAACACCAGGTGCTTCTTGTCTTCGGTCATGCGCAACGTGCCCGAGTCAGCGGCGACGATACGGGGATACATCGAGGCCTGTGACACATCATAGATGAGCATATTGTAGAGCATGTCGTGCTCCTTGTCATTGCGCTTGACGAAGATGTTATATCCCGGAATCTGACTATAGACGGCACCTTCGGGGATATCCAGGGTGGGTGACGTCTGTCGCATCGAGAACAATAGGGTCCACATCTTCACTTGGGACTTGGGCAACACGTTGTTCTGGAAGAAGAAGGCTCCGATGGCCACCAGTGTCATGAGAATGGCCAGAGGCTTCATGATTGTCGTCAGGGATATTCCTGATGACTTGAGGGCCGTCAGCTCAATGTGCTCACCCAAATCGCCAAAAGTCATCAGCGAGGCCAGCAGAATGCTCAACGGCAGGGCAAGCGGCACCATCGACAGAGCTGCATAGAAAAAGAGCTCAGCTATCACATCGATACTCAATCCCTTGCCCACCAGCTCATCAATATACTTCCACAGAAACTGCATAATCACAATGAAAAGGCAGATGCAAAAGGTCATCAAGAACCTCGGCAAGAACCTTGACATCATGAAAGTATGTAGTCGTTTTATTTTCAGCATAGGTGTCGCAATCAGCGCTAATGCGCTAATTGGCGGCAAAATTACAAAATAATCAGTGCAAGTAGAACACAAATCCCATTTTTATTTCATTTTGTCGAGCTGCTCAGACGACAAACCTAACTGGGAATTGTAGAACCGCTTGTCATTGGTCACGTCATTACCCACAAATGCGGGGAGTCTGTATCGGTATTTCTCATCGGGAATCTCAAGTTCGGCAATCACCAGACCCGACAGGGCTCCATGAAACTCGTCCACTTCCCAACGGTTGCCATCATGCATGATGATATAGCGCGTTTTGCTGATGATGGGCGGTTCGCATAATTGCATCAGTTGCTGGGCATCTTCGAGTGGAATACTGTACTCGAATTCGCATCGAGCAGCACCGGCCGATTTCCCCTTAATCGTTATACATGCACTCGAGTCACGTATCCTCACTCGGATTGTGTGTGCTGGATCACGCGACAGGTAGCCCTGCCAGATTTCGCTGTGGGAACTGGCATCCTGCTTGTAACTGTCATTGACGACAAGATATTTGTGTTCAATTTCGATAGCCATTGTAACGATTTTAGGATCAGTAAAGGGTTAGCATACAATTCAGTTCTTTGTTATAGTAACGATTCATTTCATTCAATATTATGTTTGCACGGTAGGTTTTTCGTTGTGTGGAGCAACCATTTTTTTATCATAATGTACCGCGAGCATCCGAAATTTGCCTAATTTTGCGCCCAAATGACAAATTTCGCTCGACATCTCCTGTTTTTCGCGATGCTGTTGGCCGTGTTGACTGCCAGTGGCCAGACTACAGTGACCCAGATCACAGGCCTGGTGCGGGACTCTTTGTCACACGAGGGGATAGCCTATGCCTCAATCTCGCTGGTGGGGACCAGCGAGGGCACGCTGGCAGGTGAACAGGGCGGATTCACCATCAATTCTCGCGCTCAGTTTTCCCAACTGCGTGTCACGGCTATGGGCTACCGTGCCAAGGTGGTGCCCATCAGGCCAGGTCAGGGCAATGTGGTCCTTGTCGATATGGCCGCCACAGGAGTGGAGCTCAAAGAGCTCGTGGTGCGTAAGGGCAAGGAGAAGTATAGCAAGAAAGATAATCCCGCCGTTGAGATGATTAAGCGGCTGCGGGCACGCCGCGATGACAATGATCCGCGGCGCATGCCCCATTACGGATATACCCAATACGAGAGGATGATGTTGGGTTTTGCTGACCTTGATGGCATGGTCAATGGTCCTGAAGACCACCAGTGGATTAAGCAATATGCTGACACATCTTTGCTCACAGGCAAGCGCATTCTCCCCATTTCAATCAAGGAGACGGTGGCTCGCGACTATTACAGCCGTGACCCGCGTCGACACAAGCAACTTATCCTAGGCTCGACCCATGCAGGCCTGGACGAGCACATCGACCAGGCGAGCATCAAGCGTGTGCTCGATGACTTCATGGGTGAGGTTGATATTTTTCAGAACGATGTGCCGTTGCTGACCAACCGTTTTGTCAGCCCGCTGTCTCGCATCGCTGTCGATTTCTACAAATTCTACCTTGGTGACACCGTGCTGGTGGATGGCGAGCGCTGCGCTGTGTTAAGTTTCGTGCCGTTCACACCACAGACCTTTGGCTTCTTGGGCCGGTTATATGTCTCGCTCGAGGATACTACCATGTTCATCAAGCGGGTCTCAATGGGTGTGCCCCACGACATCAATCTCAATTATGTGGACCGCATGAGCATCGAGCAGGACTTTAACCGTGCTCCCGATGGTTCACGGCTCAAGGTGCGTGATAATGTGGAGATCAGTTTCAAGCTCATCTCTGGTGTGCCTCCGGTGTTTGCACGCCGTGAGACGACCTATAGCGGCCACAACTTCCAACGCCCCGAGGCAGGCATCTTTAATTTCCAAGGCGAGCAGTCGAGCATGGGTAGCGCCACCTATATGCCTGATGAGTTCTGGCAACAGTATCGTCCTGAGGGGACACGTGCCACCGCCACCACGATGCAGTCCTTCATGCAGCGCATGAGGCGTTCCCGCTGGTTCTACTGGGCCGAGCAGGGGCTCATAGCGCTGGTCAACGGTTATGTGCCCACGGCACGAGTGAGCAAGATTGATATCGGGCCTCTCAACACACTGATTAGTGGTAACGCCCTGGAAGGCGTCAGGCTGAGACTTGGTGCGATCACCAATGTTAACCTCAGCCGTCAATGGTTTGCCCGAACTTATCTGGCCTATGGCACGAGGGATAAGAAATTCAAGTACATGGCTTCGCTCGAGTACTCTTTTACGCCCAAGCGTGAGATGGACCAGGAGTTCCCAATCCACAGCGTCAAGGTCAGTCACCGTTATGACGTCGACAAGCTGGCCCAACACTATCTGTACACCAACACCGACAACGTCTTCTTGACCCTGAAACGCCACAAGGACGTGAGAATGCAATACTTGCGTACCACGCGGGTAGAGTATCGCCACGAGTGGTACAACCACTTCTCACTGGCATTGGGCCTGGAGCACAATATCCATGAGTCGACCCAGTATGTGCCGTTTGTCTACAGCGATGGCACCGCGCGCCGGCACTATACCCAATCGGGCTTTACGGCCCAACTTCGTTTTGCCCCGGGCGAGACGTTCTATCAGGCCAGGTCCTACCGTATCCCCATTAACATGGATGCTCCCATCATCACGCTGGCACACACCTGGATGCCACGAGGCTTCATGGGTAGCCTGTTTGAAATCAACAAGACGGAGTTGGGGCTTCAACGGCGTTTCTGGTTCTCAGCCTTTGGCTATGCTGATGTTATTGTCAAGGGAGAGAAGATCTGGAGCCGTGTGGCTTATCCCGATCTGTTGTTGCCCAATGTGAACCTTTCCTACACCATCCAGCCCGAGAGTTACACCCTGATGAAGCCGCTGGAATTTATCAACGACCAGGCCTTGTCATGGGACCTGACATATTGGGGCAATGGCGTGCTGATGAACCGCTTGCCGCTGATTAAGCGGTTGCGTCTGCGCGAGGTGCTCACTTTGCGCGGTCTGTGGGGAAGCCTCAGTGACAAGAACAACCCTGCAAAATCACCTGAGGTGTTTCTCTTTCCTGCTGATGCACCATGTATGCCTATGGGCAGGAGACCTTACCTGGAAGCAGGCGTTGGCTTGGACAATATCTTGACTATCCTTAGGGTAGACTATGTGTGGCGCCTCACCTACCGCGACCATGCGGGTACCGACCGGCATGGAGTCCGCATCCAGCTTCACTTCAACTTTTAAGTTCCTTCTAAGCACTGTCCCCATCAGTGGTGTTAATAACTTTTTTTTGCTAGTGAGCAAAAATGAAGTAATTTTACGCTCCCTATCAGTTACATGGTATTTAATCATACGCTGACACTGATCGGCTTAGTTGTTATTGTCCTATAAATCAAGTAGACACTGTAAAGAAAGGAATTACATTAAGATATGATACCGTTTGTACACCTACATGTGCACTCCCAGTACTCCATTTTGGATGGCCAGGCTCCTGTCAAGGAGCTGGTCGACAAGGCTATTGCTGATGGTATGCGTGGCATGGCTATTACCGACCACGGCAACATGTTTGGCATCAAGGAGCTGCACGACTATGTCTCGAAGCTCAACAAGAAGCGCGGCGATGACGAGAAGTTCAAGCCCATCTTGGGTTGTGAGGTGTATGTGGCCAACAAATCACGCTTCGACCGCATAGACAAGCGCGACAACGGCAACCACCTGATTCTGCTTGCGAAGAATCTGAAGGGTTATAAGAACCTGATTAAGATCGTCTCACATGCCTGGACCGAGGGTATGTATTACCATCCCCGCACCGACCACAGTGAGCTGGAGAAGTATCATGAGGGTATCATCTGTTGTTCGGCCTGCTTGGGCGGCGAGGTACCGCAACTCATCATGCATGGACAACTGAACCAAGCCCGTGAAACCGTACAGTGGTTCAAGAGTGTGTTCGGTGACGACTACTATCTGGAACTGCAACGTCACAAAGCTACCGTGCCCCGTGCAAATCATGAGACTTACGAAAAGCAGTGCCAGGTCAATGAAGTGCTGATGCAGTTTGCTAGGGAGCTGGACATCAAGCTTGTATGCACCAATGACTCCCACTTTGTCAATGAGGAAGATGCCGATGCCCACGAGCGCCTGATATGTCTGTCGACAGGAAAAAAACTCACGGATGAGAACGTGATGCTCTATAGCAAACAGGAGTGGTTCAAGACCCAGCAGGAGATGAATGAGGTGTTTGCTGATGTGCCTGAGGCCCTGCAGAACACCAACGATATTCTTGACAAGGTGGAAATCTACAGCATCGATCATGGACCTATCTTGCCCGACTTCCCGTTGCCCGAGGGCTTCAACAACGAGGACGAATACCTGCGCTATCTGGTCTATGAGGGTGCTAAGGAGCGTTGGCCCGACATTACCAATGAGCAGCGCGAACGCCTGGACTTTGAGCTCGAGACCATCAAGAACATGGGTTTTCCTGGCTACTTCCTCATTGTGCAGGACTACATACGCATGGCACCCAAACTGGGATGCACTGTGGGGCCAGGACGTGGCTCTGCTGCGGGTTCTGCAGTCGCTTATTGCCTGGGAATCACTAAGATTGACCCGCTGAAGTATGATTTGCTGTTTGAGCGTTTCCTGAACCCCGATCGCATCTCGCTGCCCGATATCGACACCGACTTTGACGACGATGGGCGTGCTGCGGTGCTCAATTATGTGACTGAGAAGTATGGAGCAGACAAGGTCGCCCATATTGTAACCTACGGCACGATGGCTGCCAAGAGTGCCATCAAGGATGTGGCCCGTGTCGAAGACCTTCCCCTTGCCGAGAGCAATCGTCTGGCCAAATTTATCCCCTCATCGCCAAACGATATGCCTGAGGGAAAGGATGGCAAGAGACCCAAAATCACCGTGGCCAATTGCTTGAAGTGCTTTCCTGATTTTAAGTCAGAACTCGATAACCCCGATCCCAGGGTGGGCGAGACCATCCGATATGCTGAAAAACTCGAGGGCAGTGTGCGCAGTACTGGTGTGCATGCATGCGGTGTGATCATTGGGCGTGACCCCATCACTGACTGGGTGCCTGTGAGCACCGCCACCGACAGCGATGGCGAGAAGATCATCGTTACCCAGTATGAGGGCGGCGTGATCGAGAGCACCGGACTGATCAAGATGGACTTCTTGGGACTGAAGAACCTGACCATCATCAACGAGGCCCTCGCTGGTATCAAGCAAAACCATGGTGTGGACATCGATATCGAGAAGATTCCCATCGATGACCCGAAAACCTATGAGCTCTACTGCAAAGGACAGACATCGGGCACATTCCAGTTCGAGTCGGCCGGCATGCAGAAGTACCTCATCGAGCTGCACCCCACATGTTTCGAGGACCTGATTGCTATGAATGCCCTGTACCGACCTGGCCCCATGGACTACATCCCACAGTTCATCAACCGTAAACAGGGCAGGGAGAAGATCGAATATGATATTCCGTGCATGGAGAAGTATCTCAAGGAGACTTATGGCATCACAGTCTATCAGGAGCAGGTGATGTTGCTCTCACGACAACTGGCAGGTTTCACGCGCGGCCAGAGTGACACCCTGCGTAAGGCCATGGGTAAGAAGCAAATCGAGAAAATGAACGAACTCGAGACGCTGTTTTATCAGGGTGGCGAGAAAAACGGGCACGACAAGAAAGTGCTTAACAAAATTTGGGAGGATTGGAAGAAGTTTGCTTCCTATGCCTTCAACAAGTCTCATGCCACATGCTACAGCTGGGTTGCTTATCAGACGGCTTATCTCAAGGCGAACTATCCTAGCGAATACATGGCCGCTGTGCTGAGTAGCAACCTCAATGATGTGGACAAGCTCTCGAAGTACATGGACGAGTGCCGTGCCATGGGCATTGAGGTGTTGGGACCCAACATCAATGAGTCCTACAAGAACTTCAGCGCCACAAAGGACGGACGTATCCGCTTCGGCCTTGCTGGCATCAAGGGCGTTGGCACTAGCTGCGTTGAGTCTATTGTCAAGGAGCGCAACGAGAATGGACCTTATAAAGATATCTTTGACTTTGTGCAACGTATCAATCAGGGTGCTTGCAACCGCAAGGCATTGGAGTCGATGGCTCTGGCGGGTGCGTTCGACGATTTCAAGGAAATTAAGCGCGAGGACTTCTTCGAAGTGAACCCCAGAGGCGAGGCTTTCAGCGAGACGCTGATGCGCTTCGGCCAGCGCTATCAGGCCAGTGTGCAAGAGATGCAGAACTCCTTGTTTGGTGCTCTAGGTGGAGTAGAGGTGGCCACTCCCACAATCCCCCAAGCCGAGCAGTGGTCGCAGCTCGAGCGCTTGAATCGAGAGCGTGACTTGGTGGGTATGTACTTGTCGGCCCATCCGCTAGACCCCTATTACATGGAAGTGACCTATGGCTGTGACACTCCTTTGGCCGAAGTCAAGAACCATGCCGAACAGTTAGACAAGGAACTCACAATGGGCGGACTCGTGGTCGATTTCCAGACCCGCATGGGCAAGAAGGGTGGCCAATATGGCATTCTCAAGATTGAGGACTATAGCGGCTCGTTTGAGTTCATGCTTTTCGGCAACAAGTTTGTGGATTACCAGAAATTTGGTATTCCTGGCTTTGCCATCGTCGTGCGTGGTGCCTACGAGAAGGGCTATGGGGATAACATCCGCTTTAACGTTAAAACCATCGACCTCCTGGATAACCTCAAGGGAAAGATGGTTAGCAACCTTGTCATTACCCTGAGAGACGAGGACTTGTCGCGTGTGGAATTCTTGAAAGACAATCTGGGCGCCAAGGGTGACAATCAATGTGAATTGTACTTCCGCATGAAGGATCAGGTAAGCGGCAATTATGTCGTGCTTCGCTCCAAGCGAGCAATTGCTGTGGACAAGCGCCTGATGGACGCTCTGCGGGAGACGGAGTTGCAGTTCCAGGTCAATGCCAGACTGTGACATCGTGCCACTTGGCATCATATTTGCTTCACATTGTATCTACATGAATTAAACTATACTAACTAACAATTATTTTTAATAAAGAAACTATTATGGCAAGAGAAATCAACGACGCTAATTACAAGGAATTATTGGAATCGGGCAAGCCTGTGGTGATTGACTTCTGGGCTCCCTGGTGTGGACCATGCCGCAGCATCGCCCCCATCATTGAGGAACTGGCCGAAGCCTATGAGGGCCGCGCCATCATTGGCAAGTACAACGTAGACGATGAGACCGACCTTGGTGTTGAGTACGGCATCCGTAATATCCCCACCTTGCTCTTCTTCAAGGACGGCAAGATGGTCGAGAAACACGTGGGCACCATAACCCGAGATGCCCTTACTGCCAAGATCGACGCCCTGCTGTAAGAGAGAGGGGGGTAAGACTGTCCCGAATAATGAATGCGCCAGCAGATTGCAATTTGCCGGCGCATTCATTTTTTCCGACAGCCATTGTTAGTAGGGCGCATCGCCACGTGACCAGTCAATGTGGTAGCCGATGCTGGACAGCTCGTCGGCGAGCTTCTTGACGCCCTGGGCCGACTCGGCACCAAGAGCTGCCTTGTTGTCATACAGGGCATAGAACTGACGGATATCGGCTGGGGAGAGATTGGGCATTACTACATTGGCACCCGAGAGGATGCCACGCAATCGTCCATCCGCTTCAATGGTGGCCATAGCGGTCGTGCTGGGAATCAATGTTGTGGGAATGGCCAACCGCAAGATGGCATAGAGTCTCGATGTCATGTCGGCGCTCCCTGCGGGGAAATGCCTCAATGGCGTGTCGTGCTGGGGAACAAATGGCCCCAAACCTATCATTTGAGGCTTGAATGCTATCAGGAATTGGATGTCTTCCACAATGCTGGTCACGGACTGAAACGGTGCACCGACCATGATGCCCGTGCCAACTTGATATCCCAGTTCCTTCAACCAGTCGAGGCATTGCAGGCGATGAGTGCGGGACATCACACGGGGATGAAGCAGGCTGTACAGCCGCTCATTATGCGTCTCGTGCCGCAGCAGATAACGGTCAGCACCCGCCTTGCGCCACAAGGCATATGTGTCCTGTGGGTGCTCGCCCAGTGACAGGGTTATAGCACAATCAGGCCAGTGATGCTTCATCTCGCTGATGAGGTCAGCAATCCATTGCGAGCGTTCTTCTCCCCATTCTCCGCCCTGTAGCACAAACGTTCGGAACCCTATTGTGTACCCCTGTTCGCAGCAAGCCAGCACCTGTTCTCGGGTGAGTGTGTAGCGCGACACGTGTCCGTTGCTGCGACGAATGCCACAATAGTGGCAATCATTGCGGCACACATTAGAGAGTTCGATAAGTCCCCGCAAAAAGATGCCCTTGCCGAATTGCGCTTGAGCCACCTCGCATGCTTGAGCCATCAGGTAATCCACATCCCCTGAATTGCGCATTGTGAGCAACGCCCTGTATTCACGGGCTTCCAACCCGTGATGGGTTCTCAATTTGTCTATAATGGATTTCATGCCTTATCTGTATTAGCTGAACGGAAGACGCCTCTACGATTACTTGTCCAGATGGGTGATGACTTTTGTCAACTGCTCTCCCAAGCCGATCGTGTAACCCTGGGTACAGAACATCACGCGGTTAAATGTGTCGGCAAGGATGAACACAGGTAATTGGGTCTCGCTCTGCAACTTCATTTCCAGTGCTATCTGTTGCCGTATGCTCCCATCGCGGTCGATGCCGTAAATGATGTTTTTGGGCAACTTGCCATAGTCCTCATGACGGTATTTTTGGGCTTCATTTTCGCTCTCAAAGAGTAACACCATGGGGCGGCCCCACTTGTCAAGGGCGTCGCTCACCTTGGCGATGTCGCGCATAGCGTGGTTAGTCGGTTCCTGGCCAACACCCACGAGGCCCACAATGAAGTAGCCGCGCCCTGTCTGGGAGAGGAAGCTCACATCGTCACCAGTCTCGGGGCGCAGTTGACTGTCAAGCAACTGGAATTTGGATTCGGAATTGAAATTGCCGATGACGGCCACAATGTCATCACTCTGGCGCATCGTCAGATTAATTGTCGTGGTTTCACCTGGATTGACTCTGAATATATGATTGGCAACAAGCACCTTGCCGCTGGCTGCACGGGTGCCACTGGTGAGCATATAGTTGCCGGCATCCAGTGAAGTGCCTCTCTGGAAGGTGTTGCTCCACGAAGAACCATCTTCCAGTCCCGAGTCGCCCTCGTCATAATTCAATAGCTGGGTCGTGCCGTCATCAAGGATGCGCGAAAGCGTGAAGTGGTGGTAGTACTTGGGGTCCTCAAGGGTTGGGGTAGGGGTGTAGCGCAATATGAGGGTTCCTGTTTGGGCATTTTGCTGTTCCACTGCCTCAAAATTCACGTCTTGCCAGTCTCCACCATTGCGGTACTGAACCTTTCCGGTAACGGGATCCATACGTGACTCGATGTCGAGCGAACGTGCCAAATCAACAAAAAAGATATCGCGTCCACGGCTATCTGCCATATGTGAACGCCACACGCCCATCGGGGTCTGAGCAATGTGCAGGGCGTTTTCATCATTTTTGACTACAATGTTGTCGCGTACCCAAGCAATAAGTCGGGACGGGTCGGCCCGGAATTGGGCAGAAGTCACTCTATCGAAGGCATCTTGCAGTTCGCACTTGAAAGGAGAGGTAATCATCTCATACTCAACACGCTGAGACAACTGACTGCTGCGGGCGTTAAAGGCATCCTCAAGAATAGCCAGGGTAACATCACGCATATCTTTGTCATTAAGCCCCTTGAGTACACCAATGGCTCGGTCTATATTGTTGCTGTGCCTGTTGACGAACTCCAGGATATTCTGCCAATTACCACGGGACTTAACCAGAAAGTCTGCAGCGGCGGGGAATAGATGCTGTGCCTGCTCTGGTGTGACAAATGTGGACTCATAGGCCTTGCGGATAGAGTCTTCGCGGGCAAATCTCGCCTTGTTGGCAGCGGCCATCTTTGGACTGACCTGGGGCATGTTAGCTTTCTCGACGGGTGGAACGATATCAAGGGTCTCATAGGTGGGGCCATTCTCAAGCGAGTTGTTGCGCGTGAGCATGATGTCCACCTTGTTATCCTTGCCGAAGGAGACTTTGCGATAACCATACCAACCGTCTTTGCTGGCCCAAACGAGCATGTCTCCCTTGCCCGCCGTGAGCGATGTCTGGCCTTTCTGGTCGCTGTATTTGGTCGCAGCAGGGTAGAACTCGCCGTAATTGTAGATGCGGAACTCCACGCGGGCACCTTCCACGGGGTTCCCTAGCTTGTCGAGCACTTGAACCTGCGCTGTCGCTGTGGCAGCATAATTGCCGATAAGGTTGATTTCGGTGAAATTGCGGGTGCGACTCATCACTTCCTCGGGACCCCTGTAGTCACCGAAGGCACGGGTGTGCATCAGTAGCGCTCTGGAAGCCGGAGCATTAAACCATCCCAAGTCGAGCACGGCTTCGGGTTCGCAAGCACCCATGAAGTGCCACTTGCCGTTGGCCCATGCCTCGACCCATGCATGATTGTCGTCGGTGTGGGCCCATCGGGGAGTATAGACCTGGCGGGCAGGTATTCCGATGGAGCGCAGGGCGGCAACTGTGAATGTCGATTCCTCACCGCAACGTCCAATGGCTGTGTTCATGCAGGCCAACGGAGACAATGTGCGGGCATCACTGGGCTGATAGGTCACATGCTCGTGGCACCAGTGGTTGACCTCTAGGATGGCTTCCTCCATGGTCATGCCTGCCACGCGCTCTTTTAACTCGTGGTAGAAGAACGGTCGAGACATGTCTAGCGCCTCATTGTTGACACGAAGCGGCAGCACAAAGTGGTTAAACAGCAAGTCGGGAACTGTTTTGCCCCAAGGCATCTGTTGTCGTGCTTCAAGAGTAGCCCGCACGTTCTCGAGATGGAACTGAACCGTGTAGTCGGTCACATCGGCCAGTGGCATGTAAGCATACAAAAATGCCAACGCTTCACGCTCCTGTGGCGACACGTTAAGCCCAGTCAAGTCGGGTGTTCTTAACTCTTCGATAGTGGTACCTTGGCCCAAAGCCACGGTAATCAGTGCCCACAATATTGCCAGTACAATCTTCTTCATGCTTTTTTACTTTCGTCTTAATCTTAACTTGAAAAACGGATTTTGACACCGTGTTTTCAAAAATGCAAATATAACTCTTTTTCCACGGGTAACCAAGCGATTCGCAAAAATACGGTTCAAACTGCGGAATTGTCAGCAAAAGGGCCTGATATGTGGGAAAAAATGACTAAATTTGCATCCCAAATACACCTCATCGGTTTCAGAGGCATCAGTTTCACTGCAAATGTAAACCGATGATTGACGACTGACAACTGAAATGAAAACAATACGCAACTTCTGTATCGTGGCGCACATCGACCACGGCAAGAGCACACTCGCTGACCGATTGCTCGAATACACCAACACCGTTGCTGGCAAGGACATGCAGGCACAGGTGCTTGATGACATGGACTTGGAGCGCGAGCGTGGCATTACCATCAAGAGTCATGCCATCCAGATGGACTACATGAAGGACGGCAAGAAGTATACGCTCAACTTGATTGACACTCCGGGACATGTGGACTTTTCCTACGAGGTGTCGCGCTCAATTGCTGCATGCGAGGGCGCGCTGCTTGTGGTGGATGCTACCCAGGGTGTGCAGGCACAGACCATTAGCAACCTTTATATGGCCATAGATAATGGTCTGGAAATCATACCTGTCATCAACAAGATCGACATGGACAGCGCTCATCCCGATGAGGTGGAAGACGAGATTGTGGAACTGTTGGGCTGCGACCCCGGCGACATCATCCGTTGCAGCGCTCGCACTGGAGAGGGCGTCCCCGCTATTCTAGATGCTATAGTGGACCGTATTCCGGCTCCCGAAGGTGACCCCGAGGCTCCGTTGCAGGCGTTGATCTTTGACTCGGTATTCAATTCTTTCCGTGGCATCATTGTCTATTTCAAGATTTTGAATGGGTCGATTGCCAAGGGCGATTTTGTGAAGTTTGTCAATACTGAGAAAGAGTATAACATCGATGAGTTGGGTGTGCTGAAGTTGCGCCAGCAACCATGTGACCGATTGTCGGCTGGTAATGTGGGCTACATTATTTCTGGTATTAAGAACTCAACCGAGGTGCGTGTGGGCGACACTATTACCCATGTGCAGCAACCATGCGACAAGGCCATCGAGGGATTTCAGGAGGTGAAACCGATGGTGTTTGCCGGCGTTTATCCTATCGACCCTGAGGACTTTGAGAATCTGCGGGCCTCATTGGAGAAACTGCAGCTCAACGATGCGGCGTTGACTTTCACCCCTGAGTCTTCAGTGGCTCTGGGATTTGGCTTCCGTTGCGGATTCCTGGGTCTGCTGCATATGGAGATTGTGCAAGAGCGCTTGAGCCGCGAGTTCAACATGGAAGTCATCACTACGGTGCCCAACGTGTCCTATAAGGTGTATGACAAGAAAGGTGGCTTGACCGAGGTGCACAACCCGGCAGGACTGCCCGACATCGCTATCATCGAGAAAATAGAGGAACCTTATATCCGCGCCTCGATTATTACACAGAGCGAATACATGGGTCCCATCATCACCTTGTGTCTGTCAAAGCGCGGTGAGCTCGCAAAGCAGGAATACATCTCGGGTAATCGCCTGGAACTGACCTTTGACATTCCCTTGGGTGAGATTGTGATCGACTTTTACGACAAGTTGAAGAGTATAAGCAAGGGATATGCCTCGTTCGACTATTTCATTAACGGCTACCGTGAGTCCAAACTCATCAAGCTCGATATCCTGCTCAACGGGCAACCAGTGGACGCTCTGAGCACGCTGACCCATGTGGACAATGCTGTGACGCTGGGCCGTCGTATGTGCGAGAAACTCAAGGAATTGATCCCGCGACAGCAATACGACATCGCCATCCAGGCCGCTATTGGGGCCAAGATTGTCGCACGCGAAACGGTGAAGCAGGTGCGTAAGGATGTGACGGCTAAGTGCTATGGAGGCGACGTGAGCCGCAAGCGCAAACTGCTCGAGAAGCAGAAGGCAGGCAAGAAGCGCATGAAGCAGATCGGGACTGTGCAAGTTCCACAGAAGGCTTTTCTCGCCGTGCTCAAATTGGACTAATTATTGCTTGATAATTGCTGTTGGGGGACGATTGTGGCCGATGAATTGCACCATATTGACCTTGACAATCCTGAGTTCCAGGATGCTTGGAGTGTGATCCAGAAAACCAACCGCTCGGTATTCCTTACAGGAAAGGCCGGGACGGGGAAGAGTACTTTTCTGAAGTATATTCGCGAAAATATCCGTAAGAAAGTTATCGTGTTGGCACCCACTGGCATCGCTGCTGTCAATGTGGGCGGACAAACCATGCACTCGTTCTTCAAGATTCCGTTCAAGCCGTTATTGCCCGACGACCCTGACATCTCCAGCACCATGCGTCTGCGCAAGATGTTGCGCTACACCAAGGAGAAAGTGAAACTCATCCGGGAACTGGAACTCATCATCATAGATGAGATTTCGATGGTGAGAGCCGACATCATTGACTTTGTCGACAGAGTGTTGCGTGTCTATTCGGGTAACATGCGTGAGCCTTTTGGTGGCAAGCAGTTGCTGCTGGTAGGGGATGTTTTTCAGCTCGAGCCCGTGGTTACTCATGACATGCGGGACATCCTTCGGCGGTATTACAAGAATTTCTTTTTCTTTAATGCCCGGGCTTTTGCACAGATCAATCTGGTGTCTATTGAATTGCGCAAGATTTA
This sequence comes from uncultured Muribaculaceae bacterium, assembly GCA_964628205.1. Lineage (GTDB taxonomy): Bacteria > Bacteroidota > Bacteroidia > Bacteroidales > Muribaculaceae > Sodaliphilus. The sequence goes on from CAZVMM010000026.1 coordinate 32,855, forward strand.
CCGTCAGAGCGACAGTGATTTCATCTCTCTGCTCGACCGGGTGCGCATAAATCGTGCGACAAACGCCGACATGGCCCGCCTCAACCAGCGATACAACCCCGATTACCATGAGATCAATGATGTTTTTGCTATCACATTAGCCACGCGGCGTGATACGGTTGATTCCATCAATGACGAGCACATGCAGGCATTGAAGTCACCAGAATATACGTTCACTGGCCAGGTCGAAGGGGATTTCCCCGAGAACAGCTTGCCCACTGCCTTACGCTTAACACTGAAGGAGGGCGCTCAGGTGATCTTTATCCGTAATGACAAGGAAGGCCGGTGGTATAATGGCACCATTGGCAAGGTAACCATGTTGCGGGACCAGGAAGTCTACGTTACCCTGGAAAACGGTCAGGAACTTGAGGTCCTGCCCGAAGTCTGGGAAAACATGCAGTACTCATATAATGAGAAGGATAAAAAAGTGGAGGAAAAAGTCTTGGGTACCTTTACGCAGATACCCATCAAACCCGCCTGGGCGCTCACGGTCCACAAGAGCCAAGGGCTAACATTTAATAATGTGGTCATCGACTTTGTCGGTGGCGCATTCACTGGCGGGCAAACCTACGTTGCGCTATCACGCTGCACTTCACTGGAAGGAATCACCCTGCTGAAGCCACTGAGCGAACGCGACATCATTGTGAATCTGGCAGTTGTGGACTTTAGCCGCCAGTTCAACAACAAGCAGATTCTTAACCAGGCTATGGAACAAGAGCGCGCCTATCAACTCTATAGGCGTGCAATCCATGCCTTTGACCATCAGGAGTTTGAGTCATGTGTAGATTGCTTTACGCAAGCATTAAGAATCAATGATGTGCTTGATGTACCTGCGGTAAAACGTCTGATTTCCAGAAAATTAAATACTTTCAAACATCTTGAGAGGACGATTGAGCATTTAAAAGAGGTGATTCAGAGCCAGAAGAAGACGTTACATGAGCTTGCTCTGGAGTATGTATCGATGGGAAACCAGGCTCTTGACATGTGCGAGGATAGGGTAGTGGGCGAGGGGAGCACCAGTTACGGGAAAAGACTCGACGATATAGCAATACGCTCAGCATTAGCTAATTATAATAAGGCAATCCGCATTATGCCTGATTGCGTTCCTGCTATCATAGGCAAGGCTGAATTATTGATGACCCTTGATCAGCTCGAAGCAGCTGAACAAGAATTGTCGGCGGCATTAGCGTTTGACAAGAACAATTATCAGGCCCTCATGGCCATGGCCAAACTGATGGAACTCTTGAAAGATATTCCAGAAGCCATTAAGGCATACAAGAAAGCCGTAAAATCCAATAAAAAACGTCCAGAACCGCACGAGCGCTTGCAAGCCATTTACGAAAAAATCGGTTTTGATGATTTGGCCGATGAGGAACAAGAAATTGCCAAGCGCTTACGCAAAGCCCTCTGCAAAACCAAATCAAACAAGAAAAAATAATAAACCCGTTACTACGGTTATTCTCCGTGATTCTCCGTGATTCTCCGTGATTCTCCGTGATTCTCCGTGATTCT
>CAZVMM010000026.1:34505-39182 GCA_964628205.1 uncultured Muribaculaceae bacterium
ATTCTCCGTGATTCTCCGTGATTCTCCGTGATTCTCCGTGATTCTCCGTGATTCTATGTTGTATCGGGATCTGAATTGTGGCAGGGTACAAAGAATTAATGTTCGCTTTTGTGTATTTTACATAATATCAATTCTTATTTTAATTAACAGGGATTCTGGATATCACTTTTTTCTACTTTAATATGATAAAATGAGAAATGTTTGTTACCTTTGTGATTCAACTTTAACCACTAATTCAAGATGTTAAAGACCTTACTAAAACAAGTCAAACAATACAAGACGGCTTCATTGTTGACACCCGTGTTCATCATGCTCGAAGTTGTGCTTGACGTGCTCATTCCGTTCGTCACCGCCAAACTCATCGACAATGGCATCAACGTCGGCCACATGCCCAGTGTTTACAAATATGGGCTCATGATGGTCGTGATGGCTTTCCTGAGCATGGTTGCCGCGATTTTAGCCGGCAAGTATGCCTCTTATGCTTCTTCGGGCTTTGCGTGCAATTTGCGAGACGCGATGTATAAAAACATTCAGCGTTTTGCCTTCAGCGACATAGACAAGTACAGTACATCAGGTTTGGTTACACGCATGACAACCGATGTCACTAACCTGCAGAATGCCTATCAGCAGATTATCCGCACCTCAGTGCGTGCGCCGTTCAATCTGCTCTCCAGCATCGTGATGTGTTTTGTCATTAGCCCTCAATTGAGTCTCGTCTTTATCATTGCCAGTGTTGTGCTTGGTGTTATTCTTGCGCTGATTATCAGTAAGGTATCCAAGATGTTTGCTCTGGTTTTCAAGCAGTATGACGTGCTCAATGGCGTGGTTCAAGAGAATGTATCGGGAATTCGTGTAGTCAAGGCATTTGTCCGTGAGGATCACGAAAACGCGAAATTTTGGAATGCAGCCAAGCGCCTTTATGATCTCAATGTTAAGGCAGAGAGCCTGATGGCCTTAAACCGTCCCTTGATGAACATGGTTGTATATGGCTGTATTATAGCGATTTCATGGTTTGGTGCGCAATTCGTCGTAACAGGTAGTCTCACGACTGGTCAGTTGACATCACTGTTCACCTATGTCATGACCATTTTAATGTCTCTGATGATGTTGAGCATGATTTTTGTGACTATCACTCAAAGTCTTGCTAGTGGAAAGCGTGTAGCACAGGTAATTAACGAAGTCCCTGATATTGTAAATCCAGAGAATGCCATTACCGAGATTCCTAATGGTGCGATCGACTTCAATCATGTCTATTTTGCATATAAGGGCGGAAGTGGAGAGTACGCGTTAAACGATATTGACCTGCATATAGCCAGTGGTGAGTCTATTGGCGTGATTGGCGGAACCGGTAGCGGAAAATCGTCGCTGATCAATCTCATCAGCCGCCTGTATGACGCATCTAAGGGCGAAGTCCTCATCAGTGGCAACAATGTGAACTCCTATGACTTGGAAACTTTGCGTAACAACGTAGCTGTCGTGTTACAGAAAAATGTGCTGTTTACCGGAACAATCCTCGAAAACCTGCGCTGGGGCGACGAAAACGCTACCCTGGAACAATGCCGGCAGGCATGCCGTGTGGCCTGCGCCGACGAGTTCATTATGGAAATGCCTGACGGCTACGAGACCCGCATCGACCAAGGCGGAGCCAACGTTTCGGGCGGTCAGAAACAACGCCTCTGCATCGCCCGAGCCCTGCTCAAGAGGCCCAAGGTCATAGTGCTCGATGACAGCACCAGCGCATGTGACAACACGACCGACGCCCGCATCCGGGCGGCATTACGCGACAATTTGCCCAGCATGACCAAGATCATCATCGCCCAGCGCATCAGCAGCATCAAGGATTGTGACCGCATCCTTGTGCTTGATGACGGCAAGATGGCAGGCTTTGATTCTCACGAGAATCTGCTTCAGTCCTGTAAGATATATCAAGAATTTTGCGCCATCCAGGAAGAAGCAGGTGGCGACTTTGACAAACCGCAAGATAACCGAAAGGAGGCCCAATCATGAGAATGCCCGGCAATCATTCCAACCGCAATATCGTCGTGGATACGACAGGTATCGACAAGAAAAGCACGCTGTGGCGCTTGCTCAAGATCGTGTTGCAGAACTATAAGTTCTCGTTCCTGGCTGTAGCGGTGTGCATCGTGGTAACGGCTTGCACGACATTGGCCTCTACCCTATTCACCCGAACGCTCATCGACGATTTCATTACACCCATGATTGGCCAGGCACATCCCGATTACGCTCCGCTGGCCGAGACGCTGGTCAAACTGGGCATCATACTGGCCTTCGGTGCCCTGTGCTCTTATTTGCACAGCCGCCTGATGATCAATGTGACTCAAGGCACGATGCTCAAGCTGCGCAAAGGCATGTTTGAGCACATGCAGTCGCTGCCCATCAAGTATTTTGACACGCATGCCCACGGCAATGTCATGTCCACATACACCAATGACGTGGACACCCTGCGCCAGATGATTTCCAATAGCTTGCCCCAGGCATTTAACTCGTTGATTACACTGGGAATAACCTTTGCCAGCATGATTGTGATGAGCGTGCCGATGACCATTCTCTCTATCGTTATGGCACTCATCATGGCGTGGTCGACAACCTACCTGGGCAAGCGCTCACGTAAGCATTTCCGTGTGCAGCAACAAAAGCTCGCCGAGGTCAACGGCTTTATCGAGGAAATGATGACTGGACAAAAGGTGATAAAGGTCTTTTGCCATGAGCAGCAAGCCATCGATCAATTTGAGGTAATCAATGAGCAGTTGCGCAGCAACACCTATGATGCCAACCGGATTGGCAACATCGTCATGCCCGTTAACGGCAACCTGGGCCACTTGAGTTATGTGCTCATGGGTGTGCTGGGTGCTTGGCTCATCCTTAATGGCCATAGCGGCATGACACTGGGAACCCTTGTGGCATTTCTCACTTTGAACAAGAGTTTTGCACGTCCCATTGCCAGCATCAGCCAGGAGATCAACAGCGTGCTGAATGCCTCGGTGGGCGCCGACCGCATCTTTAAGATTATGGATGAGCGATCCGAGCCCGATGCCGGACAAGTTAAACTGGTTAACGCCAAGCGGGGCGAGGACGGCCTGTTGCATCCCTGCCAGCAGCACACAGGCATCTGGGCATGGAAAATCCCCCAGAATGATGGGAAACTGCGATACGTCAAGGTCTCTGGTGGCGTGAATTTCAATAATGTGGATTTTGGCTACAACGAGGAAAAGCAGGTGCTCTTTGACATAGACATCAATGCCATGCCCGACCAGAAGATTGCCTTTGTGGGGGGCACTGGAGCTGGCAAGACCACCATTACAAACCTCATCAACCGCTTCTATGACATCCAGGACGGTAAAGTGACCCTCGACGGCATCAACATCAACGACATCAGCAAGCGCGACCTGCGTCATGGCCTGGGCATGGTGCTGCAAGAGACTCATCTGTTCACGGGCACGGTGCTCGACAATATCCGTTACGGTCGCCTGTCGGCAACCGACCAGGAGTGTATCGAAGCCGCCAAACTTGTCAACGCCGACAGCTTCATTCGCCGTCTGAGTGACGGCTACCACACCGTGCTCAATGCCGACGGTGGCAACCTCAGCCAGGGGGAACGACAGTTGCTGGCCATCGCCCGTGCAGCTGTAGCCGACCCGCCCATCCTCATCCTTGACGAGGCGACAAGCAGTATTGATACCCGCACTGAGACTCTCGTGCAACGTGGCATGGACTCGCTGATGAAAGGGCGCACCACATTTGTCATCGCCCATCGTCTCTCTACCGTGCGCAACAGCGACTGCATCATCGTGTTGGAAAAAGGACGCATCATCGAGCGCGGCACACACGACGAACTCCTCGCACTCAAGGGCAAATACCACCAGCTCTACACTGGCGGTGAGATTGCCTGATTTGTCAAGCGTATTTTCTTTTTTATGATGTAAAAAACTTTTATTTGCCCATTTTGCTGCCAGTAGATGAAAAAATAACTAATTTTGCAGATTGAAATGGCTGGATGGCCCATGCATTGATGCTAGCATCGTTGCATGCGGTCAACAATTATCGCATGAAATTAACTATTAACCGACTATATAAAACTTTACACATGGGAAAGAAACTGACTGACCGAGTGACTTGGGTTGGTAAGGTGGATTGGGAACTGAAGCGCTTCCATGGCGATGAATTATCCACCCACCGTGGCTCAAGCTATAACTCTTACTTGATCCGCGACAAGAAGAACGTCCTGATTGACACCGCTTGGCTGCCCTATAGCCGCGAGTTTGTCGCTAACCTCAAGAAGGAAATCGACCTCGATAAGATTGACTATATCGTGATGTGTCACAACGAGATTGACCATAGTGGAGCCCTCGTTGAATTGATGCGCGAGATTCCCGACACGCCTATCTATTGCACAGCCAAGGGCGAAGCCATCATCCGCGGCCACTACCACAAGGATTGGAACTTCGTGAACGTCAAGACGGGTGACAAACTGGAGTTGGGCGACACCACGCTCACCTTTATTGAAGCCACGATGCTTCACTGGCCCGACACGATGTTCTGCTACCTGAGTGGCGAGGAAATCCTGTTCAGTAACGACGGTTTTGGACAGCACTACGCTACCGAGTCGCTCTATGACGACCAGGTGTGCATGGACGAGGTGCTGCAGGAGGCCGAGAA
>CAZVMM010000027.1:0-36717 GCA_964628205.1 uncultured Muribaculaceae bacterium
TCTATTCCGTGAGCCTCGCCGCGGCTTGATAAGCTGGCACCATCAGGGCACCGCCTCGGCTGTGGGATGAGTAACACCCCGGGCACCCGCCGCCCTGCAGGTTGGTTGTGCTGGTTGGATCCTCGCCGCGGCTGTGGGATGGATGGAACCGCCGCGGCTTGATAAGCTGGCACCATCAGGGAGCCGCCGCGGCTTGATAAGCTGGCAGCGTCACAGGAACCAGCCGCGGCGATTAACACCCAATTTTGAGCCACAAAAAGCAGATATAGTGTTGTTTTTTGCTTATTGGTTGCTTATTGAAAAAATAAAATAGGCTGAAAATCAATAGATTAACAGCCTAAATTTGTACCTGAAGTGGGACTTGAACCCACACGGCCGCAATGGCCAAGGGATTTTAAGTCCCTCGTGTCTACCGATTCCACCATTCAGGCATCCGGTACGGATTCGGGTGCAAAGATAGTACTTTTTTGTCTAAGAGAATGGCTTTTGCCGCTTTTTTTATCAATTTGTTGTCTTGCCGCAGTTCTCGATCAGCTCCAGCAGGGGGATGTCGGGAAGTGTGCCCTGTTGCGCTTCGCGCAGGAGGGTCATGCGCTCCAGCAGTTTGCCGAATCGTGTGTCGGCCTGGGGGATGAAGTGTGAGTTGCCCATGTCGGTAAGGGCGTTCAGCGCGGTGTTCACCGTCATGTCGTCGGGGTCATAGGCGGGGTGGTAGGCCTCGTCGCCGTTCTTGCCGATGCTGATGGCTGTGAGCAGACCGGCATCTTGCAGCTTGTTGAGTATCTTCTCGCTGAGCGTGTTGGGGATGCCGTATTCGGTGAAGAGCTCGGCACGGGTCAGCGCCTGGTGGCGTTGCTTGAACCGAGCGGTGGCCAGCGCCAGAATGGCGATGGCCATCTGGTTGGAGTAGGTCTGTGACGACCCCTTGGCCTTGTCGTGATAGGCGTAGGTCGAGAAATTCTGGCAGGCATAGGTCAGCACCGCCCCCGACAGGGTGATCAGCCACGAGAGCTGCATCCACACCAGTAACAGCGGCAGGAATGCGAAGCTGCCGTAGATGGCATTGTACTTGGACACATACACCTGGCCGGTGACAAAGAGCCATTGCACCACCTGGAAGAGTGTTCCGGCGAACACGCCTGAGAACAGGGCGTACTTGAGGTTGACCCTGGTGTTGGGGATCATCCAGTAGGCCGCCGTGAAGATAATCCAGGAGATCACGATGGGGATGAACTCCAGCAGTCGGGTCATCATCGGTGAGATGGGATTGCCCTCGAACACCCGCTGCACCGCATCGCTCATAAAGATGCTGATGCCTGCCGAGCACACCATCAGCAAGGGCAGCAGCAGGAACAGGGCCGTGTAGTCGGTGAATTTGCGCTGCAGCGACCGTGTGGTGGTTACCCGCCAGGCGTGGTTGAAGGTGTTCTCGACGTTGCTCATCAGCGAGATCAACGTCCACAGCAGGAAGATCAGGCCAATGCCGATAAAGATGCCTTGTGAGGCCTGGGCTAGGTAGTTGTCGACGTAGGTCAGGGCCTGCTCCAGGGCGTGCCGCTGGGCGGGAAAATAGCGGAACAGCTCGCTCTGCAGCAGGTTCTGGAAGCCAAAGCCGCGGCCGATGGCGAACAGCATGGCCAGCGCGGGGACAATGGCCAGCACGGTATAGTAGGTCAGAGACGCGGCACGCGTCTGCAGGTCGCGGTCCAGGAAGGACTTCACGCTCAGGTTGATGACCTTCAAAAACCTGACATACCACGTCGGGCGTGTGTCATTCCACACGCCACTGACGCAGTACTTGATATTGGCTTTCAAGCGATCCCACAGATTGCCATCGTTGGCTTTCTGCGGGCTGTGATGGCCCTCTTTCTGCCTATTCATCCCTCGCGCTGACAGGTGTTGGGTGACTTTACAGGTTGTCGAGCGACTCCTTGATCAGGTCGAAGATGCCGTCGATGGTTCCCAGGCCATTGATGGCGCGGTACTTGCCCTGCTGCTCGTAGTAGGCCTTCAGCGGCGACGTCTGGTTGTGATAGGTGTCCAGGCGCTTGCGGGCGGTCTCCTCGTTGTCGTCCGAGCGGCCGCTCTGCTGGCCACGCAGCAAGATGCGCTTGATCAGCTCGTCCTCGGGCACTTCCAGGCCCACAACGGCATCGATCTTGGTGCCGCGGTCGGCAAGCAGTTGCTCCAGGGCTTCGGCCTGTGGGATGGTGCGGGGAAAACCGTCAAAGATGACGCCCTGCTGGGCATTCTCCTTGTTCTCGTCGAGAACTTGCGCCAGGATGTCGATGATGAGCTCGTCGGGGACGAGTTGGCCCTGGTCGATGTAGCCCTTGGCGGTCTTGCCCAGCTCAGTGCCGCGGCGGATGTTGTCGCGCAGCACGTCACCGGTCGAGATGTGGAACAGTTTGTAATGGTCGATGAGTTTATCGCTCTGGGTGCCTTTGCCCGATCCGGGAGCACCAAAAATGACAATGTTAAGCATAGTGATTAGGAACTATAGAAATCTACTTTTTTATAATATGAATTGAAAAAATGATCGTTCGGTTATTTCTCCTTCAGCACGTAGATGTCGGGCAGATTGCGGGCCAGTCCGTCCAGGTCCAGACCGTAGCCCAGGATGAACTTGCTGGGAATCTCAAAGCCCACATACTCAGGGCCGGTGCCCACTGTCAGCGACTGGGGCTTGAACAGCAGCGACACCATCTTGACCGACTTGGGGTTGTGCTTGGCCAGCTCCTTGCGCAGCTGCACGGCGGTGACGCCGCTGTCGATGATGTCCTCGACGATGAGCACATGGCGGTCGGTGATGTCCTCGCTCAGGCCCATGATTTCCTTGACCTTGCCGCTCGACTCCATGCCCTCATAGGACTTGAAGCGGATAAACGTGATCTCGGCATCATGCAAGCTGCACGCGCGGAACAGGTCGGCAGCGAAGATAAACGACCCATTGAGTACACACAGGAACAGCACATTCTTGTTCTCGTATTCACGCTTGATTTCCTGAGCAAGGCGGTACACCTGCTTGGCAATCTCTTCACGTCTGATGTAGGGCTCAAACGTCAGACCCTGATAAGTTACTTCTTCCATTTGCTTACAGATTGAAGACGCAAAGGTACAAATAACTTTTCAGTTTTCCGATTTTTGGCTTTTGGTTTTTTTAGCGACTGGGGAGAAAAAGCGAGCTAGAAGCTCGCAATACCCCGACGGGTGGGCCTGTCACGGCCACCGCGGCCTGTCGGGGTATTGCGAGCCTCCGGCTCGCTGATAGTGCCTCGTTACTGCCGGGTGGCGATGGCTCGGGCCAGGGCGTTCATCTCGCGGCAGCAGTCGGCGGTTAGCGGGTGGTAGTCGTTGTGGTGCTCAAAGGGGGAGATGAGCAGCACTTTGCCTGCGGCACAGGCATCAAAGAGTTTTCCCCCAGGTTTGGAGAGTGCTGCAAAGCCGTTGTTGCAGATGAGTATCACGGGGACCCCTCCGGTGAGCGCCCTATCGATGATCGTTCTCTCTCCCGGACTGATGGCTGGTGAGACCAGAACCGCTCCTTGGGCGAGCAATCGGTCGCCCTCGTGCGCTATCTCCTCTTTGCTCATGCGGCGGGAACAGTACACCTGCATGATGGACGGGTGCTGAAGCAGCTGATGGTTGCCCATGGCGCTGACTGTGGCGCCTGCTATCATGAGGCGTTGAGAAACGGCGAAAAAGTCCTGATGCTGCCGTTTTACCCAAAGGCGCCGAGGATTGTCGTTGATGTAGCTGATCCAGCGGTTGAGCTGACCCTTGCCCTGAAGAACGCCATCGGTATAGCCCTGTTCCCATAGTGGCATGGGCAATCCCAGCTCCCGCGCAGCTCTGTTGCAACCGGTCTTGTACCCATTAATGACTTTTCCCAAATGGACAGGAAGCGGCTCGGTGACAAACAGGATGCCATGCACATGGTCGGGCATGAGGGTCAGCGCCAGCATCCTGATCTGGGGATAATAGCGGGGAATTCCCAACCATTCTGCTTTCACCCTTTCGCCCAGCGGCGACAGCTTTACCCAGGGCGCTGGATGGCTGTAGTCGGGACCCTGCAGGCTACCGAGCCGTGGCCGACGTCCCAGCACGCACAGCGTGATCATGTAGATGGCCCGGGCCTGGTAGTCGTGGCCAGTCATGCGGCGCTTCATCGAGGCCGTGGCGGCAACGTCAGGATGATTCAGGGCCCACTGTCTGCGTCCCTCGTTGCGCTTATCTTCCATATCTTCTTGGTGAATAATTGAGCGAGCTGGAAGCTCGCAATACTCCGACGGGAGGGCCTGTCACGGCCACCGCGCCCTGTCGGGGTATTGCGAGCCTCCGGCTCGCTGATAAGTTACTTGGCTACCTTCTCGAGGCGCTTCATCATGACGAACATGAAGATGGCGGCGACGAGACACACGCCCAGGAAGACGCTCCAGCAGGCCCACAGGGGTACCTTGCCCCAGAGCAGGCCACCCACGAGCACGAGCTGGTTACCCAGGGCGGTGGACACGAACCAGCCACCCATCATCGACCCCTTGTACTTGGGCGGAGCCACCTTGCTGACAAACGAGATGCCCATGGGCGAGAGCAACAGCTCGCCAAAGGTGAGCACCAGGTACACGCCAATCAGCAGATTGGGCGTCACGTCGGCCACGTGCTGGCCCACCATGTTGCCGTCGGCATCGGGGGCCATCTGCGGCATGGGCAGTCCCACCGAGGCAAATGCCATGATGGCGTAGGCAATGGCGGCAACGACCATACCATAGGCAATCTTGCGCGGTGCCGAGGGCTCCTTACCCTTGGCGGCCAGCCAGCCGAAGATGGACATCGACACGGGCGTCAGTGCCACGACATAGAACGGGTTGAACTGCTGGAAAATGGGTGCCGAAACATCGATGCTGCCCGTGGTGCGGGTGTACTTGTAGTACAGCACTGCCAGCGCCGCAATGATGATGGCGGCCGAGATGCCCTTGGCCTTGGCGGTCTTGCTCTGGAACAGCGAGAAGCTGGCATAGACAATGAAGATGATCAGCACCAGGTTCCACACGTCAAAGGCCATGCTCTGCAGGCCCGTAGAGGTGTTGGCGGTGAACTCGTCGGCAAAGTAGGTCAGCGACAGGCCGTTCTGGTGGAATGCCATCCAGAAGAACACCACCACGGCAAATACCATGCACAGCGCGATGATGCGCGACTTGGTGTCCTCCTTGCTCAGCTCGGGCTCGGTGGCCTGGGCGGCCGCGGCAACCTGCTTCTTGCCGCCCTCGGCGTGACGGAAGGTGCTGCGGAAGGCGTAGTAGATGGCGATCGACAGGATGAGCGAAGCGCAGGCCACGGCAAACGAGAAGTGGTAGGCGTCGTTCGACGAGTAGCCCAGCACGGTCTCGGCATAATCCTTGATCTTGACGGCAGCGGTCGGGGCGAACAGGGCACCAATGTTGATGGCCATGTAGAAGATTGAGAAGCCCGAGTCGCGCTTGGAGGCATAGAGCGGGTCGTCATAGAGGTTGCCCACCATCACCTGCAGGTTGCCCTTGAACAGGCCTGTTCCCAGTCCGATGAGCAGTAGCGCTCCCATCATGACGATGAGCGCAAACGTGTTGCCCCCGAGAGGCACCGAGAGCAGCAGGTATCCCAGGAACATGATGATGATGCCGATGGTCACCATCTTGCCGTAGCCAAACTTGTCGGCCATGAATCCACCGATGAGGGGCAGGAAATACACCACCATCAGGAAAGAGCTGTAGATTGTGCCAGCCACTGCCGGCGACAGGCCATAGTTGGCCCTGAGGAAGAGGGCGAACACGGCAATCATCGTGTAGTAGCCGAAGCGCTCGCCCGTGTTGGCCAGTGCCAACGCGAATAGTCCTTTAGGTTGTCCTTCAAACATGATTTCTTGTCCTTTCTTTTTACTAGAGAATCTAGAAAATCTAGATGAGCTAGATTCCCTAGATTCTACTTGATTGGTTTATATTTAATAATGTGTATCGCGAGGATATTACTGCTTCTCGCCGGTGACACGCTCCAGCCAGCTTACCATACCCCACATCACGCCCATGGCGACGAGGCAGATAACCAGGAATACGGCCCAACACATCCACAGCTTGGGCATCTTGTTGAGCATAACCGGGCCAATCCAGATGAGCAGGTTGCCCAGTGCGGTAGCGCCCAGCCACAAGCCCTGGCAGATACCCTGCAGGTGCTTGGGGGCAATCTTGCTGACAAACGACAGACCCAGCGGCGAGATGAACAGCTCGGCAACGGTCAGGAAGAAGTAGGTGGCGATGAGTACCCACCACTGCGACTTCATGGCGGCCTGCTGGTCGATGCCCATGGCACGGAAGGTCTCGCCATTGGGATAATCATAACCCATGCTCAGGACTACCAGGAACAGGTAGGCTAAGCCGGTGATGCCCATACCGATGACAATCTTGCGCGGCGTGGAGATGGCCTTGCCTCTCTTTGCCAGCGCGGCAAAGATGGCCATGATGATCGGCGTGAGCACGATAACGAAGAACGGGTTCACGGCCTGCCAAATCTCGGGTGCGATGCTGTCCGTCACGACATAGTCACGTGCAAACACCGACAGGGACTGGCCGTTCTGGTGGAACGACAGCCAGAAGAACACGCACACGCCCAGCACAGCAAACAGGGCGGCCATGCGCTGCTTGATCTCCTTAGCCATGGCCTGGCGCTCCTGGGCAGTGTACTGCTCGACAGCGGCGGCCTCCTTCTTGGCGGGAGTCGGGAAAATCTTCTTGAAGGTGATAAAGATTGCCAGCGAGATGAACATGGCCACTACCGATGCGATGAAGCTGTAGTGAACACCCGTGTTGAAGACCTCCAGGTAGCTGTTGCATGCAGCTTCCATGTTGCTCATGTCCAGACCACCCTGGTTCACCTTCTCCATCAGTGCCGTGAGGTTGGCCATCTGGTCGCTGGCCATGTTGGCACCCTCCTTGAGGTACTGGTGGCACAATGCGGGCAGACCAGCATCATAGACCATGCCCTTCACGCCGAGCCACCACTGGCGCAGCAACGGGGCAACGAACGGGGCAATCAGACCACCGATGTTGATGAATACGTAGAAAATCTGGAAGCCCGAGTCGCGGCGATCCTTGATCTCCTTGATTTCCTCGGCGCTCTTGCCCTGGGCAACAGCATCGGCCTCCATGTTGTCATACATCTGGCCCACGATAGCCTGCAGGTTGCCCTTGAACAGACCGTTACCAAATGCAATCAGGAACAGGGCCACGCAGGTGAACACGAGCAGCCACATGTGATTGCCAGCCGAGTGTACGACGGGAATCGACAGCAGCACATAACCGATGGCCATGATGACGAGACCCCACTGGATGGTGCCCTTGTAATTCTGAGTGCGGTCGGCAATGAAACCGCCGACAAGGCTCAGCACGTAGATGCCTGCATAGAAGACACTGTAGATGACACCACTGGTGCCCTCGTCAAGGCCGAACTTGGAGCACAGGAACAGCAGCAGCACGGCGTTCATGATGTAGTAGCCGAAGCGCTCGCCCATGTTACTCAGCGCGGCAGGGATTAGACCCTTGGGATGGTTTTTAAACATAATCTGTAAGTTTTTTTATGGTTAATACTTAATTAATTGTTGTCATTTGTGATCATCGAGGGTGCTGAAGGCGATGGCATAAGCCCTTACCTGCTTCACCATGGCCAGCAGGCCGTTGCTGCGCGTGGGGGAGAGGTGCTCACGCAGGCCGATGCGCTCGATGAAGTACAGGTCGGCATCGAGCACCTCGCGTGGCGTGGCGCCGTCGAGCACGCGCACGAGCATCGAGATGATGCCCTTCACGATGATGGCGTCGCTGTCGGCCTGCAGGTGCATGCGGCCGTCGATGCAGTCGGCCTGGAGCCACACGCGGCTCTGGCAGCCGTCAATCAGGTTGTCGGCCGTCTTGTACTTCTCGTCGAGCGCGGGCATGGCGTTGCCCATGTCGATGATGACGCTATAGCGGTCCATCCAGTCGTCCAGACCCTCAAACTCCTCAATGATTTCGTCTTGTCTTTCGTTGATTGTTGACATGAAAAAAATGATGATGTTTCGGTTTAACCTCCAAAGATAGCCTATTTTTTTGAAACAATGCCACGTCGAGGGCATAAAAATGATTTTTTAGTGCAAAAAACAAGTCCCGCAGCCATTACAGCCGCAGGACTTGCTGAGTTAATTAACATTTAAAAACCTAATAATCAATAGAAGTCGATGAGGTGCTTGCTCACCTTGGTGGCCTTGCTCAGGATGTTGTAGATGCTGCGAGGGCTGGCAAACATCTGGGCACCGCGGCTCTTGGCGTAGCGGTTGTCGAGCTCTTCCTTGGTGGGCTTGCGCTCGGCCTTCTCCTGCTTCACTACCTGGTAAACGTAGATGGCGTCGTCACCCTTGATGGGGCCCTGCAGGACTCCCTTCTTGCTCACGCTCATGCGGCCCACGAGCTTGGGCTCGATGGTGGGCAGGCCCGATGCGAACACAACGTTGGCGGTGTCGACCTTGACACCCATCACTGATGCGTAACCGTTCAGGTCCTTAGCCTTGCCCTGATACTGCTTCATCAGGTCGTCGCCCTTCTTGCTGTTGCGGATGCGCTGGCTCAGCATCTCCTTACCCTGGGTGAAGTTGTAGGGCAGGTAGCCGTCCTCGTAGGCATCGTCGATGGCAACGGCAACCAGCACATTGTTGTTGTCGCTGAAGATGGGCGATACCATGCCCTTCTTGTTGTCGAACGCCCACTTGATGGCCTTGCGGCTGTCCTTGATGGCGGTTTGGTCATACATGCCCAGGCCGAGCTGTGCGGTGCTGGGGCCGATCATCATCTCCACGGCGTTGTAGCCGGCCTTGGCAGCGTTGTCCTCAAACTCCTTGGCGGTCTTGTTCTTGTTCAGGTAGGCCTGGAACTTGTCGCGCAGGTTGTCGCTGGTCTTGCTGCTGGCATAGGCGTCATAGCTCACGGTAGCCAGGGTGTAGAACGTCTTCGGGGCCTTCTTGTCGTTGACCTTGAGCAGGGTAGCTCCCTGATCACCCGAGTTGAACACGAAGTACTGGCCGGGCGTGGCGTTGGCGATCTTGTTCTTCAGCGAGTCGGGCGTGTTGTAGATGCGCTGCCACTCGCTGGCCTTGCCGTCCACCTTCTGGGGATAAGCCTTCTTCATGTCGTCGAGGGTCTTGCCGGCATTGAGCTGGTCGAGCACGGCCTTCTGGGTCTTGGCGTCACCCTGAACAACGACGTAGGCCATGTCCACAGAGTCGATGCTCACCTGCTTGTTGATGAGCTTGTACATCTGGTGGTGGTTGCCCACGGTGCTGTCGCGGCGGGTGGTGCCCACCTCAGCGCTGGCAAAGAAGTCGCGCACCTTGGCGGGGAGGTCCTTCTGGACCATCATGGCGGTGTCGATCTGAACAGTGCCCAGCAGGCGAACAGAGTCCACGCCACGGCCCTTCTGCAGGGCGATGTAGGCGGCATCAGCAATCTTGTTGGCAGCCATGATGTCCTCCTGGCTGGGGTCGATGTTCACGGCGATGTAGTGGATCACGCGCACGTCCTCCTCGGTCTTGAACATCGGCTTGAGCTTGTTCCACTCGGCCTTGAGCTCCTCGTCGCTAACGGGATACTTGTCGTCGGGGATGCTCGAGTAGTCCTTCTTGGCATAGGTCACCACGTTGGTTATGGCCTCATCCTCGGCCATCTGGGCGCGGTCCAGGTCGTTGGCCTGCATACAACCGGCCAGCAAGTTCTGCAGCTTGGCGAACTTGTATTGCTTGGTGATGTCCTCGGTGAGTTTGTTCCACTGGTTGCGCAGTTCCTGCACCTGAGCTTCCTGGATACCCTGCTTGCCAGGGTTCATGATGAAGTCATAGAGCTCGGCGGGCGACTTGGCACCAACTTGCTGTGCAAACTGCATGACGGCGGGAGCGGGGTTCTTGCCAACCATCAGCTGGCTGATCTCGTTGTCGCTAACGTAGATGCCCAACTTGTCGTACTCCTGGTCCAGGAGGGTCTCGTTGATCATCTCGTCCAGCACCTGCTGCTGGCGCACGGCGGCGTCGGTCTGCTGGTTGTTCTGCTGGTCGTTGGCGGCTTCTTGCTCCACGCGGCGCTGGAATGCCATGATGTCAATTTTCTCATTGCCGACTTTTGCGGCTGCGCTGTTACCACCGGAACGGCCGATGGCCTCGATACCTACCTCGATGATAAATGCGATCAGAGCGGCACCGATTACGATGGCAAGGATCTTCTTCCTCTGCCTAATTTTCTCTAATGTAGCCATTTACAATTATTTTTATTACGTTATTTCTTTCGGTTTTAGGGCTTTTCGCCAAATAAACACGCAAAGGTAGTTATTTTTTGCATTATACCAAAAATCTTGGCCTTTTTTCTTGTTTTTTCTTTTTTTGTGCTCCTCTGCGCTGCTGTGGCTCAGTGCTCTATGCGGGTTTTGCCGGCGCGCTATGGCGCGGCTCGCGCTGTGGCTCGCGGCGCCCTATTGCTTTTTTAGGCGATTTTAGCATTATTTTTGATGTCTTGACAACGGCGGATGACAATTTATTGTTAATTTTGCGTTTAATATTAATGTGAAGGGCATGGCGCCCCCGGTTCGGCGGGCCGCTAACATTCTAGCTAATAAATAGATAATGATATATGAAGAAGATTAATCAAGTCCTGTTGTCAGCGCTGCTGTCGGCTCCCGTTATGGCGGTGGCTCAGCCCGCCGTGATGAACAGTGAGGCTGCCGGCTATCTCGAGCGCGGCAAGCTGATGTTTGAGTCCCGCAACTATGTGGGTGCTATCGACCAGTTGCAGCACATCCAGTCGATGCCCGCCGACGCGACGATGCGCGAGCAGGCCGACTACTACATCGCGATGAGCAACTTTGAGCGCGGCCTGGAGTCGAGCCTGGGCGACCTGATGCGCTTCATCGAGCGCTATCCCGCCTCGCCGCTCGCCATGGACGCGCAGATGAAGGTGGGCAACTTCTACTTCTACCGCGGCCAGTGGGAGAGTGCGCTGTTGAGCTACTCGATGGTGCGCAACCAGGCCCTGGACAAGGACAGCGACGATGACCTGCTGTACCGAAGGGCTTATAGCAACCTGCGCCTGGGCAACTACCACGAGGCCGAGCGCCAGTACTACGAGTTGGAGAAGAGCCCGCGCTATGCCGGCGCTGTCGACTTCTACAAGGCCTACATCGACTATGCCCGTGGCGACTATGACGAGGCTCAGGATAAGTTTGAGCGCATCCCCGAGGGCAGCGAGCTGGGCAACCAGTCCAAGTACTATCTCGCCCAGATCGACTTTAACAAGAAGCATTACCGCCAGGTCATCGATAACGGCAAGCAGCTGCTGGCCGCGCACATGAACGACTACTTTGACGCCGAGCTCAACCGCCTGGTGGGCGAGAGCTATTACCACCTGGGCAGTGACGGCGAGGCACGCACCTACCTGCGCCGCTATCTCGACAACTCCGAGGGCGACCCCTACCGCACTGCGGCCTACACCATGGGTGTGCTCGACTACCGTGACGGCAACTACCAGGCCGTGGTCAACGACATGCTGCATGTCACCGACGGCAGCGATGCCCTCACCCAGAGCGCCTACCTCTATCTGGGCCAGGCCAAGCGTCAGCTCGGCGACCTGAATGGTGCCAACATGGCATTCCAGCAGGCAGCCATGATGGAGTGTGACAAGGGCGTCAGGGAAACGGCCTACTACAACTATGCCGTCGGCGTGAGCAAGGGAGCACGCACCCCGTTCGACAAGAGCGTGGACCTCTTCGAGGACTTCATCAACGAGTACCCCAACTCCCGCTACAAGGACAACGTGGAGTCATATCTGGTCGACGCCTACATGGGCACGACCGACTATCAGCGGGCTCTGACGAGCATCAACCGCATCAAGAAGCCCGGCAGCAAGGTCCTCAAGGCCAAGCAGACCATTCTCTACAACCTGGGCGTGCAGGCCGTGGCCAACAACCGCAACAGCGAGGCCGCCGACTACTTCAAGCAGGCCATCGCCGTGGGTAACTACGACAAGACGGCCCTGAACGAGAGCCGCTTGTGGCTCGCCGAGACCCAGTACCGTGCCGGCAACTACAAGGAGGCCGCCAAGTATCAGCAGGAGTACGTCAGCAGCACCAGCAAGACCGACGAGAACTACGGCATCGCCCAGTACAACCTGGGGTACAGCCTCTACGGCCAGAAACGCTATGCCGAGGCCAAGACGGCCTTCCAGAACGCCATCGCCAGCAACCAGCTCTCGAGCGACCTCAAGGCCGATGCCTATAACCGCATCGGCGACGCGCAGTACTACGCCCGCGACTTCAGCGGAGCCCAGAACTCCTACGACCAGGCGATGAAGCTCGACAAGAACACCAGCGGCGACTACTCCATGTACCAGAAGGGCATCATGATGGGCCTGAACAAGCAGTATGACGAGGAGATCAAGCAGATGGACGCCCTGGTCAAGGCCTATCCCAAGAGCGACCTCGCTCCACAGGCCATGCTCGAGAAGGGCAACGCCCTGGCACAGCTCGGCAGGAATGCCGACGCACTGGACGCTTACGCCCTGCTGCTCAAGAACTATCCCCGCAGCATCGAGGCACGCAAGGGCCTGCTGCAGACCGCCCTGGTCAGCAAGAGCATGAACAAGGAGGACGACGCGATCGAGGCCTACAAGAAGGTTATCCGCCAGTATCCCACCAGCGACGAGGCCAAGGCCGCTGCCGAGGACCTGAAACTTATCTATGCCGACCGGGGCAAGTTGGCTGAGTTCGGCAAATTCCTCAGCGAGGTGCCCAATGCCCCGCAGATCGACATCAACGAGGTGGAGCGCCTCACCTTTGACGCGGCTGAGAAGGCGGCTATCGCCACCAACCCCTCAATCGACAAGATTCAGCAGTACCTCAAGGACTATCCTGATGGCGCCTACACCGCCAAGGCCCACTACTACATCGCCCGCTACCACTACGGCAAGGGCAAGTATGACCAGGCGATGTCAGCACTCGACCAGGCCCTGAGCAAGGGCGGCGATGCCTCCTACGCCCAGGACGCCCTGGCCATGCGCAGCGACATCCTCGCCCGTCAGGGCAAGTATGAGCAGGCGCTGAAGAGCTACCAGGAGCTGGCCGAACGCTCGACCAGCGAGGACAACCGCACACTGGCACAGATGGGCGCACTGCGCGTGGCCAAGCAGATGGGCGACTGGAAACAGGTGCAGGCCATCGCCACCACGCTGCTCGACCGCGGAGGCCTCACGGCCACCGAGGAGAAGGAGGTGACGCTCGACCGCGCCCTGTCGCTGGCCCAGATGGGCAACACCAAGGACGCGGAGAACGCTTTCCGCTCCCTCGCCACGGATGCCAACAGCGAGTATGGCGCTCAGGCTTCCTATGAGCTCTCGCGCATGCAGTACGAGGTGGGCAATTACGCCGGCGCCGAGCAGACCATCAATGCCCTGATCGACTCGGGGACACCACACAGCTACTGGCTGGCCAAGAGCTTCCTCACCCTGGCCGACGTCTACTACAAGAAGGGTAACGTGGCCCAGGCTCGCGAGTATCTGCAGAGCCTCAAGACCAACTATCCGGGCAAGGAGAAGGAAATCTTCAACGAGATCGACGCTCGCCTGGGCAAGTGGAAAGGCGGCAACGCCGGCTCCACGGGCAACGCCAGTTCCGACAACGGCAAGAAGAAGAGTACCAAGTCCAAGAATTAATCATCCCCATCACGACGACTACTAGCATCACACATTAATATTATGAAGAAGAGATATATCGTGGCCCTGATGATTGCGGCTTTCGCTTTCCATGCTGCTCAGGCCCAGGACAACAAGCAGAACCTGAATAAGGAGATCACCCTCGAGAAGGACATCGCACCGCTCGAGAAAAAGGCGGTGAAGAAGAACGAGCTGCCCAAGGTCAAGAAATCCGCCCCCACGGCGGCCAAGACGCAGCTCGGATACAGTGACCTGACAACGCCCATCGAGGTGCCCACCTCGATTCCCACCCTGCTGCCCTATGGCTACCGCACGGCACACAACTTCAGTGACAAGCGAGGCTACCTGCAGATCGGCGGCGGCACGCAGGCCAACTTTAACGTGGCCTTCGGGTACCGCATCCTGGACCAGGAGCACGAGAAGCTGGGCGTGTGGCTCAATCACAACAGCACATGGGACGGCAAGAACTCCAGCAAGGTCATCCCCGAGGACAGCTACCGCAACAAGCAGAAGTATAACGACAACACCCTTGTCGTGGACTATAGCCGCGCCCTGGGCAAGGGCACGCTCTCGCTGGGACTGCAGTCCCACATCGACATCTATAATTACTATGGTGGCTGGAACTACAGCGCATCGGCAGTGGATGTCCCCTATGACTGGGACAAGGAGAAACAGTCCTTCTTCGACTTCGATATCAATGCCGGATGGCGCAGCGCAGTCATGCTGCGCGACAATCCGCTGAAGTATAACGTCGCCCTGCAATATGGCCATGCGGCCTACGACAAGCCCTTCTTTGGCGACGTCTACAAGCATGGTGCCCATGACAACTGGGGAAAGCTCACGCTGGGGGGCAGCTATGACGTCACCGAGCTGGCGACAGCCGGGCTGACCATCAAGGGGGAATACCTCAGGCGCGGCGCCAAGTCCAGGGTAAACAGCCAGGACGACCTGTTCGACGAGGTGGGGATGATTACCGTCTCGCCCACTTACACCATCCGTGGCGACATGTTCAAGCTGCAACTCGGCCTGAACGGGCACATCAGCTTCAGCGATGGTGCGGCCTTCCGCCTCTCGCCCAACGTGCGCGCCAATCTGGCCCTGATCAACGGCTTCTCGGTCTTTGCCAATGTGCTGGGAGGCAAGGCTCTGGGCTACCGCGTCCCCACACACTATGCCAATCACCGCTATGACAGCCCCCTGCTGATGTATGGCAGCATCTACACTCCGCTCGATGCCGAGGCCGGTATCAAGATGGGCCCCTTCCAGGGCCTGAGTGGCAAGGTGTCGCTCGGCTATGCCATCGTCAAGGACCAGCCGGGCATCTGGTACCGCTGCGAGCCCATGCTGGCCTCGCCGTTGCGTGGCGTCAGCGACCTGGCGTTGGCCACCGGCATGATGAGCACCTATCACGTCATCGATGCCCGCGGCTACTACGTCAGCGCCGAGCTCAATTACAAGTACCGCTCCCTGGTCGAGGCATCGGCCAGCGTCAAGTTTGGCCCACACGACCGTGAGCTCTATCCTACCGACAAGCACTACAACAACTACAAGATGGGCGTCGACCGCGCCTCCACTGTGGCCAACGTCGATGTCAAGGTCAACCCGTGGCGCCCCTTGTCGGTCAATGTGGGCCTCGAGTACCGTGGCGGGCGCATGGCCCTGTTTGGCAACCAGGCCTTCAGCACCATCGATGAGCAGGGTTACGTGGAGCAATCGTTGACCCCCTATG
Source organism: uncultured Muribaculaceae bacterium (assembly GCA_964628205.1). Classification (GTDB taxonomy): domain Bacteria; phylum Bacteroidota; class Bacteroidia; order Bacteroidales; family Muribaculaceae; genus Sodaliphilus. The sequence goes on from CAZVMM010000027.1 coordinate 15,469, forward strand.
AGTTTGTCGACATGGCCGACGTCATCAACCTGCATGCCGGAGCCAACTACCGCCTCAACAGCTCCGTCAACCTGTGGCTGCAGGCCCACAACCTGCTCAACCGCCGCTACGACCTGCTCTACGGCATGGGTGCACAGCGCATCGGCTTCATGGTCGGTGCCACCTTCACCTTCTAGCCATCAGCATCAAGCCCCCTGGTCCGGTAAAAGCCCCGGTAGGGTAAACACAACCAAGCCCCGTGATTGTCGCTCGACGGCGCAATCACGGGGCTTGGCTTCTTGGGTTGCGGGGCAGGGCTAGCCCAGGGTGGGCAGGGCGTCGCTGTGCTGCATGAAGGCTTCGGCCGCGTTGCAGCGGCACTCCAGGCCGCGGAATCTCTCCATCGGTCCGTGCCACTGGTAGATTTCGTCCATGTGCTGGCTCACGTGGCAGTTGCAGGCCTCGTGCTTGCGCTCGAGCACGCTCTCGATGTTCACCCAGTGCGTGGGATGGAACATCTGGCTCTGAGTGCCCGACATGGCCTCGAAGTAGAATAGCTTGAATCGGCGGTCCAGCCGTCGCCAGGCGTCCATCACCAGGATGCCGCAGATGGCATGGTCGCGGTGGCCGTCGAGTGGCCAGTGGGTCATGACGATGTCGGGATTCTCGCGGTCGATGAGTTCGCGCATCTCCTTGTATCGCTCCAGGTTGACCTCGGTGTTGCCATCCACCTGGCTCATGAAGATGTGACGCGCGCCGGTCACGCGGCAGGCGTTCTCGCTCTCCACCACGCGCACGGCTGCCGCCTCGCTGTGGCTCATGCCGGCGATGCCGGCCTCGCCGCGGGTGAGATACACGCACACCACCTCGTGACCCGCGTCATGGAGCAGACACATCGTGCCGCCGCAGCACGTCTCGGGATCATCGGGATGAGCGCCGATAGCCAGTACCTTCAGGTGCCGCTTGCCGGCTCCCTTCTTGTCGTTGTCACTCTGCTGGGCGCTGGCGCCCACGGGCAGTCCCAGCACTGTGGCTCCCACGGCTGCCGCGCCCGTCATCTTAATCATTTCACGTCTGTTCATCACTTTTCTGTCTTATATCGATTTATGATTGTCCGGGTAAACTTCTAAGAAGTAAGCGGTTCGAAGAACCGATTTCTATGAGAAAGACCATGCAAGAGCGTCGGAGACGGTCGCAGCTTGGTCCAGAAGCGTGTCATGGCTTGTGCCTCGTAGAGGAACTTTGTTATGGTACACTTCCCTTGCAAATTTAGGCCTTTTGAACTGATAATGCAAAAAAACGGTCAAAAATTTGCACTGCCAGTGCAAAGTTAACCATTCCGGCAATCGAGTCTCACGCAAGCCGCCGAGTTTTTTCCCTATTCTCGCTTTGCGGCTTCGGGTTAGGTAATGAACAGGTGAACTGTTACAGGAATTGTTACAGGATGGCGATTTGATGTTAAAATATTGAATTTATTGTTTGCTTTTGCAATAAAAGTGTTATATTTGCAAGTTGTATGTGAATAGTTTACTGTGGCAAATAGCATTTGCCCCATTATTTGTAGCCCTGTCGGCAATTCGTATAACCAAAATATAAATCATTGAAATGTTATGAAAAGATTATTACTATTTTTCACGCTGCTTGCCATGACCATTCCGCTATGGGCAAGCGAGAAGACTGTGACGATTTCCCGCAACGAGGGGATCTATGATGACGGTACTGGCGTGTATTACTGCTCCAAGGGCGGTATTACAATGACATTCTCCAGTGGTTTGAACAATGTCAACTATCTGGTGGAGCACCAGCAGGTGGTTTTCGACATTTTCTCGACCAATTATGTAATCAAGAAGATCAAGTTCAACTGTCTGGACAACACCACCAACGACAATTTAGACTGTTTCTACTGGGGGCCTTCTACAATCCACGAGTGCACCAGGAGCCCCTATGAGCCTACTGGCTCTTATACCTATAGTGGCTATATTGGTACCTGGATAGGAGGCTCCACGCCGTCAAAGTATGTGAAATTTGAGACCGAGGGCAAGCCAGTGCGCTTTGGTTCGGTCGAAATCACCTTTGACAAGGAGTTTGGCGACATTTACGACCTGGTTACTTCGGATAATGAAATTGAAGAAGGTCAGACGTATGTTCTCGTAAGTCAACGCTCTTCACGAGCCATGGGCCGAGAAGAAATCCATGGTAGTGATTTGTACACAACATTCAGTTCTACGCCAGTTGAATTATTAAATAACAATGCAAAGGTTAAGGTGACTGATGAGGTTCAGCTTATCAAGTTAGAGCATGCTGTCAGCACCACAACGACTCGTCCCTGGCATCTCAAAGTGGGCGATAACTACATTCGTCGCCGCAATGGCACGAATACGTCTGGTTCGGGAACCAATCAAGGCTATAACCTGTATTCAGTGTCAAATTTGCCCACCGACGAGAATTCGTTGTATAACTACAGGGTTTCGATAACGGTTACAGGAAACACTAACAATAATGCGTTGATTAGGTTCTATCACCCAAGTGGTGACTCTTTCGCTGATGGTAAGTCTATGGCAATCCGTCACTATAATGGAGGCAGTTTATTCAGGGTAATGGATTATTCATCGGCTAATGCTGATGCGGCTTATCAGCGAGTGTATCTTTACAAGCCTGCAGAGAACCATGTTGTAACTACCGAGTGTGATCCTACCAATGGCGGTTATATTACTTTGGGCAATGGTGTCATTACAGATAACTTGGGTGTCAATAGGTCACAGCAATATGAGACTGTCACCTTCTTTGTCGGCGCTACTGATGGCTATGGCATCGGTTCTGTTACCGTGACCAACTTGGCTACTAACGAAGTAACGACCTTAACTCCGACGGCAACCAGCGACTTCGGTAACGACTACAGTTTTGAGATGCCCAATGCCAATGTCCACATCGTGGCACATTTCACTGCACCTCATAACATCAACACCGTGGTTAATCCTACTGGAGGAGGCGAGTTCAACTTCATCAATGGCTACACTGACTTCAATGGCCAGACGTCCTCCAACGCGGGCAAGACGGTAACCTTCAGCGTCAATCCTGCCGACGGTTATGAGTTCAACTCGGTAACCTATACCGATCCGGTTGCCGGCACGACGACTACGCTTACCCCAGACGAGAACGGCGTATTCTCCTTTGTCATGCCCGACAACGACGTGACCCTGACTGCCAATTTTGACGTCATTCCTTACTACAACATCACCACCGTGTGCACTCCGCCCGAGGGTGGTAATATCACGATTACTGGTGGCGTGAACGAGAACAACATGGCTCAGGCCGGCGAGACGGTGACACTCGATGTGGGCACCAACTGGGGCTGGACCATCAGCGAGGTGGTTGTGATCAATAACACCACTGGCGAGGCCACAACCATCACCCCCGTGGCCACGACCGATGCTGGCAACAGTTACTCGTTTGTCATGCCCAGCGGCGATGTGACCGTCGATGCCCGCTTCGCCGTATCGATGCCTAGCCTGTACCTGCTGGGAACGGCCATGGGCCGCACCAGCTGGGTTCCCGCTGGCCCCCGCTTCAATTATAATTACAATACCGAGGAATATTACCTCCAGGTGTACTACAAGGGCGGTAATGATGATGCCAATTCCGATCAGGCTTATGGCTACTTCAGTCTGGCTAGGGACATCGACCACGACATCGCCTGGCAGACGGACACTGGCGGTGAATGGAGCAAGGCGACGGGTCGTTTGGCAGCCGATTATAACAACTATGGCGTGGACGATGGCTCGACCGATGTTGTGCTCTACAGCGACCGTCCCAACAACGCCTTCAAGATTCCCGCTGGCGTATACACCATCTATGTCAACAAGGACATGACCCGCATGCGCATCGTTGAGACCCCGTTGCATCTCACCTTCGATCCCGAGAGCGGCAGCACCGTCAATCCCGGCCAGATAGTGACCATCAGCAGTGACCTGCAGACGATGGTTCACGGTATCGCTCAGCAGTATGGCATCACCGAGGACACCCAAGCCTTCAAGAACACGACCGACAACTGGGCCACCCAGGAGACCGACAACACTGCCCTGCTCGACCAGTTGGGCACCACCACAGTCAAGGCCGAGGCCAACATCGGCTACATCATCGTGCCTGGTGAGGCACTCTACACCATCGTGCCCGTGAGCTACACCATCGAGGCCTTGTGGTATCCCCAGAATGCCGGTTCGGTCACCCTGGAATCATCGAGTTCCATCGCGGGCCAGACGGTGACCTTCGCCGTCGATGCCAACACGGGCTATCAGCTTACCAGCCTGACTGTGAGCCAGAACAGTAATGCCCAGCCGGTATCCTATACCGATAACGGCGACGGTACTTACACCTTTACCATGCCAGCCGACAACGTAATCATCATGGCCAACTTCTCGGTGGCCGCCTATGGCATCACCACGGTGTGCAACCCCACCGAGGGCGGCTATTTCAATGACATCATGTCGGCCGCAACAGCTGGCACCGAAGTGACCTTCTCTGTCGGAGCCAATGAGGGCTATGTGCTGAACAATGTCACCCTGACAGTCGGCGACCAGGTCACCACCCTCACCCCTGATGGCAATGGCGTGTACTCCTTCACCATGCCCTCAGGTCCCGTGACCGTTACCGCCAACTTTGACGAGCGTGGCGACCTCTATCTGCTGGGCACTGATAACGGCAAGCTGGACTGGGATCCCATGGGCAACAAGTTCCATTATGACCGCGCCACCGACACCTACACCTTGACCGTCTACTACAAGGGTATCCGTGATGAGGCGGGCATGGATGATGACCATGACGGCCACTTCAACCTGTCCACTGTAAATCATGAGAGCGATTGGGGTTATATCAATCCACACCGCCTTGTGTGTCAAAGAGAACAATATACTATGTCTGATGGAGAAACCGAGCCTCTATATCCTGTCGACGACACCCATCCAGCAACCAATGAATTCAGAGTTGTCGCTGGAATCTACACGCTGACCGTTCCGGGCAATAAGAGCACAATACATGTCACAAAAATACCCGTTACGACCACTATCACTCCTGCGCCCCATGACTTTAATCAGTTAGGTTATGTCCCCTACGGCACGGTAGTGACAGGGTCGAGCGATCTCGATGCGTTGGTTCATGACATTAATCCCAATGAGGTCATGGCTACTTGGTCGATTGAATGTGGGATTTATAATTGTGTGGATGTTGGCGGGACATTACATGAAACAGTGCCGGGTAATCAACTAACCTTTAAGCGCAACGGAAAGTATCAAGTTCATGCCAGCAACAATATCGGTTGGATTACGTCTTTCAAAAATGATAATTACGCCTATGCGCCTCTACGTTATATAGAAGGTAACCAGTCAATGACAGCTTATGAATATCGTCAGATTGTTTGTGATACTATCGTCGGTGTCTGGGCTGCTGACAGAATCCTTTGGGCCAAGGACCTCCACAACAGGGCCCTTAATCTTGATCGGAATGAGGATGAGCTTCCCGATTATGTCATCGACCTCCTGCACAAGCAGGATGCTGACCGCGGTTGGGACCAGAGCAATTGGGTAATGCTTGACTTTACCAACCTGCTGGAGGGCCTTAACGACGACGAAGCCCTTGCGGTATTGAACCAGTATGTGAATAAGGAACTCAGGCCGATGACAGTGAGTGGTAAATATCTTACTGATCTCTCGCATCGCATCGAACTGGATGCCCTTCCCGTAGTGCTGAAAGACACGATCGGTTACCCGGGTTACATGGAGGATCCTCTGGAGCTCTTAGCTCATCCCAAGGATGGTTCTGCACCGCTGGCCTATTACTATAATCACTATGTGCCGTGCAACTTCATGGGTAATACTGTGATAACTCATCCGGAGATTGACTTAGACATTATAAAAGAATTGTCTGAAGATGAATTTTTGGATGGTGATGATTGGTTTGTTTTTTATGAGTGGGCTATAAATACAAGTTTTTTCAAAAGTTTCTTTGAAACTTATCCTGATATTAGCGAAGTCCCCTGCAACTGGACCTCGGAACAATGGGAAGCCTTTGAAGCTGCGCTCAATCAGTTTGATGGCTACTTCTTCGTTAAGGCCAAGGTCTGTGAGGTCGCTCACGTTTGGGGCGTTTGGCACGATGATGGAGAGAACGGTGTGTTTACCGTGTATAATTATGGCATAGATAAAGATGGCAATATGCATAACGAGGCCAACTTGTCTGGCGCATTCAGAGTCGGCGGATGGGAATATAACCGCCTGACAGCTACCCCCGCTAACTATGGCCGGCCTACGGGAAATGACGCGCTTGTGGAGGATGAGGCTTATGAGTTCCACGTCGCCATCATGCGTCCTGGAGATGGTGATATAATCAGGCACAAACGCAATGCTGCTGGCTTGTCTGGTAAGGATTGCGAACCATTTGATGATGAAGATGGTGGGTATCTCGTCTACCCGCTTGACCTGATGAGCCGACTAAGCGCTGTGACGGAAATCCAAGAGGTGGTAGTCGACAGTGGCGACTGCGCCGTGGACAGCGTCCGCTACTACAACATGATGGGTCAGGAGAGCCGTGTGCCCTTTGAGGGCATCAACATCGTGGTGACCCGATACAAGGATGGTAGCATGACCTCCAAGAAGATTCTGCGTTAACACGATAGATTCACCTCATCGGGACCTCCTGTCCTGAAAACATGTCGCGCGACCCCCAATCGACGGGGCCGCGCGACTGTTTCTCTGACTCTTTGACTATGTAAGATAGTGAAGGTGGCGGCATCGAGTGCGGTGCATCGTTGGGACGGTTCCTTGTTGTAATTTTAGGGAACGATATAGCAGTTGGCCCTGAAAAGTTTTTTAATGCTAATTTCGCGAAGAAAAACGTGTTTCACGAAAATTTTCAACCATTGCTGTCCGGGAAAAATCAAGAGATGTGTTTCAATAGACTGATTTACAACACGTTGAATGCGGTTTCTGGGTAAAAGGCTTACCCGTAGCCTGTTGTGGCCACCCTGGCCGCATCTGAAGCCCGTTAGGGCTGGTCAGGGTATAGGCAGGGGTGAAGCGTAGCGCAACCCCTGTCAGTGAGTTTTCAGTTATTCATTAGCCCCGCTAGGGGGCGACAGGTTTGTATATCTTTGTATATCAATGATTTCCTGCCGCCCCTAGCGGGGCTTGGTGATGTGTCTTGGCTATTGCAGGGGTTTCACTCGGCTTCGCCTCGTTACACCCCTGCCTATACTCTGTGTCGCCCCTAGCGGGGCTTTCTCCGGACAATAGTAATTAGGGGCGATTATGAGCCCAGCAGCATGTCGATGAGTGCCGACACGTCCTTGATGCCCACCTCGCCGTCGGCCGACACGTCGGCATTGGCCATGACGATGCCGCTGGCGTCACCGCTGAGCAGATAGTCGATGAGTGCCGACACGTCCTTGATGCCCACCTCGCCGTCGCCATTGACGTCGCCTAGGAGCACTTGGGGCTCGACGGGTCCCTCCTCGGCCACGAGTTGGTAGAGCCACACGCGCTGCTGATTGTCGCTGCTGTAGTTCAGGATACGGAACTGCTCGTTCTGGTAGTCATAGCGCGCCGTCATGAAGTCGCTCGACGCGCCGCTGGCCTCGTTGAAGAAGCGCACCAGGTAGTTGTACTCATTGCTGCTCACAAACATGCCTGCGCGGCACTGGCTGGTGCACGCCTCGCTCACGACGAGGTTGCCGTTGCTGGTGGTCAGATAGCCGTTGCCGTAGCTCAGGAAGGCGTTGGTCCTGGCGCCCGATGTCGCGCCGTGCCTGATGGTGTCGGGGTTGACGGCCGTCATCTGGATGAAGCAGGCGTCGTCACTCACCCTCATGAGCGTCTTTTCCTCGTTGAGCCACTCGGCCACCTCGGTGGTGCCGAAGGTGGTCTCGCCCTGCTCGTAGTGCTTCATCACCCGGTCATAATAATGCGTGGCGATGACATAGATGCCGCCCTCGACGATGCTGTCGCGCGTGGTAACGAGCTGGAACTTGCTGCCCGTGGAGCGCTCGAACGTGGCGCTGACCTCCACGGCAGCCTCGGGCATAAGCATGGTGTAGGCGCCCTCGCCTGTCGAGGTCAACTCAACTGGGGCCTGAGCCTCGGTCACCGCGGTAACGCTTGCCACGCGCCAGCCCACGTTGGGACGGGCCGTGACGGTCACGGCCTGGCCCGCCGATGCAGCCGCGGCGCTCACGGCCACGGTGCCGCCCATGGTCGGCATGGCTGTCGCTGTGATGGCATACACGGGAATCTCGACAAAGGTGGCGCTGATGGTCACGGCGCCCTCGGGCATGACTAAGGAGTAGATGCCCGTCGCCTCGTCGTGGCTCACCGCAATGGCCTCGCCCAGGACGGTCGTGAAGGCGGTCACGCCCTGCAGCATGTAGCCGCTGGCAGCGGTGACGGTAAAGCTCACCGTGTCGCCCGCAGCCACCCTGTTGGCACCCTTCAGACTGATGGCGCCCCCAGCGGCGGGAGTAGCCACCGTGGTGACGCTGTAGCGGTTGTCGGGCATGCTGTTCAGGTTCACGGTGTACCAGCGAGTGCCCGTGCCCACGGGTTCGCCATTGCTGTAGTAGTACAGGTAGCAGAAGTAGCGCCAGCCGTCCACCAGGTCGTGGTCGAAGTCAAACTGCAGACTTGTGGACTCGCCCGGAGCGAGCACCAGGGGTTGGGTCTGGTTCTGGAGCTCGGTGCCCACGTTGGTGTCGCTGTTGTTGATGCGGTAAAGGCGCACCGAGAAGTCTTCGTCGTAGGTGGCCGTGCCCGTGTTGGTCACGTCCACAATGATGCTGTAGTGGTCGGCATCGATGATGCGGTTCTCCTCGTCGGTGATGCCCTGGATGCGGTAGCTCACGTCGAGCGTCGCGGCGGGCATCGCCGTGACGTTCACCTTGTGGGTGTAGAAGGGCGACGAGCCGCTCTCGTTGAGCGAGAAGGTAAGCGTCTTGTTGCCCGTCGTGGTGGGCGTGAAGCGGTACACCAGGTCGCCCGACTCGCCCGCGCCGATATTGGCCAGGCCCATCGCGTTGAACGTGCCGTCGACAAACATGTAGATCAGGTCGTTGGTCGACGTGCCCGCGTTCTGCAGGTTGAGCGTGACGGTAACGGGCTTGCCGTGGTGCAGGGTGCCCTCGGTGGTGCAGCTGTTCACGGTGTACTTGGTCGTCGACCCAGCCGTGCCATAGCCCTTGATGGTGCAGGAGTAGGTGCCGCCGATGGTCACCTCGATGTAGTTCACGTCCGAGCCGATGCACGGCTTGTAGTCCTCGGTGGGGTAGATCGAGTAGATGGGCAGGATGCGGTAGGTGCCGCTGGTCAGCCCCGCACCGAAGTTCAGCGTGCGTGCCGACACGCTGACATACTCACCATTGCCCAGGGGACTGGTGGTGTAGCGGATAAACAGCACGTCGAGCAGCTCGCCCTCCTGGCTGTACAGGCCCCATCCCTGGCGGAACTGCGAGGTGACGTTGGTGTTGTTGACAAACTTGCCCGACACGCTTACCGCGAAGTTGCTCGACGCGGCACTGCGGGTGGTCACCAGCGAGCTGATGCTCAACTCCTCGAACGAGAATGCCGCCTCGCCGCTGGTGCCGTCCAGGTCGGGCTCGATGCCGATGCCTGCGCCCTGGCCTTTGACGTAGCCATAGGCTCCCGCGGCACTGCCGATGCCCTCGTCGCTGGGATTGAGCAGGTTGAGCAAGAAGTAACCGTTGCTCTTGCCAGCCCAGCCCCAGTTGATATGGAAGCGTCCCTCGCCGTCATAGCCGTCGCACACAAAGGCGTGTCCCGCCGACTGCTTGTTGCCGCCGTAGGCCACGGGGCGCCCCGCAGCGAGCTCGGCATAGATGACATTCTCCCAGCCCTCGGTGCTGAAGTTCTCGCGGTAGACGTACTGGGCCGAGTTCTTGTAGCCGAAAAACTCGATGAGCGTGGCCGGTATCTTGCGGGTGTAGCTGTTGGTGGCCGTCAGGCCGAAGCTGGACTGCAGCGCCGTGGTGCTGTAGCGCATCAGGTCGGCCACCGCCATGCACTCGGTGCTGGTGCTGTCGTTGGTGTAGTAGGTGGGCTGCATGTGGTCCCAGTCAAAGTCGATGGGCGACAGCGACGGCATCACGGCCTCGTAGGTGCGGCCGGCATAGGAGGTGTAGCCCGGCAGCGTCTTGGTCACGCGGGCGGGGTACTGCCAGTAGGACATGATCTGCGCCATGGCCACGGCGACACATCCCACATAGGCATGGGCGTTGCTGCTGCCGTTGATGTGTGGCAGCAGCACGTTGTAGGGCATGCCCTGGCCCCAGCTCACGCCGAGCAACGGCTCGATGGCCTCGCGGGTGCTGCCGCTGCGCTGCTCGGCCTTGGCGCCACTGGTGATGGCGGCGATCTGGGTAGCATAGCCGTCGAGCCACTCCTGCATGGCCGCGGGGATGTCCTGGGCGTCGAACGACCCCCTGTCGCTGTAACCGAGCACCGCGGGCACACGGTCGTCGCCGGCCACGATGACATAGCCACGACCGGCCCCGTTATTCAACACATAGTAGGCGGCCCGACCATCACCCACTGCAGTCCCGTCGTTGAGCAGGGCCTTGTGGGCGGTGTTCAGGCTGGTTGCCGCCATACCGTGGCCCTGGATGAACCTGGCGGCAATCTCATGGGCTTGGCGTTCACTGATGTTTCCCGCCCAGGCGTTGCCCATGACGGCAAGGCAGGCGAGAAGCACAATCATGTAGATTCTATTCATGATTTCACTGTTTAGGTTAATAATTATGGTAATGAATGGCAAAGGTAGTGAAAATTGGCCAAATGGCCTAATTTTCACTACCTTAATATCAGTAAACCGTGTTACGGCGATCAGTTGGCCGAGAGCAGCAGGTCAATCAGGGCGGACACGTCCTTGATGCCCACCTCGCCGTCGCTGCTGACGTCGGCATTGTCCAGGACAATGGTGCTGGCGTCGCCGCTGAGCAGATAGTCGATGAGCACAGACACGTCCTTGATGCCCACCTCGCCGTCACCATTGACGTCGCCAAGCATCACCTGAGGCATCTCGGGGAAGACGATGGTGTAGGTCGTGCTACCCTTGAGCGAAGTCTGCGTGCCAGAGCTGTAGTAGTAGGTCTTGACGAAGTACCTCCAGCCGTCGATGACGTTGTCCAGGTCGAAGCGCAGCGTCTTGGTCTCGCCGGGAGCAAGCTGCACGCGCGTGTTGATGCTCTGAACCGAGGTGCCGCTGTTTCCCTTAGTGTTCTTGTAGATGGTGGCCGAGATGTCCTCGTCATAGGGGGTCGTGCCGCTGTTGGTCACGGTGAGATCGAAGCTGAACTTGTCGCTGGTGATCACCTTGTTGGTGGCATCGGTCACGTTCAGTACGTTGACAGTGGCTGTCAGGCTAGCGGCGGGCATCGCGTTGATGGTGATGACGCGGCTGGCGATGGGGTCGGCGCCCTTGTCATCCCAGGACCAGGTGACGGTGTGGTCGCCGGCATTCTCGAACAGGTAGGTGTAGTGGATGTCGCCAGTCTCGCCCGGTTCCAGACCCACGTAACCTGCAGAGGCAAATTTGCCATCAGCAAACATGTACAACAACTTGTTGTTCGTTGTGCCATTGTTGGTCATGTTCACATCGATGTAGAAGGGGCGGCCGTTGTGCATGTTGCCTGTAACGGCGATGTCGTTGATGGTGTAATTGGGTGTGCCGGCCGTGCCGTAGCTCGTGAAGGTGCAGTTATTGCCGTCGATGGTCACCTCGATGTAGTTGAGGTCGCTGCCTGGGCAGGGACGCCAGTTTTGCGGGCTGATCTCGCTGTACATGGGCACGATGCGGTAGGTGCCGCTGGTAATGCCCTCGCCAAAGTTGAGCACCTTGTTGGTGTGGGTGAAGTGATAGCCGGGTCTGAGCGAGTTGCTATAGGATGTGAGGAGTTTTTCGACGAGTTCGCCATTTTGGAACAACCCCCAGCCAAAGCGCACGGCAATCGTGTCGGCCGTGTAGTTATTGAATAGGCCCGATACCGTGGCGCTGAACTCTTCGTCTGCGCTCTCGCGCGTGCCGTTGAAGTCGTTGAGCGTCACATCGGTTGCTGTGAGTTCAAAGTGGAGGCTGCCGCCCTTGTTGGGCTGGAATCCCACGAGGGCACTCTGCTCCATGATGTAACCGTATGCACCGCTGGCGCTACCCGTTCCCTGCAGGTCGGGATTGATGATGTTGAGCAGGAAATAGCCGTTGCTTGAGCCGTTCCAACCCCAGTTGAAGTGGTACATGCCATTGCCGTCGTAGCCGTCGCAGATAAACGCGTGTCCTCCGCTCTTCTTTCTGCCGCTGAAGATAACGGGGCGGCCGGCTGAGAGCTCACTGTAGATGAGGTCAGACCAGCTCTGTGTGTTGTAGTTGCTGCGGGACTCCATGTGGGCGTTGGCATCGTAGTCAAAGTAGGTGGCGGCGAAGTTGGCGATGCTGGCTGTGGTGGCTCCTGACGAACTGGGCTTGAAGTTCATCTGCACGGCCTGGGCGCTGTACAGGCACAGCGTCGCTGCGGCCAGGGCAGCTTCGCTAGCGGTGTCGGTCGTCTGGTAAGTGTTCTGCATGGCACTCCAGCTGAAGTCGATGACCGGCAGCGCTGGCATGTTGTACGTCAGATGCACATTATTGGCGTCGTCATCATACTGGCTCGTGTAGGCAGCGATGGGCTGAGTGGGGCGTGCGGGCCATTTCCAGTAATACATCACCTGGGAGAGGGCTGTGGCCACACAACCCACATAAGCATGAGCACCTGAGGGCAGGTAGGGAAGCAGGATGTTGTAAGGGTTGTTTTGGCTCCATGCCGCAGGAATCATGGGGCTGATGGGGCGGCCAGCGTTGATCTGGGGCGCAGCAGTCATGCCCTGGTCCAGAGCTGTCATCTGGGTGGCATAGCCATCGAGCAGCTCCTGCATGGCAGCGGGGATGTCTTGGCTGTTGAATGTGCCCTGGTCGCTATAGCCCAGCACGGCGGGAGCGCGGTCATCGCCAGACACGATGACATAGCCGCGGCCGGCACCGTTGTTGAACACGTAGTAGGAACTGGCCTTGTCCAGGCTGGTGGTGGCGCCGAGGCGCGGTGCCTTGTGGGCCATCTTCAGGTTGGTGGACGGCATTGCATGAGTCAGCATGAAGCGCTGAGCGATGTTCATGGCCTGGCTTTCGGTAACGGGACCGGCCTGAGAAGCCATGCTGACTGTGAGACACATCAGTAACAGTAGGGTTTTCAGATTTCTCATAACATGAATGTTTTTAATGTGAATATGATTGCTGAGTAGTATGGATTGTGCAAAATTAATCATAATTCTCGATTTTTCAGCATGTCAGAGTGGAGATTCTTCTGTTATTTGTAAAGTTTTTGTAAAAAAAAAGCAGCCCGGCCCTCCAGTCGTTCAGCACGGGTAGGTGCTGTATCGACATCGGCGGGTCCGGGTGTCAACAGGGTGGGGTGGGGATTCAAGGCCGCGACAGCAGCAACAGCACGCGGGCGCGGTGCAGGCGCCAGGCCGTGCCCCAGATGCTGTCCTCGTCGCCATAGAGCGTCATGAGCGTGTAGTTGGCCAGGGCGGCGATGATGGCGCTCTTCAGGTCGCTGGCCAGCGACAACAGCGGCCTGCGCTCCACGGCCAGGGTGAGCATGATGTTCTGGCTCTCGATGTTGAAGTTGATGTTGCGGCTCTCGATGTAGCCACTGATGCGTGACAGCAGGTCGTCCAGCCCCTCACGCACACGGCGGTCCACAATGGGTTCGTTACTTGGGTTCACGCCCCATGCGGTGGCGTTGTCGGCGGGGTGCCAGGCCCCCTCGGTGTAGATAGCTTGCTGGATGTCGTCCAGGTCGATGGCGATTTCGATTCGGTATTTCATGGTAATCTTTTTTTTAGTGAGAAGTGAGGAGTTAGGAGTTAGAAGTTAGGAGTGAGTGCCCTAAAGCCTAAAACCTAAAAGCTAAAACCCGTGCTTGCGGGCAGATTTTGGTCATGGCGGTCACTGGCGAGATGAAGAAGCGAGAGGCGCGGCAGAACTCCAGCACGTGGCCGATGGCTTGCTCCACGCTCATGCCTTGCTGGGTCAGTGTGAGCACACGCTGCGTGATCTCGTACCACATCTGGCGGCGAAGGCGGCGCTTGGCCAGTCCCATCTCTTCCTCGATGCGATAGGTGAGCGCTCCATGGCCACGCTTGTCGGCCTCGGCCAGCAGATGGCACACGCAGCGGTAGGCCCGCTCGTGGTCCACGTGATAGTGGGGGTGACCGTTGGCGATGGTAAACTCGACGGCGGCGCGCCGGGCTTTGCCCTTGCTCATGCCCCTGGACACCAGGGCTTCGTAGGTGGGCTCGTACAGTGCCAGGAATTCCTTGTCACGCTGCTGGCACAACTCGCGGCGCTCGATGTGTGATTTCATTTCATTCATGGTAATTTTGGTGTTTAAAATGGTAAAACAATATTTTTTCGGTGCAAAATTACAACATTCTTGGTAATTTGTCAATATTTTTGCCAAAATAATTATCAACAACAATTTTTTTTCTTCTTCGGTTTGGGATGTTAGGGGGAGCTCTGTCGGTTTTTTTCGGTTTTTTGTGCGATTACACGAGAAGTTGTGTACCTTTGCGCCGAGTGCAACATATTTTTCAGAAACAGACAAAGCGATGAAACAGTATTTCATGACACTGGTTGCCCTGCTGTTTGCCGTCACGGCGATGGCACAGCACAATGGCGTGTTTATCGACAGTTTTGAGATAGCGCCCGGCACATCGGTTACAGTGCCGGTCAAGTTTCATGTCATCGAGCCCACCCGGGGCCTGCAGTTTTGCGTCAGCCTGCCCCCAGGGCTGCGCATGGTGCGTCACGACCTGGACGAGGAGACGGCCGACCAGTACTCGCTTCACCCCTTCGGCAGCCGCAACGACAGCGTGTGGACCCTGGGCATGTATCCGTTTGGCCGCGTCTGCCTGCCCGCCGACACGGTGATGACCGTCATGCAGGTGACGCTCAAGGCATCGCCCGACTTCCAGGGCGGCGACATCAGGCTGTGGCGGCAGCGCGGCTCCCGCCTCGACAACTCATCGATCCAGCTGAGCGACGACACAACGGCGGTGCGCGTCAAGCGTGACGAGATGCAGACCAGTAGCGAGGAGTTTTTCCCTAAACATACCTGGGATTAAACCTTGATACCCCCATGGGGTCTAATAGGAGAAAAATGTATATAGGTAATCAATCATGATCAAGAAAGTTTTCTCTACATTATTCATCATGCTGGCTGTCTTGCTGCCTCAGCAGGGAGCTGCGGCAACAGGGTTTGCCAACGAGACCCTCAACTATCAGATCGTGTACCACTGGGGCATGATCTGGAAACACGCCGGTGACGCCACGCTGAGCCTCCGCAAGTCGGGCAATGGCTACAATGCCATGCTCACGGGCAAAACGCGGTCGTGGGCCGACAAGGTGTACTCCGTGCGCGACACGCTCAAGTGCTCCATGGACAAGGACATGAGGCCCCTGCGCTACGAGAAACTCACCCACGAGAAGGACTATTATGCCCGCGACGTGGTCAAGTTCTCCTACAACTACAGCCACACCAGCGCCCACTGCACCCGTTACCGCAAGGGAGGAACCACAACCATCGACCTGAGCGCCAAGACCCAGGCCTATGACATGCTGAGCGTCTTCTACATGCTGCGCAACCTCGACTACGACGAGTTGAGCCGCAACAAGAACTACACCACGGTCATCTTTTCGGGCAAGGAAAAAGAGTATCTCACCATCAATTACAAGGGCCAGGAGACCATCAAGCTGCGTGACGGCAGCAAGCACAAGGCTCACCGCATCTCCTTCAAGTTCACCCAGAAGGGGGGCAAGCGCTCGAGCGACGACCTCACCGCATGGATGTCGACCGATGCCAGCCACATCCCCCTGCTGCTCGTGGGCAAGCTCCCCGTCGGCGAGGTGAAGTGCTATTATACGAAATAGGCTTTATTTAGGCTTTAGGGTTTAGGACTGACTATTGTTCTAAATTTCTCTAATAGTTGGTCAATTTGGGATAATCGTTTGTGCGTTCGATTATTTGCATTAATTTTGTAGCCGATAAAGTAGACCGACTTTGTAAAGAATAGTTCTTAATCGGATTATGCAGAAGATAGTTTTCGTGGTTTTATGTGCAATGTCACTGCTGGCCCAGGCCCAGGTCGTTACGCTGGATTCGTGCCGTCACATGGCGTTGCGCAACAACAAAGAGATTCAGCAGGCTGCTTTGGCCATCGACAAGGCAGGCTACCAGCGCAAGGAGGCTGCCGCAGCCTATCTGCCGCAGTTCGACCTGACAGCAGGTTACATCTACAACTCCCGCAAGGTCTCCCTGATCAAGGAGGACCAGATGCTGCCCACCAAGTCCTTCAACATGCAGACGGGCACCTATGACTACAACCTGGTCATCGACCCGCGGTCGGGTGCGCCCCTGCAGGTCAACGGGCAGTATGTCCCGTCGACCGTGGCCCTGCTGCCCAAGAGTGGCCTGACGTATAACATCCACAGCCTGATGGGCGGTGCCCTGACGGTGACCCAGCCTATCTACATGGGCGGCAAGATCACCGCGATGAACCAGATCACCGAACTGGCCCAGCAGCTCGCCCGCGAGATGCACGAGAGCAAGGTCGAGGACGTCATCTATAACGTCGATGCCGCCTACTGGCAAGTGGTCTCGCTCTGTGCCAAGCAGAAACTCGCCCTGAGCTACGTCAACCTGCTGCAATCGCTCTCCAAGGACGTCACAGCGATGGTCAACGAGGGCGTCGCCACCCGTGCCAACCAGCTTGCCGTCGACGTCAAGCTCAACGAGGCCAATGTGGACCTGACCAAGGTGGACAACGGCGTGACCCTGTCGCGCATGTTGCTCGCCCAGCTCTGCGGCCTGCCCGTGAACACCCTCATGACGCTTGCCGACGAGAACCGCGACGAGCTGGGAGCCACCCTGGCACCCACCAATATCAACATGGATGAGGTGTATGACAAGCGCCACGACATCAGGTCGCTGGATCTTGCCACCAAGATCTATGACAAGCAGGTAAAGGTCGCCCGCAGCGAGATGATGCCCAAGCTGGCTGCCGTGGCAGCCCTGCATGCCACCAACCCGAACAGCTACGACGGCTTTGAGAACAGGTTTGGCGCCGCCTTCAGCGTGGGTGCCACCCTCAGGGTGCCCCTGTGGCACTGGGGAGGCCTGAGCAACAAGGTCAAGGCCGCCCAGGTCGAGGCCGACGTCAAGCGCCTGGAGCTCGCCGACGCCAAGGACAAGATTGAGCTGCAGGTCAACCAGGCCACCTTCCGTTACCAGGAGGCCTTCAAGACCTGGGAAGCCACCAAGGCCAATCTGGCCCAGGCCGACGAGAACCTGCGCATCGCCGAGATTGCCTTCAAGGAGGGCATGGGCACCCTCGATGACGTGCTCACGGCACAGACCGCATGGCTCAAGGCCAACAGCGAGAAAATCGATGCCGAGATCGACGTGCAGCTCACCCATGAGTACCTCAACAAGGTGAGGGGCAACATGAACTATTAAGTCAATCAAGTAAATCAAGTCAAGCAACAATACAATGGAAAAAGACGAACAGAGAACCGTGGTCCGCAAGAAGGACAAAGCGCTACTGGCAGCGCTTGCCGTGTTTGCCCTGGTGATGGCCAGCATCGCCATCGTGGGCATCCTGCTCATCCATCCCGCCGACACCATCACCCAGGGGCAGGCCGACTGTGACGCCGTTCGCGTGAGCGGCAAGCTGCCCGGACGCATCGTGCGCTTCTATGTCCACGAGGGTGACACCGTGCACAAGGGCGACAAGCTGGTGAGCATCTACTCCAGCACGGTCGATGCCAAGTACTATCAGGCCAAGCAGATGCAGGAAGCCGCCGCTTCCCAGAACCAGAAGGCCGAGCGCGGCACGCGCGAGGAACTCAAGCAGGGCGCTTACAACATGTGGCAGCAGGCTATCGCCGCACAGACAATAGCCGAGAAGACCTATCAGCGCCTCGAGAACCTCTACAAGCAGGGCGTGGCCACTCAGCAGAAGCGTGACGAGGCCAGGGCCGCCTATGACGCCGCAACGGCACAGGTCAAGGCCGCCAAGGCTCAATACGACATGGCCGTCAGGGGCGCTCAGCAAGAGGACAAGAACGCCTCGCGCAGCATGGCTAATGCCGCCCACGGCACGGTCATGGAGGTCGAGAGCCTGCTCGAGGACCAGGTGCTCGTGGCCCCCTGTGACGGCGAGGTGAGCGAGATCTACCCCCAGGAGGGAGAGCTCGTGGCCATGGGATCGCCCATCATGTCGATTGCCAAGCTCGATGACATGTGGGTGAGCTTCAGTGTGCGCGAGGAGATGCTGGGCGACCTGCCTATGGGCAAGGAAGTGAACGTGCGCATCCCCGCACTGAACAATCTGCAGACCAAGATGTCGGTCTACTATATCCACGACATGGGCAGCTATGCCACCTGGCAGGCCGCCAAGGCCCAGGGACAGTACGACAGCAAGACCTTCGAGGTCAAGATGCGTCCCGTGAGCAAGGTGCCCAACCTCAGGCCCGGCATGTCGGTCCTGCTCGACACGAAGAAGTAGTTAGGAGTTAGAAGTTAGGAGTTAGAAGTGAGGAGTTAGGGCTCCTAAAGCCTAAAACCTAAAGCCTCAAACCTAGAGTTAATAAAATGATAATGAAATACATAGGACGTTCGTTCAAGCGCGGGTTCATACAGCTCGTGCGGCGACCCATGTATTTCCTGCTGATCGTCATCATGCCGCTATTGTGCTCCTGGTTCCTGATGGACCTGATCAAGAGTGGCAGCGTGCAGCGCGTGCCCGTAGGCATCGTCGACCTGGACAACAGCGTCATGTCGCGCCAGGTGTCGCGCACGCTTAACGGCTTCCAGCAGGTCAACATCAGTCATCGTTACAGCAACTTTGCCGAGGCACGCGAAGCGGTGCAGCGGGGCGAGGTCTACGGCTTCTTCTTCATCCCCGATAACCTGGAAGAACAGGCCCTGGGCGGACGCCAGCCCGTGGTGAGCTACTACGTGAACTATGCCTACTATGCGCCCGCCTCGATGCAATACAAGGGGTTCAAGACCATGTCGATGCTTGCCAACGGCGCCATCGTGCAGACTGTCATGCGCACCGTGGGCCTGCCCAGCGAGAAGATCGCGGCCACCCTGCAGCCCTATCTGGCCCACGTCCACATGCCCGGCAACCCGTTCATCAATTACAACTACTACTTGAACTCCACCTTCGTGCCCTGTTTCCTGTCGCTGTTCATCCTGCTGGTTACCGCATTCTCGCTGGGAGTCGAGCTCAAGTCGGGCCTGAGCCGCCAGTGGCTCAAGAGTGCCGGCGACAGCATGTTCCTGGCCCTGGTGACCAAATTGTTGCCCCAGACGGTGCTCTTTACCATCGTGGGCTGGTTTGTGCAGTGGATGATGTACCGATGCTACGACTTCCCGCTGAACTGCAACCCCTGGAACATGCTCACTGCCATGTTCCTGCTCGTGGTGGCCAACCAGAGCTTTGCGGTGCTGATGTTCTGCTTCACGCCCAACTTCCGTTACGGCACGATGTTGTGTACCCTGTTGGGCATGGTGTCGTTCTCGTTCACGGGTTTCTCGCTGCCCCAGGAGGCCATGTATCCGTGGGTCGAGGCCCTGGGCTTTGTGGTGCCCGTCAAGTATTATTTCCTGATCATGGTTGATCAGGCCCTGAACGGCATCGACCTGTACTATTCACGATACTATTACGCGGCGCTCATCGGATTCACGTTCCTGCCCATGCTGCTCTCGTGGCGATTGAAGAAAGAGTGTCTCAATCCGGTGTATGTGCCTTGATGATATATGACCGAAAAGATTAAACATAGTCGCCTGTTCCTGTGGTTCATCCAGGTGTTGAGGGTGTGCGGACGCGAGCTGCTGCTGGTGTTCCGCGACGAGGGTGTGGTCATTTTCTTCCTCCTGCTCAATGCGGTCTATCCGGTGTTATATGCCCTCATCTACAACCCCGAGGTGGTGCGTAACGAGGCTGTCGTGGTGGTTGATGACAACCGCACCGCCATGAGCCGCGACCTTGTCCGCCGCATGGATGCCACACAGGAGGTCGCCATCGTGGGCTATGCCGCCAATATGCAGGAGGCACAGGAAGCCATGCACAGCAAGGCGTGCTACGGCATCCTGTATGTGCCCCGCGACTTCAGCCAAAACATCACTCGTGGCGACCAAGGCCATGTCTCGCTCTACTGCGACATGAGCGTGATGATGCGCTACAAGGCGATGTTCACCGCCCTGACCAATGTCACCCAAGCCATGGGAGGCGAGCGGCTGGCCGCTGTCGTTGAACCCGTGCTCAACATGGGCGGCTCCATCATCGAGAACCGTCAGGTACCCGTGGGCAACCCCGCGATGGGTATTGCCAGCGCCGTCCTGCTATTCATCTTGCCGCTGGTGCTGCAGCAGAGCATGATTCTGGGTATCGCCATGCTGCATGGCGGCAGCATCGAGCGCCGTCGCCGCAACGGCGGCCGTGACCCGATGGCTGTGGAGGCATGTGTGAGTGCCACTATCATCGGCAAGATGATGTGTCACCAGATCGTTTATACTGTTCCTGTCATCTATGTGCTGCACTATGTGCCGCTGATGTTCGGGTTCCCGCAATACGGCAACTTCCTGCACATCATCTGCCTGGCAGTGCCGTTTGTCATCGCCGTCTCGCTGATGGGACAGACGCTGCAGGCCTTTGTCAACGAGCGTGAGAGCGTGTTCCTGCTGTTCGTGTTCTCGTCGGTGGTGTTCGTCTTCCTGACGGGTGCTTCGTGGCCGCGTTACCTGATGTCGCGTCTGTGGTACGTCGTGGGCGATTGTGTGCCCGGCACGTGGATGAGTAACGGCTATGTGCTCATGCAGACCAACGGCGCCACCCTCTACCAGGTGCAGCACCACTACTGGATGCTGTGGCTGCAGGTGCCTGTGATGTTCACCCTGGCCTATCTGGTCGAGAGATACGTCAGCCGCCGCCGCTACCGCAGCTGGATCGCCGCCAGCGAGGACAATCCCAAGGTCCTCACCCGCATCGACCTCGCCAAAAACGGCGTCGGCTAAATCCCCCACCTTTAATTCCCGTTCCCTCCGTTTAATCCGTTATCACACCATGTTGGTTCAGGAAATGACATATCCCGGCGGCACGAGGGTGCTGGTGTGGCGGC
>CAZVMM010000028.1:0-36447 GCA_964628205.1 uncultured Muribaculaceae bacterium
TTGGCGCACGCCAGTGCATACTGGGTGTACAGGTCGTTGCGCTTGAAGTCCTTGAGCTCTCGGCGGTCGTTGGGGTCGGTAACATAGTTCACCGGATCAAAACCCTTCAGCTCACAGGCGAACTTGGTCTTGAACAGTGTCGTGTCAAAATGAGTAATTGGCCCAGCACCGCTCACCCCTTTAAGGGCGTTGTCCCATGTGGTCTCAACGTCCAATCCTAAGGGAGTGATGGCACCCAGACCAGTTACCACTACTCTCTTTAATTCCATGTGGTAATGTGGAAATCTTAAAGAATATGATTACTCAGCGGCCTTGGCCTCTTCGATGAACTTGATGGCGTCGCCTACGTTCTGGATGGTCTCAGACTTGTCATCGGGAATCTTGATGTCGAACTGCTTCTCAAATTCCATGATCAGCTCGACGGTATCAAGGCTATCAGCACCCAGGTCCTGGCTAAAAGTAGCCTCGGGAGTTACCTCAGACTCGCTAACACCTAACTTGTCAACGATAATTTGTTTTACTCTTTCTTCAATTTCTGACATAGTCGTAAATTTTAAAATAGTTATTGTTAAAAATGTATGTTCACAATTTTGAGACTGCAAAGGAAATACAAATTCTTCAAACAATAAAGAAAAATTTACTTAAATTGAGCCCAATTGGGGTTTTTTAGACTTTTGAGAACGAAATCCAAGGGATTTTTAAACATGATAACAAAGTTTTTACCTCAGGTGACTGTTAAAAAATGTATCTTTTTCTTGTCGCTGCTATCTGCCTCCTTGCGTGTCGTTCAGGTCGATGTGCAGCCCCTCGTTGGCCAGGCGTGTCATTGGGAACACGGCTTGAGCCTCAGCCAGTAAGGGGCTCTCGTCGGTGTAGCGCTTGGAGAAGTGTCCCAGGATGAGCTGCTTCACGCCTGCTTCGCGGGCAACGGTTGCCGCCTCGAGGGCGGTGCTGTGATAGCGTTTGTGGGCCTTCACGCGCAGGCTGTCGTCGTAGGTGGCCTCGTGATACAGCCAGTCCACGCCCTCCACGTTCCTGATGACGCGTCGTGAGAACTTGGTGTCGCTGCAGTAGGCGTAGCTGATAGCCGGATCGGCTGCCGTGGTTAGCTGCTCATTGGGCACTACGATGCCATCGGGTGTGACCCAGTCCTGTCCCTGGCGCAGCGAGTTCATGGCATAGTGGGGCACACCCAGCCGCTTGACCTCGTCACCGATGATGTGGCGCAGCTTGGGTTTCTCGCGAAAGATAAAGCCCACAGCGGGCACGCGGTGCACCAGCGGGAATGTCGTCACAGTCATGGCGTCGTCCTCGTGGATGACGCGCTTGTGGGTGTCGATGATATTGAAGTGGACCTCGAACGGGCGCTCGCGGCAAAAGTAGTCCAGCATTTGTCCGAACAGGTCGGCACCGTCTTTGAAGGTATGTATCGTCAGCGAGTTGGTGCGGTTGAGTAGCGCCATGGTCGACACCAGGCCGGGCAGGCCGAAACAGTGGTCTCCGTGCAGGTGGCTGATGAAGATGTGGTTCAGACGCATGAGCTTGAGCTGCATGCGGCGCACGGCTAGCTGCGCTCCCTCGCCACAGTCGATCATCAGCAGATTGTCGCGCACGTTCAGCACCTGGCACGATGGCTGGTGGCGCGGCGTCATCCTCGCGCTACCGCATCCCAGTATGTTCAATTCCAGTCGGGTCATGGTCAATGCTTGGCTTTGATGGCGGCGATGTTGCTTTTCAACTCTTCGATCAGCTCCGCGGAGGCATTGGGGATGTGCTGATATATGTTCAAGGCCTGCTGAGAATGTTCTAACGCATGTGTCGCATCGCCCAGCTTGTTGTAGATCGCTGCCAGATAATAATGGCCGCTGGCGGCTTCGATGCTTTCAGCGCCATAGTGCTGCTGCACACCCTGGGTGTACTCTTGGAAATCCCTTAGCGCGTGGTCGTATTCGCCCTGATTCAGATGAATCAAGCCGAGATATTGTAGCACGAGTTGCGTGTGGGGGTGGGCGCTGCCTAATTGCTTGTGAAAGACCTCATAGGCTTTGTTCATGTGTTCTAGGGCCTTGGCGTTGTCATGCATGTTGTTGTAGTAAACAGTGCCCAGGTTCATGTACGAGTATGCTGCCATCTGGCTGTCTTCGCCAAAGGCCTGGCTGCGCAGGTCCAGGGCTTTCTGATGGTACTCCACCGCCTTGGCCGGGTCGTTGAGTGTGACGGAAATAAAGCCCAGGTTGTTGTAGGACTGCGCTAGCTCCGCAGTGTCGGGCTCGGCAGCCCGTTCGCGTATCTTCAGCCCCTTCAGGGTGTACTCCAGTGCCTTGTCATATTCTTTCTTGTTCTGGTGTGCTCGCCCGATGAGTGTGTAGGCCATGGCGATAACTGACGAGTCGGGGGTGGCAGTCTTGGCCAGTAGCTCCAGCGATTTGTAGTGCCATTCCAAGGCCTTGTCGGGTTCCTCTTGGTTGTCAAATGTCAGTCCGATGCTCTGGCACACCTCGGCAGCGTCTTCTGCCTCGTCGGCATCTTCTGGGTTGAGCAGGTCCAGGGCCATCAGGTAATACTTGCGGGCCAGGGTGTAGTCGGCCAGATTGCTGTCGATGAATCCGGCTGCGGTGTAGATATCACCGATGGAACTCGGATTGAGGCTCACGATGCGCTCCAGGTAATAGGCTGCCGAGTCGTTGCGGTAGGCCGACGCGTGAATGTAGAACTTGTTCGCGTAGTCGTGGTTGAGGTCAGCCAGCTCGAGCTCAATGTCTTTCTCGAGTTGTTGCGACAGTTGTTCGGATTTCTCTTTGAGCGCACGCTTGCTGTTCAGGTCGCGTTCACGCTGGTCAAAGCTGCCCTTGGTGTTAATCAGCGAGTCGGCGCGCTCCAGGTCGGCGTTCTCGATGCACTCCAGGATAGCGCGGTTCACATCGCTCAAGCCCTTGAAGTCGGTTGTCGCGTAGCGCTCGGCCATCTTATCGATGAGTTGGATGTAGTTGTTGTAGTTCTGGTTCAGTTCCTCATATTTCTTACGGTATTCCTGTTCGCTGATACTCTTATCGCGGATCTTTTTTTCCAGAACAGCCACTTTCTGGTCATAGTCCTTCTTGGCGCGGGAATAGGCCTTGTCCTCGATGCGCTTCTTGTCGTTCTCGAGCTGCTGGTCGGCGACCATGACAATCTCGAGCGGCACAGTGGGGGAGTAGGCGTAGTGGCGGCCTCTGAGCTGCTTGTCGACAAGGGTGTAACCCTTTTTCTGCACGCGGCTCACGGTATAGGGGTCGCCAGGACGCTTATTGGCAAGGGTGAAGGAAAAACGGCCGTTCTTTTTGCTCACGATGGAATTGGGGTATTCCAGCACATTGATGGTCGCGCCCTGGATGCCTGTGCTAGGCTTGCCGGGACGCTCCAGCGTGCGTACGATACCTTGTTGTTGGCATGCGGCAATCAGGACTATGCTCAGGCATGTCAAGGTGCATATCAGTTTCTTCATTTCTCTGTCGCTTGGCTTGGAATCATTATGGCTGCAAATATACGTTTTTTTATGACACCATTTGCCAGATATAAAAAAAAGTGTACGCTTGTTTCCCAACAAATCGTACACTTTAAACCTTAAAAATCTAATCCTATGAAAAAACTTGATGCAAAGGTAGCCCTGATCAACCATCCCTACAAATTTTGATATCTAATAATTCTAAAATTTCGTTGAAAAAATGTTAAATCCCACCACTATGATTTTTAGTAGTGTAAAAAGGGACAGAAAATAAGTGATTATGGCAACTCTTGCTCCCCGTGAATGATAGAAGCCAGAGGGTTATGCAGCGCTATCACAATCAAGAAGCGAACGACCTGTTGCCGTCCGCTTCCTGAAGTCATGAAAAGCTATCGTGTGTATGAATTGTTCTTGTCTTCGTCAGTACCCAATCGATATCGTGGTGTAGTAGTTGCCGTAGCTGTCATTCATCGACAGGGTCACCCATCCGGTTCTGTTTCCGCCATACCAGCTGATGGTCATGCCGTCCTCATATACGGGAGGGCCATACACTCTGCACAGGCTGCGGTACACTCGGTCGAAGCGTGCTCTGTCATAGTAGCTGCTGTGATACACAAACTGCGCGTTGGCCAGTCGGTTCAGTTCGTAGTTGAGCATCACGTCGTGCCAGTAGAGGTTGAGCATGGGCACGTCTCTCAGGTAGATGATGCCGTCGGCATAGCCGTCGATGTAGTAGCCGCTGTAGTACAGGTAATCGAGCGAGGCTTCAAACAGGGAGCCAAAGGTCAGACCCAGGATGCGGTCGATCACGGGAGCTCCGGCATAGGGGTGCCATCCGACGGGAATCACGGGACGGGTCCAGATGAGCGGAGCGGGACGCCACGAGCGGGCGGGGGGAGGGCAGGCGCGACTCCAGCTGTGGTGAGCATAGTTCCAGCTGAACTGGTCGCGGTAGTGGTGCCCGTTGTAGTCATAGCGGTGGTTATTGTTGTAGCCATGGTTGCGGCCCCACTTGCCCCTGTCGTCGCCATTGTTGCCATGTCTGTTGCCGCCACCAGGCTTTCCGCCCTTGTTGTGGTCGTTGTCATAGTTGCCGCGTCCGTTGCCACCGCTGGGCTTTCGGCCCTTGTTGTGGTCGTTGTCATAGTTGCCGCGTCCGTTGCCACCGCTGGGCTTTCCGCCCTTGTTGTGGTCGTTGTCATAGTTGCCGCGTCCGCTGCCACCGCCGGGCTTTCCGCCCTTGTCATTACCGGGTCTGCTTCCGCCCCTGATGTCGCCATGACTGTTGCTGGTTACGGTAGGCGAGACTGCGGGCGAGACTGTGCGGCTACCGGTGGAGGCATCGCGGCCCGATACGCGCGAATTCTTGTCGATGCTGCGCGGGGTGATGGCGCTGCCCTTGTTGTCGCTGCTGACGCCGCGGGTCACTGCTCCACGGCTACTGCTCGATGAGCCCCGATTGACCTGAGGCGCGGCAGTGCTGTGGCTGACCGATGCCGAGCTGTGCTGTGTGCTGCGTTCCACTTGGGGGCGTGCGCTGCTGCGGCTGGTGGTCTGGTTGGTGGTGCCCGTAGTCCGCGATACGGTCGGGCGGGTGGTGTTGCTTGAACGTGAGACAGCTGCCGTCTGGCTTCTGCTGTTGGAGCTGCCTCCCTGTGAACGACTGCGGCCCTGGGCCGAGGCGTCGGATGCACCGATGATCAGGCATCCCATGAGCGCGAAGCTCATCATCATTTTGGTAACAGAAGTTTTCATAATCGTGTTGTATTATATTGTTCAACAAGTTTTTTTATCCGTTTTGCTGTCTTTTAGACTGCAAGTTTGTTTCCAAGTTTAACTCCCAAAAATAATAAGTGGCCGCATTTCAGCCCTATCGGGCATAAAATGCGACCAAACGCCGTTTTTTATAGATAAATTAGGGGGTCATCGTAGCAACAATTGGGCGTCGCCATAGCTCAGGAAGCGGAAACCGTGGTCCATTGCGTAGTCATACATGCCACGCCACTGGTCATTGCCCACAAAGGCCGCCACGAGAAGCAGCAGGGTGGACTGCGGCTGGTGGAAGTTGGTAATCATGCCGCTCACGACACGGTACTGAAAGCCCGGGGCAATCATCAGCTGGGTGCTGCCCATGTAGGTGTCGGCGTGATGGCGGTCCAGATAGTCGATGATGTTCTGCAGGGAACGCTTGGCCGTAATCTCACAGGGGGTGGTATAGGGCATCCACTGGGTTACGGTGAGTGCTTCCTCGTCGGCTTCTGGATTGTCCTCGAGGATTTGGCCGATGTAGTACAGGCTCTCCAGCGTGCGCACACTGGTCGTGCCCACGGCGATGATGGGGCCGGGGGCATTGATGATGTCGGCTATCACGCTGCGGGGAACACTGATAAACTCGTAGTGCATCGGGTGGTCACCTATGTGCTCGCTCTTCACGGGCTGGAAGGTGCCGGCACCCACATGGAGCGTGATCTCGCGGCGGATGATGCCGTGGGCATCACACTCGGTCAGCACCTCGTCTGTGAAGTGCAAGCCCGCCGTGGGAGCGGCTACGCTACCATCGATGTGGCTGTACACAGTCTGGTAGTCGGTCGAGTCGCTTGCCTCGGTATTGCGGTTCAGGTAGGGTGGAATGGGAATTTCGCCAATGGCCTCCAGCACGTCGGCAAAGGTGCACTTGCCGGACTCGCCGCCCTGCCAGTCAAAGGCGATTTCCCACGCATTGCCGCGTTGCTCGCCGCGGGTGGCCCTCAGTGTCACCTCGTGGCCCTCGATGATGACGGTCTGGGACAGTGCTCCTTGTTTCCAGCGCTTGCTGTTGCCCACCAGGCACTGCCACACACAGTGGCCCGTGGTCTGGAAAATCTGTTCATAGTCACGCGGCAACACGGGCTCGAGGCAGAAGATCTCCACCGTCGACCCCGTCTCCTTGCGGAACCTGAGGCGGGCATTGATTACTCGCGTATTATTATAGATTAGTGTCGAGCGTTGGGGCAGCAGCGAGGGCACTTCCCAAAAATGCCTCTCCTCCATCGGTTGCCCACATCTATAATAAAGCAATTTGCACTGCTCGCGTTGGGCCAGGGGGTGCTTGGCGATACGCTCGTCGGGCAGGGGGTAGTCATAGTCAGCGATGCGCAGGGCGCGTATGTCGTCTATCAGAGCCATGATGTATATCGTGTAGTATTGTTTTATGAGTAAATAATCAGTACTATAGTTAACAGAATCGTGAAAATGAGCATGTTGCGGGCCGTTTCGCCCAACAGGGGGTTGAGAGCGGAACCGTCGCGATGGCGCAGCTTGTGCCATGTGCCGGTATGCATTGCCAGATAGAGTACAGGAATGCACAGGCTCCACACGGGCAGCACCTGGAATCGGGCTATCATGAACCAGAAAACGGCGAGGATGGCCATGCCGGTGTAGCCGTTGAGCAGGTAGGAGAAGGCGGCCGCCTTGCGTCCATAGATGACAACGGACGTGCGCTTGCCCGCCTCTCGGTCATCGTCCACGTCGCGATAGTTATTAACCAGCAGCACGTTGACACCCAGCAAGCCGATGGTGATCGACATGAGCAGTACCAGCGGGTCCCAGCGCAGTGCCTGCACATAGTAGGTCAGGTTCACAGGAACGACACCGAAGAAGATGAATACCATCAGTTCGCCCAGTCCGTGATAAGAGAGGGGGTAAGGGCCCGTGCTGTAGGCCAGCGCTCCCAGGGCAATGACAATGCCTACGGGGAGTAGCCACCAGCCACCGTAGGGTATCAGGCAACAGCCCACAATGCCAGCCGCTACCAGCAGTCCCGCGGTCACGTTTCTCAGCGTCGTGGGGCTGATGTCGCCCTCGGTAACGCCACGCCGGGGGCCCACGCGGCCCGGCTTGTCGGCGCCGTGCAGGTAGTCAAAATACTCGTTGGCGGTGTTTGACACAATCTGGGCCAGCAGGGCAAACACCAGGCACAGCAGCGCCGGAGCCCAGTGGAAGTGCCCATGCCACTTGGCCAGGCCGATGGCTATAACCACTCCACTGAGCGACACGGGC
Source organism: uncultured Muribaculaceae bacterium (assembly GCA_964628205.1). GTDB lineage: Bacteria > Bacteroidota > Bacteroidia > Bacteroidales > Muribaculaceae > Sodaliphilus. The sequence goes on from CAZVMM010000028.1 coordinate 7,523, forward strand.
AACGTACGCAGCCTGAAGCACTCTAGCCATATCTTTATTTTCTTTTTCATTGACAATTTACTGAAATCGGATGCAAAATTACAAAAAGATTGCTATGGGTTAGAGAAAAATGATTATTTTTGTGAACTCAAAATCATTATCAATATGGAACAGAATTATCAACCGCAACCTCCCGAGTTTAATCGGCCGCTGCCGCCTGCAGCGCCGCAGTATCAGCCGCGCGTTACCGCCAGTCCGATGATGGATCCGGTCACGGCCATCAAGACCTGTTTCAAGAAGTACTTTGACTTCAAGGGCCGTGCCCGCCGCAGCGAGTTCTGGTGGTTCATGCTCTTCTTGGTCGTTGTTTCCAGTGTGCTGACGTTCCTCAGTGGGCTGGTGCCGGCCATCAGTTACTTGAGTGCCCTGTTCTCACTGGCTGTCCTCATCCCTGAGCTGTCCGCTCTCACGCGGCGCCTGCACGATACGGGCCGCAGCGGATGGTGGGTGGCACTGATCGCATTGTTTGTTTTGGGATTTTATGGCACGTTTGGCTACATTCTAGGCCCCAATCTCGCCATGATGGGCGATATCGATCCCCTGGGGATGGCAGAACTCGTGGCTGGCGCCATCCAGGGAGCTCCTGCTGCCGCTACTGTGATGGCTTGTTGCAGCTTGGGTACCCTGTTGCTGTCCATCATTATCCTGATATTCGCGATTCTCGATAGCAAGTGGAACGCTAACAAGTACGGCCCGTCTCCCAAGTATAGTTGAGAAACCAAGTGTCGCACTTGTTCAATAAAATGAACCCCGAAAGTTTTTTCCCGTTGCTGTCCGGGTAAAGATTACCATGGTTGCATAAATGCGTTGTAAACAAGCTGATTAGAGGCTATTCCTCAAAATGGGGCTTGGCTTTTGCTTCGAAGAGGCAGATCGGGTCGAAGGCCCGATTTCAATAGGGAAACACCATGCGAGTGGATCGATGGCCCACGAAGCTTGGTGCGAAGCTGAAAGTGACAAAGTGCGTCGAAGACGAACTACCACGGTGTGCAAAGTGCTGACGATAAAGAAGTTCCTCTACGAGGCACATACCTTGACGCTTTTCTGGACCAAGCTGCGACCGTCTCCGACGCTCTTGCATGGTCTTTCTCGTTGAAATCGGTTCTTCGAACCGCTTACTTCTTCGAAGCTTTACCGGACAATAATAGAAAAAGCAATCATCACTGGCATTATCGCAGAGATTGACAGGACCAAAATCAAGTTGAATCTATAGCCTGTTTCTTTTCCGTTTCGTCCCAGTGTACACATGAAATCCTATCGTCATCGACATCAATAGTGCCAAACAGCAACACTACAAGCCTGCTCCGTGTACGTGTACGCGCGTGCGAAACGGACGAAACGAACAATACAGACGAAAAACAATAATAGTTTTTTTCTTCAACTTTTGGGGTTCTACACTTATCCTCATTTAGCTCTCTTGACTATATCGAAAGCTTGCGCAGCAGCTCCAGTAGGTCGCGGTCGATGGGCTTGTCGTTGTGGATAGCCTTGGAGAATGGGGTGTAGATGATTCTCTCGTCATCATCGCCAATCATGATGTTGCGCTGTCCTTCGAGCAGGGCATCGATAGCTGCCGCGCCCATGCGTGAGGCCAGGATGCGGTCCTGGGCCGTCGGCGACCCGCCGCGCTGCAGGTGGCCCAGGATGGTTACCCTCACGTCATACTGCGGATACTCCTTGCGAACCCTCTCGGCCAGTCCCATGGCACCACCCGTGACAGGGCTCTCGGCCACGAGGACAATCGACGAGTTCTTGCTCTTGCGGAATCCGCGCTGAATCAGTTCCGACAGCTGGTCGACCTCGGTCGAGATTTCGGGGATGATGGCTGCCTCGGCGCCCGTGGCGATCGCACCATTCAGGGCCAGGAAGCCGGCCTCGCGGCCCATCACTTCGATAAAGAACAGGCGCTCGTGGCTGGTGGCAGTGTCGCGGATGCGGTCCACACACCACATGATGGTGTTCAGCGCCGTGTCATAGCCGATGGTGTGGTCGGTACCGCTCAGGTCGTTGTCGATGGTACCGGGCAGACCCACGATGGGGAAATCATACTCGCTGGCGAACTGCCTGGCTCCACTCAGCGAGCCGTCACCGCCGATGACTACTAGGGCATCCATGCCGTGCTTCTGGATGGTCTCCCAGGCGCGTTGGCGTCCCTCGATGGTCTTGAATTCCTTGCAGCGCGCTGTTTTCAGTATCGTGCCGCCATGGTGCATGATGTTTGACACATTCTGTGTCTTCAGATCCACAATATCATCTTCCACCAGGCCTTTGTACCCGCGATAGATGCCTTTTACTTTAAAACCGTTGTAGATTGCCGAGCGGGTGACCGCACGGATTGCCGCATTCATGCCGGGGGCGTCGCCACCCGAGGTCAGCAGACCGATTGTCTTGATAGCTGCCATAATACTTGTTTTTTTGTTATTTGGTTTTGTTGCGTACTTATCGCAAAGGTAGTGCTTTTTTTTGAAACACAACAAAAAAACGGTGGCTACTCACGCAGACACCGTTAATTCTCATGTTTATATTGCTTGCGTTTTTTTATAATAGGATATAGATTAAAGGTTAGGCTAAATAATCATTTAATCAACATTAACTACCATCAAAAGATTTTTCTTAGCTTCTTGTATTTATAATATTCCTCAATCTTGATGTTGAGAATAATTTCGTATTTAGAATTTGGAGAAATGCTTTTTGCACCACAAAGGTAGATTCATTTCCCCCCTGATGATTATGAAAAGTACAAAAATCATTTGTAGGTATTGTTGCTTTTTTGACCTAAAACTTGTCAAAAAATGACCTGTAAAATAATCAATCATCTGAATGTCAGAGAAATAAAAATATAAATAGTATTATTAGAATTCAGATGTCGAAATTGTACTTTTTTTATAATCATGTTGGGCCATGAGGACTGCGGTTTCATGGCCCAACACGAAGCTGCGTCACTTGTTTGAGACGATGATTGTCTTGCCGGCGCTGTGGGCACTGAGCTGAGGGGCATACTGGCACTGGATGGTGGCGATGCCCGAAGTGAACTCGCCGGGGTTGGTTACCCACGCGTCATAGCCGATAATGTGGGTGCCCTTGTCCAGGCTGCTGACAAAGACATTGGTCTGCGTGTCTTTGGTTTCCTGGTAGAACCACGTGCGGTCTTCGCTGCGGTATCCTGACAGCTGGTCAACGGGCTCAAAGCAGGCGGCACGCTCATCGGTGATGGTAACGAAGTCCATGTCCTTGTTGGTCTTGATGATGAGGCGCACCTTGACCTTGTCACCCACGTGGAATGACGTGGCACTGTGCAGTGAGCCGTCCTGGCCATAGACGTAGTATTCCTTGCTGACGGAAATCTCATCGATGGCCTTTTCGTGGATCTGGGTCATCGGGGACTTGAATTGGCAATAGACGGCTCCCCAGGCGGGACCCTGGCCTGTGCGGCTGATCACTACGTTGCCTGCCGTGCTTGCTGGCAGGGTGGTGCGGAAGTAGCCTAGCCATTGTGCCATCTTGTCCAGATTGACGGGCTGTCCGGCAACGGTGATGGTGGGCGTGGTGCCGCGGTCGAGCCATTGGCTGCCAGTGCTCAGGATGCTGTACACCGCATCGGCGGCGAGGCTATAGCTGCCCCAGTCGTTGCTTTGTTTCATGAGCAGCATCCACTTGCGCACCTGGTCAATCTCCTGCTGGCGCGGATCCACCTCGTTCATGGCTTGCAGCACGGTGCTGGTATAGGCCACTTTATCCAGCTCCCACCAGCTGTGTCCTGTCTGCAGGTTGTCCCAGTACATGCCCAGGTTAGGCTTCACAATGGCAAACTGGCGGATGCTCTCAACGATGCTGCGTGCGGTCTTCTGATAGCCGTTGCGGTTGAGGGTCATCGCATAGTTGGCCTTGTCCTTCAGGGTGATGCCCTTATTCCAGTTCTTATCCATGTGCTTGAGGGTCTTTTTCAGCAAGTCACCGCTGGACTTGTCTTGCTTCACGTCGGGGAAGAGTGAGCGCGTGTAGGCGTATGCGGTGAATTGGCCGTATGGATCCTTGCTGTGCTTCTTGTACTCGTTGAGCAGCCGCACGTTCTCGCTGTCATAGTACCTGAGAGCGCGGTCAATCATTGTTGTCAGGCGTTCATCGTTGGGCAGATAACCCAAGTGCTTGATTTCGCCGATGAGTTCGAGCACGTTGCCCGTGGTCCACACATTAGAGCGGCAACCCGGGTAGCGGAACCATGTGAATCCTCCGTCGCTCATCTGCAGCGACTGCAGGGCACTGATGATCTTTTCGTACTCTTTCTTGACAATGGCATCGTCAAAGAGCTCATTCAGTTTCGACATCCTGAGCGTCTGGCGGTCGGCCTCACGCATCCAGGGCGATGCCAGCAGGGTGCCTATCTTGAGGTCCTGATTCTTCTCGAGCATTGACACGAGGGTGGAGTCCTCGTCGTGTTGCTTCCAGTAGGTTACGGCCTCCTTGATCTGGGGCTGCGACTTAGCGACGCCTTGAGCCACTTGCAGGGCAAATAGGCTGTGGGCCGCATGGGTGGCAACCTGATAGTTGTCGCTGAAGATGGTGGGTAGTGCTAGCACGCAGTACCATGTGGGGTTATCGCAGTACTCCAGCGTCACGCGGGCATCGGCAGGGAAGTGAGGCAAGCCGGTCTCGAAATGGGGCTGCGCTGCCTCAATATAGAAGGGCTCGGTCTCGATGACGGGCGAGATGGTGGTCATCACGGGCACCATCACCTGCTCGCCGTCGCCGAAGGTGGCATTGGCGGCTTTGATGCGGAAGCCCGCCATCGCTATGGTGTCGGGCACCTGCCAATCGATGGTGACGGCCTGACTGCCGTTGGGGGCAAGCTGCAGGTTGAACTGGCGGCTGGTGTAGATGTCTCCCGAGCGAGGGTCGAACAGTTCGATCACGGCGTCACAGGTGGTGGCCTCGTCGGTGGCGTTCTGTACGGTGGCTGCCAGTGTAGCTGTGTCACCCTGGCGCAGGAAGCGAGGCATATTCGAGCGCACCATCAAGGGCTTCTGGGTCAATACCTCGGCCAGCCAGTCGCTACCCGTCATCTGCTGGTTCCACGCCACAGCCTGGGTAATCCACGTGGTGTTGAAGTTGGGTACCTCAAACTCGACCTGCACATTGCCATTGTCATCGCTGGTGAGCAACGGCATCCACAGGGCTGTCTTCACGTCGTTTTCGCGCAGGATGACCTTCTCAAGGTTCTTCTCGTTTACCTTGACGGCTTGTGCACTACCGGTCTCTTTGGTAATGTTCATATCGGCAAGCACTGCCTCGTCTTCTACTACAGCAAGCTCTGTGAGAACACCCGCGTCACGGCTTTCCATGGCGATGCTTTCCTCCTCAACTTGGGCATTCTTGTACATCGCATTGGGGCGAGCGCCAAGCAATCGCTTGTCATAACGGCCGAAGGTATAGCCAAATATCTGCTGGCTATAGGTGTTAAGCATCGGCAGACGGGCAAGTGCTTCGTCTGGAATGCTGTGGAGTTGCGCCATCCAGTGGGAACTGGTACTGCGCCAGGGGTTGCTGAAACTGGTGGTGACGCTGGATGCATAACCACTTGGGCGCCATTGGGAAAAATGCCAGTCGTTGCCCTCGATGCTCGCAATGGCCTTGTCAAACATGTCGAGCATCATCGCGCCACGAACGGGTTTGCCGTTCTGGTCGGTCAGCCCGAAGGTCCAATGCTCGGTGTTGCCGGGCACAAGCTTATCGCGGAACGATGTCGCGGTGACCTTCAGGGCCGCGGCCTTATAGGGGTTAGCAAGCATAACGGTCTTGTTCCACTCTTTGCCCGCATAGTAACTGACAAAGCGCACGGTAACGTCCTTGCCAGCCTCCTTGGGGAGCTTCACGGTGAAGTCGTTCATGCCTTTGTCGTACTTGAGCCAGCCCTGCGCGATGACCTTGTCGATGGTGCTGGCCACATAGTAGATATATGCCCTTGGGGTGGAAACGCCCACGGTGATGTGCCCGGTGTTCTTGCTGTCCACGCTCTGCTGCAGCGGTGTGAGCCACAGCGGGCAGTCCTTGACAGGGGCATGCTTGTCGCCCTTGCGATAGAGGGTGATCACGCGCTCTACTTGGGCATCGGCCTCGTCGACTTCAGCGTCCAGAATTTTGACTTTGAGCGTGTATTGCCCAGACGGCAGGCTGGTCAGGTCGATGGTTGGATCTGCTGTGTTGAGGTTACCGGTCTTCACAGGCACCTTATCGCCCAAGGGGATGACCTCCCAGGTGCAGTAGGCGTCGGGATGCTCCTCATCGGTCGTGTTGTACTTGAGCGGCAGCTTGATGGCGCGGTCGTTCAGGTAGATGTCATTGTTCTCGCTGCCCAGCTCCAAGCCGCGTCGCGTGCCCACGATAAACGAGGTGCTCTCCTCGTGGATCTCGCCGGCTTCGGTGGCTACCGTGGCAACGACGTTGTAATTGTAGCGTGCCCAGCAGCGCTTGCCAGGCATGTAGCCTGCATTCTCCTGGAATAGCTCGGCGGGAAACTCGATGGTGAAGTTGCCCTGAAGGTCGGTCACGACGATGGTATCCTGCAGGTGACGTCCCTCATTGTAGGTGTTACGCCACCACCAGGACCACTCGTTCTGGATGAGCGATAGCCTCACCTCGGCGTTCTGTACGGGTAGGCCGCTGTAGGTCATTGCTTTACCAGTGACTTTGACGGGCTGGCCGGCAACGTAGTTATGGCGGGCATCGGGGAATGTGATCTCAAACGTCGGTGTCTTGTATTCGCTAACGTTCACTAGCTTGTAGGTCAGGTAATTATACCGATTGTATCCGCTCTGGGTCAGCTTCTCTACGACCTTGATGCCGAATTGGCCGTTCATGCGGTCCTTGGGCACGACAAAAGAGCCCTCGATGCGGCCATACTCGTCGGTGGTCAGTGTAACCGTATCAATCGGTTCTCGGTTGCTGTCCTCAAAGATGACGTCAACCGCCATGCTGGCGAGCGCTTTGCGTGCTTTGGCTCCGGTGCTGTAGACTATGGCTCCCCAATGGATGGTCTCGCCTGGCCTGTAGACGCCAAGATCGGTATACATGGGGGCTGAGTTAATGATGTTGTCCGCTTCCTCGATGACCGAGTAATAGACGGGGTGGCCATAGCGGTCTTGGCCCTTGATGGCGACGAACTGCTGGTCGCCAGGGTTGCGGATCACCCCCTTGTCATTGGGGCGGCTGTTGATCACCAGCGTGCCATCGGTGCCAGTTGTGCCTACAGTAGTGCCATTCTTCTTGGTCTTGATGGTGACACCAGCCAGCGGCTTGCCGGTGTTAATGTCAACGGCTGCGATGCGGTCCTTATGGTCATTGCGGCTGATGACGATTGTGGCGATGTCGGTCACGCGCAGCAGGTTGTAGTTGTAGAGATCCTGGACACTGGCGCGGTGGTCAGCTGGGTCTATGTCGGGACAGATGACATAGGCGCCATAGGGTAGCGGTGGCAGCACGGCCTTGATGCCGCTCGTGTTGAAGGGGATACTCCCCTGCACAGCTACTGGGTGGGTCGACACCAGCTTGAGTTGGTTTCTGCTCAGACGGTAGCTGTCAATCAGGTTGTCGGGCACACTGTACACGTTGATAGTAAACGAGTTGGCGTTGCAAACGTTGGCCTCGACAGTAATGCTGTCACGCGTGGAGCACTGGCCTGGATACCGCAGGTCGACCGTCTTGTGCTCCATCTCGATAATCTCGTTCCTGACGCCTGGTGTGTACATCGAGTTGGGAAAGCGTTCCACGTAGGCTTGCAGGGTTCTGTATCTCTCGTTGGTGTCTTTCCACTCCATGCGGTCGAGCAGATAAGCGCTGTGTTCATTGTCCCTGTATAGCTCGTACTTATCGTATGTAAGGGGGTACTGGTTGTTGCCGATGGCATAGATGTTGGCGGGCGCGTTGCCCTCGGTGGCGGCAATCCAGTTATCGCTGATACGCTCTCGCTGGGCATCGGCGATCTCGTCATCGATGCCCTGGAGCATCTCCAGACCTTTCATCGACAGAAATTCCATCAGCGAGGGAACGTAGGTGGCCCCCAGCTTATTGCACTTGATGACGCTTGGCAACGATGTGACGGACACCTGTTTGAGGGCGTCGGGATCGGCCAGCGATTTGTCCACCAGCTCAGCGATTTTGATATCAAACTGCTTGTGGTCCCACTCGCTCACGTCGGCAGGCACCTCGCCCTCAGGGTTCTTGCGGTCACTCCAGCTGGCATAACGGTCGCGGTAGCCCTGATAAATCAGGCCCTCCAAGTGGTAGAGCAGTGCGCGGATATGGGGTTGTTTCTCTTTCTTGATGACCGTCTCTACGCGGTCGAGGATATCGGCCATGTTGTCCTGCGAGATGCTGCTCTGGGCGATGCTGTAGCGCACCAGTGCGTCAACGGTCTGTTCGCCGTTTCCTGCCTTGAGTGCCTTGTTCAGATCGGTCAGGGCTTCGCTAGACACGTCCTGTGGGAAGTTGAAGTCAATCTCCTTCTCGCCACCTGATGAATGCAGTGGAAAAGCCATAGTCAGTAGGATTATTATAAAGAGGGTGTGGATAATCGTTTGTCTCATAGTCCATCTATTTTGGTTTGTTATTATAAACTCCAAAAGTAATTAAATAATGTGCATAAACCAAGCCAATAGCCCACAATTTTGCAATAATTAACGCATGTTTCTCAACAGGTTGTCATTCTATGAACACGCCCACGATGCCCGACAGGGCGCGCTGATGAAATTGTGAGCCAGGCACATAGCCGTCATAGCGGTTCTTATAGGCATGGGCCATGCGCTCACTCCAGCACAAAGAACACACCATCGGTACGAAAACCAATAGCATTACCCATGCCGAAACTAATGCCTTGTCCAGTCGTTTCATGAATGCAGAGCGCTAAGGTAATGAATTATCCTGATTGACAGCAAGGTGTGCCCCCTAAAAAACAATCCCACGACTTTTTGGGGTCGTGGGATTGTTTGTGTGCGTTTTGTGTAGCAAGAAAACTTAAATTCAAATTACTATTTTCTCAAAAAACATGATTATGATATAATAAAATGTATATTATTAAACTGCTTCATATAGTTGTCATTTTTTTCTCTTCTTCAGCATTTCGCGGGTAAATTTGCCTTCTGCCTGCTTGAGCTGGAAGAGCTGCTTCTTGGACAGAATCTTGGAGAATTTCTCGAAGTACTTGGCTTCGATCTCCCCCTCGCGAACGCGGGTGTTCGACAACGCTGATGCCGCGATCTCATAGTCTCGGTCGCTGGGATTCTTCTTCTTCTCCACCTCGTTTGCCAGCGCTCGGGCGTTGCGGTTCACCTGATAGATCTCGCGCTCCATCTGTTCGTAGAGCGGCATGAACTGTTTCTGCTGGTTCATGGTCAATCCGAGCTCCTCGATGATCATCTCGTGCTTGGCCTGATACATGTCGGTCGCGAATTTTGACCGGCCATTGCCCTGGGCCATTACCATGGTGGTTATGGCGAGAGTGGCTATCAGTATGGTAACAATGCGTTTCATAACTGTCTGGTTTAATCGTTGTCGTTATAACTACTTTCTTCCTCGTTGCTCATGGCGACCGAGTCCTCGTAGTTGAGCAGGTCGTAGTCACTCACCGAGCCGCTCATGATAAACTCGTCGACGTTGTTCTTGTCCTCGTGCAACTTCTCGGCAATGTTACTGATGCGGCCTCCCAGGCCTGTATCAGAGAAGTTGTTGAGAACAGAGAGCATGCACCACAAGCCGGCAAACATTGCAGCCAGGTAGGCCAGCGGCTTGACGCGCTGCCACAGTGTGGGCTTGACGTCAACGGGTGTGATCTCAACCTCGGGCAACATGTCGGCCATGCGTTGATTGAAATCGGCAAAGTAATTCTCGGGCACCTTGAAGCCCGAATCCTTACCGTATTTGGTCAATAATGTGGAGTCTTCTTGTTTCATAACGCCTATTGGACTAGAAAATGTCAAGAAAGTTTAATGGGTGTTGACAAAAATTATTCCCTTTCACCCAAAAATTGTTCGATTTTTTTCACTGCATGATGATACGAGGCCTTCAGGGCACCCTCGCTGGTGCCCAAAATCTCGCTCATCTCTTCATACTTCATTTCATCATAGTAGCGCAGGTTGAACACCAGGCGCTGCTTCTCGGGCAGTGAGGCGATGGCCTTCTGGAGGTTAATCTGGGCCTGGTCGCCGTCAAACCACTCGTCACTCTCGAGCTGGTTGACCAGAAAACTCTCGTCGTCATCGATCGAGAGCTGGTTCATCACCTTCTTCTTGTTGACAAATGTGATTGACTCGTTGATGGCAATCTTGTAGAGCCACGTCGACAACTTGGCGTCACCGCGGAAGTTGTCGATGCTGGTCCATGCCTTCATGAAGGTGTTCTGCAGCACGTCGTTGGCATCGTCATGATCGATAACCATGCGGCGTATTTGCCAGTAAAGCTGAGAGCTGTAGTGCTCGATAACCTTACTGAAAGCTGCCCGGCATGTCGATTGGTTATGCAGTTGCTCGACGACTTGCGCCTCGTCATATTTTTCTCGTGTTGACATAGGGTGGTCACATTTGAGCCGTAAAGTTAGCAAAAATTTTGCCAATATGCCGCCGAACAGCCAATATTTATGTTTTTTTTAGCATTTTATGGGCGGCATGGATTTTTCAGACTGCCCAAAATGAGAAATCCGTGCGAACTGTTGCCTGATCAGGGGAAGAGACCTCCTGCCATGCGTATCTCGTGCCCGTTGCACTTGAACGAGCCGTTGATGTCTCTGCACAGTCCGCCCAAATCAATGTCTACATCGGTGATGGTGTAACGGCCGCCGTAGGTCGACTCGGCTCGATCGGCAGTGATATGGTAGCCCTGACTGGTCTGTGTTAACGTCAGGCCCTGGAATTGAATCAGTTCGGCAGCAACGGTGCCGTCGAGGTCGGTGATAAAATTGTTGATTTGCATGACACAGGTCTTGCCCTGCGCATCGGGAGCAAAAAGATAGGACGACTGAGTGTGCTGGTGCCCTTTCATGTTTTCAAGGTCATAGATGGTGGTTGTGGGAGCAGGGTAGTTCAGATAAGTGGTGATGACTGTCTTCTCATACTCGTTGGTGAACATGAACCACACCACCCCCGTCGCCATATTGATGTAGCCATTAGGGTAACTGCCGTCAAAGGTGTTGATCGACGACTGGTCGTTGAAGGCATACGTGTTGTCCGACACATATTTCAATTCCATCTTGGGCGTGGATATGGAGCGGCGTGTTCCATGATAGTCGTTGTAATCGCTGGTCAGCTGTATGGTGCCCTGGGTGTAATTGAGCTCCACGTAACCTACGGTCTGCAAATAGGACATGACATTGCCCCTGGCGGTCCAGCACGAGAAAACGAGGTTGGCATATTGTATCTCGTCTGGTTTGTTGGCGGGTTCGTCATCATGACCGCAGGCGTTGAGTAGCATCAGGGTCATAACGGCAAGAAGGAATAGGATAGTCTTTCTCATAGTGCACTAAATAATATTATAATCGATGATGCCGCAAAAATATGCGTTTTATCTGGATTGAGCAAATGGTTTTATAACAAAAAGATCAATAGACGTAAAAACGGGAGTGCGTGATGTTTATCTACGGAACTGGGTCGGGGTCTTGCCCGTCATGCGCTTGAAAAACTTGGCCATGAACGACTGGTTGGGAAAATGCATGTCATCGGCGATGAGCGCAATGGGTTTGTCGGTGTGGATGAGGTCAATCTTGATGCGCGTCACCAGTGCGTCGTCAATCCATTGCTTGGCGCTCTTGCCGCTTACCTGGCCGATGATGGAACTCAGGTACCTTGGTGTCAGGCACAAGCGCGAGGCATAGAAGTCGATGGTGTGGTGCTCGGGCGCAAACTCGCTGACCAGCTGGATGAAATCAGCGAACAGGCGCTGTTCGCGCGTTTGGCTTTCGCGGTAGCTCTGCTCGTGGCGGCTCCACAGGTGGTCCACATACCACAGGAATGCGCTCACCAGGTTGAGTGTAACCTGGCTACTGCCGTCATGCTGCTGCAGATGCAGGTATAGCATGTGGTGCAGTTGGTCGAGAAATCCCTGATGGGCGGGTGTGAGGTGTATCATGAAGTCCCGCAGGTGACCGTCAAAGGCTTTAGGTATGCGGTTGCCGATGGCCAGCGAGAACAGCTCGTCGCTGATCGACAAGCCTATGCCCTTAACGTCTGGAGCAGCGTCCTGGTATTGCAGGATGCCGTTACTGTCCAGGAATACCAGGTCTCCGGCCTCGATGCGGCGCTCCATCATATTGATGATGGGTGTCGCCCATCCGTTCTTGATGATGAGTATGCGCATCTCGGGCATGAGGGTGGGCTGGTCGATGAGTTGGTCCTTAATCAACTCCAGGCGCACATTGCGTGCAACGGCAAGATTGCGCGTGATATAGTTGTTGGCCAGGATCTCGTCATGGCCTTCAACAAGTTGCTTGAGTTGGAGCAGGTTTAATTGCCTTAATTCTGCCATTTTTGCTGAAATTTGAACGCAAAGATAATTAATTATGGATGAAAACAAAAATAAATTCCGGTTTTTGTACAAAAAGAACATTTTCTCCTTGCTTTAGATGGGATTCGGTATCAAATAAGGCTATACCTTTGCCATATCAAACTAATTGACAATGATATGAAACGGCTATTTTTCATCATCAGCATCTGTATGGCGGCAAGTGCTGTGGCCCAGACTCTAGAGGAGTGCCAGCAGGCGGCCGAGCGCAACTATCCGCTCATCGCTCAGCATGACCTGATCGCACGCACGACCGACCTCACTGTCGCCAATATCCAGAAAGGGTGGCTGCCGCAACTCACGGCCACTGCCCAAGCGACCTATCAGAGCGCTGTCACAGCGTGGCCCGACGAGATGAAGGGCTTGATGCAGCAGATGGGCGTGGACATGAAGGGGCTGGCAAAGGACCAGTACCGTGTTGGGGTCGACCTGCAGCAGACCGTATTCGACGGTGGCGCCATCAGTGCACAGAAGCAAGTGGCCCGCGAGCAGGGCGCTGTTCAGCAGGCGCAACTCGAGGTTGATTTGTATAAAGTGCGGCAACGGGTCAACGAGATGTACTTCGGGCTACTGCTGCTCGATGACCAGATAAGCTTGAACAAAGATCTGCAGGAGCAGCTCGCTGCCAGCGAGAAAAAACTCACGTCGATGGTCAAGCACGGCACGGCGGCCCAGTGTGACCTGAATAATGTCACTGCCGAGCGCCTGAATGTTGTCCAGCAGATGACCACGCTCGAGTCGCAGCGCCGCGTGCTGCTGTCGATGCTGGGCACTTTCTGCGGGCTAGAGGTGACAAGGGTGACCAAGCCAGCAGCCGTAGCTCTCATCGAGGGCAACAACCGTCCGGAGCTGCGTCTCATCGACAGTCAGTTGCGCCTCGCCGATGCGCAGGATCGTGCCCTCAAGGCGGCGCTGTTGCCTCGTGTGGGCGTGTTCGCCCAGGGTTTCTACGGTTACCCCGGTTACAACATGTTCAGGGACATGATGTCTCGAGACTGGTCGTGGAACGCCATGGTCGGCGCTCGGCTGACGTGGAATATCGGTGCCCTGTATACCCATCGCAACGACAGGGCCAAGGTGCAGTTGCAGCGCGAGACCGCCCGGAACCAGCGCGAGGTGTTCCTCTTCAATAACCGCTTGGAGCAGATGCAGCAGAGCGAAGCCGTTGAGCGTTATCGCACGCTCATGTCCCAGGACCAGGAGATTATCGACCTGCGACAGCAGGTACGCAAGGCCGCTGAGTCCAAACTCGCCCACGGCATCATCGATGTGAACGACCTGCTGCGCGACATCAATAGCGAGAACGCTGCACGCGTACAGCAGTCCATCCACGAGATTGAGATGCTCAAGGGGATGTATGATCTGAAATATACGTTGAACAATTAACCAAACAACATAATGATGAAAAAGATAACGATCATGGCAAGCGTGGCACTCTTGGTAATGACAGCTTGCGGCAAGAAGGAGAAGGCGTTCGACGCTACCGGCACGTTCGAGGCCACCGAGGTCACAATCTCGGCCAAGGCAACTGGCGAGCTGAAGTCCCTGGACGTCACCGAGGGACAGACCATCGAGGGCGGTGCCCTGGTGGGACGCATCGACACTTACCAGCTCGTGCTCAAGAAGCAGCAGCTCGAGACCCAGCGCGGCCAGTTGGCAGCCACCAAGCGCCAGATGGCATCTAACCGCTCGGCGGCCAACAGCCAGCAACTCGACCTGAACAAGCAGCTGTCGTCCATACAGCAGCAGATTGCCAACGCGCAGCGTGAGCGCCAGCGCTACAGCGAGCTGGTCAAGGACGGTGCCGTGCCCCGCAAGCAGCTCGATGACATCAATAACCAGATCCTGGTGCTCAACCGCCAGCTCGAGGCCACCCGTGACCAGATTCGCAGCAACAATGCCGCGCTGGCCGAGCAGGGCAAGGGCATCGGGGCACAGATGGATGGTATCGACGCTCAGGTGGCGGGTATCGACGCACAGCAGCGCCAACTCGATGACCAGATTGCCAATGCCGATATCGAGCCCCCATTCACGGGCACGGTTCTCGAGAAGTATGTCGAGCAGGGAGAGTTTGTGACAACAGGCAAGCCGCTGTTCAAGATGGCTGATGTGGAATCGATGTTCATCCGTGCCTATGTCACCTCGGCCCAGTTGCAAAACATCAAGGTGGGGCAGACGTGCAAGGTCTTTGCCGACTATGGCGACGGTCAGAAAAAGGAATATGCGGGTACCGTGACCTGGATCTCTTCGCAATCGGAGTTCACGCCCAAGACCATTCTGACCGATGACGAGCGGGCAGACCTGGTCTATGCCGTCAAGATCGCCATCAAGAACGACGGCTATGTCAAGATAGGCATGTATGGCGAGGTGAAATTCTAGGGATTCCTGAAAATCTCGAAAAAGGTACTAGCAATGAAGGCAATCGAGGTCAATCATGTCTCTAAGAGCTATGGCGCTGTCAGGGCGCTCAACGATGTTACCTTCTCCGTCGACAAGGGTGAGGTGTTTGGTCTCATCGGGCCCGATGGTGCGGGCAAGACATCGTTGTACCGCATCCTGTGCACTCTGGTCAAGCCACAGACAGGTGCAGCAACCGTCGATGGCTATGACATTGTCAGTCAGATGGCCGACATCCGCAGCAGGGTGGGGTACATGCCTGGCAAGTTTTCCCTCTACGAGGACTTGACTGTGGAGGAGAACCTCAGCTTTTTTGCCCGGTTGTTCGGCACGACGCTCGAGGAAGGGTATGACAGCATCCGTGCCATTTACAGCCAGATAGAACGTTTCCGCAACCGCAAGGCGGGTGCGCTGTCGGGAGGCATGAAACAGAAGTTGGCGCTCTCGTGTGCTCTAGTGCACCATCCCAGCATACTCTTTCTGGACGAGCCAACGACTGGAGTTGACCCCGTGTCACGCAAGGAGTTTTGGGATATGCTGGGCGCTCTCAAGGAGCGAGGTATCACTATCGTGGCCTCAACCCCTTATCTCGACGAAGTGAGGCGCTGCGAGCGGGTGGCATTCCTAGACCAAGGCACTCTGCGCGGCATCGGCACGCCCGACGATATCTTGGAGCGTTTTGCCGACATCTTCAATCCGCCTGGCATCGACCACGCCCAGGGTGCCGGGGCCAAGGACGAGAATGTTATCGAGGTGGAACATTTGGTCAAGGCCTTCGGTAGTTTTCATGCCGTCGACGACATCAGTTTCACCGTCAAGCGAGGTGAAATTTTCGGCTTTCTGGGAGCCAATGGTGCTGGCAAGACCACAGCGATGCACATGCTCACTGGCTTGAACCAACCCACGAGCGGTCAGGGGCGTGTAGTGGGATATGACATCCGCACCGAGCACGAGCTCATCAAGAAGCATATTGGCTACATGAGCCAGCGGTTTTCACTCTACAATGACTTGACTGTCAGCGAGAATATCATGTTGTTTGGCGGCATCTATGGCATGGATGATCAGGAAATCTCACGCAAGACCGATCAGTTGCTCGACCGCCTGCAGTTCACGGAACATAAGGATTCGCTCGTCGCGTCTTTGCCCCTGGGCTGGAAGCAGAAGCTGGCCTTCTCGGTCTCGATTTTCCACGAGCCGGGCGTGGTGTTCCTCGACGAGCCCACGGGTGGTGTCGACCCTGCCACCCGCCGCCAATTCTGGGAATTGATTTATGATGCCGCTTCGCGTGGCATTACCGTGTTTGTCACCACCCACTACATGGATGAGGCCGAGTATTGTGACCGCATCTCGATCATGGTCGACGGAAAAATCAAGGCCATGGGAACCCCCGACGAGTTAAAACAGAAGTTCAACCAGCCCGATATGGACCATGTGTTCACCTATCTGGCACGACAAGCCACGCGTAGCAGCGATTAACCGATGATGAAACAGTTTGCCACATTTGTTATCAAGGAGGCCAAGCACATCTTGCGTGACAAGCGCACGATGCTCATCCTGTTCGGCATGCCGCTGGTGATGATGCTCATTTTCGGCTATGCCATCACAACCGATGTGCGTAACGTGCGCACCATTGTGGTCACCAGTTCGATGGATCACTTGACTCAGCAGGCCATCGATAGGCTGGCAGCTTCAGACTATTTCACGATTACCGAGACAGTGGCTACGCCGCGTGAGGCCGAACGCGTCATCCGTGGGCAGCGAGCCGACATGGCAGTTGTGTTCAGTCCCGACTTTGCCTCCAAGCGTGGTGGCGTGCAGTTTATCGTCGATGGCGCCGACCCCAATATGGCCCAGATGTGGACCAACTATGCCACTGGTGTGATTCTCAATGCCGGTGGTGGGGCCGTTAACTCCAAGATGCTCTATAATCCGCAGCTCAAGTCGGCCTACAACTTCGTGCCGGCCATCATGGGCATGCTGCTGATGCTGGTGTGCGCGATGATGACCTCGATTTCGATAGTCCGCGAGAAGGAGAAGGGCACCATGGAGGTGCTGCTCGTGTCGCCCGTCAAGCCACTCATGATCATCATTGCCAAGGCCGTCCCCTATCTGGTGCTCGCCTTCGCTATTCTTGTTGCCATCCTGCTAATGGCCCGGTTTGTATTGGCGGTGCCATTAGCGGGTTCATTGGCCTGGATTCTTGTCATTTCCACAATCTATATCCTGTTGGCTCTCTCGCTGGGATTGCTCATCTCCAACGTCGCCCAGACCCAACTCGTGGCGTTGCTGCTATCGGCCATGGTGTTGCTGATGCCCATTGTGATGCTCAGCGGCATGCTCTTCCCTGTCGAGTCGATGCCCGAGGTGTTGCAGTGGATCTCGGCAGTGATTCCGCCGCGGTACTACATCGAGGCGATGCGCAAGCTGATGATTATGGGAGTCGGGGTGGATCAGGTGATGCGCGAAACCGGCATTCTGCTGCTCATGCTCGCTGTGCTGATGACCCTAGCACTGGCAACATTCAAGAAAAGGTTAGAATGAGGCTTTTAAAGTGATGAGTTAGGAGTGAGGAGTTAGAAGTTAGGAGACCTAAAGCCTAAAACCTAAAACAAAAAGAATTATGACATTGAAATATCTCATACAGAAGGAGTTCACGCAGATTCGCCGCAACGCGTTTCTGCCACGCCTCATTGTCGCTTTTCCCATTATCATCATGTGCGTCATGCCGTGGGTGATGAATATGGAAGTCAAGAATGTCAAGGTGGCTATCGTGGATAACGACCGCTCGACGCTATCCCAGCAGCTGGTGCATAGCATCGAGGCAAGTAACTACTTTATATTTAAGGGGCAACTGCCCACTTACCGAGACGCGTTACATGAGATAGAGCAGTCGAGATGTGATGTCGTGATGGTTATTCCGCGGGCCTATGGCCGTGATGTGACCCTGAACCGCCAGCCCCAGGTGCTCATCGCCGCCAATGCGGTCAACGGAACCAAGGGAGCGATGGGCGGGACCTATCTCACACAGATTGTCACCGCCCATGTCAAGCCTGATGCCGCCGCGATGCAGTCGCGGCTATCCACCTTGTTCCTGTATAACAAGCACTTGAATTTCAAGTTGTTCATGATACCCGCTCTGTTTGCTATCGTGATGATGCTGATGACGGGATTCCTGCCCGCACTCAACATCGTGGGAGAGAAAGAAGCGGGCACTATCGAGCAAATCAATGTCACCCCGGTGAGCAAGTGGTCATTTATCCTGGCCAAACTCATCCCTTACTGGATCATCGCGATGTTTGTCATCACGGTGTGCCTGATACTGGCTTGGGCTGTCTATGGCATTACCAGCGCGGGCCCCATAGGCCTCATCTACGTGCTGGCGATGCTGCTGGCATTGTTTTTCTCATCGTTTGGCCTCATCGTGAGCAACTACAGCGACACGATGCAGCAGGCCATCTTCGTGATGTGGTTCTTTGTGGTGATGATGCTATTGCTCAGCGGCCTGTTTACGCCCACGCGCTCGATGCCCTCGTGGGCCTATGCCACGACCTATGTCAACCCGATGTCCTACTTCATTGATGCGGTGCGCACGGTTTTTGTCCGTGGCGGCGGGGTGGCTAGTGTGTGGCATCAAGTCCTCGCTCTGCTGGGCGTGGGCTCAGTAATGGCTGGTTGGGCGGTCATCAGTTATAAGAAGAATTCATGACTTCATTTGGGAACGATATAGCAGTTGGCCCTGATAAGTTTTTAATGCGAATTTCGCGAAGAAAAACGTATTTCACGAATAATACTTAAGATAATTCGTGTAATTAGCATTAGCCCCGCAGGGTTCGGGCCAACAGCTATATCATCGCCCTTCATTTATATTATTCTTTGCTCGCGCGGGAACAAGGGGCCGCTTACATTGAAGGTGTGCTTGTTGATCGAGAACGTGCCGCTGATAGTCAGGCACTGGTTGTCGATAACGAAGTTCAAGTCAGAGACTGACAGGGAGGAATACACCGGGTCAAGAGGTTCGGCATCGTTGCCAGTGATCACGTAACCGGTGGCGGTGGGAGTGACTTTCAGGTTCTTGTATCCGATAACGCTGGCCTGGACGGTGCCATTGGTATCAGGTATGAAGTTAGATATTTGCAGCGTGCAGTTCTCGCCCTTGCTGTCTAGGGTGAACAGGTAGGCCGACTGCTGGTGCTCGTAGGTGGCACCTTGCTCGTTGGTGACAGTGGTGGTGGCATAGGCATACATCAGGTGGGTGCTGCACACCACGGTGGTGCCGTCATCCAGACAGAATGAGTATAACATCATGCCCGTCGCCATGTCGAGGGAGCCTTTCAGGTCGTACATTGCGCCGCTGAAGGTGTACACGCTGCCGATGCTGTTAGTCAGCGGCATGGAGGGTGAGTTGAGCGACTGGGTGTGCCCGCTGGCGTCCTTAAAGTCACCCGAGAATTGGATACTGCGGGTCGTGAAGTTCACCTCGACCTCGCCTTTGCCCTGGTTGAAGATCACCTGGTCGCCATCGATGGCGCGGCTGTTGATGGTAGCGGTAAAAGTCTGCTTGCTGTCGTCCTCGTTCTTGTCGGCACACGAGGTGAACAAGGCGAGCGTCAGCAGTGCAAAAAGATAAATGCTCTTTCTCATTTTCTTCATAGTCTTTGGGTTGATTCTGTTTTGGTTATTATTGTTGATTGATTATCGAGCCTTGTAGTTCGGGTAGGTGCGCCCCGACGCAGTAACCGCGGCGCTGGTACCCATCGTGAAGGTGGTGCTCAGCGAGTCGTTCACCAGGTCCACAGTAGCCTTGAATGGTTTGAAGGGGTACTTCTCGGTCGTGGACACCACACTGGAAGTGCTGTCCACCCAGTTGCGGTAGACGGCGCTGGTCCTCACGTTCTCGCTCTCGAAGGTGTAGCCGTTGGGGGTGGGAGTGAACTCCACACCGGCCCCTGTGATGTTGATGAAGTACTTCAGGTCCTTGGCATGGACGATGCCCATGACCTTGACAACCGACGACGAGGTGGCAGGCGCCAGCTCAAACTGATACATCACGCCATCCATTTCTGTGGTCTTGGTCGTGTCGTCATAGGTAATTACGCTCTTGGTGCTCAGGAAGAAAATCTCGGGCATGGTCGATATCACGCGGATGCCATCGCGCGTGGTGTAGCGGTAACGCATAGAGCCCTCGTTGAAGTCCACATAACCCTTGAAGTCCGTGAACTCGCTGTTGCTCGCGGCTGTCAGTTCATAGAAGCCCAACCGCAGTGGCCTGGCCGTGATGTCCTTGATCGACAGGGTTGCGGGAGTTCCCAACTCGTAGTTGAGCTCTAGCGAGGCCGTGTGGTGAACGGTGTCGAGTGTGAGCTTGTTGTGGGTGCTGCTGACACCCTCGACGATGCCCTTTGTTGTGTTATAGATGTGGTTGATCATCAGGGTGTTGACGGTAAACACGCCGTCGCCCCTCTTGGGCTCGTCTTTGTCACTGCACGAGATGGCTCCTATGAGCACTCCCGCCAAGGCTATCAATAAAAAAATCTTTTTCATTCCTTTGTGCTATGCAAAATCAATGATTATTAAGTGTACAGGCCGCAAAGTTACAGTTAAAAAACAAATGGTGCACCGAATCTTGCACCATTTGTAATGATTTTTATATTAAATGACGTTAAAATGACGTCCTTCGCTCATCTCACTTGAGCTTGCCTGATTCGGCAAAGTGGCCGCCATGGCAGTCAAAGGCGATGTCGTAGGTCTTCGCACTGGCGTTGACTTTGCAAGTCAGGTTATTCACCAGGTAAGCCTCGCCAGGCATGGGAAGCCAGGTGCCACCACGCTGCATATAGGCCACAATGCCCGTTCCGGCATAGGTGTAAACCTTGTTCGTCTGGTCTGCGGTCACGGGGGCGTCCACACGCAGGGTCATTGCCGGTGACGTGGCCTCGCCGATGTGGAACACGACGTTATACATGTAGATACTGCTCGAGTCCTTTGCCATGTCGATGTCGAACATGAAATGGGTATCGGTCTCGCTCTCATATTCTGATACAAAACTCATGGGACCAGTCTTCTCAATCTTAGGTATCTCGATGACAAGTCGGGCCTCATCGCTAATGCTTTTTCCTTGCTCTTGTGCCGTGGCGGTAAACGTTATGCTCACGTTTTCGCTTCCTCGCGTAATGGAGGTGGGATTGATGCATTGTTCACCATCCTTGAAGAGTAATACATCGCCATTGCCGGTGGCAGTTACTATCACTTCAGTTTCTTGAACTTCGTAAGTAATCACGGGTGTCATTGTCTTAATGGGCTCGTCATCACCACATGATGTGAAGGATAAACCCAGCACAATGGCAAAAATTGACATTAAGAAAATCTTCTTCATTGCTTTTCAGTAATACAAATGTAATAAATTAATATACAGGTTGTTTTGTTTGATTTGCGTTGCAAAATTAAGTGATTTGTTTCTATTGGCAAAATTTTCTGGTCCTTTTCGTGGATTGTTTAGATGAATCAGAAAGAAAAAGGTCCTCAGAAGTTGAGCCGCAGGGTGGCTCCCAACTGGCGGCCATGGCCGCGCTGCAGGAAGTGGTGCTGGATAGATACAAAGTAGAAGGTCTTATATTGTGTGTCGGTCAGGTTGCGGCCCCACAGCTGCACACTGTAGTGTTGCTGCTTCCAAGTGACGGAAGCTCCTAGCAGGGCATAGAACGGCTGCCTGATGGCCCAATCCACGTCCCAAACGATGTCGCCCGCGGCACGCACGTTGGCCGCCAGAGTGAGCCTCTTGTTGTCATCACCACCGATCTTGATGGTCTGGGTGGCTTCGGCAAACAGGGTGTGCATCGGGGCATAGGGAACGCGCTGCCCGCTGTGATCTACCTTGCCGTCTTTATAATCGCGGAAAGTGGCGTGAGTGAATCCGTAGCTGATGTTCAGGTGGGTGAGCTCGGTGGGGTTGACCGTCATGGCAAACTCGGCTCCCCAGCTGTGGGTCTTGCCGGCATTGGTCATCATGCGCCCCGTGGTAGTGCCCGGCGGGAAGACGGTCAGTTGGCGGTCACGGCAGCTGATGAAGAAGGCGTTCATGTCGGTCTGCACACGGCCGTCCCAGCACTCAAAGTGTCCGCCCAGCTCATAGTTCCATGCCTTCTCGGGCTTGTAGCCCACCATCTTGTCCACATCATACTGCATGCCGATGCCCATCATCTTCATCAACCGCTGCTGCAGCACGTCGCTGAACATCTGTGTGTTGAACCCGCCAGCCTTGCTGCCGCGCGATGCGGCGACATACACGGTGTGGTTCTTCCCTGGCCAGGGATGCCACGTGAGGCTCACGTTGGGCAGGATGTCCAGGAAATCCTTGTCGAGCTTGCCCTGGTCGTCGATGTTGATCGGCTCGTGGGCGACGGTCTGCCCTGTCGCACTGTTCAGGATGCGATAGCCCGTGTGCGTCTCGCTGTGGTAGTTGAGCCGCGCGTGCTCATAGTCGATGCGGAGGCCCGCGGCAATGGTCCACTGGCCCCAGTCGTAGTGCGACTCATGATACAATGCCGCTCCCCAATTGGGGCTCGTGAAGTGGCTGCCCAGCATAAAGGTGCGCGCGTCCCACGTGATGGGATATTCGGGAATGGCCTCGTTGGCATGGCGCTCGATGAGTTCAGCGATGCCGTAGTCATAGAAGGTGACGGGCGCGTCCATCTTGTAGCGGCGATAGAAGCCGCTGGCACCTACCAGCCAGTTATAGCCCTCGGATTTCTCATGGCTGCGGATGATCAGATCCTGGGTCACGGCATGCTCGCGGCGGGCCTGGGTCAGGGTGAAGTAGTCATGGGGTGTGAAGTCCTGGTCAAGCGTCATGTTGTCGTCCAGATACTGGTAGCTGGTGATGCTCGATAACGTCCAGGTCTCGAAGTCACGGCGCAACGTCAGGCCATCCATGACCGACGTGCGGCGGTAGAAGCACGTGTCGTTATAGGCCACCTGGCCCGTCTCAACCCACTCGTAGGGGTAACCGCCCTGGCGCGTCGTGGACACAGAAGCCACGTTACTGAGGTACCACCCGTCCTGGCTGTGCCACTCGAGCTTTGCGCGACCGCTGAAGTATTGTTCCCAATCGCAGCGCTTGTTGTTGTGATGGTTAATGAACTCACCGCTTGTCGAGCCATATTGGGCCGACAAGGACAAGCCCAGGCCGTCGCGCAACAGGCGGTAATGGCTGACTCCCACTCGCCATGTTCCGTGGCTGCCACCCTCGACAACGGTTCGCGTGCCCTGGTAGCTGAGCGGCGACAGGGTGTAGATGTTCATCAGTCCGCCTAGGGTGTTGCGGCCGTATAGGGTGTTCTGCGGGCCTCGCAGCACCTCCATGCGCGAGATGTCCATCAGGTCCATGTCGTAGTTCTCCTTGGTCATCACGGGAACGTTATCCACCGTCAAGCCCACCGCGGGCTGGTCGATGCGGGTGCCGATGCCACGCACATAGATGGTCGACGTCATTCGGCTCCCATAGTCGGGAGTGAACATGTTGGGCGTCAGATCGGCGGCGCTCTTGACCGACAGCACCTGGTTGCGCTCTGCCTCCTGCCGGCCGATGACTGTCAAGGCCGTGGCCTGGGTGCGCATGTCGGCGCTCTGCTTGATGGCTGTCACGGTCACCTCCTCGAGCGACAAAGTGTCGCTGAGCGACGTCGGCAACCCGGTGGGTGCCGATGCCGCTGCCAGGGCGGTAAGGCCCGCTGACAGGATGAACGTTATTTTTTTCACGGCTGCAAAGGTAGTAAGGAATTGGGAATTAACAGCCCTGGTGGCCTGATTTTTTTCGGTAGTGCGATGCTGATTTTGACGAATTATGATTTTTTGTTACAATGATTTTAATAAATGTGTTATATTTGCGGGTTCAAATCAAAATAATTAAATTTTAATCTAATTATGGATAGAAAACGTCTTATTGTTTTGCTGGTAGGCCTGATGGCCATGTGTTGGATGCCGATGAGCGCCCTGAATGTGGGCGATGTCAATAGCGATGGCGAAGTGAGTATCAAGGATGTCTCTGCCCTGATCGATTATCTGCTGGATAGCGAAGGTAGTGCGGTCAACCGCGCGTTGGCCGATGTCAATGGCGATGGCGAGGTGAGCATCAAGGATGTCTCTGTGATGATCGATTACCTGCTCACTGGCGAGTGGCCCTATGTTCCCGTGGCCGAGGAATTTACCGTCAATGGCGTGACTTTCAAGATGATGCCTGTCAAGGGTGGCACCTTCATGATGGGAGCCACGACCGAGACCGACAATTATGCCCGTCCCTGGGAGAGCCCCGTTCATGAGGTGACACTCAGCGACTACTCAATCGGAGTGACCGAGGTGACTCAGGAGCTGTGGCGCGCCGTGATGGGCAGTAACCCCAGCTGGTATACTAGCACCAATGGTTATGAGAATGACTTCACCAGGCCTGTCGAAAAGGTATCCTATGACGATTGTCTGTCGTTTATCAGTCGCCTCAATCGCCTCACGGGTAGGACTTTTAGACTCCCCACCGAGGCCGAGTGGGAGTTTGCCGCCCGTGGTGGCAACAGGAGCCAGGGGTGCCGCTACGCCGGCAGTGACGACGTCGAGGAGGTCGCTTGGCACAAGGGCAACTCCGGGGATGTCCCTCACTCGGTGGGCACCAAGGCGCCTAACGAGTTGGGCCTGTATGACATGAGCGGCAACGTCGATGAGTTGACGTCCGACCTGTATGGCCTCTACAGTGAGCTTCCCCAGACCAATCCTACAGGCGCTGCCGAGGGCACTAACCGCGTGGCCCGTGGCGGTAGCTTCAACCAGGCGTTCAGGGCTTGTCGCGTGTCTTGCCGTTTGGAGGCTGTCCCTGTCTTTCAGAATATGGACCGCGGCCTGCGACTGGCCATGTGACCTGCAGCCGGAGGGCAAAGACCCCGATAACTGTCATGCGGGACCCCGCCTGGAGCACTAGTGCTAAGGTGGGGTCCCGCATGACATGGTTTTGGCTAGGCACGGCACAGTGGTTACGGATTGTAACTGGACTTGTTAACAACTACGAAAAATAGGGGTGCAAAAGGTTGCCTGTTTAATATATTTTATGTAAATTTGCACCGCATTTTGGGTCCTAGCAGCGGCAATTTCTTGCGCCTGTCGGCGCTAAGTTGTTGTGCAGTAGTGCCTTTTGATGTGTGGATATGAATTAACCTGCCAAAAATTATTAAACAAAATAGATAGAACTTCTTTTATGGATTCATCAATTTTCGGAGTACAGAGCACGACTCTCGCCATCACAGCGGCCCTGACCGGTGTGTTGCTGGTAGTCGGCGCCCTGGTTATCGCGTGGCTGATCGGCCCGCGCAGTTACACTAAGAAGAAAGGCGAGCCCTTTGAGTGCGGTATCCCCACCCGTGGCGATTCCATGGCCCAGTATCATGTGGGTTATTACCTGTTCGCCATCCTGTTCTTGATGTTTGACGTGGAGACGGTCTTCCTGTTCCCGTGGGCAACCATCTGCAAGGGCATCGGCAGCCAGGCACTGCTGGCCGTGGGCACTTTCCTGGTAATTCTTGTTCTGGGCTTGGCCTATGCCTGGAAGAAAGGAGCGCTGAGATGGAAGTGAAAATCAAGTCGATGAAGCATGAGGACTTCAAGGACAACGAGTATATCGACAACCTGGTGGAGCAACTGCGTGCCGGCGGCACCAACATCATCGTTGGCAAGCTGGACCAGCTGATGAACTGGGGCGTGAGCAACTCGCTGTGGCCGCTGTGCTTCGGAACCAGCTGCTGCGCTATCGAGTTCATGTGCCTGGGCGCTGCCCGCTATGATATGGCACGCTATGGCTTTGAGGTAGCCCGCAACAGCCCCCGTCAGGCCGACTATATCATGTGCCAGGGCACCATCAACTACCGCATGGCACCGGCACTCAAGCGCTTGTATGAGCAGATGGCCGAGCCTAAGTATGTCATTGCCTGTGGCTCTTGCACCGTCAGCGGTGGCCCGTTCAAGAACAGCTACTGCGTGGTCAAGGGCGTGGACGAGATCATTCCCGTCGACGTGTACCTGCCCGGCTGCCCGCCCCGTCCCGAGGCTTTCTTCTACGCCCTGATGCAGCTGCAGCGCAAAATCAAGGTGCAGAAGTACTTTGGCGGCGTGAACCGCAAGGAGAAACTCGACGGCCTCAAGTATGACGGCCAGGCCCTGAAGGAGGAAGCCAAATAATTTAACCCGACAAAAATCCATTCACTAGATATGGCAGAGATACAAGAAAAAATCACGCAGTTGTGCCCTCAGGCCACCATCGACACCACGGGCGAGTTCCCCCTGGTGACTGTGCCCGACGCGCAGTGGCACGACCTGGCCTGTGCCCTGAAGACCCAACTCCACTACGACGTGCTGAGCGCCGTCGTGGGAATGGACTGGACCGAGGTTCTGGGCTGTGTTTATTACTTGACCAACTCCAGCACACATGAGTTGCTGCACGTCAAAGTGACCACCGCCGACCGCGAGAACCCGCGCCTGCACTCCGTCGTGGACCTGTGGCCCGTGGCCAACTTCCAGGAGCGCGAGGTATATGACTTCTATGGCATCGTGTTTATTGGCCATCCCGACATGCGCCGCATGTTCCTGCGCAACGACTGGGTGGGCTACCCCCTGCGCAAGGATTATGACCCCGCGAGCAACCCCCTGCGTCTCGAGGACGAGACCAACGAGGATTACACCTGCCGCTGGGTCGAGGACGCCGATGGCAAGGTAACCAAGGTCGAGGGCAAGGTGTTTGCCGACGACGAGTACGTCATCAACGTGGGGCCGCAGCACCCGTCGACACACGGTGTGATGCGCTACCGCGCCAGCCTGGACGGCGAGATAATCAAGAAGGTGGACGTCGTCAGCGGATATATCCATCGCGGCATCGAGAAGCTGTGCGAGGGCCTGACCTATCCCCAGATGCTCCTGTACACCGAGCGCATGGACTACATGGCCGCGCACATCAACCGACACTGCATGTGCCTGTGTGTTGAGAAGGCACTTGGTCTGGAGGTCCCCCGTCGTGCTGAACTCATCCGTCTGATGATGGACGAGCTGATGCGCTTGTCTTCCCACTTGTTGAGCTATGGCTGCTTGACGATGGACCAGGGAGCAACCACGGCATTCTTCTATGGCTTCCGCGAGAGGGAACTGATCTATGACATCTTTGACCGTACCTGTGGCGCCCGCATGTCGATGAGCTACAGCACCATCGGCGGCGTGGTGGCCGACGTTCACGAGGACTTTATTAAGGACGTGCGCCACGCTTGTGACGTGATCGAAAAGAACTTAGCTGAGTATCACAAGCTCTTCACGGGCAATGTCATCGCCGTGAACCGCATGACCGGCGTGGGCATCCTTACCAAGCAGGATGCCATCGACTACGACATCACTGGCCCGTCGGGCCGTGCCAGCGGTTGGCACTGCGACGTGCGCAAGACCAACCCCTATTCGCTCTACAATGAGTTCGACTTCGATGAGGTAACCTACGAGAACGGTGACTCGATGGACCGCTACATGGTCCGCATGAAGGAAATGGAGCAGAGCATCAAGATTCTGCGCCAAGCCTGTGACAAGCTCGAGCAGGAGAACGCCAAGTGTGACCAGGACGAGACCCTGGGTGGCAAGCGCGTTTACTGCGCCCCCAAGGTGCCCAAGATGATGAAGTTGCCCGCCGGACACTGGTACCAGCAGGTGGAGGCTAGCCGTGGAGCCTTCGGCGTGTACATCGAGAGTGACGGCAACACCAAGCCCGTGCGCGTCCACTTCCAGTCGCCGTGCTTCAACCTGATCGGAGTGGTGGACCTCACGTGCCGCGACAACATGATTGCCGACCTGATCACCATCACAGCGTCGCTCGACTTCGTTATCCCCGATATCGACCGCTAACACGAGTTAATAAAGCATAGCATAAAACATTAACAAAACACAAAAAGAGATATGTTTGACTTCGGAATAGTCACGAGATGGTTAGATGAGCTGCTGAATAGCGTCATGCCCAGCTGGCTCACGACGACAATCGAGTGTGTGCTGGTGGCAGTGGGTCTGCTGGTGGCATATTCGCTCATCGCCATGTTCTACATCTTCTACGAGCGCAAGGTGTGCGGCTGGATCCAGTGCCGCCTGGGCCCGATGCGCGTGGGCAAGTGGGGCTTGCTCCAGGTGTTTGCCGACGTGATCAAGATTCTGCAGAAGGAGCTGATCACCCTGTGGAATACCGACAAGTTCCTCTTCAAGCTCGCCCCCTACCTGGTGCTTATCGCTTCGATGCTGACGTTTGCCTGCCTGCCGTGGGGCAAGGGCCTGCAGATCGTGGATATGAACATCGGCGTGTTCTTTATCGTCGCCGTGTCGTCGATCGGTGTGCTGGGTATCCTGCTTGCCGGTTGGGCCAGCAACAGTAAGTATACCCTCATCGGCGCTATGCGTAGCGGTGCCCAGATGATCAGCTATGAGCTCTCGTGTGGCATCTCTATCCTGACGATTGTGTGCCTGGCCGGTACCATGTCCATCACGGGCATTGTCGAGGCACAGGCCGACGGCTGGTTCCTGTTCAAGGGACATCTGCCCGCCATCCTCGCGTTCATTATTTATATGATCGCTGCCAACGCTGAGAACAACCGTGGCCCGTTTGACCTGCCCGAGGCCGAGCACGAGCTCACCGCCGGCTACCACACCGAGTATTCGGGTATCCACTTCGGCTTCTTCTATCTGGCCGAGTACCTGAACCTGTTCATCGTGTCGGGAATCGCCACGCTGCTCTTCTTGGGCGGCTGGATGCCCCTGCACATCCCTGGTTGGGAGGGCTTCAACAACGTGATGAACTTCATCCCCAGTGTGGTGTGGTTCCTGGGTAAGGCCTTCTTCATCACCTTCATCTTCTTCTGGATCCGCTGGTCGTTCCCCCGCGTGCGCATCGACCAGATGCTGGC